>NZ_LKDW01000013.1 GCF_001401805.1 Pseudoalteromonas sp. P1-25
CTTGCTTGCCTCGCTAAGCGTTGCCTGCTCTGCCGTCTCAGTGGGGTCGCATTATAGGGAGATCCGAAAACAGATCAACCCTTTTTTTAAGAAAACTTAAAATAAATGACTGTTCGCTGCGTATTTGAGCTAAACGCTCAAAAACACAACTAAAAGTAGCCTTTATTTAGATGATAGTAGTGCTTTTATGTAAATGAATGCTGTGATTGCGCTTATTTATAACTTACCCATTAAGTAAAGCTCTATAATAAGTTTATAAGTACTATTAAAGCTTACTAGATAGGCCCATTCATTTCTTAAGCTAAAAATTCTTAAAATTGATAAGTAGATAAGTAGATAAGTAGATAAGTAGATAGAATAACTCAAACAATTTGTTTATCAAATCTTTGGTATTAAAAAGCCGAGCATAAGCTCGGCTTTTTGGTGTCTCTTTAAAGACTTACTCTGCAGACTGCGCGTCTTCTTGAACTTCTTCGTTAGTCGCTGGGCGACCCACTAGTTCAATATAAGCCATTGGTGCATTATCACCAGCACGGAAGCCACACTTAAGAATACGAGTGTAACCACCTGGACGGTCTGTATTACGAGGACCGATTTCGCTGAACAATTTACCAACTACTTCATTATCACGCGTGCGAGCAAACGCTAAACGGCGATTTGCTACACTGTCAGTCTTAGCCAGTGTGATTAAAGGTTCAATTACACGGCGTAACTCTTTCGCTTTAGGCAAAGTAGTTTTGATGATTTCATGTTTCACCAAAGAACCTGCCATATTGCTGAACATCGCTTTACGATGGCTACTGTTACGGTTTAATTGACGACCACTCTTACGATGGCGCATGACCCTATCCTTCTAACTAAACTAATATAGTGATTTAGATTATTCAGCTAGGCTTGCAGGCGGCCAATTTTCTAGGCGCATGCCTAGAGAAAGACCACGTGAAGCTAGCACGTCTTTTATTTCAGTTAGAGACTTCTTACCTAGATTAGGCGTTTTAAGAAGCTCAACTTCAGTGCGCTGAACTAAATCACCGATATATTGAATTTGCTCGGCTTTCAAACAGTTTGCTGAACGTACTGTTAGTTCAAGATCATCAACTGGACGAAGTAGAATAGGATCGAATTCTGGCTTCTCTTCTTTCTCTTCTGGCTCAGTTACATCACGTAAATCTACGAATGCATCTAATTGCTCAGCTAAGATAGTAGACGCACGGCGGATCGCTTCTTCAGGATCTAAAGTGCCGTTTGTTTCCATATCAATGATTAACTTGTCTAAGTCTGTACGTTGCTCAACACGGGCTGATTCAACCGAGTACGCAATACGTTCAACTGGGCTGAATGATGCATCAAGCAGCAATCGACCAATTGGACGCTCATCGTCATCAGAGGATAAACGACTAGATGCCGGCACATAACCACGACCACGCTCAACACGAATACGCATGCTGATCTCGCTGCTATCTGTCGTTAAATGACAAATAACGTGATCTGGATTAGCAATTGTTACATCGCCATCGTGCTGAATATCAGCCGCAGTCACAGGGCCTACACCAGATTTAGTCAGGGTCAGAAAAACTTCATCTTTGCCTTCTAACGTTACTGCTAGACCTTTTAGGTTTAGTAGTATTTCAATGATGTCTTCTTGTACGCCTTCTTTCGCGCTGTACTCATGCAATACACCGTCGATTTCAACTTCAGTTACTGCACATCCAGGCATAGATGATAACAGTATACGGCGTAAGGCATTACCCAGAGTATGACCAAAGCCACGCTCTAGTGGTTCTAAAACTACTTTAGAACGCGTTGGGTTGATAGCGTCGATATCGACTAACCTTGGTTTTAGAAATTCTGTAACAGAACCCTGCATTTTATCCTCTCTTAACTCTTAACTTTACTTAGAGTAAAGTTCGACGATTAGTTGTTCATTAATGTCCGCAGACAGATCTGAACGCTCAGGTAGGCGCTTAAAGCTACCTTCCAATTTCTTACCGTCAACTTCAACCCAAGTCGGCTTTTCACGTTGCTCAGCCAACTCTAGAGCAGCGATGATACGTGCTTGTGTTTTAGACTTCTCACGGATTACTACAGTATCTTCTGGAGTAATTACGTATGAAGGAATATTCACAACACGACCATTAACTAAAATCGCTTTGTGGCTTACTAACTGACGTGCTTCAGCGCGTGTGCTAGCAAAACCCATGCGATATACAACATTGTCTAAACGTTGCTCTAAAAGCTGTAACAAGTTTTCACCTGTATTACCTTTAAGGCGAGCAGCTTCTTTGTAGTAATTACGGAATTGCTTTTCTAATACACCGTAGATACGACGTACTTTTTGCTTTTCACGTAATTGTAAACCGTAATCAGATAAGCGACCTTTACGAGCGCCGTGCTGACCAGGTGCAGTCTCAAGTTTACACTTAGAGTCGATAGCTCTTACGCCGCTCTTAAGGAACAGGTCAGTACCTTCACGACGACTCAGCTTG
This sequence comes from Pseudoalteromonas sp. P1-25, assembly GCF_001401805.1. Classification (GTDB taxonomy): domain Bacteria; phylum Pseudomonadota; class Gammaproteobacteria; order Enterobacterales; family Alteromonadaceae; genus Pseudoalteromonas. The sequence continues at coordinate 2,487 of NZ_LKDW01000013.1, forward strand.
AGCTTAGGGCCCAAATATCTTGCCATGTTATTTCTCCTAACCTATTGTTAAACGCGACGTTTCTTCGGTGGACGACAACCATTATGTGGTATTGGCGTCACGTCAGTAATGTTGGTGATACGGTAACCAGCAGCATTCAAAGCACGTACAGCAGATTCACGACCTGGACCTGGACCTTTAATGAAAACTTCTAGATTTTTTAAACCGTATTCTTGAGCAGCAGTACCTGCACGCTCTGCAGCAACCTGAGCAGCAAATGGTGTAGATTTACGTGAACCACGGAAACCTGAACCACCGGCAGTTGCCCATGATAATGCATTACCTTGACGGTCGGTAATTGTTACAATAGTGTTGTTGAAAGACGCATGAACATGAGCCATACCATCAGCAACTTGCTTTTTAACCTTTTTACGACGAATTGGTGTCTTAGCCATAATACTATCCCCTTATCGCTTAATAGGCTTACGAGGACCCTTACGGGTACGCGCATTAGTCTTTGTTCTTTGACCACGTAGTGGTAAAGAGCGACGGTGACGTAGGCCACGGAAACAACCAAGGTCCATAAGGCGCTTGATATTTAGAGTAACTTCACGACGAAGGTCACCTTCTACAGTGTACTTGCCAACTGCATCACGCAGTACGTCAAGAGTTTCGTCTGAAAGTTCACCGATTTTTGTGGTCTCGGCGATACCAGTCGCTTCTAAGATAGCCTTAGAGCGAGTCTTACCTATGCCATAAATTGCTGTTAAACCAATAACTGCATGTTTATGATCAGGGACGTTAATGCCAGCGATACGGGCCACTAACACATCTCCTATATTTGAATTTGGTAATCAAAAGTTTGAAAAGCCCGTAAGGATACTCAAACGAAGACCAAATCACAACTAAAAACACAGGCCGAGAAATCTCAGCCTGCACGACTGTTTACTTAGCCTTGCCTTTGCTTATGCTTAGGCTCACTGCAAATTACGCGTACTACACCAGCACGTTTAATAACTTTACAGTTACGGCATATTTTCTTAACGGAAGCACGTACTTTCATTGCTCAACTCCGTAAACTGACCTTATCGGCCGTAGCCTTTAAGGTTCGCTTTTTTCAGCACAGAATCATACTGATGTGACATCAGGTGAGTCTGTACTTGTGCCATAAAGTCCATGATTACTACAACGATAATCAAAATTGATGTACCGCCGAAATAGAATGGCGTTTGCCATGCCATAGTCATGAATTCGGGCACCAGACAGATAAAGGTTATATACAAAGCACCTGCCAATGTCAGGCGTGTCATCACTTTATCAATGTATTTAGATGTCTGCTCACCTGGACGAATACCTGGGATAAATGCGCCAGATTTCTTCAGGTTGTCTGCTGTTTCACGCGGGTTAAAAACCAACGCTGTGTAGAAAAAGCAGAAGAAGATGATAGCTGCAGCTAATACCATCGCATACAAAGGTTGACCAGGAGTCAACGTTGTTGCAATAGCTTGTAGCACATCAGCGACCGGACCTTCACCCTGGCCGAACCAGCTTGCAATTGTACCAGGGAACAGAATTATACTGCTAGCAAAGATTGGTGGAATAACACCCGCCATATTTACTTTTAGTGGTAAATGCGTGCTTTGAGCAGCAAATACTTGACGACCTTGTTGGCGTTTAGCGTAGTTAACAACGATACGACGTTGTCCTCGTTCGAAAAACACTACAAGATAAGTAACAGCGAATACTATAACCGCAACCATCAACAGTACAAAAACATTCAAATCACCTTGGCGCGCCATTTCGGCTGTCGAACCAATAGCAGACGGCAGGTTAGCTACAATACCAACAAATATTAGAACTGAGATACCGTTACCGATACCACGTTCAGTTATTTGCTCGCCCAACCACATTAGGAACATAGTACCTGTAACCAAACTCACCACAGCGGTGAAGTAGAAACCGATACCAGGGTTAACAACTAACCCTTCCATCATGCCCGGTAAGCTAGTCGCAATACCGATTGATTGGATAGTAGCAAGCACAAGCGTGCCATAGCGTGTGTACTGGCTAATTTTTTTACGCCCTTGCTCGCCTTCTTTCTTAAGCTCTATAAACGGAGGATACATATGCGTTAATAGTTGCGTAATAATCGAAGCCGAGATATACGGCATAATACCCAGTGCTAACACTGAAGCTCGCTCAAGCGCACCACCGCTAAACATGTTGAACATCTCAACAATGGTGCCCTTTTGTTGCTCGAAGAAATCGGCAAGTACAGCGGCGTCAATCCCAGGGATTGGCACAAATGAACCTAGACGGTAAATAATGATAGCACCTAAAACAAATAGTAATCGACGCTTCAATTCCGAAAGTCCACTTTGTGCACTTTGTGTATCTTGACCTGGTTTAGCCATCAGTACTTCCTTAGTCTTCTACCTTGCCTCCGGCAGCTTCAATAGCTTCGCGAGCACCTTTAGAAGCCTTAAGGCCTTTAACGGTAACAGCGCGTGAAACTTCGCCAGATTTAACAACTTTAACGAACAGAACGTTCTTTTTAACTAGACCAGCTGCTTGTAACGCGTTTAGGTCTACCACATCGCCTTCAACTTTAGCGATTTCAAAAAGGTTTACTTCTGCAGATACTAACGATTTGCGTGAAGTGAAACCAAATTTAGGTAGACGACGTTGCATAGGCATTTGACCGCCCTCAAAACCAACGCGTACTTTACCGCCAGAACGTGATTTTTGACCTTTGTGACCACGGCCACCAGTCTTACCAAGACCAGAACCGATACCACGACCAACACGTTTTGGAGCAGTTTTAGAACCTGCAGCAGGTGAAAGTGTATTCAAATGCATGAAATTAACCCTCTACCTTTACCATGTAAGAAACTCGGTTGATCATACCACGTACACATGCTGTGTCTTCTAACTCAACAGTGTGGTTGATACGACGTAAACCAAGACCGCGTAATGTAGCTTTATGCTTCGGTAAACGACCGATAGAGCTCTTTACTTGTGTTACTTTTACAGTTTTATTTGCCATGGTTACCCCAGAATTTCGTCTACGCGCAGACCACGTTTAGCAGCGATTGACTCTGGAGAGTTCATGTTCTCTAGAGCTTGAATCGTTGCACGTACTACGTTGATCGGGTTGGTAGAACCGTAACATTTAGAAAGTACGTTCTGCACACCAGTAACTTCTAGTACTGCACGCATAGCACCACCTGCGATGATACCAGTACCTTCTGATGCTGGTTTCATGAACACTTGTGAGCCAGCATGACGTCCTTTAACAGGATGCTGTAATGTGTTGCCATTTAGGTCTACATTGATCATGTTGCGACGTGCTTTTTCCATTGCTTTTTGAATAGCAGCTGGAACTTCACGTGCTTTACCATAACCAAAACCTACTTTACCTGCGCCATCACCAACTACAGTTAGTGCAGTGAAGCTAAAGATACGACCACCTTTAACTACTTTAGACACACGGTTTACCGCGATTAGCTTTTCAGCTAAATCAGGCTGTTGTTGCTTTGCTTCTACGTTAGCCATTGTCTACTCCTAGAATTGCAAACCGGCTTCACGCGCAGCATCAGCTAGCGCCTTCACACGGCCGTGATATTTAAAGCCACTGCGATCAAAAGCAATCTTTTCGATGCCTTTGTCAGCCGCACGTTCTGCAACCGCTTTACCAACTGCTTGTGCAGCTGAAACGTTGCCTGTGCCTTTAACTGTTTCGCTAATAGCTTTCTCAACAGTAGAAGCAGCAGCCAGTACAGTACCCTCAGCATTAACTACTTGAGCGTAAATGTGACGTGGCGTGCGGTGGATAACAAGACGCGTTGTGCCTTGTTCAATATAATTTCTACGAGTGCGTTTAGCACGACGTAGACGAGCTGTTTTTTTATCCATCGTCTTACCTTACTTCTTCTTAGCCTCTTTACGGCGTACATTCTCATCTGCGTAACGAACACCTTTACCTTTGTAAGGCTCAGGTTTACGGTATGCACGAATGTTAGCAGCTGTTTGACCAACTAACTGCTTATCTACGCCCTTAACTAGAACTTCTGTTTGGCTTGGAGTTTCAATCGTAATTCCTTCAGGAACTTCGAAATTAACTGGGTGCGAGAAACCAAGTGTTAAGTCTAAAACTTTACCCTTAGCTGCTGCACGGTAACCAACACCTACTAACTGAAGTTTCTTCTCGTAACCTTCATGCGTACCAACAACCATGTTGTTGATAAGAGCGCGAGCAGTACCTGCTTGTGCCCATGCATTAGCTACGCCTTCACGAGGTAAAGTTGTAATAACGTTGTCATTAATTTGTACTTCAACTGCATCGTTGATAGTACGCGTTAATTCACCGTTTTTGCCTTTAACTGTGATGTCCTGGCCTTTTAATGTAACTTCTACACCGGCAGGAACATTGATTGGTGCCTTTGCTATGCGAGACATAGTTCCCCTCCGATTAAGCTACAAAGCCAATGATTTCACCACCAACACCAGCACTACGTGCTGCGCGGTCTGTCATTAGGCCTTTAGAAGTTGATACGATAGCGATACCAAGACCACCCATTACCTTCGGTAATTCGTCACGTTTCTTATAGATACGTAGACCAGGGCGGCTAACACGCTGGATATTTTCAATTACAGCTTTGCCTTCGAAGTATTTCAACTCGATAGAAAGCTCAGGTTTCGCTTCGCTGTTTACTGCGAAATCTGCGATGTAACCTTCGTCTTTTAATACTTTAGCTACTGCTACTTTCAGCTTTGAAGTTGGCATCGTTACTGATACTTTCTTCGCTGATTGACCGTTACGGATACGTGTGAACAAATCCGCGATAGGATCTTGCAAGCTCATAGTCTTACTCCCGTGATACTATTACCAGCTAGCCTTTTTAAGGCCAGGAATTTCACCGCGCATAGCTGCTTCGCGAACTTTAATACGGCTCATGCCGAATTTGCGAAGGAAACCATGTGGGCGGCCCGTAATGTTACAACGATTACGTTGACGTGCAGGGCTAGAATCACGTGGTAAAGCTTGAAGCTTAAGTACCGCGTCCCAACGATCATCTTCAGATGCGTTAACATCGCTGATGATAGCTTTTAGTGCTGCACGCTTTTCAGCGTACTGAGCAACTAGTTTAGTGCGCTTTGCTTCGCGCGCTTTCATAGAATTCTTTGCCATAACCCTACCCTTATTTCTTGAATGGGAAGTTAAACGCTTCTAACAACGCACGGCCTTCCTCATCAGATTTCGCAGAAGTTGTGATTGTGATATCCATACCGCGTACACGGTCTACTTTATCGTAATCAATTTCTGGGAAGATGATTTGTTCACGTACGCCCATGCTGTAGTTACCACGTCCATCAAAAGACTTAGCACTCACACCACGGAAGTCACGGATACGTGGGATAGCGATTGATACCAAACGCTCAAAAAAGTCCCACATACGCTCGCCGCGTAAGGTTACTTTACAGCCAATTGGGTAGCCTTCACGCACTTTAAAGCCAGCAACAGATTTGCGTGCTTTAGTGATTAAAGGTTTCTGACCAGAGATAGCTTCTAGATCCGCTACAGCGTTATCTAAAATCTTCTTGTCAGCTAGGGCTTCGCCCACGCCCATATTTAATGTGATCTTTTCGATCTGAGGGACTTGCATGACAGAGCTGAAACCAAACTTCTCTTGAAGCTCAGCAACTACTTTGTCTTTATATACTTCATGCAGTTTCGCCATCATTCTACTCCAACTATTAGATAGTTTTACCAGTAGATTTAAAGATACGTAATTTCTTACCATCTTCAATCTTGAAACCTACACGATCTGCTTTACTCGTTTCCGAGTTGTAGATCGCAACGTTTGATACGTCGATAGACGCTTCTTTCTCAACAATGCCGCCAGCTTGGTTCAATTGTGGAACCGGCTTTTGGTGTTTCTTGATTAAGTTAATGCCTTCGACAAATACTCGACCAGACTCGGTAACAACTGAAAGCACTTTGCCGCGCTTACCTTTGTCTTTACCTGCTAGTACGATTACTTCGTCATCACGACGGATTTTTGCTGCCATGATAGACTCCTTACAGTACTTCTGGGGCTAGTGAAACAATTTTCATGAACTTGTCATTACGAAGCTCACGAGTCACAGGGCCGAAGATACGAGTACCAATTGGCTGCAAGTTATCATTTAAGATAACAGCCGCATTGCTATCGAAACGGATCAGAGAACCGTCCGGACGACGAACGCCTTTTTTGGTACGCACAACTACCGCGTTTTTAACATCACCTTTCTTCACTTTACCGCGAGGAATAGCTTCTTTCACAGAAACTTTAATGATATCGCCAACTGCCGCATAGCGACGGTGTGAACCACCAAGGACTTTTATACACTGCACTTTGCGAGCGCCGCTGTTATCAGCAACTTCCAGCTGAGTTTGCATTTGGATCATGTTAATGACCTCCGGTGTAGTAATTACAACTTGCCTTAAATTTGTTTAAAATCAAGGCACTTCGATTAAATCCCACTCTAAAAACAACGGAGTTGTCTCTTAAGGGCGGGCAATTGTACCAGCATTGGCTAGTGAGTGGTAGGTTATTTTTTAATTAATTTGAGTGAAGGCCAGATTAAAACTGAGTAAAAACCGCTATGTAGCTATTTTACAAGTGGTTATAAAACAACCAAGGCGCTAATAGCGCCTTAATTATTTATTTGTGGTTGCTTATTAGCTTTAGCCAAATAAGCCTTTTAGTTTATCTTTAACCTTGTCCTTGGCTTTCTCTTTTGCTTTTTCTTTGGCATCGTCTAGCTTTTGCTTTGCTTTATCTTTAAGTGCATTGCTTACATCTAGCTTAAAGCCAACGTCATGGAATGGGCCTTTTATTCGCAGTGGGATTTTAAAGCCCGTGCTGTCATCTGTAGTGCCTTGTCCTTCAATTGAATCAACAATGCCGGTCACTAACCGATAATCAACATTGGTTTTAGGCAAATCTACATCGCCCTCACCTGTAATACGAATAAGTGGGCTCATCAGGGATAGGTCGTTATTATGTCCCACGCCATTCGTAAAATTAAAGCTACCGGTGAGCGCAGAAAAATCTGTTTGCTCAGATTCTTCAAAGCCTGTATCTAGCCCTTCGCTTACCGCGCCCAAGTTACCTGTAATAAGCTCTTTACCCTTACGAACCATTTCAGCGACGTTTGCGCCCTTAACAGCCCCATCAGCAAATTCAAAACCAACCTTGCCGTTTAATCCATCAATAAAGGTTTTTTGACTTTGACCAGTCGTAGTTAAGTTCCAATTTAATGACCCTTTACCCATAAGTTTATCAAAGCCAGCTGCATCTGTGAGTAGTGGCTGCGCATCTATGTCGGTTAAATCAAAATTTGTGCTTATTTTATAAGGCGTTTGCTGGGCATTTATGTTGATAACCCCTTTACCTGTGCCCTCATAGGCTTTAAAGCTATCTAAACTTAATTTAGCAACGCTGTTGTTTAAGTCGACTGTAAATTGATTCGCACCGAGCTTAATATCATTCGCTTTTAAACCGCTTGAACGAATAACTACGTTAGCATTAAGTGCATTTAATGCGCTTAAATCAATTTTAGTATCGTCCCAAACAATCGGCTGTGCGGCTTTAGGTTCTTCGCTTTGCGGCGCTTGTTGCTTGGCTACTGCCTCCGGTAAGTATGGATTTAGATCAAGCATACCTAGGTCTATGTCGGCATTAACCGCTAGTTTATTTCCTAAGTTAACTTCACTTTTACCTTTAATCTCTAATTCATCTAGGGTAGCAATCAGCTCTTCTAGGTTAAACGTATCATTTATAAGGTGCATTTTGCCGTTTACGCTAAACGCATTAAATGCATTTTCTTTGGCGTTTAAGTCTACTCCCTGCCAAATTGCTAGCTCTTTAACAGAATCACCACTGAGCGCTAACTCACCTTTTATATCTTTTCCTTGTTGCGCAATACTGCCGTTAAAAGTAAGGTCGACCAAGCGAGAGTCTACGCTTTGAGTAACCTCAAACATCGCCCCTTCAATAGCCTTTGCTGGCGTATCAAGTTTTACATCTAGCTCAAAGCGCTCTTGCATATATGTAATGCCGCCTTTGATCTCTAATGTTTTACGCAGTGATGGTAATAAAATAGCCAGCTCTAGGTCACTAATTTGCTGTTTAGCGCCAGTTTGCCCATCTAGGTAAGTAAATGTACCACCGTAAATAGCCACTTCACCTAGCTCTATATCAAAATTCTCTGGTAGCTTAACAGCCCCACCAGATTGAGTTTGCTCTTGCGGCTGCGCTGCTACAGCATCAAACAACTGCCAGTTAGCTTTACCGTTTTTATCAGTTTCTAATAAAATATTGGGTTCGTTAATAACAAACTTATCAAGTTTAAACTCACCACCAAATAACGATAACCAGGGTATATGCACAGCTAATTGCTCCATACTGGCCATGTCGTCGCGCGAGCCTGTCTGCATATTTGCAAAGTGCACATCGTTAAGCTCTAACTTTAATGCAGGAAATACACTAAGCGTTTTATCACCTTTAATAGTAAGTGTGCGCCCTGTTGTTTTTTCAACCTGTTCAGATACTTTATTAAAAATAGTATCAGTTGGAATTAAAAACGGAGCGGCAATAATTAACGCAATACAAAGTAAGAGTATTACACCAACAATTTTGAGTAAGGTCTTCATGATCATCCTTTCAAACGTGCAAATAATGTTCTTATCATAGCGAGTGTTAGCTTTAAAATCATTGTCGTTGCGACAAAAAAGCTGTTTATTGTAATTTATTTAATTTGAGATGAATTTATGCTTAAAAGTAAACTTTGCGAAATTGGTGACTAAAAGTAAAGCTCATCAAATTTAAATCTAGCCAAGTATTAAACCCTACAACATTGCATCCCTTGAATTGTTAGGTATGATGCACGGCCCTGTTGCTATTGGCGTATTTGCGCTAAAATAAAGCAGCTAAAAAATGTATCTACTCGGAGACTCTACAAGGCATGAAAAAACTGCTAATTTCACCGTCAAAAATGGCGCTAGGCGAACAAGAAAGTCAAATTTACCAAAACATCTTGAAGCAAGCTTCAGAACTAAGCCTAAACCTAATGGCCGTGAAAGTAGAAAACCACCCAGAGGATTTTTTAGGCTGGTGTTATGAGCTACTAAGTGCAAGTAAAGACCGCATAAATTACGACTTACTAGAGCCAAAACAGCTACCCGTTTTAAAAAAGCTGCACGATCAGCTAACCTCTGCAATTAGCTTTTTACAGCTTAAAACACTACGTGTAGCACCTTGGCCTGTTATTAGTATGTTTGTAGAGCAACATAAAGAACTTATTGCACTGGAAGAACAGCTTCGCCTTACCACGTATTTGCACACCATTCGTGAGCAAGCATTAAAAGACATGATCCCAGAGGATTTACTGGCATTTAGTGGTAAACACACTGCTACGCTCGATCCAAGCACCTATAACTTTGATGTTGAATGGTTTGCATCAACAAAAAGTGCAAAAGGTTTTCATCAAATGCTAGCCGACTTACCTGGCGCGTTTGACGATGCACTTGCTAACATTCCGCTTGAAGGAGATGTGAGCGAAGCTGATTACCAACAGTTTGTTGTTGCTTATTTACTTGCCTTTAACGGTAGCGATGAAAAACCTACCCTTGCCCCTGCTACACGTTTATTAGCAATGCGCCGCCCAGATGTATTTACGCCAATTAGTAATAGCCGTCTTGATGCATTATGCGCAGCTTTAGGTATTACAAAACTAAACAATCGCGACTTTGAGCGCTACTGGCAAGATATAGTACAAAGCATTCATGCTATGTCGTGGTTTAAAATGGCTAATGGCAGCAATGAACTAGAAGAGCAACTGGTCAGTATAAAAGCATTACTACCGTGCTTTTTTTACTATGCAGATGCCAGCACGGCCGACAATTCAAATTATATTAAGTTATTAAACAAACCTAAACGCAGCACAACAAGTGCGGGAAAACCACAACGTAGAGGCAAAGAGTCAGCCGAAATACTTGTAGACCGCGCACTTGCAGCCGATGACATTCCTGAGCATATTCGTAGCAAACGCGACTCTATTATTAGCGAAGTACAAAAAGGGCGCGGAGTAAACGAAACAATTAGTCTCATGCGCACTATATTTGGCTAAATTCACCTAACCTAACTGTATTTTTCTGGTGCAGTTAGGTTAAATTATGCACCAGCAGTGTGCGTTTCTTTACTATCACCCTAATTACCTCCTTTTTCGAAAATCCTTTAACACCTTGTTATAAAAGAACAAAAAACCAGTTTCAACCAAATAATTTTGAGCTGGCACATACAGTGCAATTCTATTTCCAGTTAAACAATAAAACGCCGCTAGCCAAAGGGTTGCCAATAAGAGAATAAAAACCTAGGCGGTAAAAAAATCATACAACGGGAAATGGACATGCTAAAACTAAAAAAAACTATCGCAATTAGCGCAATCGCTTTATTAGGTGCTACATCTTTAACATCAACAGCCGTGCATGCAGAGGTAACCGCAAACGCAGCGGCTACGTCTAACTACTTATGGCGTGGACAAGAGCAAACTGGGGGCGATGCTGCTATTTCTGGCGGTATTGATTACGCTAACGAGTCGGGCTTTTATGCAGGCACTTGGGTCTCAAATGCATCTTGGGCCGATGAAATGACGTATGAGCTAGACCTATACGCTGGCTTTGGCGGTGATATTAATGAGACAGTTAGCTACGATGTAGGTTACATTTATTACGCTTACCCAGATGCAGCTTCTGAGGCAGATGCTGATTTCTCTGAGATTTACGGTAGCATTAGTGTAGAAGGTTTTACTTTTGGTGCTGCAGTACTTGCTACTTCAGCTGCTGACGGTGATGGTACTGACTTTGGCGATTCGCTATACCTAAATGCCGATTACAGCTTTGCTGTTGGCAGTAATGGCACTGAGGTTGCGCTGCACTTAGGCCACTACTCTGGCGACTTTATAGGCGATGATAATATTATTGATTATGGTATCTCTGTATCAAAAGATGGTTTTACTTTTGGCGTATCTGACACCGACATGGATGAGTCAGATGTTAAAGTTTACGTAGGTTACGCGGTAGACTTTACGCTTTAAAACAAAATGTGTTACTTGCTGCAACACTAAGGGCCTTTTGGCCCTTTTCTCGTTTAGGGCAGCCTAAATACCCATAACGCCCTCTAAGTTTAGAACTAATGCGCTCTTCCATGTGCACCAGTTAATCAATCACTACCACCATGCTGTTAAATCATTTACCCGTAATGCCAACTCGCTTAATTGACTAATTTACTCTGAAGCAAGAGAAACGTGGCGAAACCTAGCCAAAGTAAGCTATTTAGTTGCTCTAAATCTGAGGCTTTAACGCAGCCAGCTACTACGTTTAGCCTTGAAGTAATTAAGTATTATTGAGGGTTAGTGTTATACACATTAGCTAAAACAAAAAAGGCCGCACTAAATGCGGCCTTTCAGTTAATCGTTAATCTTTAATCTTTAATCTTTAAAACTTAGCTAGGTTGTTTTTACTGTCTTTATCAACAAGCTTAATGTACGGGTCTACCCCTGCGTACACTGGTTTTTCTTTTACTTTTAGCTCAATAGTATTAGTACCAGAGACTATTTGATGCTTTTGCGAGTAAATAACAAAGTCTTCAGCAAGTAGGTTTTCAGGGTCATCGCTAAACAATGCAATATCAATTAGCTCATCGAGTGGTTGCTCGGTTTCTTCACCTTGCCCATCGGCATGCTGCTTAGTTGCTTCAACGCTCAGTGTTACTGTATAAAAACCTTCGCTATCAACATCATCTGTAACCGACACTGCTTTCATTTCAAGCTCATAAAGCGTTATATATTTAAACTGATCATCAATAAAACGCTGCTCAGCTTGTGTTGCATCTCGCTTTAAATAACTAAGTAAATCAAGTGTGGTTGGGTATGGCGTTGCTTGGTACCTAAACTCATTCAAAAATGCTTTAAGTGCGGCATTTAAGCGTTTTTCACCTAAGCGGTCATACAAAGCCATCATTACAACCGAGCCTTTATTATAGTGAAGGTATTGTTGAGCCTGCGTTTTATACAGCGGCATTTCTTCAAAGGCTTCGCCTGTGCGGCCCATTAAGTATTTGTCTAACTCGTACTTTAAAAATTTACGAAGTTTCTCGGCGCCAAAGCGTTTTTTTAGCACCATAAGTGCGCTGTATTGGGAGAGCGATTCAGAAATAACAGCACTACCCTCTACATTAGCTCCCGATACTTGATGCCCCCACCATTGGTGCGCAACTTCATGTGCGGTTACATAGTAAGGTAGGTCAACTTTACTCTCATCTCTTAGGTCTGTAATAAAGCCAATACTTTCTGAGTAAGGCACCGTATTGGCAAAACTTTGCGCAAACGAGCGGTACTTAGGAAACTCAATAATACGTAACTGCTTATGCTGATATGGCCCAAAGGCTTGCGTGTAGTAATCTATTGAATCTTGTACCGACTCAATCATACGGTCAACATTCCATGCATGATCTTTATGGTAGTACACCTCAATATTTATACCGTTATGCTCAACCTTTTTGCTTTCAAGCTCTGCCGAAAGCACAGAATAAAAGTTTAAAATGGGGGCATCCATTTCATAAACAAAAGTACGTCGTCCGTCTTTTACACTCTCGCTTTTTAAGTAGCCTGGTGTAATAGCAAATTGCGACTCATCGGTGGTTACCGTTGCCTTGTAGTTTATAAACCCATTAGCAGGACCAAACTCATTTTGCGTATAAAAACGGCTATCTTCTAGTTTATGTGCACGTTCAAGTTCGGGTAAGTCGTGCTTACGGCGCTCATATTTGTCGGCAATTTGAAAATACTTTTGATAACCAAAACGCGGTAGTAATTCTCTATTATTTATAAAAGTACCGTTATGCACAAGCTGAGTATCCGATCTTCTATCAACAAAACCGTCGTGTTCACGAATAACAGACAGCTCTCCTTCGCGCACTTCGTTAGGCATTAGTGGTTGTTCAAACTCAAACCATACCATGCCAAAATCGGTTAAACGCTCAACTATTTTCCCACCTGCAATTTTTACATCCCAGCTTTTAGCGTGGCTAGGCTCGTTAATTAACACACGGGTTATTGGCTCATTTGCGGTATTGGTAAGCTTAATTTTAGCCACGGCATTTAAAGCACGCTTTTTAGGGTAAAGATCAATGTGTAAATCAACATCAGTTATTATAGGCAGTGGCAAATCTTTGTATTGTGAAAACTCTTGCTCATACCTTACTTGTAGTGCTTCGATCTCATCACTTGTTACAAACTCGTTGATTACACGGGTGTTGTAATAAATGTTATAGCCTGCGCCCACAAATACCAATAAACTTATAACCGCTGCAATCTGGCCTTTTAAAGACATGTTGTAACGCACTAAAGATAAACGAGTCCGCAATGTTTGCGACGGGCCACGATGCCATAAAGCAAAGCCTACAATAGCTAAAAACACACTCAATGCACCCCAATATAGGGTATACCACTGCGCGCCTGGTAAAAAATGCCCGTAACCGTTTATATCAGAATACGGTACGCTGCTGCTTTGTGAAAAATGATACATATGATGCTCAAACCCGTAAGCACCCATTACCATTTGAGCAATGTAATACAGAATAAATAAACCCATACCTATGTATTTATTAGGGCTAATTATTTGTAAAAAGAACGCCAAAATAGCCATCATAATTAAAGGTAGTAATGTAAGGTAGCCTAACCTAAATAAGTACTGGCCAAGCTCTAGATTAAATTGCCCCTTAAAAAGTTGCACTGCAATGGTAAACATCATGCCTACTAAATAAAGGCCACAGACTGCAATGATTAACGCAATAATTTTAGATACCCAAAACACACTGTTATGCACCGGGAAGCTGTCAACAATATCGCCCATACCACTGTGGCGTTCTCGCCAAACCAGTTCTGCGCTGTAATAAGCAATAATAATAAACATAAATATAGCGGAGGCGTTTTGAATAATGCCCACCATGTTTTGTGTGAGCGGCCAATCTGTTGTGCCATATGCGCCAATAGGCGCAAAAAGTGGTGCGAGTAACGTAATAATACTGACACCCGCTAAAATCATAAAAGGAGCACTTAATATAACCTGCTTGAGCTCAAATAAGCTGCGCATTACTAATTGCGATTGCGTATTGACCCCTTTTGACTTGTAGTTTTTTGCGCTGCTAATAAGTGCTGCTTGTTTATTTTTTACAAACGTAGAAACAGCAAATTGCTTTTTCTGCTTTTTAGTGACTACGCGATTACCTAACTTTCCGAGGCCAAAAAACATCGCTAAGCTTAGTGCTACCCATAAAATACGGTTAATTAAAAAATCGCCCGAAAGCGTTAACACTTCCGTATTTTTATCACTTACAGTCCAGTAACGGGTTAAGTCAATTAACGACCCTGTGCCAAATGGGTCTGCGTAAACAACAATATTTCTAAACGCTAAATCATCAAAATAGATACTCGCCAATTGGTAACTTATGTAGATCACCACGGCCGTTACATATACCGCCATCATAGTTTTAAAATAAACCGCCACACTATTAAAAATAGCACTGAGGACCAATAAACTTGGCACGGCTAAATATAAAAAAGGCGCAGCGTAATATATAAACTTATTAGGGCCTACTAGCTCACTATCAAGCCAGCCAACCAACAAACCAAATTGAGATCCTAAAAACACGCCTAATGGCACAGTTAAAAAAACAACGAGCACAACCAAGTAAGCACCAAAAAAGCGCCCTGATTGATAAGCAAGCGGGTTAACGGGCTTACTAAACACCAGCTCATCCATTTTGGTCTCACTATTGCGAATCGCAGAGCTTGCAACAAAGTTAACCACTAAAAACATAGCAAGCGTACAAAAGGTAACCGTTAAAACCATAATGGTATAAGGCGAGTTCATATGAACATTCGCCCCGCCTAACGGAAACTTACTACTGGAGCTTATAAAAAATGCCATAAAAAAGAAGATTAATGAGGTCACATAAAACGAAGGCTGACGCACAAAATAGCGCAGCTCAAACGCGAGCATATTAAAAAACATAGCGCCCCCTTATGCTACTTGGCTATTACGGTGATTAAGCAACGTAGAAAAGTACACGTCTTCTAGGTTTGCACTGCTGAGCTCAAAACCTTCAGGGGCCTGTTCGGCTAATACGTGTAATATAGTTTGCCCAGCAAATAAGCGTTTTGAAATAACAGGCAGTTGCGGTTCAAGCTCTAGTGCTTCTTCTTGGCTCATGGCTTTGCGCCATATTTGGCCTTGGAGTTTATCGGTAAGGGCAATTGGGTTGCCCTCTAATAGTATTTTTCCGCCTGCCAGTACGGCCATGTTTGGGCAAAGCTCTGCTACATCTTCAACAATGTGGGTCGATAATATAACGACTTTTTGCTCGCCCAAGCTTACTAACAAGTTATGAAAACGATTTCGCTCCTCAGGGTCTAGCCCTGCGGTGGGTTCATCAACAATTAGTAAGTCGGGATCGCCTAGCAAGGCTTGTGCAATACCAAAACGCTGGCGCATACCGCCTGAAAAGCCACTTACCGCTTTTGAGCGATGTTGATACAAATTAGTATGTGCAAGCAAGCCTTCCACCGACTCTTTACGCTCGCCTTTATTATGAATGCCCTTTAAAACAGCCATATGATCTAGCAAGTCGTAAGCACTAACGCGAGGGTAAACACCAAAATCTTGCGGTAGATAACCCAAACGTTGACGTAGAGCCTGTGGGTCTTTAAAAACATCAATACCATCAAAAGTAATTGAGCCCGCATCGGCAGATTGCAACGTTGAAATAGTACGCATTAGGGAAGATTTACCCGCGCCATTTGGCCCAAGCAGTCCAAACATCCCTTTTCCTATAGATAAATCAACACCTTGTAGTGCATGTACGCCATTATCGTAGGTTTTAGATAACCCTGTTATTGATAGCATTTTTACTTCCTTGAATTTTAATAGTTTTTTTATTGCGCTTTTATACCACATTAAAAAAAGGAACATAAGTTACACCACGGTTAATTTTGTAACAATAAATAAACAAAGGATATTGCTTGCCTCGCATTTATTCAGTCGGTATAAAAACCAAACACACACTTTATAAGAAGCGTAAAGCCATGCAAAAACATCAAAGCCAACCACTAAACGATTTTATAGAATACCCTCACGATGAAATGCTAAAGCGGGCAAACGAATTTTTACAAACTAGTCAGCGCCGCCATAGTATTCGCAGCTTTAGCGACCGACCAGTCCCTAAAAATATAATTGAAGCATGTATAAAAGCAGCAGGCACCGCGCCTAGCGGAGCAAACCACCAACCCTGGCATTTTGTGGCTATAAATAGTAGCGATGTAAAAAAACAAATAAGAGAGGCCGCCGAAAAACTAGAGCGTTCTTTTTACGAAGGCAGAGCGGGAGAAGAGTGGCTTGATGCGCTAAAACCATTAGGTACCGACGCCAATAAACCTTATTTAGAACACGCGCCTTGGCTTATTGCTGTGTTTAGTCAAAAAAAAGGCGGTGTGAATACGGATGATAAAAACACCAATTATTATGTGCATGAATCAGTAGGGCTGGCGACTGGTTTTTTGATACAAGCTCTGCACCGTAGTGGTTTAGCAACACTGACTCATACTCCAAAACCAATGAGCTTTTTAACCGATATATGTAAGCGCGACAAAGACAACGAACGCCCTTACATGTTACTTATTGCAGGCTACCCAAGTGACGATGCAACTGTACCTTCCCATGCACTTGATAAAAAGTCGCTTGATGAGATTGCCACTTTTATTTAAAGCAAACTACTCAGCCGTACTTTGCTTACAAAACCACTCGTAAAGTAACGTAATAATCGACTCAACTTTTGGGTCGATTAACGAATAATAAATAGTATGCCCATCGCGGCGGGTTGCCACTAGCTGGGCTTTACGTAAACTCGCTAAATGCTGAGATAAAGCAGACTGTGCCAACGGAACATTTTGATTTAACTCTCCTACACTTTGTTCACCTTGTAATAAACTGCATAAAATCATTAAACGGTTTTTATTTGCCATCAATTTTAAAAATTGCTCTGCCTGCTGAGCGTTTACTGCAAGTTGTTCAATATTCATTGTGATGCTTAGTTATTTTGCGTGTTTTAATTATAGACTTTTATATTAGTAAGTTCTAATATAATTAACATTAGAAAATACTAATATTAAGGTCATCCATGAAAATAAGTGACGCCATACTCTTAATTGGCGGTAGTGCCGTTACAATCTCTGGGCTTTTAAGCTACTTTGTTGATAGTAACTTTCAATTTTTAACGTTATTCATTGGCATTAACCTCGTGCAATCAGCCTTCACTAAGTGGTGCCCGTTAATGTCTTTTTTGCGAAAAAGAGGATTTACAGACTAATGCTTACATCAATTCCTGATTTACTAAAAATTATCACACCTAACCAACGCCGTATTGATGCAGCGCAAGCAAAGCAAGAGCTTGAACAAAATAAAGGGCTGCTTATTGATGTGCGAGAACCTGCAGAGCATGCTACAAAAGCAGCTACTGGCGCTATAAATATTCCACGTGGATTACTCGAGATGAAACTGATGGAAATAGAAAAAGACGCAGGGCGCCCTATTTACTTACATTGTGCCAGCGGTGCCCGCGCCACATTAGGCGCAGAAGCGCTAACCCGCGTTGGATACAAAAACGTAACGGTTATAACCTGTAACGCAACGCAAGTAAGTGAAGTTTTTTAACGGCTTCATAAAAAAGTAACCTAAATTGCCTACACTTTGCTTTTTACACTTAACAGGTACAAAGCAATGGCATTTACACGGAGAAGTTTTTTAAAAGCATCGGCAGCAGGATTTGGCACTGCCGTATTATCACTTGGTTTAACAGGTTGCAGGCTTGATGATAATGACGACACACCTGTTAGCTTTGATCACGGTGTCGCCAGCGGCGACCCGCTTAGCGATAGCTTAATTATTTGGACCCGTGTAACCCCACTCGATGTAACAACTAAATCATTAAAAGTACAGTGGCAAGCTGCCACGGATAAAGGCTTTACTAATATTGTGCACGATGGTGAAGCAAACATAAATGACACCACCGACTTTACCCTTAAAGTTGATTTACAAGGGCTCGATGCCAATACCGTTTATTACTATCGTTTTAATGCACACGGTAAAACTTCCCCTGTCGGGCAAGGTAAAACACTTCATGATGGTGAAATTGATCAAGTGAAGCTAGCCGTTGTATCGTGCGCAAATTACCCTGCAGGGTATTTTCATGTGTATGGCGAAATTGCTAAGCAAAGCGATTTGGATGCAGTACTGCACTTAGGTGATTACATATACGAATATAGCAATACTGGCTATGCAACCGAAGACGCAGCACAATTAGACCGACTCCTCCCCCTTGATAACAGCAGTGAAATTATAGCGCTTACCGATTACAGAAAGCGCTATGCAAATTATCGTCTCGATGCCGACTTACAAGCAGCCCACAGCCAGTGTGCATTTATAACAGTATGGGACGACCACGAAATAACCAACGATACATGGCGCGAAGGCGCAGAGAACCATAACGAAGGTGAAGGTGAGTTTAGCCAACGTAAGCTTAATGCGCTACAGGCTTACTTTGAGTGGATGCCAATTCGTAATGTAGCCGATAAAGAACGGATTTACCGCCGCTTTGAGTTTGGTAACTTAGTTTCTTTATACATGCTAGATACCCGTGTATTAGCGCGTGATGAGCAGCTTAACTATAGTGACTTTGACCTAACCTCGCCTGCCGGGCAAAGCGCATTTGCTGCAGCAATAAGCGCGAGCGACCGTGCATTATTAGGCAATGAGCAACTTACTTGGCTCAGCGATGCCATCACTACATCAAGCACTCAGTGGCAAGTATTAGGGCAGCAAGTGTTGATGACCAAAATGCACTTACCTGTAGAGGTAATGCTGCTACTAGCCAGCTTACAAAGTACACAAGCAAATGGTGGCGACCCCAGTGCTTTACTCGCACAAGCCAATGTATTATTTGCTGAACTGGCGCAAATTAAAGGCCGAGTAATAGCGGGTGACCCAAGTGTAACAGAGGCAGAACTAGCCCGTGTTCAAACCACCATACCGTATAACCTTGATGCGTGGGATGGTTACGCCTACGAGCGAGAGGTGTTATTAGGCACCGCTATTGCAGCACAAAAAAACCTAGTAGTTTTAGCCGGAGATACTCATAACGGCTGGGCAGGAGAGCTTAAAACTGATGCCAATAACCCTATTGCAGCCTCGCAAAATGCCGGGGTAGAATTTGCAACGGCATCGGTTTCATCTCCTGGGCTTGAAAAGTATTTAGCGCTAAACACACAAGATGCGCAAACCGTAGCGCAAATAGAGCAAGTAATTGCCTTATTAATTGATGACCTTGCTTATAATAATTTAGTGGAGCGCGGCTATTTAACCGTTACATTCACACCTACAAAAGCCAGTGCTAAATGGAACTATATAAGCACAATTAAAGCGCGCGAATATCAGGTTGTAGAAAGCCGTAGTAAAGAGCTAAGCATGCTGGCGGGCGAGGCTCAATTACAAAGCGCTTAACGCTTCGCCTCTAAGCTAGCCAAACGCGTATCTATGCGCTCTACTACCTCAACTAAGCGAGCAAGTAATGCTTGGTTGAGGTGATCTTCAGCAAGCTCTTGTACTTTAGGTGCTTGCGCCACTAGGTTATCTTTTTGCTCAAGTATGGCTTCTCTAAACTCACTGGCATTTTCAACACCCAGTAATGATACCAATGCACCATGACTCGACTGTCCTGCAGTTTCAAAGCTTAACCGATATAAGCCAAAAAAACGCATAAGCGGCCCTTGGCTCAGCCCAACATCGGTTATTTTTTCAAGCGGTATCGATTTTTCTTCTTTAAATAAAATACCGCGTTTAACCACCAACTTTTGCGTGAGTAATTGCGCCGACATAGCGGCCAATATTTTACCTGCCACCAGCCAAACAATAATTAACACCACAGGTATAAGTGGAATGGTCACTAATGCAACGGCACTAAAAAAGCATGCCATGGTCATCCAGTATTGTTTCACTTTGGGATCAAAGCTGGCACTTTTTAAAATAGGGTTGCTCATTTTTTTATCCTCATTCCCATTTTATTAATCTAATCAAACGTATGCCTTTATTTAACTTACGTGACCAACGGCTTCAATGCAATTTAGCCACTAACATTCAAATAAACTTTTACACACTCTCTTACAAACACCAACAGTAAATATAGCTACACTAAAGCCTATTAGTTTTGAGATGCACTTTAATTGTCTCAGCAATTTACCTTTTTACTTATTTAACACCTAAGGCTTTTAATGAACACTTATATTAAAAACTCAATACGGATATTGGTTGGCACTCTTACACTTTGCAGTATTGCTGTACAAGCTGAGTCGCAGTTTTCTTTAGGGGGCGGCGTTATTTCTACCAGCTCACCTTATGCCGGCACAGACAGTGAAACGCTATTTTTACCTATTATTACCTACGAAGGTGAAAGGCTTAGTTTTAAAGGTTTGTCACTTGATTATAAATTAGTGGAGCAGCAAGGTTTTAACTGGTCATTAGCTTTAGAGCCAGGTGATAACTTTGATACATCAGATTCAGACCTTGCAGCCATAAAAGCCTTATACGATAGAAAGCTATCTCTCTACGCAGGCACTAAGATTAGCTACTCTGCAGGTTTTGGTAAAATAAGCGCCAGTGCGACTTATGATGTAATTGGCCACGGCGATGGCGCTAAATTTAAAACCAATTACAGTTACCCTATTAAATTATCTAAACAACTAATGCTCGTTCCTTCTGTGGGTGTTGAGCTAAATAGCAGTGATGTCTCTAACTACTATTATGGTGTAGCACAGGGCGAATCTACTACCTATGCGCCTTACGAACTTAGCTCTACGGTTAACTACAATGCGGGTTTATTTTTAATGTATTACATTAATAAAAACTGGAACGTAAATGCCATGGTTAACTATAAGCAGCTCGATTCTGATATTGAAGACTCACCCATTATTGATACCGATAGCACTACGACTGTTATGATGTCGGTTAACTATCGTTTTTAATATTATTAGCGTGTGACAAATTATCACACGCTAATAATTACTCGTATCGCAAGGGCAATAAATACGACTCCCAGTATTTTATCAAGCCACGGACTTTGCTTGGTAAAACCAAAGCGATTTTTTGAAACCTCTGTCAGTAACGCGACCAGCAAATACCAGCCGGTATCAATTACAAACACGGTTAAACACATAATTATACCCACGTTTAAAGTAAGTAGCTGAGGGTCTATAAATTGCGAGAACAAGGCTAAAAAGAAAATAGCGAGCTTGGGGTTTAAAAACGCAATAGCAAAGCCATCTTGTAAAGCTTGGCCAGCACTTACTTCACTTTTTTGTACTTCAAGTTCGTTATTGCTGGGTTTTGCTAGCAATATTTTTATACCTAAATATGCCAAATAGGCTGCGCCTAAATACACCAGTATTTGATAAACAGTCGGAAACTGCATCATTAAAGCGCCTAGCCCTAATAACGATGCACCTGCGTATAACCCAACACCTGTACCATGGCTGAGCGCGGCAAGCATTCCGTTTTTCATACTGCCGTTAAGTGAGTGCTTTAAAACCACCGCTAAACTTGGCCCTGGCGACATTGCGCCCATCATACAAATAGCCGCTAGGCTTAACCATACTGTAAATGTCATTTAAAACTCTTCATTTTCAATAAGTAATGTATAACCATGCACTTTCCCATAAAAGCCTGTCAATGGCACTGCGTTTACTACTTTCCAGCCATCTTGGTTTAATTCCTGTATGCGGTCATTCAGTGCGGCTATATCTACGCCACCCAAAAAACGGGTCTTTCTAAATTCGATTACTTTTTGCATTTTAATCCTTGTGTATCTTATACCAATTCGCTATTTAGTTGTTCTAAATGAGAATTTTTTAACGCAGGTAGCGACACGTTTAAGCCCGCAAAATGATTAAGTAATATTGCGGATTGGTATTATAAGGTGTATTCAAAATCGTAGTGGTGAATCCCTTGCTCAATACGTATTTTCATACTGCCCGTTAACCCTTCTAACTCATGAGTGCCTGAGTCGGGAATGACATTTAAAATTAGGCTGTCTTGACCTTTATCCATTGTACCAAAATGCTGTAGTACAAAGCTGCCTTTTTTACCTTCAAGCTCGCCTATTACTTGCTCTATGGCAACATAACCAGCACTGCCCTGCGTAGGAGTCATGGCGCTTAGCATTTCGCCTTGGCTGGTGGCATTTAAGCTACCTTTAAATGTTTTATCTATCGACATACGCCCTAAATTAACGCCGTTTTGGCCGCTTGCGTAGCCTTCTATAGGGGCTAGGTTTACATTAAATTCTCCACTTACGGTTGCAGTAGTCATAACGTTTCCTTATTGATGCTAATGTTTAAAAGTATTGATTTTTATTATCTTAGTGCCATATCTATACCTTAACCTTTAAAAAGAATCCACTATGTCAAAAACAAGCCCTAAGCCCGAAAAAGCCGCTTTTAGTAGTTTATTACCTATTTTTGCGTTTATTAAACCGTATAAATGGATTGTAGTGGCGGCACTTGGCGCCCTTTTAGTCACTGCTGGCGTTAACTTATCATTAGGGCAAGGCGTTAAATTTGTCATAGATCATGGTTTTATTGCAGGCTCCCAAGCCCAGTTACAACACGCTGTATTAGTGCTTATTGGTTTAATTAGTTTATTAGCCCTGGGCACCTTTAGCCGCTTTTATTTAATGTCGTGGATTGGCGAACGTGTTAGTAACGATATTCGCAAAGCGGTGTTTAATCGCATTGTTACCTTGCACCCAAGCTACTTTGAAGAAAACCGCAGTGGCGAGCTGATGTCGCGTTTAACAACCGACACCACCTTGCTGCAATCGATTATTGGCTCATCGTTTTCTATGGCACTGCGTAGCGCATTAATGTTGGTGGGCGGCTTAGTAATGCTGTTAGTGACTAACTTAAAGCTGACGCTCGTAGTTGTTGCTTGTGTGCCGCTGGTATTAGTGCCGATGATGGTATTTGGCAAAAAGGTTCGCAAACTTGCAAGTTCTAGCCAAGATGCAATAGCCGACATAAGCACCTATGCCGGCGAGATCATTCAAAATATTAAGGTAGTACAAAGCTATAGCCACGAACAGCGTGAGCAACAAGCCTTTGCACTTGAAACAGAAAAAGCCTTTAGCGTTGCCAAAAGTCGTATTAAACAGCGTTCTTTTTTAATTGCTGCGGTCATATTTTTAACCTTTAGTGCGATTAGCGTAATGCTCTGGGTGGGCGGTAGTGACGTACTGGCGGGCACTATGACCGGGGGTGAACTGGGTGCGTTTGTGTTTTATGCTATAATGGTGGCTATGTCGGTGGCAACCGTTGCAGAGGTTTACGGCGAGCTTCAACGAGCTGCTGGGGCGGCAGCGCGCCTACTTGAATTACTGGCCGTTAATAGTGAAATTAAAAATCCAGAAAACCCGCAAGACGCTCAACTACAAAATAATGCAGGTTTGCCTGCAATCTCGCTTGAAAATATTAGCTTTAATTATCCGTCTCGCCCTGATGTCAGTGCACTTAACAAAATAAGCTTAAGCATTTCGCAAGGTCAAACAGTGGCTATTGTTGGCCCCTCTGGCGCTGGTAAAACAACTTTATTTGAGCTACTTCAGCGCTTTTACGACCCAGCTCATGGCGCGATTAAATTTCATGACGTAAATATTAAAGACATATCGCTTACCACCCTGAGGAACAAAATGGGCACGGTGGCGCAAAACCCTATTTTATTTAGCTCAGATGTAATGCATAACATTCGTTACGGCAACCCAAACGCCACTGACGAGCAAGTTTATGCCGCCGCAAAACATGCCCACGCTGATGAATTTATTAAACAATTACCACAAGGTTATAACAGCTTTTTAGGTGAGCAAGGCGTAAGGCTATCGGGTGGACAAAAGCAGCGTATTGTATTGGCACGCGCTATTTTAAAAGACCCAGAAATACTGCTTTTAGATGAAGCAACCAGTGCACTCGATGCGCAAAGTGAGCACCACGTACAAGCCGCGCTTGAGCACTTAATGCAAAATCGCACAACGTTAATTATTGCCCATAGGCTGGCAACGGTTAAACATGCCGATGTGATTGTAGTTATGGAAAATGGGGAAATAAAAGCAACGGGGAGCCACCAGCAATTGCTAGCGAGCTCCCCTTTGTATCAGCGTCTTTGTGAATTGCAGTTCAACAAACACTAACCTTCTGTGTTTGGCACTATTTGAATTTCTACACGGCGGTTTTGAGCTCGGCCGTTGGCGCTATCGTTAGTGGCTATTGGGCGGGTTTCGCCGTAGCCTGTAGTGCTAATACGTGCAGCCATAATTTGCTGGTTCACTAAGTAATTTTTAACGCTTTGCGCACGCTCACGCGATAGGTTCATGTTGTAGCTATCTTTACCTGTGCTATCTGTGTGACCTTCTACGCTTAAGTAGGTTTTTTCGTACTTGTTCATTACTTTAGCAATAGCGTTTAGAGTATCGTTAAAACCTGATGAAATATAAGATTGGTCTGTCGCAAAGGTAATGTTAGATGGCATAACTAAACGTAAGTTATCGCCTTCACGTACAACTTCCACACCAGAGCCTGCTAGTTCATCACGAAACGCTTCTTCTTGCTTATCCATGTAATCACCTACAGCAGCACCGGCTAGTGCGCCAATAGCTGCACCAATAAAGATACGCTTGTCTTTATGATTACCCGTTGCTTTACCTAATACGCCACCTGCGGCGGCACCAATTGCGGCACCCTTGCCTGTGTTGTTCATTTCGCAACCACTTAGCAATACAGCTACTACGGTTACGCTTAAAAGTGATTTAGTTAAAGTCATGTGATGTCCTATTCATTAAGAATTATAAAGCGAGTATGCAAATACATGTATGAACAAACTATGAAGAGCATGTTAAAAGCAGTTCGCTTTATACCAATCCACTTAATTAAGTGGATTGGTATTATTTGTAGATTACGAATTAATGTATGCAATTAATAAAAGTGTCATACTCCTTTGTGACAATTTAATGAACCTTAAGGAGGATATGAGCTCAATGTTAGTCGCTATTTTTAGACAGTTTTTTTTACTTGGCTGCATGAGTTTTGGTGGCCCTGCCGCACATTTAGGCTATTTTAAACGCCACTTTGTAGATACATTAAATTGGTTAACCGATACTCGCTATGCCCAATTAATTAGTTTAAGCCAAGCATTGCCAGGGCCAGGCTCTAGCCAAGTTGGGTTTGCTATAGGCGTAGAACGAGCAGGCCTATTAGGGGGTATTACCGCATTTATTGCATTCACCCTCCCTTCTTTTTTAATCATGTTATTACTAGCTGTAAGTGCACATCAATTTGACGCTGTTTATTTTGCGGTTATTGCGGGATTAAAGTTATTTGCAGTGGTTATTGTGGCCGATGCCACGTTGGGCATGGCTAAAAGCTTTTGTACTAATTATGTTTTAAAGCTATTAGCATTACTAAGCACATTGGTGCTAATACTTATACCTATGCTGAGCACACAAATAGCTATTTTAGTTATTGCAGCCACCGTTGGCGCTATTTGGCCTATGCTCAAACTTGCTCAATCAAGTACCCCTAGTAGTAATAAAAGTAAGGTAAATTGGATTGCTTTAAGCATATTTGTACTCTTACTAGCTGTTAGCTTTATACCTTTAGGTCAAAATACCAATGTGTTTGCTGCTTTTTATCAGGCCGGTGCAATGGTGTTTGGTGGCGGACACGTTGTATTGCCAATACTACAAGCGGGCTTACCCACACTAAGCGACGATCAATTTTTAAGTGCATATGCCAGTGCTCAAGCAATTCCAGGCCCCATGTTTACAATAGCCACTTACCTAGGCGCGCAACTCACTACAGAGCAGCCATTAATAGGGGCCATAGTTGCAACCCTACTTATTTTTACACCGGGCTTTTTATTAATGCTGGCGTTTCAAAAAAGCTGGTTAAATTTGGCTAACAAACCTCGCTTTGCAAGCTCTATTGCGGCGCTTAACGCAGCCGTAGTGGGCTTTTTAGCGGCGGCGTTGTACTCACCTATTTGGACATCGGCCGTCCACAATCTATGGCAGGTTGCACTGGTTATTGCCGCTTTTGCATGGCTAAGAATGAAAAAGCCACCGATTTGGTGGCTATTAGCTTTATTTATTAGTGTGGGCCTTACTCAGTACTATTTGCCATTACTTTAAAAGTTGGCTTGTCGGTTTGCTGTGCATTAGGTGGGCTTAGTTGCCCGCTAACACTTTGATACGCTCTTAGGCCAAATACAGGCAACACTGCCAATAAGTGATCCATAATTTCGGCTTGTAAATGCTCGTAAGATATCCAGCGTTTATCTTCACTAAAGCAGTAAAACTCAATCGGCAAGCCATGGTTCATTGGTTGTAGCTCACGCACCATAAGCGTAAGTGAGGTATTTATTTTATTATGCTGCTTTAAATAGCCCTCGGCGTAGCGGCGAAACAAGCCTAAGTTAGAGACCGGATCAGGCAACGAGGCAACACGTATATATTCGTGCAGTGGTATTGCTGCATCTATTTGTTTTCTAAATTCATCACTCACTAAACAAATGCTATGCATGTCTATATTAAGCGAGCGCTTAATGCGTCGGCCACCAGACTCTTGCATTCCGCGCCAGTTTTTGAACGAGCCCGCTACCAACATATAAGTAGGAATAGTGGTAATGGTGTTATCCCAGTTACGCACTTTTACGGTGTTTAGGCCTAAATCTATTACTTCACCGTCGGCACCGTAGTTTTCTACTTGAATCCAATCACCGTAAGTAACTAATCGGTTTGCCGCAATTTGGATACTGGCTACAAAACCTAAAATAGTGTCTTTAAATACTAATAAAGTAACGGCGGCTATGGCACCAAAACCAGAGAGAATATAAGTAGGTGATTTTTCAAGCACTATGCTTACAATTAATATTGCACACACAATAAAAGTAATAAGCTTAACAACCTGCAATAGCCCCTGTATTGGCACTTCACGAGCAAAATCTAGCTGGTTATAAATGGCCCCAGCAATACTTACAATGCTGCTAAAAATAAAGCCTACATAAATAATTAATATACCTTGACCAATGGTTTTTAGTATTTCTGCACTGAGTTCATTAACAGGGTAAACACTGTCGAAGGTTGCTAAAAAAAGCACGCTACATAACATACCTGCTATGCGCTTATTCAATTTGGTGAGCAGCGGCGAAAGTAAGCCTATACGTTCAGGAGATAACTTAGTCACCACTTTTTGAATGCCCGGCAGCATTAATCGGCGAGTAAATAAATACACCACCAGCAAAGAAAGCACACCAATAGAGGCTGCAGTAATTGCACTTAAAAAATCTGCGTCGGGTACTTTTTCAAACCAAGGAGCAATTAACTCCTGCAGGTGGGTATTGGTCATAGTGTTTCTACTTCCTTACTAATGTGTGGCTCAGGTAAATCGTGTTGAGCATAAATACTGGTAAGTTGCGCGTCTTTAGCAACCCATAGCTCATTAACGTACTTTTGAAAACTGCTTCTAAATGCTTTGTCGTGTTGGTAACTACCTAACATCTGCTGGTTAATAGCCAACACATCAATAGAAACATAAATCGAATCAAGCTCGCCCTTTAAAATATTGCGACAAACATGGCTTGTGCTGCCGCTGTACACCACACTGGTATTTAACATGGCATCAAATTGCTCGCCTAGTACCTCAAGAGCGAAAGCAATACCACCTGCTTTGGGCTTTAATAAGTACTTAAACGGGCTTTGCTGTTGTGCATGTTTAGCAGGTGTGTAGCGGGTGCCCTCTACAAAATTGATAATGGTGGTGGGGTTATCTCTAAAGTTACGGCAACTGTGTTTGGTGCGCTCAACGTCTAACCCTTTTAATTTGGGGTTTTTAGCCAGCTGGGCTTTAGTAACGCGCTTCATAAAAGGCATACCCATAGCCCATGCGCCAGAGCCAATGAATGGTACGTACTTTAATTCATCTTTTAAAAAAAACTTTGGAGCTGGTAATACATTAATTGAACTAAGCACTACAATATCTAACCAGCTCATATGATTACAAATTAGTAAGTACCAACTTTGCGAGTTTACATCGCCGTTAATATTGATGTTTATATTAGCGCAGCCAAGCCATAAACCAAGCCTATTGCCATTACACCAGCCTCGGTACAGGCTGTGCAGCATAGCGTTAATTATAGATAAAGGCAGTAAAAGCTTTATTAGACCTAGTAGTAAAACTAAGGAGCCAAAAATAATTAAATTTGAAAAAAACACGCAGCCTACAATTAAGCCATTGAGCCAATTTGGTAACCACTTTTTTAGCATAATTGTAAGCCCATTTTGTTGCCTTATTATTTATGGTTTTGTTCGAGCTGCTGAATTGTTTGCTCTTTTTCTTCCCATAAACGGTTTAGTTCGCTTTGAAAGCCCACTCTAAACTCAGAGTCGCCAGTGTAATCACCAATCAACTCCTCGCTTACAGGGCGAATGTCTACATGCACATTAATTTGCTTCACTTTGCCACCGGCAAAGTCCATAAACGTAGGTATGCCATCGGGGTAATGGATTGTTACATTCACCACTTTAGAGATTTGCTCACCCATGGCTTGCATTACAAATGCAATCCCACCTGCTTTTGGTTTTAATAAATGTGGAAAAGGGCTGTTTTGACGTGCGTGTTTTTGCGTAGTAAAACGTGTACCTTCTACAAAGTTAACAATGCTTACTGGCATTTCTTTAAATTTTTCGCAGGCTTTACGGGTGGTTTCTATGTCCTTACCACGTAGCTTTGGGTTCTTTTTTAGCTGTGCTTTACTGGTACGGGTCATAAATGGAAAGTCGAGCGCCCACCAGCACACACCTAAAATTGGCACGTAAATAAGCTCTTTTTTTAAAAAAAAGTTTAAAAAAGGTATTTTTCGATTAAATACACGCTGCAGCACTAATATATCTACCCAGCTTTGATGATTAGCAATTACTAAGTACCAGTCTTTTAATTTGGTTTCTTCAAGTCCAGTCACATTAATTTTAGTTGGCGTGAATAAGCGTTGGTTAATGCTATTAACCGACACCCAAATAGTGGCACACTGCTTAGCAACCCAGCTTAAAAACTTTTGCATAGGTTTGATAGGGATTAATTTTAATAGCCCACAAATAAAAATAGGTAAAAACCAAATAAGTGTGTTTATTGTGTAAAGTAAAATACTAAATACACTACGAATTACTGACATTTATTTCTATTCCTTTAAACAATGCGCAGCAAACAACCGCGCTTTTAACACTGAGTATGTAAAGTTAATCTTCAAAGTAAGTATAACCTTCAAGGCCGGCATTTAGTTCAGCTAAATAGCCTGCTTTACACTGCTCAGACACTGCTAGCTTGTTGACCAATAGTTCAAAGTTTTGTGCCAAAATGGCGCTATCATAGTCAACAAACTTTAATACATCCTTAACGCTATCACCTTTTATAGCATTGGTTAACACATAGCCCTCATCGTTTAGCTCTACATGTACTGAATCTGTGTCGCCAAATAGGTTATGTAGGTCACCTAAAATTTCTTGGTAGGCCCCTACCATAAACATAGCTATATGGTATTGCTCACCGTGTTGGTATTCAGGTATAGGTAAACTGGTCTCTATGCCTGCACCCTCTACGTACTCACGGATTTGTCCGTCAGAATCACAGGTAATATCTTGAATAATCGCACGCTGTGTAAGTGGCTTATCTAGGTTTTCGATTGGCATAACCGGGAACAACTGCTCAATGCCCCATACATCAGGTAACGACTGAAACAGTGAAAAGTTAACAAATAGTTTGTCGGCTAACTTTTCGTGTAAATCGTCAAGTACCTCGCGGTGCGCACGCGCGTTATCGCTAAGTGATGCTCGCACTCGGTGCAAAATAGTAAAATATAACTGCTCTATTTTCGCCCACTCTAGCATGCTTACTAATCCATGCACGTATTGGTCATGGGCTTCGCTAAATAAGTGCATTGCATCGTGGTAAATCTCTAGCGCCATACGCGGGTTTAAACGCTGTAAACACTGCCACATTTCATCAAGTACTAACGCGCTATTTTGAAGTGGCGGCTCAGGGTTTGCATGATTGGGCGCTTTTTCTACGTCTATCACATCGGTAATTAACACCGCGTGGTGCGCTGTTAAAGCACGCCCTGATTCGGTAATAATGGCAGGGTGCGTTAAACTATGCTGATCGCACACCTCAGCAAAAGCGTTAACCACATTACGTGCGTATTCTTCAACGGTATAGTTCATCGAGCACGCACTACGTGAGCCTGAGCCTTCGTAATCTACGCCTAAGCCACCGCCTACATCAACGGTATTGAGCGGTACACCTAGCTGAGTAAGTTCAGCAAAGTGGCGTGCACATTCGCGCAGGGCGCGGTGTATGTCGCGTATATTGGCAATTTGGGAGCCAATATGAAAATGCACCATTTGCATTAAATGCAATTTATTATGCTTTTTAAGCACCTCAACAGCACTAAGCACTTGCCCTGCGGTTAAACCAAATTTACCTTTTTCGCCCCCGGTATTTTGCCATTTTCCTTTACCCACCGAGTTTAAGCGAATGCGTATACCAATGGCTGGCTCTATGCCAAGGTTATCTATTTCCTCAAGTAAAGTAGTGAGTTCTGATAATTTTTCGACTACTATTTTAACACTGTGCCCCATAGCTTGACCAATACAAGCTAAACGTAAAAATTCACTGTCCTTATAGCCATTGCACACAATAGTAATGGGTTTATCAGCTATGCCTAAAATTGCCATTAGCTCGGGTTTTGAGCCAGCCTCAAGGCCAACTAAACCACTTGGGTGCGCCAATAGCTTGCTTACCACAGAGCGCTGCTGATTAACCTTTATTGGGTATACACACGTATACTTGCCTTTGTACTCGCGGTTGCTTTGAGCAAGCGTAAATGCATTAGTGAGCGTATCTACGCGGTTTTTTAAAATATCGGTAAAGCGAACTAATACCGGTAAGGTTAAACCTTGCTGCTTAAATTGTTCTGTGAGCTGCGTTAAAGAAATCGCATTT
The DNA here is from genome assembly GCF_001401805.1 of Pseudoalteromonas sp. P1-25. GTDB lineage: Bacteria > Pseudomonadota > Gammaproteobacteria > Enterobacterales > Alteromonadaceae > Pseudoalteromonas. The sequence continues at coordinate 33,714 of NZ_LKDW01000013.1, forward strand.
TTAGATTGGTCGCCATCTGGGTAAGCAACCAGCTCGCCTTGTGCGTTAATATCAAAATAGCCATCGCTCCAATGAGCAACATTATATGTAGCGCGTGCTGTTTCTAAACCCCAACTCATGGCAACTCTTCTTTAATCAATTAGCTATAAAGGCGCATTTTAATACGTCACTATCCCCTACGCTAACAAAAATTGAACTTTAACTCGATACTGGCTAACTTTATTGGCTAAGCAGTTAAAATTTCATTGAGCAAAACGCAAAGCGCTGGCAAAATTGCCCCCTTTTCATACTCAACTTAAAAAGTGTAAAAGCAACTATGGCAAATTTAGATCAAAGTAAGTGGTTTACAGAAATTAGCGACCGTGATGGTAGCGCATTTTCATTGCGTATTAACAAAAAGTTGGATGAAAAACAGTCTCCTTTTCAAAAGGTAGAAATGTTCGAAACCACAGACTTTGGTAATTTAATGATCATCGATGGTTGCACCATGGTTAGCACTCGTGAAAACTTTTTTTATCATGAGATGATCAGCCACCCTGCACTTTTAGCGCACCCAAATCCTAAAAACGTGGTCATTATTGGCGGTGGCGATTGCGGTACATTACGTGAAGTTTTAAAACACCCAGGTGTAGAAACCGTAACGCAAATAGATATAGACGAAGTAGTAACGCAAATGTCGTTAAAATACTTCCCAGAGCTTTGTGCGTCTAACAACGATACACGCGCAACCGTTATGTTTGGTGATGGCATTAAATACATGCGCGAAGCTGCGAGCGAGTCTATTGATGTTGTTATTGTTGATGGCACAGACCCAGTAGGCCCAGGCGAGGGGTTATTTAACCACGCGTTTTACACGAGCTGCTTAAATGCACTTCGCCCGGGCGGTATTTTAGTGCAGCAAAGCGAATCACCATTAATGCATATGCCACTATTAGTAGAAATGCGTGAGGCTATGTTAAGTGTAGGCTTTAACGATTTACAAACACTGCCATTTCCACAGCCAATTTACCCAAGCGGTTTATGGTCGGTAACGCTTGCTCGTAAATCACAAGCATTTTATGGCTTTAGAGAAGCCGATGCAGAGCAAGTTGCACAGCAAAGCGAATACTACAACAGCGGTATTCATCATGGCGCACTTGCTACACCAAACTTTATGAAACGCGCATTTGATAAAAAATAAACACTAAGGGAGCCTATAAAGCTCCCTTTTTTAACATCTATTTTTTAAAATCGCCTTAGTTAAAAGCGCCATTGTGCGTTAGCCATAAGTTGCTGCTGCGATATTCGCTGAGCAAACCCACTACCCGGCCTATTTTGTACAAAGCTATGCAGCGCTGAACCCTCAACACCTATTTGTACCGTATCGGTTAATTGGTAACGCCACGTAGCTGTTAAGCCTTCGCCGTGGCTGGCGTTAGGGTCAAACGCGGTGGTGTCATCGTCATCTACTTTAAAATAGTCATACCTAAGCGATAACCTATGCTTACCCGCCTTATGGCTAAGCATTAAATAATGGCTAAAAAAACGGTTATAAATAAGCTTATTAGCGCCCATTTCAGTTTTACCATCGAGTAGCTGGGCAATAAAACGGGTTTTTCCTGTCAATTTATATAACCACGCTAAGCTGCTAAAACGAGTATGCCAAGCGTATTGACCGGTTGTGCGATTAAAAATGCTCGGATCGGCGTTATTATCATAATAATAAAACCTAAACTGCGAGCGCTTTAAATAATCCCAATGCACACCGGCGTAATAGCCAAAACGACCATCAACTTCTTCAAAAGGCAGTACTTGGTTAGCTTGCCAGCGTAATTCGTCGCTATTTAATGCCGCAATAGGTGCAAATTGTACACTTTCGTTAAAGGTTGTTTGCCTATCGTGCAATGCAAATCCGCGCCACGAAAGTAACGTCCCTGTTGGGTCGTTTCCTTTGTAAATAGCAGCACTCACACTAAAGCTGTGCTTAGAATTAAAACGTTTTCCGGGGCGCTTAATACTAAGCTCACCACCGACAGTGCGAAGTTCTTCGCCTATCCAGCTATTAATGGCCGAGTTTGTATAGTTATAGGGTGAAGTCCAGCCTATATCGGGGTTTTCTAGCGACATACTAGGATAAAACCCACCGAGCTTTACATGCCATTTATAACGGCTGTTTACTAACGGCTGATACTGTAAATACGCTTGGCTTAAACCTAAAGTAGTTTTCGGCTCTTGATTGGCATTAACAACGGCATGTGCGCGCCAAGCACTACTTAATTCGGCCTTAAAGTCTATAATTCCTTGCGATAACAAAATGCTATCACTGCTATCCCCATGGCGATATAAACCAATACCGCCATCTTGAAAGCTTTGTGTATCATCGCTTGCAACCGCACGTACCTGAATAAGCCCATTAACTTGCGAAAAAGCCGGTAGGCTCATAAAAAGTAAACTAAGTATTACTGTATTTTTGCGCTTAATAGTCATCGAATTCATCCGTAGCAAAGTCTATTTGCTCGGCTATGGCCTGCTTTACGGTGTAGTGTATAGGTGACTCGCTCACATTAACGCTGTGGGTTTCTACGTTGCTTATATCGCTAAAGCCAGAATGCCATACGCTCATGCTGTATTGCCCATTAGGGGCAGTTAAATTAACCACACCGTTGTCGTCGGTAATTGCAAAAACGGTGCTATCAACCACCACAATATAGCCTAGCATCCAGTCATGAATATTACAGCCAAGTTCAACCACCCCTGTTTGATCAAACGTTATGGGCGCTTTAGGTTGCTCTTTGTAAAGTTTCAACTCAAAGGTTTTAGCTTTAGAAAACGAATAAACATGGTGCATAATAGAGTCGGCATTAGGAAACTCTACCTTTGCATTTTGCGGAACCACTAACGTATGCGGCGTAAACTCGCGGTTTTTTTGGCTCATTGCATAGGTTTTACTTGCTTGGTTACTAGCTTCAATGGGCGCTCCGCTTAGCCACACTACCGCATTTGCTAAAGGCTGATTATTGGCATTTTTTATAGTTATTGTTGTTGCTGCTACGCAAGTACTCATACTTAGCAGTAATATACTGAGTAAGGGTTTTATCATGGGGCTAATCGCTATTATCAATTTGTTTACATTATAGACCGATTAAACCGTTAAATTCTTTCTATTTTTTAAAACATTGAATACGTATGTAGACAGTCGTATTAACAACTCAGTGCCATTATCCTTAAAGGTCACCACCGACTCATCAAAGGACACACAATGAGAACATCCGCACTTTTACTACTGGCGTTTGCTGGCAATAGCTTTGCACAAACCGCTGTAGTTGAATCACCTAATTCACAAATAAAAGTGACTATTTCAGATGAAAATAGCACACCCAGCTACGCTATTAGCTTTAAAAACAAACCCGCTATAAACGCATCGCGCCTGGGTTTTGAATTTAAAACCCAAGCGGCATTTAGCGATGGTTTTAAAATTACCCATGTTAAGCAGCAAAGCGTAAATACCCAGTGGCAACAACCTTGGGGCGAGCGACAAACGGTTACTGATAAACACAACGAAGTTGCGGTTACGTTTACAAAAAACGAGCCTAATGGGGCAGCCTACACAGTGCGCTTTAGAGCTTTTGATAGTGGCGTTGGGTTTAGATACGAAGTGCCAAAACAAGCAGGCTTTGAGCAAACACACATTACCAAAGAGCTCACCGAGTTTGTCATTAACAATAACAACAATGCCACCGCCTGGTGGATACCCGCCCGCGGTTGGAACCGATACGAATACGTTTACAACACGACCGCATTAAATGACGTCCCCCTTGCGCATACGCCGTTCACCTTAAAAACCAATGACGGTACCCATATAAGCATTCATGAAGCAGCCTTAGTTGATTACGCAGGTATGGTGCTTAATCAGCGCCGCCCAGGCACTTTTAATGCCGATTTAACACCGTGGTCAGACGGCATTGCTGTTAAAAAGCAAGGGGCGTTTAATACCCCTTGGCGCACCATTCAAATTGCCGACAGCGCGGTTGGCTTAGTCAATTCAGACATAATATTAAATTTAAACGAGCCTAATAAACTCGGTGATGTATCGTGGGTAAAACCTGGTAAATACGTGGGTATTTGGTGGGGCATGCATATAAACACGCAAACCTGGGGCAGCGGCGAAAAGCACGGTGCCACCACACAAACCACCAAATACTACATGGACTTTGCCGCAGAATATGGCTTTGATGGCGTACTAGTAGAAGGCTGGAACATAGGTTGGGACGGTGACTGGTTTTTTAATGGCGATGTATTTAGTTTTACACAACCCTACGACGACTTTGATATAGCGGCCCTTACTCAATATGGCAAACAAAAAGGCGTGCAGTTAATTGGCCACCACGAAACATCGGGTAATGTAAGTAACTATCGCGACCAAATGGACGAGGCCTTTGCCCTTTACGAAAAATCAAATGTAAGCCAAGTTAAAACGGGTTATGTGGCCGACGGCGGTAATATAAAGCGCATAGACGAAAACGGCATTGCCCGTCATGAGTGGCACGATGGCCAATTTATGGTTAACGAGTACCTGTACAACGTAAAGCTGGCTGCTAAACATAAAATTAGTATTAACACCCACGAGCCAATAAAAGACACCGGCCTGCGTCGTACCTACCCAAATTGGATTGCCCGCGAAGGGGCACGCGGCCAAGAGTTTAATGCATGGGGCACGCCACCTAACCCACCAGAGCATATTCCTATGCTGGCGTTTACCCGTATGCTGGCAGGGCCTATGGACTTTACCCCAGGTATTTTTGATATGAGTTTTAATGGCTTAGGCGATAATACAAACCGCCCGCAAACAACGCTTGCCAAGCAGCTTGCACTGTATGTAGTGCTATATAGTCCGATTCAAATGGCCGCCGACTTACCTAAAAACTATTTAGCTAAGCCTGATGCATTTCAATTTATTCAAGACGTACCCACCGATTGGCAGCAAAGCATTGCGCTTGATGGCGAAGTGGGCGATTTTATTGTATTTGCCCGTAAAGAGCGCAAACGCGATAAATACTCAGGAAACGACTGGTATTTAGGCGCCGTAACCGATGAAAAAGCCCGTACTATTGAGGTAAAACTCGACTTTTTAGAAAAGGGTAAAAAGTTTGAAGCGCAGATATACCAAGACGGTAAAAACGCTGAATGGAAAAACAATCCGTACGATTTAGATATCGAAAAGCGCATAGTTAGCGCAAACGACAAGCTAACGTTAAAACTAGCAACAAGTGGTGGTACAGCAATCCGCTTTAAAGCACTTTAAGTTTTAACGCTATTAAAGTTATTAAAATAGCCAACTCTGCACAGCTTACTGTGCAGAGTTTTGTATTTTTATCGGTAAATAAATTTGTGCACTTAGGCCACCCTCTGGGCGGTTTTCAAGCTTAACTTTACCATCGTGCATATCAATAATACGCTTAATAATGGCAAGGCCTAAACCACTACCTTCGCTGCCACGCGCTGCATCTCCTTGCTTAAAGGGCTCGAACACCGATTCAAGTTCGCTTTCTGGAATGCCTGGCCCGTTATCGTTTACCGCTATCACAACGTATTTTTTGTTTGAATTAAAGTAGCTTAAAACTTCTATGTCGCCGTCAGAATAACGCAGCGCATTTTCAATCATGTTAGTAATTACACGTTTAATAGCCACACTGCTTAACGGAACAAGTCCCACGCTAGGGTTACCTTTAAAGGTAATAACACGCTGATGTTTAAGCTCACAATTAACCACTTCAGACACGAGTGCGTTTATATCTTCGCAAACAAGCTCATCTGTTTTGTGGTGGCGTAAATACTCAATAAATTGATCGATAATGCCGTTCATATCTTCAATATCGTATATGATGCCCTCGCGAAGGTAGTCATCCTCATCGCTCATCATTTCGGTTGCAAGACGAATACGAGTTAGCGGGGTACGTAAATCATGAGAAACACCAGCCATGAGTAAACGGCGGTCGTTTTCAAGAGCGGCAATGCCACGCGACATCTGGTTAAATGCACGGGTCACTTCGATTACTTCACTGGAGCCCTCTTCTTCAAGCTTAGAGCTAAAATCGCCCTTACCTACTTTCATAGCAGCTTGCTGCAACGCCTTTAATGGCCGGTTCAAGTGCCTCGCAAATAGCCAGCCGCCTAATACACTTAAAAAACCAATACTTGATAAGTAAAAGGTTAAAAATTCGAGATTGTTTTCTTGATACCCGCTAAGCGGTACTTTTACCCAATACCCCGGCGCTTGCGGCGCTTCTACCCAATAAATCAGTGGGTCGGTTTGGCTAATGCGCACCCGCGCCGAGCCATTTAATTGCTCAGACATACTACGCGACAGCATCGAGTACTCTCGGGTTTGACCAAGCCCTTGGCGCATTGCCTCGCGCTGCGTCATCACTTCTATACCAGTAATTTCAAAAAATTTTTCAGATACTTCGTCGTTTATTTCTACGCCATCTTCCCAGTCTATAAACACCGTTTTAATTTGCTTTGCAAGCATAAGGTTTACTTGCTCTATGGTCGGTTTTACAACGTAAAAGCTTACCGTAACATAGGACACTATTTGGTTAATTAGCAGTAAAGCGGCCACTAAAAATACAGTTTGTCCAAACGCACTTCGCGGAAAAAATCCCATATAAACTACTTTTCACCGTCAGGAACAAACACATAACCTAAACCCCAAACCGTTTGAATATAGCGCGGGTTGGCGGCATCTACTTCAATCATGCGGCGAAGTCGCGAAACCTGCACGTCTATACTGCGCTCAAGGGCGCTGTAATCCCGCCCTCGAGCAAGGTTCATTAGTTTATCACGGCTCAGTGGCTCGCGCGGGTGCGATACAAGGGCTTTAAGCACGGCAAATTCTCCGCTGGTGAGCGAAATGGTTTTATCGCCTTCACTCATTTCACGGGTGGCTAAGTTAAGTGTAAATTGGCCAAACACAATAAGGTTTTCTTCTGCTGCGGGTGCGCCCGGCACTTCTTTAGCACGGCGACGTAAAATAGCTTTAATGCGAGCCAGTAATTCGCGCGGATTAAACGGTTTAGGGATGTAGTCATCTGCGCCTAGCTCCAAACCAATAATACGGTCGACCTCATCGCCTTTTGCTGTCAGCATCACAATAGGAATTTCGTTTTCTTTTTGGCGTAGCCGGCGGCAAATTGATAAGCCATCTTCGCCTGGTAGCATTAAATCAAGCACCATTAAGTGAAAGTTTTCTCGCTCAATGAGTCTATCCATTTGCTCTGAGTTTGCGGCGGTTCTAACAATAAACCCCTGCTCTACTAAATAACGCTCTAGTAAGCTGCGCAGGCGCATATCGTCATCAACAACTAATACTTTTGTGGTTTCGTGTCCCATTGTTTGTTTCTTATTTTTATCTCCAATTAATAGTTAATATAAATGAAAAACTTAATAATCAAAATCTAATTGCGCGCTTAGATTGTTACTGAACATTTCAAAGCTTAATTTAATAAATTTTACACTCGACAAATTTTAGCAAGTTTAATAACGTGCACAGCATTAGAGTTAATGAATAAAAGCCGATGAAAACAAATTTAATAACCCGCGAAGGTTACATACAATTACAGCAAGAGCACGACCATTTATGGAACGTTAAACGCCCTGAAGTCACTAAAATAGTAAGTTGGGCGGCAAGCCTTGGCGATCGCTCAGAAAACGCAGATTATCAATACAATAAGCGCTTACTGCGCCAAATTGATCGCCGCGTTCGGTATTTGCGAAAACGCCTACCCGATTTAAAAATTATTGATTACTCACCGCAGCAAGACGGTAAAGTATTTTTTGGTGCATGGGTAGAAATAGAAAACGAACAAGGCGAGATAAAAAAATTTAGAATTGTGGGGCCTGATGAAATATACGACCGCAAAGACTACATATCAATTGACTCACCTATGGCGCGCGCCCTAATAAAAAAACAAGTAGATGATGATTTTGAGGTACCTACACCACAAGGTAAAAAAGAATGGTATGTAAATAGTATTGAATATCAAAAATAATCCCCCATAACATTATTAATAGGGAATGACATTGATTCAGATCAGCTAAATTTTTTATTGTGTAATATATCTCATTAGGATATATATTAAGTTCGCAGGTTTATTTTTAACCTGATTTTTAAGGTAATGGCTATGTCAAACTTAGTACAGCGCATATGTAGTAATGCCGTATTGTTTGCACTTTTAATGAGTGTGAGTTTGACGCTGCACGCCAATACCACCGAAGTAAGTATAGATAACGCCAGTGTATCTAATCATTTTATCGCTTGTGAATTTCCTGACCAAGCCCCCCCCGACATTGACTTAGATTCTCATGTTAATGCATTTGCTATTAGGTTGTTTCAACCGCTACCTAATGTAGTTTCATCTTTTTACCAAAGTACAAACCTAAACCGTCCTTTTAGTACGGCATATCAACGTGGTCCACCTAGCTATTTAATTTAATTCACAATTTTACTTTTTGATTAAATTTTATAACGAATAAGGTGACTACCATGTCTAACTTTAAAGAATTGCGTACCCAAAATATTTCTAATGCTGTTATTGCAAGCACGTTTGAAGAGCAACAAGCCGCTATTGATTTAACGTCTCCGGCATTAACCGTAATCAATAACTTTACCCAAAAAACGCCTATTCGCGCTCCATACGACACAACAATTAACGATGCGCTTAAACAGGTGTTAGCAGAGCATTCTGACTATGTATTGGTAACTGATGAGGCGCAAAAATTAATTGGTATTGTTTCAAGTGCCGACTTACAAAGCGCTAAAATTACAGCCATTGCACAGCGGTTAAATACCACTCGCAATGAAGTGAGCCTTCGCTACATTATGACACCTATTAGCCAACTTAGTGGTGTAAGTATGCAAAGCCTAAGCTATGCAAGTATTGGCGATGCACTGCAAACAATGGAACATCAAGGCAGTATGTTTTTATTAGCAACAACCACTAATAACGAAATATGCGGTTTAATTTCGGCGCGTCAAATAGCTAAAACGTTACATATTCCGGTACATATTACCCCTATTGCTCACACGTTTAGTGATGTTTTAGAAAGTGTAGAGCACCCTCACTAAAGCGCGCTTTTTCACTTTGTCAGCTCAGCCAAGCCAACCATCTTAAAGCAAGCAAAATTGCTTGCTTTAAGAGCTTTTTATTACAACCTGCTGTGATATTATTCAACTAATAAATACCTACCAAACTCATTAAATAGCAACTTTAATAAGCTGGGTATAACAGTACCAGAGGGATTTTCTGGTTTTATTTTTTGTATTAAAAGGTTTATGCATGAGCGATATCTCTGCACGTTTAGCCACTGAGCTAAATGCACAACAGCAACAAGTTGTTGCTGCTACAAAATTACTTGATGAGGGCGCAACGGTTCCTTTTATTGCGCGTTACCGTAAAGAAATTACCGGTGGATTAGACGACACGCAATTACGCCTTTTAGAGCAACGTTTGTCGTATTTACGCGAGCTTGAAGAGCGCCGCAGCTTTATTTTATCAACCATCGAATCACAAAATAAATTAACGCCAGCGCTAAGTGCCGATATTACCAGCTCGCAAAGCAAAACTGAGCTTGAAGATTTATACCTTCCTTATAAAGCGAAGCGCCGTACCAAAGGTCAAATAGCTATTGAAGCAGGCCTTGAGCCACTTGCCGATGCGCTATTTAACGATGCAAACTTAGACCCTGAGCAACACGCACAGCAGTATATTAATGCCGACCAAGGTATTACAGATACCAAAGCAGCCCTTGATGGTGCTAAATTTATTTTAATGGAACGCTTTGCAGAAGATGCTAAGTTATTAGCAAAATTTAGAAGCCACATTAGCCAACACGGCGCCATACAAAGCACACTTATTGACGGTCAAGAGCAAGCGGGTAGCAAATACCGCGACTACTTTGATCATCAAGAACCTCTTAAAAAGGTCCCTTCGCACCGTGCACTTGCTATGTTACGCGCACGAAACGAGGGTATTTTACAGCTAAGTGTTAACCCAGAACCAAGCAGCGAAAATGCAGCCCAGCTATGCGCACAAATGATTGCTGATCACTACCGCTTAGACGTGAAATATAAAGCAGCTAGCGCATGGTTGTTAAGCGTTGTGCAATGGGCTTGGAAAATAAAGCTTGGCCTACACTTAGAAAATGAATTTTTAGCAGCCATGCGAGAAAAAGCCGAAACCGGCGCTATAGATGTATTTGCTAAAAACTTAAAAGACTTACTTATGGCCGCGCCTGCTGGGCCACGAACCACGCTTGGCCTCGATCCTGGGTTACGTACTGGCTGTAAAATTGCCGTAGTTGATGGCACAGGTAAATTGCTTACAACGCAAACTATTTTCCCCCACGCGCCACAAAATCACTGGGAAAAATCGTTGCGTACATTAGAGCAATTATGTCGCCAGCATAAAGTAGAGCTTATTGCGATTGGTAACGGAACCGCATCACGCGAGTCTGACAAGCTAGTAGGCGAACTTATTAAGGCTAATGCTGAGCTTAAATTAAATAAAATTATGGTAAGCGAAGCCGGTGCATCTGTTTATTCTGCGTCTGAATTTGCAGCGAATGAATTTCCTGATTTAGATGTGTCTTTACGTGGCGCGGTATCTATTGCGCGTCGCCTGCAAGATCCACTTGCCGAGCTTGTTAAAATTGAGCCAAAATCAATTGGTGTAGGCCAATACCAGCACGATGTATCGCAAAGCCAATTGGGTCAAACACTGACCGCAGTGGTAGAAGACTGTGTAAACTCTGTGGGTGTTGATTTAAATATGGCGTCGGTGCCGCTCCTTACTCGCGTGTCGGGGTTAAATAAAACCTTAGCGCAAAATATAGTAAATTACCGCGACACTAACGGCACGTTTACTAAACGTAGCGAACTTAAAAAAGTTGAGCGTTTAGGACCAAAAGCGTTTGAGCAAGCTGCAGGCTTTTTGCGAATTAATAACGGGAAAGATCCACTTGATAACTCATCTGTTCACCCTGAGGCTTATCCTGTTGTTAAACTTATTTGTGAGCGTAACAACCTTGATGTAAATAGCTTAATTGGCAACAGCGAGTTTTTAAATAAACTGGTTGCTAATGACTACACCGACGAGAAGTTTGGCTTACCTACTGTAACCGACATCATTAAAGAGCTAGATAAACCTGGGCGCGATCCTCGTCCTGAGTTTAAAACTGCTGAATTTAAAGCCGGCGTAGAAAAAATCACAGACTTAAAACCTGGAATGATTTTGGAAGGTGTGGTTTCTAATGTAGCTAACTTTGGTGCGTTTGTTGATGTAGGTGTACACCAAGATGGTCTAGTGCATATTTCGGCAATTACTAATAAGTTTATCTCTGATCCTCGCGAAGTAGTAAAAGCCGGTGACATTGTAAAAGTAAAAGTGGTTGAGGTAGATGCCCCACGTAAGCGTATTAGCTTTACTATGCGCTTAGATGATGAAATAGACACAAGCAATAAACCCGCTGCTGCGCCGCAAAAGCAACGCAGTAACCAAGGCCAGCAACCGCGTGCAGCAAAACCAAAGCGCGATAACGGTAACGCCATGATGGGTAATGCCTTTGCCGATGCATTTGCTAATGCAAAAGTAAAAAAATAATACCAATCCGTATAATTAAGTGATTTATTTTAGGGTGGATAAACATGTTGATAGCAAAGCAAAAAATTCGCTATTTAGTTGTTCTAAATGAGAATTTTTTAACGCAGATAGCGACACGTTTAGCCCCTGAAAATGATTAAATATTAATGCGGATTTGTATAATCCCCTTTTGCTATAAGAGGTGATGTCTTCTTAAACTAAAAAGCCGCTCATTGAGCGGCTTTTTTAATTATGCTTAACTAGTTTTAACCAAACGCAGAAAAACCACTCTCGTTTTGTGGCGAGCTAGTCATTTGATAAAAATTAGCAATACGGCCAGCTCGAGCGTCTACTTCAGGATCGCGTGATTGCTCTGTATTTGTATCGCTTTGAGACTCAGCGGTGCTGGTTTCGTTTATTGATAACGCACTTTGTGGCTCTTGTGCTCGCGCTTCATCGTCAGCAGGGGCTGATAACTCAGCTTGTGCTGCGGCCATTTTTTGGGTTGCATCAGCCGCGATTGCCCTGTCGGCACTTGATGGCTCTGCTGGGGCAAGTGCGGCTGCACGTACCGTTTGCATTTTCTCTATAGTGGCTTGCGGATCGTCGGGGATTACAGATACATCAATTTGTACCTCACCGCCTACCGCGTAATTAGTGCCATCTGGTCCACGTTGGTATTCATAGCTTGGCGAGCCTGCATACTGCCCACCCACCGATGCATGAGCTTGCTCATGCACACGCACTTCAGTGTCGCGCGCTTTAAGCTCTTTAATTTGCTGCTGTTCTATTTCAAGCTGTTGCTGCTCTTGTTCTTCCTCGGAGGTGTCTGCGCTTGCTTGTTGATTTTGTTGCTGTTCGTTATTTGAATCTTCGCTGCCTTGCTGACGCTGCTCAACAGTTTGCTCATCACTCAGCTTACCGGTTGCATCGTACGTGGCGGGGTCTGCACTTGTTGGCAGCTTTGCTTTATCAGCATCACTTTGCGCTTTGGTTTCTGTGTTACTGGCACTATTAGGGGCAGGGGCAGGAATAACGTCGCGCAGTTGGTTGTCACGCCGAGCGGTTTCCGTATAAACATTGGCGGTGTTTATATTGATAGACGGAAATGGCGTGACAATATTCATAACGTTTAAGCTTTAATATCGATTAGCGTACCAAGCACTTCATCAGCCGTTTGAATAGATTGCGTGTTTGCTTTGGCATTAAATTCTTCGACTTTTAAATTAACAAGCGCTTCGTCAACTCGAGCGGGTTGTGCAACAGGCGCTGTTACAGCTTCATCTGAACTCGCTGCTGTTAACTGGCGCTGTTGGGCTAGCTGTGTATCGTCTTGCTCTTCAATGGTGGCACGGTTTATCTCTGCGCTTGCTCGCTCTATACCTTGGCTTGCACGGTTAAACCCTTCTACACCACTATTAAATACTGAACCAATAGCCATGCTGTACCTCCAAAAAATAAATATTGTTTAATTATCGCTCACTTTATGGGCAAAATAAAGCTTTAAACAGGACCTTTCTTTAGGCTATTTTAAAGCATTGATTTAACGACAGATAAAAACTCTCTTTTATGAGAAATAAACGGCGCGTGCGAAGCTTTGTCTAGTACTTCGTATTCAAACTCTGTATTTAGTGCTGCCATTTTATTAATTGCTTTGTAAGGTACCAGCGCATCTAAACGACCAAATATCGCTTTTATAGGCACTGGGCAATGTGTAAATACGTCGCGCAAATCATCATTTTGTAAAATGCTTAAACCCGCACTTAACGCCTCACTTTCTGGGGCGTTATACTGGTTTAACAATTGCTTTAGCTGTTTTATATCATCGCGTGCCGACTCGCTCCCCATAGCCTGAATAGCTAAAAAGCGCTCTATGGTTTTTTCTCGGTGATTAACTAATTGCTCTTTAAATTGCTCAAGCACGCTGGCTTTTATGCCAGGCCACTCATCTGCCTCGGCGAAAAAAGGGGTTGAGGCAACTAAAATAACTTTTGAAACTTTTTCAGGCCAATGCTTTGCAATATACAATGCAAACAACCCTCCTAGCGACCAACCCATTACAATAGAGCTAGGGCTAAGTTGCTCGCTTACGATTTCAGCCGCATCGTGAAAATTATAAGGGCTTGGGCAGCTATTGCTGTTGCCAAAGCCAGGCAGGTCAATACTGCGCACCGAGCCACTGTATAAAAACGTTAATTCTGGCTGCACTAATTGCCATACGCCTTGATTCATACCCCAACCATGTAATAAAACTAACTCGCTTTGCATATTTGCCTAACCTTAACCAAACTTAGCTCCATCATAACGGTTAATAACGCGAAAGCAACGCAAGGAGCTGCCAATGCAGCACACATTCTTTAACTGGCTGTTTCCCTCTTACTGCTTGCAGTGTCAGGGGGTTGTTAGTACTCAAGAGGCTCTGTGTAACTATTGTTTGGCAGATTTAAACGTATTTGATTTGAATAAGCACAGCAATTTATTACACCGCCCTGATATTGTAGAAATATTTCCAAATTGCGAATTTGATAAGCTCTTTGCCTGCGCTTTTTACCAACCCCCTTTTGAGCACTGGCTTAAACGCCTCAAATTTAATAATCAAATTCATTATAAAAAAGCACTGCAACAAGTAATTAAATGCCAACTTGCTCTATTTTTTGAAAATTTAGCTACCCAGCCCGACATTTTTATCATTCTACCCTTGCATCAACGCCGTTTTTTAACACGAGGGTTTAATCAGGTCAGTCAAGTATGGCAGCCTTGTTTAGCCAAACACGCTTGCATTAGTAATGCGCTTACACGAAATAAAGCCACGCAAGCACAGTCCCGACTATCTAAAACCAAACGGATTCAAAATGTAAAAAATGCCTTTGTATGTACACAAGATATGAGCGGAAAAACAGTGGCAATAGTCGATGATGTAATGACCACAGGCGCAACGCTCAACGCAGCTACCCGAGTATTAAAGGAAGCGGGCGCTAAACAAGTGTGGGCTTTTGTTACTTGTTTAACGCCACTTTAACAGTGTACTTAATCGCCTCTCACTCTAAATGTATGGCCAAAAAATAACGCATTACTGAGTAATCGACTTGTGCCGTACCAGTATCCTCTAAAAACGGGGTTATCGGTCATCGCAATAACACTGCCACGCCCGTATGAGTGAGCAATCATGGCTGCTGCACCGGCAATTTGCTGCTCATTTACGCCATCGGTAAACCCTGCTAGTAGTGGTTTTTGTGGGTAAGTGAGTATGTTTACAAACGGTGCGGATGATTTTTCTAATAACCAGGTGCTATTTTTAAATACTGGCAATGTTTCGCGATTAAGCGAAAATGTAAGTGGATGCGTGGTGTCCACATCGGTATTAAAAATAGCGCCGGCTATGCGTTGTCGCCCTGCTAAATGGTCTTTATCTGCGTAATTTAACCCTTGAGTATTAAAAGCGCTGGCTACATCTTGCCTAGATAAATAATTAGCTTTAAGTAATTGCTGATCGGCTAAAAATTTAGCGCCGCCTTTGTGGCCCCAAATTACGCCGCCTTTTCTTACCCAGCTTTTAATGGCAACTTTATCACTATCAGGTAAGCCCGAGTAATTGCCATTCGCTAGTACAATGTGACTGTAATTATTTAAGTCCAGGCTACCTAAGCGCTCCATTTCTACTATGGTCGGAGAAATACCGACAAAGCGGTCTAGGTAATACCAAACTTCGCCTGCTTCGTATTGGCTTACACCTTTACCGCCCACAAGCAGTACTTTTGGCTCGTTTAATACTGCCATAGTGCGCGACCCTAAATCGGCGCCTTTACTAGTAAGACCGGTGGTAATAGGCTTTATCGCAATACCAAATTGGGTTTGCGCATCGTTTAAAATAGCCACCCAATCAGGATTCGTTTGCAACCCAGCAGGAACAATAATACTGCCAGGTGCAAAGTCTATTTCGGTGGTGCTGCTTTTAGCTGTTAATGCGCTTAACGCTACACGCGCTTTAATGCCTTGCTTTAGCAAGCTATTTAACATTTTAGGTGCTAAGTAATCATCCCAGGCAAAACCAAATGCATAACTTTGCTTTAACGCAGCAAATGATGGTTTAACGGCTTTTTGCCATGCAGTACTTGCAACCTCTAAACCCCAACTACTTTTTACTTTTGCAAACTCTAAATTAAACGCATGGGCAAGGGTCCAACCCGATACATCGTAAAATGTGTTGTCGGCAAAGCTTTTTTGCTCGCTAAAAATAGCCTTAACTAATCTAAATTGAGGTTGTGCCAGCGGGACAAAGTAACTATTTGTAGAAAAGTTTTTACCATTGGCTTTTAGCGTTTTGGTAAGTGGGTAAGCATTTATTTGATGCTGCTTTAACAGGTTTAAAAATAGCTTAATGCGGGTGCTGTCTTTAGCACCCTCAACCACATAGCCTTCAAAACTTTCATCATGTGCTAAATCAATTGCTTGGTTATAAAATTTTGCCTGATAGGTTAATAGCGCCTCACGGTTATCTACCGCTGCTTTAAAGGTTGATAGGCTGGTTAATAACTGATTTTTAATAGTAAAAGGAAAGGTAAGCGTACCGTTTATGGTGTCTTGTACATGCCCACGTGAGCTTGCTTGCTCAAATAAAATACCTATACCGCCGTTTACATCGGGGTAGGTTGAACCCTTGCCGTAATAAAAGTCGTCAAAGCTTTCTTCGGTAAAATAAAGGGCATTATTTTTGTCTAAGGTTTTAGCATGGTAATTGGCTATAGCTTTAGTAAGCGTTACGTTTTCATCTGGGGTGATTGGGTGCTTGCGACTAGCAATACCAGGTTGAAAAAAGTAGCTGCTGTTAGGGCCCATTTCATGAAAGTCGGTAAGAATATTTGGCTTCCATTGATGAAATTTAGCAATGCGTGCTCGCGACTCTGGGTGTTGTAGCAATAACCAATCGCGGTTTAAATCAAACCAATAGTGATTTGTACGGCTACTTGGCCAGCTTTCTACGTGTTCACGCGTTTTTGGGTCGCTTGATAAGTTCATCCCCCGATTACTATTAGCCCAATTGGCAAAGCGAGCCGAGCCATCGGGGTTAAGTGAAGGGTCGAGCAAAATAACGGTATTATTTAATAGCTTTTCTATTTCTGGGCCTTGCGCTGCAGCAAGGTAATACGCAACCAATAAAGCGGCATTGCTGCCTGATGACTCATTGCCGTGCACACTGTATCCCATCCAAACTACAGCAGGCTCATTTTGTGTGTTTTTAGCTTGCTCACTGTTTGTTAAACGGGCTAAATGCGCTTGGCGAATTTGCTCTAAATTAGCGAGTTTTTCAGCGCTACTAATACTTAGCATCACAAGCGGACGTTGCTCGTGTGTGCGCCCTATTACTTCAAAATTTATACGATTACTTTTTTGCGCTAGAATTTCCATATAACGCACAAGTTGGTCGTGCCTTACATGCCACTCACCTACTTCGTAACCAAGTACGTCTTGTGGGGTGGGTATTGTTTTATCAAACTCTACATCTTGTTCAAAATAATACGAAAGTGGTTTTGCCATACTTGAAAAGCTAAGCATTACCACCATTATAGTTACTATCCAGCGCATATAAATCACTCTAAAAATGTTTGTTATTTGCACGCTAGCATTGCTTAAAATAGATGCCAACTTTTTACGCTCAACACTAGCCGCAACACGATGAGCGGAGTATGATATGCAGTATCCGAGTAATTTAGTCAAGTATAGACGGTTTTATGATTTCTATTTCCGAAACAGCACAAGCGCATTTTGCTAAACTTTTAGCAGATCAAGCACAACAAACTAATATTCGTGTGTTTGTTGTAAACCCTGGTACATCACAAGCGGAATGTGGTGTTTCTTATTGCCCAGAAGACGCCGTAGAAGACAGCGATATTCGTCTTAACTTTAATGGTTTTGATGCCGTAGTAGATACAGAAAGCGCCCCTTTTTTAGAGGAAGCTGAAATTGATTTTGTTACCGACAAAATGGGCACTCAGTTAACGTTAAAAGCGCCTAATGCAAAGGCACGTAAACTAGGCGATAACGCATCACTAAATGAGCGTGTTCAACACATGCTTGAGACCGAAGTAAACCCACAGCTAGCTAACCATGGTGGCCAAGTAAGCTTAGTTGAAGTAACCGCTGAAGGTATTGCTGTACTTCAATTTGGTGGTGGCTGTAATGGCTGTTCTATGATCGATGTAACCCTAAAAGAGGGCATCGAGAAAGAAATGGTTGCTAAATTTGATGAAATCACCGGTGTTGCCGATATTACCGAGCACCAAGCGGGCGATCACTCTTATTACTAAGCAATAATGTTAAAGCCGCTTATTTATCGCTTAGGGAGCAACCCTAAGTTGAGTTTAACGCGCTTTTTTCGCGGCTTAGCACTGTTTGTGCTAGCCGTGATATTTATAGCCCTTGGCTACTACACTCATTTTAGTTTGCAAATTATAGGCGTGGTTATTTTAATCCCGGCATTATTTTTTGCTGCATGGGGGTATAGCGGTATTTTTGCCAATCGTTTCTCACAAGTTTTAAAAGATATGGGGCCAAAAGATCACGACCCCGACCTATGGAAATGACGCGTTTGCTTAATCGAGTAGCTGATTCGTTGCTTTTAACTGCAAGTACTTAATAATTAACGTAACGCCGCGCATAAACATAAAGCAACTCATGGCCAGCCATAATGCATTATTTTGCCACTCTATAAACACCCAAAACACCCCAAAAAAGCCAACAGCAGCTGAAAGAATCATACTGTTACGCATATTTTTTGCCCGTGTAAGCCCTACAAATACGCCATCAAACAAAAAGCAGCTCATTGCTAACATAGGCAATACGATTACCCACGGTAAGTAATTTGTCGCCGCTTCTATCACTTCGGGCACATTAGTTAAAAGCTTAATAATAGCGCTACCAAACACAGCAAAAAATACGCTGTACAACACGCCAAAAAGCATTCCCCAAAACACACTTATTTTTACCCATAACCTGATATTATTAACGCTTTGCTGGCCTTTTGCTTGGCCAACTTTGGCTTCGCTTGCATAGGCAATGCCATCAAGCGCAAAGCTTACTAACATTAAAAAGTTAAGTAATACTGCATTTGCTGCAAGCGTTGTTTCGCCTAAGCGCGCACCATAAAAAGTCATAAAGCTAAAGCACAGTTGCAAAATTAAAGAGCGAATAAATATATCTCTATTTAAACTAAGTAGCTCTGTCATTTTGCTGATACTAAGCCAGTTTGGCACGCTTAGCGCCACGCCTTGCCTTTTTGCGAGCTTAATCACTAGTAACAACGCAAAAGCCAACGCACAGTAATCTGCAATTAACGACGCCCATGCTGCTCCCGCTACTGCCCAGTCTAAATACACCACAAAATATATATCGAGCACTATGTTGGTAATATTGGTCACTAGCAGCAAGTAAAATGGCCCACGTCCATAATGTACGCCAAGCATCCACCCTAGCAGCACTAAATTACACAGTGCGGCAGGGGCACTAAATATACGAATACTAAAATACTGATATGCTTGCGCTAAAACCTCGCTATTTGCGCCTGACAAAAAAGAGATTGCTTGTTTTATCAAGGGGGAGAAAGCAATAAGCGCTAACGCCACAAACGCAGCCAGCAATAAGCTGCGTTTTAAAAGCGCAGCCAACTGTGTTAAGTTATTTTGCCCGTATGCTTGGGCTACTAACCCTGTGGTACTCATACGCAGAAAACCGGCGAGCCAAAATAAAATAGAAATAACCGTTGAGCCAAGTGCAATCCCCGCTAAGTAATGTGCACTACCTAAGTGGCCGATAACAGCAGTATCAACAATTCCTAACAGTGGGACAGTAATATTTGATAATATCATTGGTCCCGCTAGCAACAGCAAGCTTTTATGGTGTGCCTTATTATGTTTAAGAAATTGTTTCATTTAGTTTTAATTACTCTCATTTGTTTTTCAGTACGTGCTCATGCGGCAGTTATTCTACAGTATCACCATGTAAGCGAAACCCTTCCGGCTGTGACCAGTGTAAGCGCAAATACCTTTACCAAGCACATGAACTATTTAAAAGAACACAATTTTAATGTTATAGCGCTAAATGAGCTAATAAACGCTATACAACAGGGCAAAAACTTACCTGAGAAAACAGTCGCTATCACCTTTGACGATGGTTATAACAATAACTACGAACAAGCAGCGCCAATTTTAGAAAAATTTGGCTATCCCTATACTATTTTTGTAAACCCTACCCTTATTGATGAAGGCAAAGGCTACGTAATGGGGTGGGAAAAATTAAAAGAGCTCGCTGGCAAGGGAGCGTTAATTGCAAATCATACAGCCCAACATGACTACCTGCATATCAAGCTAAAAAATGAGAGCGATGCGCAATGGCGGGCTCGTATAAAACAAGATATTTTGCACTCGCAACAACGCATTAAAGAAGAAATAGGTCACGATTACAAATACCTTGCTTACCCGTATGGCGAGTTTAACAACACACTACAAGAGCTTGTAAAAGAACTTGGCTTTGTTGGTATAGGCCAACACTCAGGTGCGGTTAATAGTAATTCTAATTTTACACGTTTGCCCCGTTTTCCAGCCTCTGGCTTTTATAGTAAATTAGATACGTTAATCACAAAATTAAACTCACGAGCGTTTAATATAAAAAATCTAGTCTACCAAGACAGTGTAACCTCGCAAAATCCACCAACACTGAGTATTGAGTTTGAAATGGGCGATTTTCATAAAAGTCAGTTTGCGTGCTATGTATCAAGTGTAGGGCAGGCGAAATTAACGTGGATAAACGACACGACTGTAAAAATTGACTCGCCAAAGGCGCTAAATAAAGGTCGCTCACGCTTTAATTGTACCGCGCCTTCTATCAAGCATGCTGGTAGTTACTATTGGTTTTCACAACCGTGGGTTATTCAGTAGTAATTACAAGCTATAACTCGCCTTACACCTTTATAGCTTGATGCAATAAGCGCTGCGTTACTTTATCAAGCGCAACAATTTCATTAGCGGCACCTAAATCTACTGCCGCTTTGGGCATTCCCCACACCACAGAAGAAAACTCATCCTGGGCAATGGTGTAACCCCCCGCTTGTTTAATACTTAGTAAGCCCTTTGCGCCATCGCTTCCCATACCGGTGAGCAGCGCTGCCACAATGTTTTTTGCGCCGCACTCAAGTAACGAGTTAAATAATACATCTACCGCCGGTTTATGGCGGTTCACCGGTTCAGAATCATCAAGTTCGCAATATAAACTCACCCCTCTTTTTTTTATGCTTAAATGCAAACCACCTGGGGCTATATACGCACACCCTGCACTAAGCTTGTCACCGTGCTGCGCTTCTTTTACGTTAATAGCACAAGTGCGGTCCATACGCTGCGCAAACGAGGTACTAAATACCGGAGGAATATGCTGAGTGATCACAATTGGCGGGCTATTTACTGGCATTTTTATAAGGACTTCTTTTATTGCTTCTGTGCCCCCTGTCGAAGCCCCAATAGCAATAACTTTGTTTAATAAAAATTGTGCATTGGTGGGCAAAGGCTCGCTCACTGTCGTGGCTTTTTTAAAGCTTCTTACCCTTGCACCTGCCGCCACACGCACTTTTTGCTGCACGACATACGCATATTGACTCATTTGCTGCTTAACATTCACAGTCGGCTTGGCAATAAAGTCCACCGCACCAAGCTCAAGCGCTTCTAAGGTGATAGGTGAGCCTTGCTGGGTTAATGTAGAAATCATCACAACGGGCATAGGTCTTAAGCGCATTAGGTTTCTTAAAAAACTAATGCCGTCCATTTTTGGCATTTCTACATCGAGGGTAAGCACATCTGGATTGAGCAATTTAATCATTTCTCGTGCTTGGTAAGGGTCTTCGGCACAGCCAACAACCTCGATATCGCTCGCCTGAGATAGTATTTCGCTCAGCAAACGCCTTATCAGTGGTGAATCATCGATTATCAGAACTTTAACCATTGCGGCTCCTAAAACAGCTCTATGTTAGTCTCGGTGGCTTTATCTTGTTGCTTAAGGTTTTGCAGGTAGCGCACTTCGCGTTTTTCAATTGTATTGTTATGCAAATTCTTCAGCTTTTTTACGTGGACTTTGCCCGTATGCGGATGAAAAAAAATTTTTCGAGGCCACGGCCCCCCCATATCTTGTGCTACAAGATTAAGCGACTCTTCCTGAATATACGCATTGGCGAAGCTAATATTCCCTATCCCTATGTCGGTCATGGCGCTAATTATTTTTCCGCCACCAAAGAGCTTTATTTTTAAATTTTTTCGTGCAGCGCCACCTTTTAACACTTCGTTGATCAGGTATTCCATTGCCCAATTTCCGTAGCGACAACTTAAACTATGTGCACTGTTTAACTCTAAACCTTTTTTTACCGGCAGCATAAAATGATTTACGCCTCCTATACCGGATTTTTCATCATATACACACGCGGCTATACATGAGCCTAGCACTGTAGAAATAAGCTCATCATTTTTAGATACATAAAATTCGCCAGGTAATATTTTTGCCACCACACTTGTGCGCCCTGCATCCCAGTAACGTTTTATATGTTCAAACCCTGGGAGCACCGGCCTAAACTGTGCGTGCATTGTGTTGCTTTTGATACATGGTTTTCCCTAAATTTTTAAACTCAGCATGATCTTTTCCCATACTCTCTGAGTGTCCTAAAAACAGATAGCCGCCTCGATTAAGTGCATTTGCATAACGTTTAAACAAAGTATCTTTTGTTTCTTTATCAAAATAAATAACCACGTTACGACATAAAATTACATCAAAATTCCCTTTCATGGGCCACTCTTGTAAAAGGTTAAGGCGTTTAAAAAAAATGTGCTTATTTAGTTGTGGTTTCACTTTATATGTTTGCCCATCTTTGCTTTTTAAAAACCACTTTTTAAGTACATTGTTTTCTAAACCATTTACATTAGCCGCGGTATAAATACCCGCTTGCGCTTTGGCTAATACATTAGAATCTAAATCGGTTGCTAAAATTTTTACATCCCACGAACTTGGGAATAAATCGGCAAGGGTTATTGCTAAGCTGTAAGGCTCTTCGCCTGTAGAGCAACCCGCTGACCATACGCGTACTCGTTTTGTTACTTTGTTAGTGCTAAGTAACTGCGGCACTATGGTGTTTTTTAAAAACTCAAAGTGGTGGGGCTCTCTAAAAAAGGAGGTTAAGTTAGTGGTAATCGCATTAATAAATGCGTCAAACTCAGCCTCTTTATTATTGTGTAAGTACTCTAAATACTGCGAAAAGTTTTTAAGTTTATGCTCTCTTACCCTTCTTGCTAAGCGGGAATACACCATTTCGCGTTTATGATCGCCAAGCACAATTCCGCATGCGTTATAAACCAACGTGGCAATGTCTTTAAAATCTTTATCGGTACATAAAAATTCTTTCATTGTTATACCTTCCCTTGTAAAACTGGCTTGCTGGCATCTTAACTAGCAAGCCAATAGTGGCTAAAACTCTTCCCACTCATCTGCTGAGTCTATAAAGTTTTCGCCTTTGGGCTGGGTATTTTTTAAATAACCGCTGGGTTGACGCGCTGGGGCTTCAGAACGTTCAAAATGTGCATTGGGCAATGTATTCATACCTTGCTGCCCGAGCGAGAAAAAGTGCAGTAATTGGCGCATCTCATTGGCTTGCTCAGCCATGGACTCACCGGCAGCTGAGGCTTCTTCTACAAGTGCCGCATTTTGTTGCGTCATTTCATCCATTTGCGCAACGGCTTTATTAACTTGCTCAATGCCAGCGCTTTGCTCTTCAGAGGCCTCGGTTATATCCGAAATCATTTGCGTAACACGTTGTACGCTTGAAACAATTTCTCTAAGCGTTTCGCCCGACTCATTAACCAGCACAGTACCGTCGGTGACTTTTGCTACGCTGTCTCTAATGAGCTCTTTAATTTCTTTGGCCGCTCCTGCTGAGCGCTGCGCTAAGTTGCGCACCTCGCCAGCAACCACAGCAAAACCTCTGCCTTGCTCACCCGCTCTAGCTGCCTCTACAGCCGCGTTAAGCGCCAGTAAATTAGTTTGAAAGGCAATTTCGTCAATAACACCTATAATGTCAGCAATTTTTTTACTCGATTCGTTAATAGCCGACATACTCGTTACTGCTCTATTAACCACTTCTCCGCCTTGAATTGCTTTGTCGCAGGTTTCTTCGGCCAAATCGTTAGCAACTTTTGCGTTATCTGCATTTTGCCTTACGGTACTGGTCATCTCTTCCATACTCGATGCAGTCTCTTCAAGCGATGAAGCTTGCTCCTCGGTACGCTGACTTAAATCTGCATTACCTTGTGAAATCTCCTCTGCACCACTGGCAACAAGTGTGGCTGAGGAGTTTATGCGATTTATAACATCAGTGAGTTTATCTGCCGTGGTATTAGCATCTTGCTTGAGCTTATCAAACGAGCCTTGATACTCTTTCTCTATGCGCTTTGACAGATCGCCATTGGCCATTGCATCAAGCATTAGAGCGGTATCGCTAACGGCATCATCCACAATTTCCACTAAACTATTTAAACCCTGCGCCAAGCGTAAGAAAAAGCCTTCTTTACCTGTTTCATCTACACGCGTATCTAAATCGCCTTTACCAGCATTACTCACTAACTGCGCAATTTCCTTTTCTATGGCGACTTCACTTGTTCTATCTTCCCACTCAACTACCGTCCCTATACGTTCTTGCTCTGGTGTGAAAATAGGGTTTGCCACTAACCCAAAGGTTCGTCCGCCTACTTTTATTTCAGCGCGATATGTTGTTGTAAGCTTAGCTAATAAGTTTTGCTGGTGGGCCGGGTTTTTGTGGAATATATCTATATTTTGCTTAATTAAATTAGTGCTATCAAAGTTAGGCAGCTCTTTTTTCAAATCATCTTCAGCAATACTCATCATCGATTTAACCGCGTTGTTCATATAAACAATCACATTTGAGGCATCGGCTATCATGGTGTTTGTTGCTACGGTATCAAGCGCCTGTTTTACTCTTAAGTTTTCTTGAGCTTCAGCGCGCTCTTGCTCTGCTTTTGCTACGCTATCGGTAATATCTTCCCATTCAACAATGGTGCCTAAGTGTTTACCTTCATGATTTATCCACGGTGTGGCAATCAAACTAAAAATAAGCCCTGCTAAACGTAACTCAGTTTTGTAAGGTTGCTTTAAGTTTTTTAATAGCTCGCGTTGATGAGCTGGGTGCTTATGAAAATCATCTACACAGGTGCCGATTAAATTATCGACAGAAAAACTAGGTAGCACACTTTGCAAGGCCGTTTCACGTGCTTTGAGCATTGACTTAACTTGATCGTTTACAAATACAATATTGAGATCTTTATCGGCAATCATTACATTGGCTTGGCAAACGGTTAACGCACTTGCTAAGTCCGCAGCCTTTTTAGACTCACGCTCTAGCTGTTTTTGCGCGGTGATATCACTTGCGTATTTAATAACTTTATAAGGCTTGCCATTTAAATCGTATATAGGGTTATAAGAGGCTTGAATCCATATTTCTTGCCCTTGTTTACCTATTCGCATGTACTCGCCCGAGTCGTACTCTCCACGCCCAAGCTTTTCCCAAAACTGTTTATACTCGTTTGTTTTAGCGTATTCTGGGTCCACAAATAATTTATGGTGTTGGCCTTTTATCTCGCTAAGTTGATAGCCTAAACCGTTTAAAAAATTGTCATTGGCAGTAATAATTGTGCCATCAAGATTAAACTCTATCACCGCCTGCGATTTACTAATTGCCTCAAGCTGACCTTGTGCTTCAGCGGCCTGTTTTTTTTGCTCGGTAACATCTGTGGCAAATTTAATTACTTTTAGCACTTGCCCTTGGCTATCAATAATCGGGTTATAGGTCGCTTGAATCCATACCTCACGACCTCCATTTGCAAGGCGTTTAAACTCGTCAGAAATGAACTCACCGCCGCGTAAACGTTGCCAAAAATTTTTATACTCGCTGCTTTGTGCTTCGTCTGGTTCAACAAACATAGAGTGGTGCTGGCCTTGCACTTCTTCTAAGCGATATCCCATTGCATTTAAAAAGTTTGAATTGGCGGTAATTATTCTGCCACTCGGTTCAAACTCAATAACTGCTAATGATTTATTTAATGCATTAACGATTAAGTCATTACTTGATTCTGATTGCTTCGGATTACTAAACCATCCCATGCCCATCACCACCTTTATGTTTGTTTTTGTTGCTACATAGCACTGCGGCTATATATCCATTGTTCTTTGTAAGTCAATTAACGAGACCATTTTTTCACCTACGTTTACCAGCCCTGCCACATACTCACAATTACTCGAATCAGACAGGCTAGGGACGGGCTTGGCGTCTTGCTCTGCAATGCTGTAAACATCAGAAACCGCATCTACTGCGATGCCCATTACTTTTGAATCATTTTCAAAAGTAACTTTTACAACAATAACAACCGTTAAAGGCCCATATTCAGTACTTGGCAAACCAAAACGTAAGCGCAAATCTATTATTGGCACTATGGTGCCGCGAAGGTTTATCACTCCTTTAACAAAATCAGGAGCATTGGGCAGTACGGTAATTTCTTCCCAGCTTCTGATTTCTTGCACGGTTAATATATCTACACCGTACTCTTCATCAGCCATAATAAAGGTTAGAAATTGCTTAACGCCTTGCTGTTGCTCTAAATCAATTTTGTTATTTAACTCGCTTTGTGCGCTAATCATGAAGCCTCCAGGGGTGTTTTAGAGTCTATGATTAGCTCTTGGCTACCTGGTTTTTTAAGTCCTGATAGTTTTATTAAGCCACTAATATCAACAATTAACGAGACACGCCCGTCGCCTAAAATAGTTGCTCCAGACACGCCATCCACTTTTTGATAATTCGCCTCTAAACTTTTTATTACTACCTGCTGCTGTGAAAGTAAGTCATCAACCAGCAAGCCCACTTTTTGGTTGTCGGTTTCAACAACCACCAGCAAGGTTTTGTCTAATGACTCTATGGCGTTTTGATGATTAAAAATTTGATACAAGCGTAAAATAGGGATGTATTCGTCACGCAGTCTTAGTACATCTAAGTCTCTACCCACTCGGCTTACTTTAGTGATATCAATCTGTAGCGATTCAACAATTGAAATGAGCGGAATAATATAAGTATGCTGCGCAACCTTAACTAATTGACCATCTAAAATGGCAAGCGTAAGAGGTAGCCTTATTGTAAAAGTAGAGCCAACGCCAGGTGCTGATGAAACCTCAACGGAACCATTTAAAGATTGAATATTGCGCTTAACAACATCCATTCCTACACCACGCCCAGATAAGTCGCTAACCGCATCGGCGGTAGAAAAACCGGGCATAAAAATAAGCTCATTGATTTCGTCATCGGTTAAATTACAGTCAGCGGTAATTAGCTCATTAGCAATGGCTTTTTCTTTTATTTTTTGCGTATTTAAGCCTTGTCCATCGTCCATTATTTCTATTACGATATTACCGCCTTGGTGAAAGGCATTTAAGGTCACGGTGCCCACGGGGTCTTTACCTGCGGCAACCCGCTGTTCAATTGTTTCAAGGCCATGATCGAGCGAATTTCTGACAAGATGCACCATGGGGTCGGATATTTTTTCCATTACCGTTTTATCAAGCTCGGTTTGTTCCCCTAATAATTTCAACTCCACCTGTTTATTTAGTTTTTGGGCAATGTCGCGCACTAGTCGCGGAAACCGGCTAAATACAAAGTTAATCGGTAACATACGAATGCGCATCACATTTTCTTGCAGGTCTCGGGTATTGTGTGCCAGCTGCGCAAGGCCTTCTTGTAACGACGTAATGGTCGATTCGCTAATTTCTTGCTCGCTCAACTGATTTAACATGGCTTGTGTTATCACCAGTTCCCCAACCATGTTTATTAATGAGTCTACTTTGTCTATTCCTACTCTTATGGAGGTAGACTCCGGTGCTGATGTTGGCTTTTTATCGGCTGTGGGTTTGCTTTTAGGCTTATCGGGTGCTTTTTTGGCATCGCTAATAGGCTGTGTTTGAGCTGTGCTGTGGTTGCTCTTTTCGTCCGTGTTTGCGGTGTGAGAAGTGTCTTCATCAAATAACCCGCCACAGAGCTCTATTTTTATATCGGCATCATCCTCTACCCATTCAAATACCTCTTTAATGGCGGCTTCTTTTTCGCTGGTATTTAAAAAAAAGCGCCAGTGCAAGTAGCACTCGTCACTGCTTAAATCTTTAATATCTGGGATATCGTCTAAAAATGCCTGCGTTTCAAGCTCGCCGAGTTCAGCTAATTCGCTGATCATGAATAAAGGCTCATTGCCTGTTTTAAAAAGGTGATGATGCGGTTTAAAATCAATTTGAAAAGTATTTACCTCAGCAGCAGCCTTTACTTCGCTTGCCTCGGTTGGGGGTGAATCGGCTTGCATTTCGAGTACAATTTCAAACTGTTTTTTTAAGGTCGTAGCGTGTGATAAATCAGGCTCTTGCTCAGCTTGCAGCTCACCAAGTAACCCGCGCAAGCAATCAACAGCTTTAAGCAATAAATTAACATGTTCGGTGGTTAGCTCGCGCTCGCCTTGGCGTATTTGATCGAGTAAGGTCTCAAGCACATGAGTAAACTCAGCGACAGAGTTAAAGCCAAAGGTGCCACTGCCCCCTTTAATTGAGTGCGCAGCTCTAAAAATAGTATTTATTGTTTCTAAGTCTTCTTCGCCGGGCTCTAAATTTAATAGCTCGGCCTCCATTGTATCTAGGCCTTCAAAACTTTCTTCAAAGAACACTTCAAAAAATTGACTTAAATCTATACTCACGCCGCACTCCTCAGTTAACGAATTACTTTTTTAAGCACCGCTAGTAACTGATCCGGGTTGAATGGCTTTACAATCCAGCCTGTTGCGCCAGCTGCTTTGCCTTCTACTTTTTTATCTAATCCTGACTCGGTAGTTAACATTAGCAGCGGCGTAAATTTGTAATCAGGAAGACCTCTGAGTTCTCTGATAAGCGTAATGCCATCCATAATGGGCATATTTACATCTGAAATGACCGCATCAAAACTTTGCTGCTTGGCAATCGCAAGAGCCTCGCTGCCATCTTTTGCTTCGGTAACATCAAAACCTGCGGTTTTAAGCGTAAAGCTCACCATTTGACGCATTGACGCAGAATCATCAACCGCTAAAATTTTCTTCATATAAACCTCTACCCTTTACTATCAAGTATTAAATATTGACTTAAGCCAAGTTGATTAATGGCGTTTTGAAGTGCATCACTGTTGCCTACCCATACAATTTTGTGATGTATGGTAAGAAGGTGTTTTTGCAAAGCACACAAAAGTTGAATTGACGCGGTATCGGCTGAAATAACCTCACTGACATCTAAACAAATATCGTTGTTGCTATTGAGTTCTTGTAATAAATCTTGGTGAAGAGTCTCTACATGCATAATTGCAAGTTCGCTTGGAAGTTTTAGCATTTTTTCAGGGCTTTCCCTGTCAATTCAATTCATAACAAAAGCTTAGCCTTAGTTATTAAAATTGCCATAAAAGGCTCAAAAAAATTAATAAAACTTTTAAAAGTGGCGCTAAAAAGCAAAAAAGGAGCCTAAGCTCCTTTTAAAATTCGTGAAAGGTGTAAAACTAGTTTTTATAGTAATCCGCTATTTGCTTAAATTCGCTAATAAGTTGAGTGGTATTAATAAGAGGTACATTGCCTTGTTGGAACTCAGGCTTAAATATGGCTCTTACCGCTCCATTTGCATCAACTAAAGCCACCGAAGCACTATGATCGACCGCATACTCTGATTCTTGTGAGTCACTAATGGCATAAATTAGTCCAAGCTCTCTCACCACTGGGAATAAGTTTTTGTGCACACCTGATACAGCTAAAAAATCAGGGTTAAAATAATCAATATAGGCCTTTCGTTTTACCGCTGTATCGCGCTGGGGGTCTACCGACATAAACCAAATTTGCAGTGGGTATTCGTTATGTAACTTTTTATACACACTATTTAGCTTCGCAAGCGTTAATGGGCAAATATCTGGGCAGCTGGTATAACCTAAAAATACTAAGTTCCACTGCCCCATAAATTGCGCCTTGGTGACTAACTCACCGTTTTGGTCATTAAGCGTAAAATCTGAAAGAGGCTTTGCTTGCTCATACACTAAAGCTTGCACATCGGGTGCACTATTTTGCTCTGAGCAAGCAACAAGTAAAAACGAAAAAATTACAACTAAGCTAATCCGTAACTGCTTCATAAGGGGAGCCATTTATCTATAAATAAGATCACGAAGAGTACCATTAAATGCATAATTGAAAAGCGAAATAAGTCCATGGCATTACTATTATCAGGGGCTAGCTTTAGCTTAACCGCTTTATATAAAAAGAGTGCATTGAGTACACATGCGCCAACCAAATAAATACCGCCCGACATACCAATTAAATACGGTAACACGCATACAAGCGCCAGTAATATGGTATAAGCCACAACACACGTTTTGCAAAAATCGATACCATGAGTCACTGGCAGCATAGGAATTTTAGCGCGTTCGTAATCGCTTTTGCGTGCTATTGCCAGTGCCCAAAAATGCGGTGGGGTCCACGTAAATATAATCATTACAAGTAACCATGGTGCGGCTGCCATTTGATTTGTTTCAGAAACCCAACCCAATAAAGGCGGCATTGCGCCAGCTAAACCACCAATCACAATGTTTTGCGGTGTGGCACGCTTTAAAAAAGAGGTGTAAATAAAAGCATATCCCACTAACGCAAACAACGTAAGTACGGCCGTTAGGGTGTTGGCCCAAAGCATTAGCATTATAAAACCGGCAAACCCTATCACACCTGCAAAGCTTAACGCATGGGTTTTACTAAGCCTGCCTTTGGCTACAGGGCGGTGGCGTGTTCGCGCCATTTTTGTATCTATTTCGCTATCAACAACATGGTTTATTACCGCCGCAGCGCCAGAGAGCAACCCAATGCCTAATAAACTAATAAACTGTACTGTAATGCCTCGCCCTACATCAGGCGCCAGTGCCAAGCCAACCCAGGCAGTAAGTACCAACATAGCCACTACTTTAAACTTGCTAATAGCTAAGTAATCTTGCAGTAAATTATAAGCACGTTGAATAAAAGGGTGTGCGCTAATAACTTGTAGTTCTTTTTTGTCTAGTGTGAGTGCCATTATTATTCCCCTTTAAGTGCGTGCTGTTAGGTAGTAACACAACCTAACCATAGTCAATAACAAGATAGCTGCCATTAAATTGTGTGCCAGCGCCACTCCTAGCGGAAAATGCCAATGCACCACCGCAAGCCCCAAACTAATTTGGCACAGTAGCGCAACGAGCACGCTGACAGTACAGTGTTTTATTTTTGCAGATTGCGCCTGACTGTATATACGCCACATAATTAGTGCCAACACAACACATGTAACTAGCGCCCAAATTCTGTGTAATAGGTGAATAGACATACGCGCCTGTTGCGATAGCACTCCGTACTCATAGTTACTGTGCTCAAGCGGCAGCTGAAACACACTACTGAGTGAAAATGGCTGCGCATAACTACACAGCGGTAAGCCATTACAGTGCGGCGCTGCATAATTTGCTGCAAGCCAACCACCTAATGCAATTTGTATAACCAATACAGCCAATGCAACTAAGCTCAATGAAAAGTAGCGTTTAGCGCTACTATCTCCGCCCTCTATGGGTTTACTGGTTAAACGCAGGTATAAAAGAGTGATTAGCGATAAAATACTAAACCCTCCCAGTAAATGCCCCATTACAATGAGCGGTTGCAAGTTCATAGTAACGGTCCACATACCCAGCGCTGCCTGAAATATAACTAACAACAATAATGCTAGCGGTAATTTAACCGGCGTGTTTGAGTTATGGCGCTTTACAAAAGCCAACACAAATAGCGCTAAAATAAGTAACCCCAGCGCACCTGCAAAGTAACGGTGGATCATTTCTTTCCACGCTTTGGCGGTTTCAAACATCATATCTGGGTAACTTTGGGTAGCCAGTGCGATATCGGCTTCATGCTTTGGTACAGTTAAAAAGCCATAGCAACCTGGCCAGTCTGGACAACCAAGACCTGCGTCACTCAAACGTGTATAAGCGCCTAGCCCTACCACTAATAACGCAAGCAACCCCGTTGCAAGTACCCAGTGTTTATAATTTTTATACATAGGAATCTCCCATTAACAATGCGCTATTAGTTAGCTTGAACGAGAATAATTAAGTAGTTTTTTTAAATCTTTTAATAACCCTTTTTGTACTAAACGGTTTTCTTGAGGCTGCTCTTTAAACGGATACTCAAGCACCACTAACCCCCTATGATCAATTAAATATAAGCTAGCGGGCTGTAAATTTTGTTGCGCGTTAAAGGTTTTCCAAGGCATGTTCTTAACATTAGGCGCCCCCATTACAGCCATATCAACCTTGCCTTGGTTTTTTCCTAAGGCGATATATAAGTTATCAAGCGCATTGAGCTGCTCATTACACGATGCACTACATTTATTGGAGTAATTAAGTGCAATTGTCCATTGCTTAGGGTTATGTTGCTGCCAGTTTTCAAGCTTTACTTCGTGCTGTAAAAAATCGCCATTATTGGTAATAGCGCTTGGCAACCAGTCTAGTTTTAGCGCACCGTATGCGAGTACGAGTGGTACAGCGCAACATACAACAAATAAAACTAAGGGATTATTTTTCATTGTTAGTCCTCTTTTTACTAGCAAAAATGGCCACCACCACACAAGCTAAGGCTATTAAAAACCATTGCACTGCATACGCTTGGTGCTTTTGCGGACTCATCACCACCGCTGTATAATGCGGTATTGCTAGCGCATCTCCAGTACCTTGACGATAAGCCATAAAGTTAAATAACGATTGATTACTTTGCTTACTTAGCTTTTGTAAATCTATTGATTGAATTCGTTTTTGAAAGTCTTGTTTTGTCGAATTGGTTTGTAAGTTAAAGCTCGCTAAGTTTTGCTCTTTTATTTGCGCTTTAAACGTAAGAGTACTTTTAGGAAGTTGGATGTTCGGTAATTCGCTGCGTGAAATAGGCGCTTTTACCCACCCTAAATTAACGAGTAAAACGCCACTTGCTTGGCTTGGCTTAAATAAAACCAATAAATCGTAACCCACTTGCCCTTGGTAAACTTGGTTATCTAAAAGCCAGTATTGCTGATTTATTATTTTTCCGACAAGCTCAACCTCTACACCTGTTTTATTCCACTTTGAAGGCATGGCCTGTAATTGCTGCCAGCTCATTACGCCTTGGGTTTGCATGTTAGCTATAGCTGTTAGCTGTTGCTGCTTTTGCTCAGCCCTTGCTAATTGCCAATACCCTAAACGTACACATACCAGCACCACAGCTACCACAACGCAAAGTGCGATAAATGAGCTAAGCTTTTGTTTACGCCTTAAAATTAACTGCATAAAGGGTCAACCCAGTGATTATTAAAATTATTATTGTGCTGCTGTTACTATTTATACTTTTCAACTTGTTTAGAGCGCTATTTATTATGGTGACCGACAAATCTGGCAATCGGCCTATGTCGCATTTTTTAGGCCGTCGCGTACTGTTTTCTGTGGTGGTTTTGGTGATGGTGATAGCCGCTGTAAAACTTGGTTTTATAAAGGCTAATCACTCACCATTAGCCGTTACAACACATACACAAAAACAAATAAACACAGCCACACCACATCAACAAAATGCCAATACCAAGCCGCTGCTTGAAACGCAAAATGTTTATCTTTCGTAAAATGGCCTTTTAAAATACGCACAAAAACAACAAACAAAATAATGGCGCCAAGGGTCACATGCATGCCATGAAAACCTGTCAGTAAAAAAAATGTATTGCCGTAAATGCCTGCATCTAGTGTTAGATTGAGCTCGTTATAGGCATAAATATATTCTTCTACCTGCAATGCTAAAAAGCACACACCCAATAAAATGGTTGCCCCTAGCATCACTTTTAGCGGTTTACGTTTATTGTTTTCAATGGCTACGTGAGCAAAATGCAAAGTAACCGAAGACGCTAATAAAATAAGCGTATTAATAAGGGGTAAGCCTTGCCACCCCATAGCTTGCGTGGTTTCACCTGCTGGTGTGGTTAGTAGTGGCCATACGGCCTCAAAGGAAGGCCAAAGCACCTCGTTGGTCATCGCATTATTCCCAGCGCCGCCAAGCCAAGGCACCGACAAAACACGGGCGTAAAATAATGCGCCAAAAAAGGCCATAAAAAACATAACTTCAGAGAATATAAACCAGCTCATGCCCTGTCTGAACGAGCGGTCCATTTGCGCTGAATACAAGCCCTGATCAGACTCGCTAATTACATTTTTAAACCAACTAAAAATCATATACAGCAGCACTGCAGTGCCTGCATATAGCAGGTACACACCGCTGCCCCCTTCACTTTCTAAATTCATAACTGTTAACGCCGCACCCACTGCAATAAAAAATAACGCCACCGCGCCCACTATGGGCCAAGGGCTTTGCTCGGGTACGTAGTAGTTTTCATAATCTTGATTCATGTTACTTGCTCCTAGTTTTACACTAGACATGCAGGCTAGTTATTACTTGCTACTAGCTGCTCACTAATATCAAATACGGTGTACGATAAAGTTAGCTCTTCTACATCGCTCGGCAGTGCGGTATCAACATAAAAAAGCAGCTTAAACTCAAGTTCTTCACCCGCTTTTAGGGGTTGTTGATCAAAGCAAAAGCACGCTATTTTATGTAAGTACTTAGCTGCCTTTCCGGGCGATACAGAAGGTACCGCTTGCATTACTTTATCGATATCACTGGTGTTTTTTGCGCTAAACATTACCTCACGCATAGCACCTGGTTTCACATCAACACTGTATTCTTTAGATTTAACAATAAAGGGCGCACCACTTTGCGCATGGGTTGTAAAGCTCACACCTATTTCTCGGTTTTCAGTGATTTGTGTACTTTGTTTAGCTTGCTCAAGCGACGGCTTGCCATTAAGCCCGGTTATGTCGCAAAACACGTCATATAAGGGCACTAAGGCAAATGCAAAAGCAAACATACCTATACAAATAAGAATTAGGCGCTTTAATAGCGGTGCATGTGTCATTATTTAATTTCCGGCGGTGTAGAAAAAGTATGATACGGCGCAGGAGAGTCTACTTCCCACTCTAAACCTTCAGCACCATCCCATACTTTTGCAGGGACTTTATCGCCCCCTCGGGCACATTTAATTACCACAGCCACAAAGAGTAACTGCGATAAACCAAAGGCAAACCCACCTACACTAATAATTGCGTTAAAGTCAGCAAACTGCAGAGCGTAATCGGGAATGCGGCGAGGCATACCTGCCAGCCCAACAAAATGCATAGGGAAAAACAGCACATTAACGCTTACCAGCGATAACCAAAAATGCCACTTAGCCAAGGCAATGTTGTACATATTGCCCGTCCATTTAGGCAGCCAATAATAAGCCCCTGCCATAATAGAAAATATTGCCCCCGTAACTAACACGTAATGAAAGTGCGCCACCACAAAGTAAGTATCGTGATACTGAAAATCAGCTGGTGTTATAGCCAACATCAACCCCGAAAAGCCCCCTAAGGTAAATAGCACAATAAATGCAATACTAAATAACATGGGTACTTCAAAACTTATTGAACCTCGCCACATAGTGGCCACCCAGTTAAAAACTTTTACCCCTGTAGGTACCGATATAAGCATGGTCGCGTACATGAAAAATAGCTCGCCAGCAACGGGCATACCGGTCGTAAACATATGATGCGCCCACACTATAAAGCTCAGTAATGCGATAGAAGAAGTGGCGTATACCATGGAGGCATAACCAAATAGTTTTTTACGAGAGAACGTAGGCACGATGGTCGAAATAATACCAAAGGCGGGTAAAATCATGATGTACACTTCGGGATGGCCAAAAAACCAAAATATGTGCTGAAACATCACCGGATCGCCGCCACCTGCTGCATCAAAAAAGCTGGTTCCAAAGTATTTATCGGTCAGCACCATAGTGACCGCTCCGGCCAATACAGGCATAACAGCAATTAATAAAAATGCGGTTATTAGCCATGTCCAAACAAATAATGGTAGTTTCATCCATGTCATGCCTGGGGCACGTAAGTTAACAATGGTCACAATCACGTTTATTGCGCCCATAATTGAGCTAATCCCCATAATGTGCACTGCAAACACAAACATTGCGGTGTTATCGTTACTGTACGTTGTAGAAAGCGGCGCATAGAACGTCCAGCCAAATGCGGGGCCGCCTCCAGGCATTAATAACGATGCCAATAAAATTAAAAAAGCGAAGGGTAAAATCCAAAAGCTCCAATTGTTCATTCTGGGCAGTGCCATGTCTGGCGCACCAATCATGAGCGGTACCATCCAGTTAGCAAGCCCCGTAAAGGCTGGCATTACAGCACCAAACACCATAATTAAGCCGTGTACTGTGGTCATTTGGTTAAAAAAGTGAGGATCTACCAATTGTAATCCTGGCTGAAATAACTCAGCCCGAATAACCATGGCCATTGCACCACCAATTAAAAACATCGTCAGCGAAAAAATTAAGTACATGCTGCCAATATCTTTATGGTTTGTTGTATATAACCAGCGTTTAAAACCTTTGGCTGGATGATGGCCGTGGTGAGCGTTATTGGCGTGTGGTTGTTCTACTATGCTACTCATTAGTTCGCCTCCCCATCAGCATCAAGTGCTGCCTGAATTTCACTAGGTTGGATAACATCACCCGTATCGTTACCCCACGCATTGCGTTTGAAGGTAATTACTGCCGCAAGTTGCTTTATAGATAACTGCTTTGCAAATGCCTGCATTGCAGTGCCAGGACGGCCATGAATTACAATATCTATATGATCTTTTATATCACCAAGCACAATGGGGCTACCTTTAAGCGCTGGAAACACACCCGGTAACCCCATACCTGTTGGCTGATGACACGCAGCGCAACTTGCCATATACACTTGCTCGCCTAGCGTCATTAACTCTTCTTTAGGAATCGTTTTCTCAAGTAGGGCTGCATCGGCTAATGCCGCTTTCTGCTTAGCTTGCTTAGCATCTGCAAGCCACGCGTTAAAATCCTCTTGCGACTTAGCTTCAACTACCACGGGCATAAAACCATGATCTTTACCGCATAGTTCGGCGCATTGGCCACGGTAAATACCCTCTTCGTTGATGTTGGTCCACGTTTCATTAATAAACCCTGGGTTGGCATCTTTTTTAACGGCAAAATCAGGTACCCACCAAGAGTGAATAACATCATCAGAGGTCATTAAAAAACGCACCTTTTGATTAATTGGCAGTACTAAAGGTTTATCAACCTCAAGTAAGTAATTGGGGTTTTTATTAGCAAGGTTGGCTATTTCGTCTTGAGGGGTAGACAAAATAGAATAAAACTCCACGTCTTCGCCCATATATTCATAATGCCACTTCCACTGTGACCCAGTGATCTTAATGGTTAAGTCGGCCTTACTGGCATCTTCCATTGCAATCAAGGTTTTAGTGGCAGGGATTGCCATGGCAATTAAAATAACAAACGGAATGGCAGTCCAAAGAATTTCTACTTTGGTACTTTCATGAAATTGGGCAGGAACTGCCCCTTTAGATTTACGGTGATGAATTAGTGCCCAAAACATAATTGCGAACACTATCACCCCAATCACACAACATATTAAAAATATTGTCATGTGTAGCTGATATACATTATTACTTATATCGGTTACGCCCTTGCGCATATTGTATTGGCTATTAGCCAGCACTTGCTGCGGGAACATAATCAATACAAGCCACAAGGCAGAGGTCAGTTTACCCATGTGACGGCTCCTTTGATGCTATTGCGAATGCAAAGCGAAGAGGCATACGGCTTAAACGCCAATTCGTTATTTTTATTATTTAACCAACCTAATTTGTTTTGATTGGTATAGCTGCGCCAACAAAGAATGTGTATTTGTGTGTTCTCAAAACCAAAAAGCTGTGAGTTATTGTTAGCCCAGCACATTAATGATTAGCTAAAAAACGTACAACAAGCAAGTTTCAGTATAAAAAACAAACAAGTTGTATTTTAAAATAAGCTTTAATTACGCCAGCTTAAACACAAGTTAGTTGCTAAATAGCGAGTAAAACTAGGGGGTGCATCATATAAAAGAGGAGTTAAGTGCGAGTGCAAAAAAGTTTACAGGCTAAATAATTTTAGGGCGCTTTGAGGTAGCGGAAGGTCTTTCTTAAAACAAAAATGCACACTTAAAAGTGCGCATTTATAAAAAGTTACTTAAAAATAGTTAAAAATTACATCCAGTCGGCATTTCTTATTACGCCAACAGCTAAACCTTCAATATTAAAAGATTCGTTTTCAAGGTCTACCTCTATAGGCGTAAACTCTTCGTTTTCGGCGTGTAATAATACTTTTCTGCCTGCTTTTTCGAGGCGCTTTACGGTTACGTCTTCATCTACCCGCGCAACCACAACTTGGCCGTTTTCAGCTGTTTGGGTACGGTGTACAGCAAGTAAGTCGCCGTCCATAATGCCTATATCTTTCATACTCATACCGTTAACACGCAGTAAAAAGTCAGCGGCAGGTTTAAACATAAGTGGGTCTATTTTGCAGTGGCTCTCAACATGTTCTTGCGCCA
The DNA here is from genome assembly GCF_001401805.1 of Pseudoalteromonas sp. P1-25. Taxonomy (GTDB): domain Bacteria; phylum Pseudomonadota; class Gammaproteobacteria; order Enterobacterales; family Alteromonadaceae; genus Pseudoalteromonas. The sequence goes on from NZ_LKDW01000013.1 coordinate 71,982, forward strand.
AAATAGGCGAACCCGCTGCAACTCGACCTATTAATGGTAGCCCTAGTTGCTCTGGCTCTTCTTCTTCAACCAATTGAATACCACGGCTTGCGCCTGGCTTCATTTTAATAACACCTTTTTTGGCAAGCGCTTTTAAGTGCTCTTCTGCGGCATTGGCACTTTTAAAACCTAGTGTTTGCGCAATTTCGGCACGTGTAGGAGGCATACCAGTGTCTTTAATAAAAACTTTTATTAGTTCGAGTATTTGAGCTTGGCGTTTAGTTAATGGTCGCATACAACTGGTTTTCCATACAGTACATTTAACTGTGAGTATATACAGTTAAATAAAAATCGCAAATTTAAATTGCGCTTTAAAATAGCTAAACACACCGCACTTGGATATATTTTAGGTAATTACAGACGTTCAGTATTTAAAATGCTATAAATTTGCTTTCAGCATAAAGGAGTAATTATGAGTATTTGGCATCAACCCATCACATTAGCGCTTTGCAAACAGTTAGATGAGGGAATAAACGGCCAAGGCACGCTAATGAAAACAATGGGTATAGAAATAACCGAAATAGGCGATGATTACCTAGTAGCCACCATGCCCGCTATTCCTGAGCATCATAACCCTATTGGTATGGTACATGGTGGCGCAAATGTGGTACTTGCCGAAACCGTAGCAAGCTACGCCGCTAACTTTGTAGTGGACTTTACAAAATTTTATTGTGTTGGCCAGGAAATTAGCGCCAGCCATTTAAAGGCCTCTCGAAATGGCACTTTAACCGCTGTTACTCGTGCATTTCATATTGGTAAGCGCAGTTCTGTATGGGAAATAAAAATAACTAATAGCCGCGGCGAACTTTGCTGCGTATCAAAAATGACCGCAGCGGTTGTCGAGCGCAAATAATTAACTATGGCTACTTTTCGATAGGGTAAATTGTTATTTCCATACCTGCGCCAATTGCAGATATACGTAGCAGTGTATCTGCATGTAGAGCTTGGTTAAAACACTTAGGTGACGTGCCCGATTCAAAGCCAATATCAAAGGTTCTGCGCGAACAGCTCAACCATTGTTTAAGCGCATTACGTGAACACGACTCGATTAATTCACATAAGTGGTTAATTGCTTTGTCAGGCGTGGTTATGTCACCCGCGGCTTCAATACGCGCCAATTGACGATATTCGTCTTTGTCATAATGTAAAACCATCGCGTTTTTCTTTAAGTCTGCCACTAGGGCGCTAATATCTTGTTTAGACTCAAGCTCTAGATCTACATTTAAAAATTGAATTTCCGACATTGTCTGCTTTTTACCCTCTTATAGTTTCATCGCAAACTTTAACGCAGTTTTACTTTTATACCAAATCAACTAAGCGGTAAACATGGCTTTATTAATAGAAAAAACCTGTTTAAACGCCATTGGCACCTAATTTGCCTTATAAAACGGGTTAGGCTAGTTAAGCTCAAATTTAGCGTTTATGTATGAAAGTTATACACACACTGTGTAATTAAAAGCTGTAGGAGAACAATAATGGTAGATCATGGCCCGCAAATTAAAAATGATGAACAGTACGATGCGCTTCGCGATGAAGGCATGAGCAAACAAAAAGCCGCGCGAATTGCTAATAGTAATACTCATAAAACCGCAGTTAAAGGCGGCAAAGCCTCAAAGTATGAGAAGCGCACAAAAAAACAGTTATACGATAAAGCAAAAGAGGTAGGCATTAGTGGCCGCTCAAAAATGAGCAAACAAGAGCTCATAAATGCCCTGCGTGAGCATTAAACGCAGCCTCACTGATTTTTTATCGCTCCTTTTTATTATTTTTATAAAGTTAGAGTAAGCTTATGAATAACTGCGACAAAATGCCGCAGTAAAAGCATGGGCTGCTGTAATACACTAACGCTAAAAATAATAAGAAGCACAAAATGAGAAAGCAACTATTTAAGCGCGCACGAAAACTACATAAGTGGCTAGGCTATTTACTTGCCTTACAAATTTTAGCTTGGCTTTTAGGTGGCTTAGTAATGAGCGCAATACCACTTGAATACGTACATGGTAAGCACCTTGCAAAACGCACACTTACAAACCCATTTACACAAGCAGACTACCCCACATCACTCGATAATATTACGTCACAAGTGGCTAACCCCACTCAAATAATATTTGAGCACTTTTTAACTACCCCGCTTATTACTGTTATTAACAGCACCGAGCAGCAAAGCTTTAATGGCTTAACGGGCCGCCCTTTTAAGCCACCCACTAAAATACAAATCACCGCTAATGCACAAGCTCATTTACTCATCGACGCTAAACCAGTAAGTACCACATTTTTAAAACAAGGGACTCGAGAAGTGGGATACAAAACAAATGTGTGGCAAGTACAATTTAACGACACCTTTAATACCACGCTGTATTTAAATGCAATTAACGGCAAAGTAATTACTGTTCGCAGCACTCTATGGCGTATATTCGACTTTTTTTGGATGCTGCACATAATGGATTACGACGAGCGAGAAGATTTTAACAACCCGTTACTAATCAGCTTTGCAGCCACCAGCGTGCTATTTTGTTTATGCGGCATGTTGCTACTTTTGCAAAATTTAAGGCTTAAAAGGATTTTTAAATAGGTTTATATTTTAATTTCAAGGCCTTAAACTAGCGCCTCCTGTAGTTCACGTATGTGATGGATATGCTTAAATTTATTTTAGCCTTTGTGGCTTGTTGTATTTGTTTTTCGGCATCGAGTGAAGAATTTACCCGTTTTTCAACGGCTAAAAGGCACTTAATTAAAACCCTACCCGATAACGCTAAAAGCCTTTACTGCGGCTGCGACATTAAAAAGCAGGGTAAAAAGCTAATCCCTGACCCTAGCAACTGTGGCTATATTCCGCGTAATACTTTAACTTCTTCTGGCAAAGTTAATGTACGTGCTCTGCGTATTGAATGGGAGCACATAGTGCCCGCATGGGAATTTGGCCACCAGCTACAATGCTGGCAAAACGGCGGACGTAAAAACTGTCGAAAGGTCAGTGCCAAATTTAGAAAAATGGAAGCCGACATAAACAATTTAGCCCCCGCAATTGGCGAAATTAACGCCGATCGCTCTAACTATCGCTTTGGAATGCTGAGCGAAAGCGCCACTCAATATGGCCGCTGCCAGGTAAAGGTTAACTTTAAACAACGCTTAGTAGAGCCGCCATTTTATGCCCGCAAACGCATTGCCGACACCTACGCTTATATGCAAAAAACATATGGCTTAAAAATATCAGCCAAACAACAAAAGCTATTTGATGCATGGAAAAAACAAGCATTTGCAGATAAAAGCAGCGCAAGCAAGCTTTAACACAAGCGAAATGTTATACACTCATTTACATAATTTAGGGTCTAATACGTTGAATAAATGAGCGGGTGTTGTAGTATTTTAAACAACTTATTTACAAAAAGTAGTTCTGTATGTTTAAAAATAACAAAGCATCACTCGCTATTATTGCTGCACTCTCAAGCCTAACACTTGCTGGCTGTGGCGGTGGTAGCAGCATGAATGAAACGCCCGCTCCAATCATCACACCTCCTGCAAGCACAGCCCCCACATGGACGGCAGGTGTATTTGAGCCATCGGATGAGTTAAAAAACTTTTGCGAAAACCCACGCACAGGTAACGATCCGTTTAATAATAATGAGCCTTACCCAGACCAAGCTGGTTCAGCACTTTACGAAAAGCTTTGGCTTCGCTCGTGGAGCAATGAAACCTACCTTTGGTATGATGAAATAGCCGATAACGACCCTGAAAACTTTGCTACAGTGGCCAGTTATTTTGCCCAACTAAAAACCGAAGAACTAACTGACTCAGGTGATAAAAAAGATAACTTTCATTTTTCAGAACCCTCCGAGGACTACTTTCAAGAAGCACAATCAGGTGTAACCTCAGGCTATGGCATAAACTGGGCATTTATAGGCGACCCAGCTGATAGAATTTTGCGTGTTGCCTACCTAGAAGATGACTCACCAGCAAGCCAAATTGGTTTTCAACGTGGCGATACGGTGCTCGAAGTTGATGGCGTAAGCATTAATACTAGCACACAAGCAGGCGTAGATACCCTAAACGAAGGCTTATTTAGCCCCACTAATGGCGACTCGCACACCATCGTTGTGCGCAGTAACGATGGCGCTGAAAAAACCTTTAACGTAACGGCTGGCAACATAGAACAAACGCCTGTACAAAACGTAAAAACCATTACCACCGAAAATGGCACTAGCGTAGGATACATGCAGTTTAATAGTCATATAAGTATTGCTCAAGAAGGCTTAATTGCGGCGGTTAATAAATTTAAAGCCGATAACGTAGAAGAACTTGTTATTGATTTTAGATACAACGGGGGCGGTTTATTAGCGCTTTCTTCGCAGCTTGCCTACATGGTAGCCGGCAGTGCTAATATCCAAAACCGTATTTATTACCAAACTCAGCGAAACGACAAGCAACCTGTAGAGTCGCCTTTTCCGTTTATAGATGAAGAAATTGATTACTCAACCTTTTTTAGCACCGGTGATAACCTACCCGACTTAAACTTATCTAAAGTGTATGTGCTTAGCACATCAGGCACCTGTTCAGCATCAGAAGCCTTTATTAATGGTCTAAAAGGCATTGACGCCGAGGTAATACTCATTGGCGACACGACCTGCGGTAAACCATATGGTTTTACTCCAACACATAACTGTGGCACCACGTATTACACCATTCAATTTAGCGGTATCAACAGTAAAGGGTTTGGTGAATATGCAGCAGGGTTTACGCCTACGCCAACACCGCAGTTTGATGCGGATGTGAAAGGTTGTGTAGTGAGTGATGACTTCGACAATCAATTAGGCGATCCAAACGAAGGGATACTCTCTACTGCGCTTTACCATATAGATAATAACGGCACATGCCCTGTTAGCACCGCTTCTGCGGGCATTAAAACGCAAATTCAAAGCGCTGCTGGCGATAGCAAGCAACTATTACCTTTAAACGCACCTAATGACTTTAACCGTGGCAATATGGATTTAACATGGCCTACGTTAAATAAGGATAAGTAATGGCTAAACTACTGGCAATATTAACCTTATTATTTATTGGAGGCTGTAACAGTATGAATACTGCCACTGCCAAGCCTGCACTACTTACCGAGGTAAACCTAGGCGTTATAGCCACGCTACAGCAAGCGATTATAAAAGCGAAAGGTGGCACACTAGTTACACTTGCCGACACCGTTTTTACTAAACGCAGCGAGCTGTTACTAAGCCATGGAAATAGTAAAGACTCAAATGGTATGCCCATAATGGGCGCGCATAATATCAAGTCAGAAAAGTTTGTTTTACAAATAATTGCCGAGCAGTGCGTGCTTTATTATCCTAAAAAAGATATGGCTATTGAGCTTAAAAACGTAAGTTGTAAAGCACAATAAAATACTATTAAAAAGGCACACAGCATTAATCTGTGTGCCTTTGCCATTTTTCCCTTGGTTTATAAATCTTGATGCGGGCCAAATACTTCGTAATGAATATGCTCGTTTTTAACACCTAGCGCCAGTAACTGGCTTTTCACAAACGCCATAAACCCAGCGGGGCCACATAAGTAAAAGTCACCATTTGTAAGGGGTAGTTGTGTTTGTATGGCCGTTAAGTCCATCAACCCTGTAAAATCAGCCCCATCACTGCTTTGATTAAACCACGTTATAGTTTGCAAGCTGTTATAAGCCGTACTTAACTCATTTAAATAGCGTGCAAACGCGTGCTGCTGAGTATTTTCGCACGCATGTAAATACATAATATTTTGCTTAGGGTTATCGCTTAATAACGTTTCGAGCATCGCAAGCATTGGCGTTTGCCCAACACCTGCTGAAATAAGTACTGCTGGGTTTGTGTTATTACGTAAAAAGAAATCTCCTGCAGGCGGGTATAGTTCAACTATGTCACCTTGTGTTAGTGAGTGTAAATAATTAGATACCACACCAGGCTTTGGCTGTAGCTCTTTTTTAACACTAATACGGTAGTTTTTACCGTTACCTTTTTGCGAAATAGAATACTGGCGAATTTCTGCATATTCAGCGCCCTCTGGCTTAACTTTAATCCCTAAATATTGGCCAGGTTTGTGGATAATAACCGCTTTGCCATCTACAGGTGTGAGTGTAAAGCTTGTTACTAGCTCAGATTCAATCTGCTTATTGGTTATTTCAAATTGGCGAGTACCCGCCCAGCCACCGAGTGTGTTTTTACTATGCTCATACAAAGCCCCTTCTTCGGTAATACAAATATCAGCAAGCAGTGCGTAAGCTTCTCGCCATGCGTATTCTACATCTGGCGTAAACTGCTCTGGTATTAGCTCTTTTAAGGTGCCAATTAAATGAGCACCAACAATGGGATAGTGCTCTGGTAAAATATTTAAACTGGTGTGTTTATGGTTAATGCGCGCTAATGCCTCTTTTAACACCGCTAAATTATCAATATTTTGGGCGTATGCCGCTAAGGCGTTAAACAAAGCAAATTGCTGGCGGCCGGTGTCTTGATTCACCATATTAAAAATATTTTTAAGCTCTGGGTTATGGCTAAATAGTCGCTTATAAAAATGATCGGTCACAACGGTGCCAGCCTGTGCTAACAGCGGAACAGTGCTTTTAACAATTTCAATGGTTTTATCAGATAACATAAAATAGTCCTATAGGTAAGCTAACCACGACGCCCATCAACACGACGCCGCGTTAATATAGGTGTGCAGTAAATTAAAAATAATAAAAAAGCCACTAACCACAACAAGGCACTTATCTGCCAAGCAAAGTGTGGCCCAATAATTAAGGGGAGTATTGAGCGAGTAATCGCTGCTACCAGCACTAGCAAAAAAGCAACAGATATATATTTAGGAGTATTAAGCGTCCGCCCTGTATGACCAAGCGATACACGGGTCATCATGGCTAAAATCATCATCCCTATTGTGCCAATAGTGATAAGGTGGAGCGCGTCTTTGAAGGGGATTACGCTTGTGTAAAAGCTCAATGCAATTAGCAATAGGCCAACACCTAAAGCAAGATAAGAAAAATGCAAAGACCATAATAAAGGCACTTTTAGCACGTTTGCATGCCACCAAAGCTTTGCACGAATTAAGTGAAGCGCAGCCACTATCGCAACAATGAATGCGGGGCTAATTGAGCTTAAAAATAACTTGCTGATAAAAAATAAAGTTATTGCCAGTATTGATAAATACAGCAGTGCTTTATCAATTTTAGGAGTGCGTGTTTGCTCGCTAAGCAATAAACCTTTAGCAGTAAAAAAGGGAAGCACCCTTCCTGCAACAATGCCGACCAATAAGCTAATAACGAGTACAGCGGTGTCAACCACAGCCAATGCAAGCTGCATGTTGTTATTTAAAACAAGGAGTAAATAAAGTGTATTGAGGACGCACAACACGCTTAAAATAGCTAAAAACTGATAGTTATTTTTACTGCGTGCTGTAAATAGCATATTAGCCAGTGCCGTAATTGCACCTACCCACCATGCTAGCTGTAGCAAAATGACAAGCCATAAATTAGCGTTAGCAAAATTTGGCATCTCTATAAAAAACGCTAAACGCGCACTTACCCATATTAAAGTAAGTAGCATAAGTGCTTTACCACTTATGCTTTCAACGCCCGTCCACGTTTGTGCCGCCGTAAGTAAAAAGCCTACAGCTACTACGCCAGCAAAGCCAAATAGCATTTCGTGCGCGTGCCAAAGTGTGGCTGGTATTGTTAAATGCCAATTAGCATGGCCTGTTAAAATAAGTAACCAATAACCTATTGATAAAAATGCCAGCAAACCGCCTGCTAAAAAGTAAGGTCTAAATGCAAGCATCCATAACGGCCATTTAGTAACTTGATAAATAGCTATGCGCGCCGGCACTGGCTCTGTTAAGTTTAGTGGGCGCATTAGCGTACTTCCTGCCCTAAACCATGCTGGGCAACACAACGCAGTACATAACTAACTTTTAAAATAGCTGCCACTACAATAGTGCCAACATGCGCTGATATTTGTACCTGCATCGAAAAGTACTCTGCATATGGGTAGCTAATTAAAATGCTCACAACCATACAAACAGCGCTAAGCCCTAATACGACATTAGCAGTAAATAAAAGCGATTCAAAAAATGAGCCTAACTCAATATTGTTGCTTACATTATTTATTGGAAGTGTGTTCATAACGACCCCGTAACTATTAACGTCACTTAGCTATTACACATACTGTGCCAACAGAATAAATCTATACTATTCAGTACTTTAAATAAAAACACTGTACAATTTGAGTCTTTATGACACACTCCAATTTAATTCATAAAAACACAAATAGGTCATTTTGACATGAACCAACAGTTCAACCTTACCCAAGTAGCTTTAGAGCTTGCCCAAAGCACTCTGCACGAGCACAGCTTTGATCAATTATTGGCAACGGTTGAGCGTGTAATACCTAGCGATGCCAGTGCATTACTTGTCATGCAGGGCGAGCAACTTAAGCCCTTAGCTATTAAAGGTCTGATGCCCGACAGCCTTGGCAGACGCTTTAAAATAACAGAGCACCCTCGCCTTAAGGCTATTTGCAGTGCAAGCCACGCATTACAGTTTGCACACGACTGCCCACTGCCCGACCCATACGACGGCTTACTGCTGGCTAAAACGGGCGATGTACCTGTGCATGCCTGTTTAGGCTTACCCCTTTATGATAGAAATACTCTACTTGGTGTACTCACGTTTGATAGCCTTAACGCAAATGCCTTTAGCAGTATCAGCACAGATATGCTAAGCACCTTACAAACGCTGTGTAGTGCACATTTTAAAACGGCTCTAGAGCTTGCCCATTACAAACACCATGCGCAGCATTCAAGTGCACTTGTGCAAGAGTTAACGCGTGATGCGCTTACTCGCGATGGCGGTGAAATAATTGGCCAAAGCCCAGTAATGCAAACGCTTAAAAACGAAATAAAACTGGTTGCGGCCTCTAACTTTAGTGTGCTGGTGTTAGGAGAAACGGGCGTAGGAAAAGAGCTAGTAGCGCGTAATATTCACTTAAATTCTGCCCGTAAAAATCAGCCACTCATTCATTTAAATTGTGCATCACTTCCCGAAAATCTTGCAGAGAGTGAGTTTTTTGGCCACGCCAAAGGCTCATTTACTGGCGCACAAAATGCCCGCCAAGGTAAGTTTCAGCTAGCTGATGGCGGCACATTATTTTTAGACGAAATTGGCGAGCTGCCATTGGCTATGCAAAGTAAATTACTACGCGTACTGCAAAGTGGTGAAATTCAAACCGTTGGTGAAGACACACCAAAATACGTAGATGTTCGTGTGGTGGCTGCCACTAATCGTGATTTAAAGCATGAGGTAGCACAAGGCCGCTTTAGAGCCGACTTATATCACCGGCTAAGCGTTTATCCTATTACCGTACCACCACTTAATAAACGTGAGCACGACATAACCCTACTCGCGGGTTATTTTATTGAGCAAACAGCCCGTAAATTAGGTATTAAACAATTAAAGCTAAGCACTGAAGCGCAAGCATTGCTCCACCAATACAGTTGGCCTGGTAATGTACGCGAGCTTGAACATGTTATTAGCCGCAGTGCATTAAAAGCTAAGCAAAGCCAATGGCAAAACCCTATAGTTACAATTACCAGCAAGCACTGCGATTTAACCCCACAGTTAAGTAATACAGAGCAAGTTAGCACGCAAAGCACCGTTAACTCTGCCTTCAATCAGCCATTAAAGCAGGCCGTTGAATCTTTACAGTTTAAAGTTATAACCGAACAACTCAAGCTGCATAATTATAACTGGGCAGCCACTGCACGCATGCTTGAGCTCGACAGAGCTAACCTAGTACGCCTTGCTAAACGTTTAGGTATTAAGGTTAAAAAAACTATTTAAGGGTTTGAGGCTTATTAAAGTGCGCTTTTAATAAGCTTGCAAATGCTTGTACTTTTGCAGTCCGATGCACTAAATGATGTGTTACAAGCCATACATCAGTTTGCCAACTCAGCTCACTATGTAAAATAGGTACTAAATCAGTATATTGGGCTGCTACCCCATGCTGTAAACCGCCTATACCTAAGCCTTTAATTATAGCCCGTGTTGCTTCGGAGGTTTCTGAAACCCGTAGCTTTATTTGCTGCGCCGGAATGTGCTTATCAGCCCACTCAAAATAAGGAACACGTGCATTAAAACCCGCCACACCCGATACAAAGTTATGATGCTGTAAGTCATTTAATGTTTTAGGCATACCATACTTGTTTATATAGCGTTTGTTGGCGTAAAGGCTCGATGTAAGCTTAGTTAAATGCTGAGCGATATAATCCCCCTCATCTGGCCTTGGCCCTGCGCGCACTGCAATATGTGCTTGGCCATGATCTAGCCTTAACCGCTTTTGTTCTAAAATAACTTCAAGCTGCACCTGAGGGTGTAAAGCCTGAAACTTTTCGCACACATCGCCCAGCACATCCATAAACCCACTTACCGTAGTAAGTAATAAACCTCCGCGTAACGTACTGTCGGCAGCGGCAATATCGTTATGTAATTGCTCAAGTGACGAATCTATAGTTTGCGCTGTAGTAAATAATTTAGCGCCAATTTCAGTTACCTTATAACCCCGAGCATGGCGATGAAATAAACGCGTATCTAAGTTTTTTTCAAGGCTATTAATACGCCTAAGTACTGTACTGTGGTGCACATTTAATGCCTCTGCAGCAGCTGTAAGCGTACCAAGCTTTGCTACCTCAAAGGCAACTTTTATGTCTTGCCAATCATCAAATTTAATTGCCATGCTACCCGCCTTCTACTTATGTGCATATACGCACACAAGTGTTGCGTTTATTCGGGTTTTCTACAAGTGAAAGTTTGCTACATTAGAGTCACTTCCAGCAAATAAAAGGTCTCAATTATGTCAGCACCAAAAATTATCGCGCTCGCGGGTAGTCTGCGCAAAGATAGCTTTAACCAAAAACTCATTAACGAAGCAGCACGTTTTGCTCTGCAAACAGGTGCTGAAGTAGAAGTAATTAAACTCGCCGATTTAAATTTGCCGTTATTTAGCGAAGACATTGAAGGGCAAGGCACCCCAGCCGATGCACAACATTTAAAAGACAAGTTACGCGCTGCTGATGGTATTTTACTGGCAAGCCCAGAGTATAACGGCTCCATTACTGCTGCACTTAAAAATGCAATTGATTGGGCGTCACGTACTGAGCAAGGCGCTCTGCCTGCATTTCGCAACAAAGTAGTGGCATTATTTGCTACATCACCTGGTGGGCTTGGTGGCTTGCGCGGCCTAAACCATGTACGCGATATTTTAAGTGGTATTGGCTCATTAGTACTTGCCGATCAGCTTGCTGTGCCTTCGGCATTTACTGTATTTGGCGAAGATGGAAAAATCACTGATCCAGCCACTGCTGAAAAAGTTAGCGTATTAACGCAGCAGCTCGTTTCTGTTGCTAGTAAATTAAGTTAATTTTTACGATTGTGTCGCTGCTAATTTAGCAGCGATAAAATCAGTGTGCGCTACATATAAAAGCCCAGCCACTTTGCGTATTACATACTCTTCTTGGGGATCTATCTCCCCATCGGCATACGCCAATCGCCATAATAGTTCAATAATTTCAATGCGCTGCGCCGCACTGCAGTGATCGTTAATCTGCTTAGAAAATTGAAAGTAATCAATTGCCCCATCTAAGCTGCCTGCGGCATTCGTGGTCAGCTCTTCTACTTCTGAATCTGTTAAATTAAAGTATTTTTTTAAGGTTACAGTCAGGGTGTGTTGTTCATTATGGTCAAGCTTAGAATCAGCACGCATTACCTCAATAAGCAGCGCAGCAACCGCTGTTTTTAGATCATGCTGCTCTATGCTTGGCTGTTGCTCGTCAAAAGCGGCAAACAGTTGTTTTATTTGTTTGAACATCACATATTCTCTTTTTGGGTGTTAGACTTAACTTAAATACATCGTGCTTAATGTTTTATTAATGGGTATTAAGTTCGCAAATTAAAGGATACATTTTTATGAAAGGCTTATACACACCGCATTTAATTGCTGGCGCTGCATTGCTAGCCTTTTCTGGTATAGGGAGCGCCTTTGCAGAAGTGGGCGAAAAAGAAAAGTCATACGACTTTGATAACAAAGTGCATTACTACCAAACCAAAATTGACAACAGCAATTATAAAATAGAAATACAATCAGACGATTACAAACACTTTGCTAATCAAAGTATGTTTTTACTGCGCCATGCAGACAGGTTATGCCGTGGTAACACTTTTATGTTAAAAGTGCTTGAAGGCGTGCAAGAGTACGAACGTTTTCCTACTAAGCCACGCGCTTATCAACCACCTTTAACGGTTTTATTGCAATGCGAGGAGCCTGAATAATACGCTTACTCTTCGTATCCCCATGGTGCAGCGGGTGGCGTAATAGGTTTAGTTAAATCAAAGTCCACCTTAAACTCGCGCCCTTGGCGAATTAGCCTATAAGTAAACACCTCAGGATAAATATACATTTGCCATGTATTACCTGCCGACTGTGCAATACCTTGTGCTACAAATAATTCTTTAGAGTATTGATCGGCCGGGAAAGACTGCATTTGTGCAAAACCGGCATCAAGTGTATGACCGCCATACATAGTTGAAGCATCGTCGCTGCCATCTTTATGACGATGATCATGCTTTAAGCTCAAACCACTGCCCGTTTTAGTAATGATCCACGTACGCGATGCATCATCTCCCACATGAAATGGCACTTGCAGCTCGCTATCTGTACATTTACGTACATGCATAACTAGTTTTTTATTTTCAAATGAGCTCGGGCCTTTTGCGTTATCTACGCTTACTTTGCCCTCAAACGCTTTACCACAATGCGCTGCAATATTATTAAAAAACGCATCATGTGTGGGTATAGACACCAAAGGCGCTGGGCGCGCAAAAGCTGCTGATGAGGCAAGTAATAAGGTTGCTGCCGTTAATAATTTCATAAAGTACTCTTATAATAGTTTTTTAATACCATAGCGGTTTAAGCTAATAATGGGAAATAGCTGCGGTGAGTGGCTTTTCTGCTCTGTTTTTCATTAATGTTAAAAGTGAATGATGGAAGTCTTGAAAAATTACCTCACCCCATATTCGCGAATAAACACCAAAATTTGTATTATCTTGCACGGTTGTTTTTAAAGTTAAAATGGTATGACCGCTTTTATCTTCACTTAACGCATACCCACCGTAAAGAGGTGAAAAGTATTCGCCGCCTAGCTTTACGTGTTTATCGAGTGCGTCATCGGGAATGGCATCAGGGTCTATCTCAAATCTATAAAGCATCTGTTTATTTGGCTGCCAATCCGTAATCACTTCCTTAAATATAACCCCTTTTTGCCATTTACTGATTCTAACAGCCCCAACACCCGTAGCATTCATATTTGCCTCTAAAGGTTTAGGTACACCTATTAATTGAGTGAGTGAAAATGGTAATTCTTGTGGCTCTATCTTGCTTACATTTGCAAGCTGCTGCCATACACGATTTATAGGCGCTTCAATAACTATAGCGTTGGTGACTTCATATGTTTTTGATAAGTGTAAATAATTCACCTCAATAGGTGAGAGCAATACAGGAAGCAAAGCAATTGAAAGTAAAGAGCGGTTAGCATTTTTTGTTTTACGGTGTTTAATAAAGCCTGCCAGTAAACCGCCCATACTTGCAAAGAGCATAAAGGCAGGTAATGCCATTGCCACGCAAATGCTACCTTCAAGTAACGTAATAACACTTACAAGTAAAAAAACAAAAATTGGTTGCCAAGCAATTGTCACCATTTGCCTTTTAGTTAATGTTTTTGAGCTTTTAAATTCAAAATGAATACGAATATAGCCAATTGCAACGGGCACTAAAAACATAAAGGAAATAGACACAAGGCTGCTTAAATTGTATGTATCAAGTAGATCTACAAACAGCCGCATAAATATGCCGTAAAGCGTACCGAGTAAAATACCAATTGATTTAGGGGATTGAATTTGCATTATATTTCTTATTATTTGAGTAACCATTGAACGTAGCAGATGCGCTATATCAGTTCAATTAAAATACACAGACCACTACTTAGACTAAAGGATAACAGCCCTACTTTTATAATGCTTCATCTAATTAGAACAAGCAGAAAAAATATAAGCACATGATTTAAAATAAAATAAAGTTAAGTTTATTTTCTAGCTGAGAAATTCAACTCGCAGGTTTAGCGTTAAATAAAGCCATACACGACCTTTTGCCTATACATTCCTGAGTAAAAGCTGATCTACCCTGCTCCTTCACTATTCATTTGCTTTAACAAAAGCCGTATTAATAAATAAGCAACGAGTAACAGGAGGGACTATGTCAGTAACCCCAAAGGGTCACAATTCAGATCACAAAGATACATTGCACGACAATACCAACAGCTATCAAAACAACCATAAACCCAGCTCAGAGTTTAATACTCGCGACGAGTATCTCGAACATGAATTACAGATTATGCAGCCTAAGCGCTGGCGGCCTAATTTACCATTTAAAGACTACCGCTTTGAATTTGAAGACACCATTCCAGCTATGGCGGGCACCATTGGTAAAGTCGTTATGGTGGGGGCTATTGCCGCTACTTTTGCAGCGCCACTGGGTTTAAGCGATGCGTTTGTGTTAGAAAACGTACGCTATGAATTACTCATTGTTTCTATTTTTATTATTTTGTTTTCGGGCTTTATTTTACCCACGGCTAACTTAGCCGGTACTCACGGCCCACTTATTCCGTTAATCCCCATCGTTGTTGCCGCTGGCGGCCATCCTATGGCATTTGGCTTACTCATTGGTGCCTTTGGCTTTATTTTAGCCATAACCAAAGGAGGAAGTTTGCTCGCACGCTTAACCAGTAAAGGGGTGTGCGGAGGCTTACTCATATACTTAGGCTTTATTGGTACTATTTCGCAAGTTAAAAAGCTGTTTGCATGGGCTGAGGTCATTGATATGGCACACATCGCATTTATTGTTATTTTGGCGACCATTTTATTGTATGCGTTACTTGAGCATTTTAAAAAGCGCTGGCTAGCTGTGCCGCTTAGCTGCCTTATTGGCGGTGGAGTTGCCTTTGCACTCGGTGCGCCGTTTGAATTTAATACCGCGCCGGGCTTACCTAATATGAACCCAGCTTATTGGTGGGGCGAAAACACGGGTTGGATGCTTGGCCTACCAACACTTGAAAGCTTTGTGGTTGTGCTGCCGTTTGCGGTACTGGCTGTCGCTATGTGGTCGCCGGATTTTTTAGGACATCAAGTTTTTCAAAAAATTAGTTACCCACAACGTACTGAAAAAGTACAAATGAACATAGACGACACCATGCTAAGTGCATCGGTTAGGCAAACCTTTGGCTCGCTTGCCGGTGGTGCTAACTTTACCTCATCGTGGGGAACCTACATTGTCCCTGCCGCTATTGCTAAACGCCCTATTCCGGCGGGCGCCATTTTAACAGCTGTATTTTGTATTATTGCGGGTTTATGGGGCTACCCTATGGATTTAGCCATTTGGCAACCCGTGCTTTGCGTTGCGCTTATTGTTGGTGTTTTTATTCCGCTGCTTGAGGCGGGTATGGAAATGACACGCGAAGGTAAAACAACGCAATCGGCCGCTATTGTTGTGTTTGCATCAAGCTTGGTTAACCCTGCGTTTGGTTGGTCACTAACTATGCTGCTTGATAACTTAGGCTTAATTGGCTGTAAAGAGCGCAGTGCTAATTTAACTAAAATGAGCCGCTGGGTTATTCCGCTCATTATGTTTGTGGTTTTAACCACCGTAATGGCCATTGTTGGTATGCTGCCAGGCATACCTGCGCTAATGGCAGAATTTAGACACTAATAATTAGAAGAGTTAAACATAAAAAAGCGCGGCTGATATACTCAGCCGCGCTTTGTTTTCATATGTAATTAATTGCTTTTCGTTACTGCCAAGGGCGCTCAGCAGCAAGTTGTTTTTCAAACGCATCAATTTGTGGGTTTAGCGTTTCGGTCACACCAATAAAGTCTAAGCCACTTAATAAACGCTCTTTTACGTCTTTACGAATATCAAAACTAATTGGCGCAAACTTATCGCTTGTGAGTGTTTGGTTTTCAAGATCGATTTGAATGTTTATATCGTCGTACTGCTCACTAAGTACAAACAATTGCTCAAGCGTGTCAGCTGGTAGCGCAATGGCTAGCATTTGGTTGTTGCCACAGTTATTAAAGAAAATATCAGCAAAGCTTTCCGCTAAAATTACTTCAAAACCATATTGCTTAAGTGCCCACGGCGCATGCTCGCGTGATGAGCCACACCCAAAGTTGTCGCGCGTTAATAATATTTGCGCGCCTTGGTAGCATGGGCGGTTTAAAATAAAATCAGGGTTTGGCTCGCCGTTTTCTAGGTAACGCCAATCGTAAAACAGCGCTGCATCAAAGCCATCACGGCTAGTTGATGTTAAAAACTGCTTTGGAATAATTTGGTCAGTATCTACATTGTTTTTATCAAGTGGGGCCATTAAGCCACTAAAAAATACGCTCATTAGGCTTCTCCTCTAATATCAACAAAGTGACCATGTATTGCAGCAGCTGCCGCCATTGCAGGGCTCACTAAATGCGTACGCCCGCCACGGCCTTGGCGGCCTTCAAAGTTACGGTTAGACGTAGATGCACAGCGCTTACCTGCTTCTAAGCGGTCGTCGTTCATTGCTAAACACATTGAACAGCCCGGCTCGCGCCACTCAAAACCTGCCGCTTTAAAAATATCGGCCAAGCCTTCGTCTTCAGCTTGCTTTTTAACAAGGCCAGAACCCGGTACGATTAACGCTTCTATGCCAGCCACTACCTGTTTGCCTTCAACAATTTTTGCCGCTGCACGTAAATCTTCAATACGGCTATTAGTACACGAACCAATAAATACTGTATCAACTTTAGCGCTTGATAATTTATCGCCCGCTTTTAAGTCCATGTATTTAAGAGCACTGCGTATAGCATCAGCTTTAATTAAATCAGGTTCTTGATCAGGGTCGGGTATGCATTCATCAACGCCAATTACTTGCTCTGGGCTGGTGCCCCATGTAATTTGTGGCTGAATGTCGTCGGCTTCAAGCTCAACACTTAAGTCAAACTCAGCGCCTTCATCTGTTTTTAAAGTTTCCCAATATTCAACTGCGGCATCAAAGTCAGCACCTTTTGGCGCAAATGGGCGGCCTTTTAAGTAATCATAGGTAATTTGATCTGGTGCTATTAAACCTGCTTTTGCACCCATTTCAATACTCATGTTACATAGCGTCATACGGGCTTCCATTGAAAGCGCTTCAATGCCTTCACCACAAAATTCAGCAACATAGCCTGTACCACCAGCAGTACCTAATTTACCAATAACCGCCATAATTAAGTCTTTAGAGGTGACAGTTGGGCGAAGCACCCCGTTAATTTGAATTTTTAACGACTTTGCCTTTTTTTGCTGTAGCGTTTGCGTTGCTAATACGTGCTCCACCTCAGACGTACCAATACCATGCGCTAATGCGCCAAACGCGCCATGCGTAGAGGTATGGCTATCGCCACATACAATGGTAGTGCCAGGCAAGGTAATACCTTGTTCAGGCCCCATTACATGCACAATACCTTGGTTAATTGAGTTTAAATCGTAAAGTACAATGCCAAACTCTTTACAGTTAGCATCAAGTGCCATTAACTGGTTTTTAGAGACTTCACTTGCGGCATCAAGTGATCGGCTTTTAGTCGATACATTATGATCCATCGTTGCAAAGGTTTTTTCTGGGCAACGTACTTTACGGTTTTTTTCACGTAGGCCTGCAAAAGCCTGCGGTGATGTCACCTCGTGTACTAAATGACGGTCAATATAAAGTAAATCAGTTTGCTCGTTTATGCTGGCAACGGTGTGTGCTTGCCAAATTTTGTCGTATAACGTTTGGGCCACTTGCTAATTCCCTACTTTGTTAAGTCGCAGCATAACGGTGCTGCGCCTTTAATAATTAAATACGTGAAACGATGGCGGCTGCCACATCGCTTGTGCTGTATCCACCCTCTGGGTAGATATCTGGCGTGCCAACGCCTGCTTCAACGGCTTCGGCTACGGCTTTTTCAATGGTGCGTGCTGCTTCGTCTTGCCCTAATGAGTAACGTAGCATAAGTGCGGCACTTAAAATTTGCGCAATCGGGTTTGCAACGCCTTTACCAGCAATATCTGGCGCTGAGCCACCAGCAGGCTCGTACAAACCAAAGCCCGATTGATTTAAGCTTGCCGATGGTAATAAGCCCATAGAGCCTGTGATCATTGCACACTCATCTGACAAAATATCACCAAATAAGTTATCGCAAAGTAGTACGTCAAACTGGCTAGGCTGTTTAACTAACTGCATTGCGGCGTTATCTACGTATATGTAATCTAGGCTTACTTCTGGGTAGTCTTTGCTCACTTCGGTGACTACTTCACGCCATAATACGCTTGATGCAAGTACGTTTGCTTTATCTACTGAGGTTACATGGTTACTACGTAATTTTGCCGCTTCAAAGGCAAAGCGCGCAATACGTTCAATTTCTTTACGCGAGTAAGTTTGTGTATCAAATGCAGCTTCTTCAGCGCCTTCGCCACTTCGGCCTTTTTCGCCAAAGTAAATGCCGCCAGTAAGCTCGCGCACACACAAAATATCAAAGCCTTTTTCGCTGATATCTGCACGCAATGGCGATGCTGCACTAAGCGCTGGTAAAAGTTGTGCTGGGCGTAAGTTACAAAATAAACCAAAGTGCTTACGAAGCGGTAAAAGCGATGCACGCTCAGGTTGCTCGTTAGGGGGTAGGTTTTCCCATTTTGGGCCACCTACTGAGCCAAATAAAATGGCATCGGCGTTTTCACATGCGCTTAGCGTTTTTGGTGGTAATGCTTCACCAAATTCGTCAATAGCTGCGCCACCAATAGCATGATGCTGACGGTTCAGGGTAAAACCAAACTTATTGCTTACAGCATCAAGCACTTGCTCTGCTGCTGCCATTACTTCTGGGCCAATACCGTCGCCAGCTAATACGGCAACGCTGTAGTTTGTTTTACTCATCCTGCTTTCCTTTGTTGTTTTAAATCAGACACTTTTTGTGCACGATAAATTAAGTTGTAAACACGGATCATGGCGCGTACCGACGCCTCTACCACATCCGCAGCAATACCCGCACCGTGATAAGGGCGGCCATCGTATTTAGCAATAATGTTTACTTGGCCTAGCGAGCTTGCGCCTTGGCCAGTGGCTTCTAAGTTGTATTCAATCATTTCAACGCTCATACCTGTTAAGCGCTCAATAGCCGCAAACGATGCTTCAACAGGGCCATTACCTGTGGCTGCTTCTTGTTTTGCTTCGCCATCAATTAACATTCCAATGGTAGAGCTGGCTACCGACTGTGAGTTAGACGCTGAGTTAACAAACTCTAATTGGTATTTTTCGTCTTTGTCGTTAATTTGATTAAAGTAAATCATGGCTTCAAGGTCGTAATCGTATACGGTACCTTTTTGATCAGCTAACGCTAAAAAGCTCTCGTATAAGCTGTCCATGTCGTAATCAGCTTTTTGGTAACCTAACTCTTCTAAGCGATGCTCAATAACATGACGACCCGAACGCGAAGTCATATTTAATTGGTTATTTGGCACACCGACGCTTTCTGGCGACATAATCTCATAAGTATTTTGCGCTTTTAATACGCCATCTTGGTGAATGCCCGAGCTATGTGCAAAGGCGTTTTCGCCCACAATGGCTTTATTTGGCTGTACCGGCATATTACAAATTTTTGCCACTTGGCGAGATGCGCGATAAATTTCTTCGCTTTTAATATCGGTGCGTACATTTAAGTGGTCTTTGCGCATTTTCATGATCATTGCCACTTCTTCTAACGAACAGTTACCCGCACGCTCACCAATACCATTTATTGTACATTCAATTTGTCGAGCACCCGCTTGTACCGCAGCTACCGAGTTAGCCACAGCTAAACCTAAATCGTTGTGGCAATGTACACTTAAACGCGCTTTATCAATATTTGGCACGTTATTCATTAAATGATGGATCATTGCGGCGTATTCGTCTGGCGTTACAAAGCCAACGGTATCGGGTAAATTAATAGTTGAAGCACCCGCATTAATTGCCTGCTCAACAATTTTACATAAATCCCAATGTGGCGTGCGCCCTGCATCTTCACACGAAAACTCAACATCATCAGTGTAGTTACGCGCTAATTTAATTGATTTAACCGCCATGGCCGTTGCATCGTCTAGACTCATACGTAATTTATGTTCAAGGTGTAAAGGGCTTGTAGCAATAAAAGTATGAATACGGCTTTGTTGTGCTGTGCGAAGCGCCTCACCACAGGCTTCAATATCTTTTGCTACTGAACGTGCTAAACCACAAATAATAGGGCCTTTAACCTCGGTTGCAATACGTTGCACCGAGCGAAAATCAGCGGGGCTAGAAACTGGAAAACCCACTTCCATCACATCCACGTTCAAGCGGCTAATAGTATGCGCTAGCTGAATTTTATCGTCTTCAGTAAGGCTTGCTTTAAGTGCCTGCTCGCCATCACGTAAGGTGGTATCAAAAATCCATACTTTATCTTTGTCTTGCATAACTGCCCCTCATTCCTCGATTACCCAAATTTCAATTTATCCCAGCCGCGAGATAATAAAAAACCCCGCAATTGCGGGGTTTTTAGTGTTTAACTCGATGCAAACACACTAATCCCCGCTCACTGACCATAGCAGTAAGAGGTTAAGTTTTAGTGTAATTAAACGAAAATTTTGCATCTTGTTTCTTGTGTGTGTGTTCAGTGAGGCCTATTTTTATCATTACAGCGCAGTGGGTGCAAGCATAAATATTCCAAATCAAGGAATGAAAACCCCACATTAAAGAAATTTATATACCTAAAAATAGCACATTAAGGTTTTATAAATCACACAACTGCACTTTTTGGCTTAAATTAATGTGTTGAGTAAACTTGCGTGCTTAGATTAACTTATTGCTAATTTTTTAAGCTAAACCTGATTATTTGTTTCACGAATATAATGCCCTGCACCGCGGGTGATATAACGCAGCTGCCAAATAACACGCTCAATTAATTCATCACGTTGCTGACCTTCAATGTCGAGTGCTTCAGCACCGGCATTAAATACCAGCGTTACCATGGCTTCGGCCTGAATATAAGCGTGGATTGAATCGCACTTGGTTTCGCTTTCTAAATAATGCGCAAGCTCTAAAATAAAGTGTTTTACCTCACGTGCAACAGCAGCTCTAAAGGCTTTTGAGGTGCCAGAACGTTCTCGCAGCAGTAATCTAAATTGGTTGCTTGAGTTATCAATAAACTCCATAAAGGTAACAACCGAGGTATTTATTACGCTACCACCACTGGCTATACGTCTGCGAGCTTGGCGCATAAGCTGACGAAGCGTTAAACCGGCTTCGTCGACCATGGTTAAACCTAGCTCGTTCATGTCTTTAAAGTGGCGATAAAAAGAGGTGGGGGCAATACCTGCTTCGCGGGCAACTTCGCGTAAGCTTAAATTAGAAAAACTATGATCAGCACTTAGCTGATTAAATGCCGCCTCAATTAAGGCTTGTCGTGTTTTTTGTTTCTGTTGTGCTCTAACACCCGACATCCACAGCTCCCTGAGTAATTTTATATGAAGTTTTAATGATAATTAGCCGAATTGTCTAGTCTAATACTTGACGCCAAGAGATTGAAACACTATTTTAGCTTACAGTTGTACGCTGAGAGTAAAAACGATGAATAAACCACCGATTATTTGGACAAACGTCCTATTTTTTAGCCTAACCTTTTTGGCGGCTGTCACCCTTGTACCTTGGTACGGCATTAGTTACGGATTTACCAGCGCGCATTGGATTGCATTTGTAGGCTGTATGTTTTACGCAGGCCTATCTATCACTGCCGGATACCACCGATTATGGGCGCATAAAGCCTATAACGTTCACCCTGGAATAGAATTTATTTTTGCACTTGGTGGCGCATTTGCTTTGCAAAACAGTGCGTTGCACTGGAGTAGCGATCACCGTATACACCACGGTCAAGTAGATGACCCAGTAAAAGACCCTTACGCCGCAACTAACGGTTTTTGGTACAGCCACATTGGCTGGATGCTACGTGATTACCAAGGCGATAGTTATAACGATTACAGTAATTGCCGTGATTTACAGCGCAACAAAATTGTTATGTGGCAACACAAGCACTACTTAAAGCTTGTTATAGCCATGAATGTCGGTTTACCGCTTGTGCTTGGTTTATTGGTAGGTGATGTGTGGGGCATGCTACTACTTGCCGGTTTACTGCGTTTAGTATTGAGCCAACACTTTACCTTTTTTATTAATTCATTGGCTCATATTTGGGGTTCACGCCCATATACTGAAAAAAATACCGCGCGCGATAATGGCTTTTTAGCGTTATTTACTTATGGCGAGGGTTACCATAACTTTCATCATATTTTTGCAAGCGACTACCGTAACGGCATTAAGTGGTTTCATTACGATCCAACTAAATGGATGATTCGCTCTTTAGCAGCGCTCGGTTTAGCCAGTAAATTAAAGCGCACTCCAGTTGAGCGCATAGAAAAAGCCAAAGCCGAAACGCTAATGAGTAAAACGCAAACGCGCCTTTCAAAATTGCCTTTAGCGCAAGATAAGCTTACATTATTACAACAAGAGTACGATTTACTGCTGAAAAAACTGCAAAATTACTGTTCACTACAAAAACAAGTGTTAGAAGCTAAAAAAAATAACATGGCAAAGCAGTGTGAACAATCAGCATTAATGACACAATACCATGAGCTGGAAGCCGCCTGGGAAAATCAAAAACAGGCATGGCTAGCACTTAATGCGAGGTTATTAAAAGCCTCTTTTAATTAATTTAGGAGTGGCTGTGGCCAAACAACCAGAACAAAAAAAAGCACCTGTAGTTTACCAATATGACGCAATAATTATTGGTACGGGCCCTGGCGGTGAAGGCACCGCCATGAACCTATCTAAAAACGATAAAAAAGTGGCGGTAATTGAACGCCAACAAGCTGTTGGCGGTGGCTGTGTACATTGGGGGACAATTCCTTCAAAAGCATTACGCCACTCGGTTAGCCGCTATATTGAATACAAAGCTAACCCATTATTTAATGTTGGCGAGCGCCCTAGTCGCTTAACATTTCCTGATATTTTAAGCCATGCAAGTTCTGTTATTTCTAAGCAGTCAAACTTACGTAGCAGCTTTTACGACCGTAATCGTATTCATATGTACCAAGGCGATGCGAGCTTTGTAGATAAACACACGGTTGAAATTAAGCGCCTTGATGGCTCAGCAGAGCGTATTACCGCTAAAACCATCGTAATTGCTACCGGCTCGCGCCCATATCGCCCACCTGAGGTCGACTTTAGCCATTCACGTATTTACGACAGCGACACCATTTTAGGCCTAGAGCACGACCCACAACGTGTTCTTATATACGGTGCGGGTGTTATTGGCTGTGAATACGCTTCAATATTTAAAGGCTTAGGCGCGAAGGTAGATTTAGTAAATACCCGCGACCGCTTATTGGCCTTTATGGATGCAGAAATCTCTGACGCGCTTAGCTACCACTTTTGGAACAGCGGTATTGTTATTCGCCACAACGAAGAGTTTGACCGTGTAGAAACACGGGACGATTGTGTTGTTATGCATTTAAAATCGGGCAAGCGTGTAAAAGCCGACTGTATTTTATTTGCTAACGGCCGTACAGGTAATACCGATACGCTAAATCTTGAAGCTATTGGCTTAAAAGCCGATGGTCGAGGCCAGCTTAAAGTCAACGAAATGTACCAAACAGAGGTAGACAACGTTTACGCAGTAGGTGATGTTATTGGCTATCCGAGCTTAGCTAGTGCAGCGTTTGATCAGGGCCGTATAGCTGCCGATGCGATTGCCTGCGGTAATTGCGAAGATAAGCTGATTATAGATATTCCAGCAGGTATTTATACCATTCCTGAAATGAGCTCAGTAGGTAAAACAGAGCAACAGCTAACCGCTGCAAAGGTACCATATGAAGTGGGCCGTGCACAGTTTAAGCACTTGGCTCGTGCGCAAATTGCGGGCACAGAAGTTGGTAGTTTAAAAATATTGTTTCACAGTGAAACCAAAGAAGTACTTGGCGTGCATTGCTTTGGCGAACGTGCCTCGGAAATTGTTCACATTGGCCAAGCCATTATGGAACAAAAAGGCGCTGGCAATACGGTTGATTACTTTGTAAATACCACATTTAACTACCCAACTATGGCAGAAGCCTACCGAGTTGCGGCGTTAAATGGATTAAATAGGTTATTCACTTAATCCACTTACTACACAGCAAAAAGCCCGCTAATTAGCGGGCTTTTTAGTAGCTATTAATACCACTGCTTGTTATTTGTGGTATTGCGCGCTTAGCTCATGTACTGCGTTAATAAATACACCGGCGTTTTCTGGGTCTACATCTGGTGTAATGCCGTGGCCTAGGTTAAATACGTGGCCATTTCCTGTGCCAAAATCTTCTAAAATAGTGCCTACTTCCTGGCGGATACGATCAGGCGTACCGTGAAGCATTGACGGGTCCATATTACCTTGCAATGCAACTTTATCGCCTACACGACGCTTAGCGTCGCCAATATTAATAGTCCAATCAAGACCTACTGCATCACAGCCTGTGGCTGCAATTGCTTCAATCCACTGGCCACCATTTTTGGTAAATAGCGTTACCGGCACTTTACGACCGTCGTATTCGCGAATTAAACCATCAACAATTTTATGCATGTATTGCAGTGAGAACTCGTTGTAATCGCGCGGGCTTAATACGCCGCCCCATGAGTCAAATACCATTAGTGATTGCGCACCGGCTTTGACTTGCGCGTTTAAATAATCAATAACCGAATCAGCGAGTTTATCGAGTAATAAATGCAGTGTTTGCGGCTCTGCAAACGCCATTTTTTTAATTTTACCAAATACTTTACTGCTGCCACCTTCAACCATGTAAGTTGCTAGTGTCCACGGTGAACCCGAAAAACCAATAAGCGGTACTTCGCCCTTTAACTCACGGCGAATTGTGCTTACTGCGTTCATTACATAGCCAAGCTCGTCAGTTGGGTCTAGCTTTGGAATTTTTTTAACATCAGCAAGTGACGAGATAGGGTTTTCGAACTTAGGGCCTTCACCGGTTTCAAAGTACAAACCTAAACCCATTGCATCGGGAATCGTTAAAATGTCACTAAATAAAATAGCGGCATCTAATGGGTAGCGACGAAGTGGTTGTAGTGTTACTTCACACGCTAGCTCAGCATTACGGCACAGGCTCATAAAATCGCCCGCTTGTGCACGTGTAGCACGGTACTCTGGTAAATAGCGTCCTGCTTGACGCATCATCCATACCGGTGTTACATCAACGGGTTGTTTTGCAAGTGCACGTAAATAACGGTCATTTTTTAATTCGCTCATAGCTTAATAATCCTGAGGCTTATAGAAATTGTTCAAGATTGTACCACCATATTCTTCGGCTCTCTATCGCTATGCTTGTAAAACATGTGTTATAGCTAACCGTCCCTACTTTGTTGCTTATTTAGTCACGTTTGCGCACTAAACAATCAAAAAGAACTAACAATAAAAACTTTTTGTTAATATGTTTGCAACATTACAAAAACCTTGGTATTGTTTGTCCCGCGTTAACAAGAACAATAATAAAAATCTTAAACAACAATAACAAAAATATTTATAATAAAAATAACAAAAATCTTCTATAACAATAAGAAAGCTTGTATTAACAGGCCAAAACAAGAAATTAAGCCACCTTAACCGGTGGTTTTTTCTTGCCTGCAATAAAATAATAAATTACCTACAATAAATACACGTATACCCCAGCTCATACCTTTTACTTGTTGATATACACTTAAATAAAATATATCTTGATGTATAAGAAGATTTAAATTTAACCATAAAAGTGACCCAGCTTAGGAGAACAGTAATGCTGACGCGCGTAGAGAAAGCTCAACAAAAATGGGGTGGTAGCCATACTGTCATTGATAAATGGTTAAACGAGCGCCAAGAATTAATAGTACTTTATTGTAAAATGGCTGGGTTTTCGCCATATGATAAAAAAGATCACGCCTTACCAGAGCCAGAGCAGATTCAATCATTTTGCCAAATTTTAATGGATTACTTATCTGCCGGCCATTTTGAAGTGTACGATGACATTGCTAAAGCCTGTGAGAGCAAGGGCCTTGAAAGCCAACAGCTGGCAAATACAATTTACCCGCGCATTTCAAGCACAACAGATATTGCTTTAGATTTTAACGATAAATACGCAGAAGTAGATAAAGAGGACTTGTTAGCAGAGTTTGATAATGATTTGTCGGTACTTGGCGAAACGTTAGAAGCGCGTTTTGAACTAGAAGATGAGCTAATAGATAATTTGTTTTCTAACCACACAGATTAATAAAATAGCCTACAAAAAAGGGACCGTTATGGTCCCTTTTTGCGTTATAAGCTACTGCTTATTGCGCTGGTGCTTCGTCATCTTGTATTTCAAGTAGTTCTACTTCAAAAACAAGCGTTGAGTTAGCTGGAATTTTACCTAGGTCACGATCGCCGTAAGCAAGTTCAGAAGGAATAGTAAACTTATACTTAGACCCTACAGACATAAGCTGTAAACCTTCAGTCCAACCCGCAATTACACGGTTAAGAGGGAACGTAGTTGGCTCGTTACGCGCATAAGAGCTATCAAACTCAGTGCCATCTAATAAAGTACCTTTGTAATGTACTTTAACTACGTCTGTTGCTTCAGGCTTTTCGCCTTCCCCTTCGCTAAGTACTTCGTACTGTAAGCCTGACTCAGTGACTGTTACGCCTTCTTTTTTAGCATTTTCTTCTAGGTATTTTTTACCTGCTTCTTTGCTTTTTTCAGACTCAACTTTAGCTTTAGCTTCTTGCTTTGCACGCACTGAAGTATCTAATTCAGTAAGTACTTCACGGATTTTTTCTTCATCGATTTTTGCATTACCAGCAAGCGCGTCTTCAAAACCACGAATTAACAGTGCTTGGTCTAGCTCGATACCAATCTCTGATTTATCAGCTAGGTCTTTATTTAAAAAGTTACCTACTGATGCACCAATACCGTATGCTTGTTGCTGCTCTACAGTGTCTAATTTAACTTCAGCTTTTTCTTGTTTTGCTTCTTGATTACAAGCTGTAAGCGCTAAAACCGACGCTGCAATCAATGACAATCTAATCGTCTTTTTCATTTTAAATCTCCGACACACTTTGCAGTTGTCATTTATTGTATTATTACTAGTTAAAGATTAACGGCCTACATGATAGGCTGCTTGTTTAATAACTAACTAAATTAAAACCTAACCTATTATAGTGATTAGACAAACACCCTAGGCCTTCAACGTGACCTAGTCTAACCTCTCAGTCACTAAGAGTTAAGAGGAAATACCTGTAATATGTCGATATTTCGTACTTTTTTAATCGCTTTTAGCTGTTTATTAGCCCTAGCTTGTAGCGATCAAAAACAGCAAGCTGCACAACGCTTTGAACACGCAGCACAGGGTGCGTTTTCCTCGGCAGTATCTAACGATGGTAAATACAGCTTAGTCTCCTCCATTCACCATGGGGTCGCCCTGTGGGATAATCAACAGCAGGTGCTAAAATATCAATGGTTTCAACAACAATCACAAGAAAGCCTAGTGTATGCTGTGGCTATTGCCTTTGATAATAGCGTGGCCGTTACCGCAGAAAAAACCACCTTTGCCGTGTGGGATATTAACAGCGGCGAAAACCGTGGCTATTATAAAATTCAACAAGCCACTATTCGCGATATTGCGATAAGCAACCAAGGCCGCAGTGTTTTATACGGCAGAAGCGACGGTGTAGTGGTCTTTTTAAACCTAGAAACCGGACGCCGCATTGAATTTTTAGGCCACCAAGACAAAGTAAACACCGTTGATTTATCGCCTAACGGGCGCTATGCCCTAAGCGGTTCGAACGATTACGTTGCCTATTTTTGGGATACACGCACAGGACAAGTAATTCATCGCTTTAATCACCCTACGCGAGTTACCCAAGTAACTCTAGACCCACAGGGTCGCTACGCATTTACCGCAGATAGTATGAAGCAAGCACATGTATGGAAGCTGACTACAGGTGATCTTGTGAGTAAACTGGCGTATATTGCGCGTCAGAAAATTTTTACTGCGGTACGCTTTAATGAACAAGGCACATTGCTGGCAACGGGCTCGCCCAATAAGCGCGTTGATTTATGGCAGTTGCCCAGCGGCGAGAAAATTCAAACTTGGCAAGTCACACCACGTAAAGGCAGTAAGCCTAAATCGGCTGTGGTGCTAGATGTAACGTTTATAGATAACGGCAAGTCGTTATTAACCGAGAGCTCGAGCGGAATTGCAGAGCACTTTACAATACGAGAAGCAAATGAACACAATTGAACATCGTTTAATGGAACTTGAGGCAAAAGTTGCTTTTCAAGACGAAACAATAGAAATATTAAATGACGAGCTAAAAGCACACCAACAGCAGCTTGCAAAAATGAAGCGCCAAACTGAGCTACTAGCAGAAAAGCTTAAAGAAGCGCAGCAACCGTCGCTAATGTCACAAATGCAAGAGCCACCTCCGCCACATTACTAAAATAAAAACCGGGTTAATCGCCCGGTTTAAATACACCAATAACTTGTTCAAATTGGCGAGTAGATGCCTGAACTGCGTTATCTGGCTGCGCCATTTTGTGGCCGCACTCTACGCACTCTACTTTTTCAACATCATGTTCTCTGTATAGCATCATGGTATCCATGGCTTTACATTCAGGGCACGATGCACCAGCAATAAATCGCTTCTTTTGTCTCACAACATTTTTCCTGTGGTTTGAACTGCACATATTTTATCGTATAACTTCCTAGGTTGATACGCTTGATAAGAGCAATACGTTCTATGGTATGATAGCGCCAACTTAACAAGGGCACAGCAAAGTAACGTATTCATGATCCAAATCTCAGAAATAGAACTACTTCGTGGCGGAAAAGCCTTATTAAAAAATGCTTCGGCTACTTTATTTCCACAACACAAAGTAGGTCTTGTAGGCGCTAATGGCTGTGGTAAATCTACGTTATTTAGTTTATTAAAGTCTGAGCTACAGTTAGATGCTGGTGATTGCAGTATTCCTAAAGATTGGTCTATTGCCTCTGTAAAACAAGAAACTCCCGCCCTTGAAATAAGCGCCATTGATTATGTACTGCAAGGCCACCCAGAATACTACGCACTGCGTATCGCACTGCGTGAAGCTGAGCAAACCAACGATGGTGACACCCAAGCCAAAGTACATATTCAGCTTGAGAATATTAAAGGCTACAGCATAGAGTCAAAAGCGGGCGAATTGCTGCACGGCCTAGGCTTTGCTAATCACCAAATAGAAAACCCAGTAAGCGCCTTTTCGGGTGGTTGGCGTATGCGTTTAAACCTTGCACAAGCACTTATTCGCGATGCCGACTTACTATTACTCGATGAGCCAACCAACCACCTTGATTTAGATGCCGTTTACTGGCTTGAGCGCTTTTTACGCGCCTATACAGGCACACTAGTGCTTATATCGCATGACCGTGAGTTTTTAGACGCCGTGGTTGATCAAATTTGGCATGTAGATAAACAGCTTATTAATGTGTACAAAGGTAACTACTCACAGTTTGAGCGCCAAAAAGCAGAGCGTTTGTTGCAACAACAAGCTATGTTTGAAAAACAACAAGAGCAAATTGCCCACCTTGAGCAGTTTATAACTCGCTTTAAAGCCAAAGCCAGTAAGGCCAAACAGGCACAAAGCCGTGTTAAAGCACTCGAACGTATGGAAAAACTGGCTCCTGCACATGCCGACTCACCATTTGACTTTGAATTTGCCGAGCCAACAGCCCTGCCTAACCCGCTAATGACCCTAGATAAAGCAAAAGCAGGTTATGGCGATGTCACTATTTTAAATAATATCGCGCTAAACCTAGTTCCTGGCAGCCGTATTGCGTTACTCGGTCGTAACGGCGCGGGTAAATCAACGCTTATAAAGCTATTAGCGGGCGAGCTTGAGCCGCAAGCAGGTAAAGTGGTTCAACACCATGGCTTAAATATTGGTTACTTTGCACAGCATCAATTAGAGTCGCTTGATTTAAAAGCCAGTGCAGTGACTCATATTCAACGCTTAAACCCTCAGGCCACTGAGCAATCATTGCGTGACTTTTTAGGCGGCTTTGCCTTTATTGGCGATAAAGCACTTGAGCCGGTGGCACCGTTTTCGGGCGGTGAAAAAGCCCGCTTAGTGCTAGCCATGTTGGTGTATCAAAAGCCCAATTTACTACTACTTGATGAGCCAACAAACCACCTTGATTTAGAAATGCGCCACGCGCTAGTGATGGCACTGCAAGGCTTTGAAGGCGCCATGGTTACCGTATCGCACGATCGCCATATGCTCAAAAACACCGCCGATGAATTTTATTTAGTCGATGATGGCAAAGTGACTCAGTTTGGTTACGATTTAGATGCGTATTACCAATGGTTACTCAATGCCAATAAAGAAGCCGCTAAAAGCCAGCAACCTGACGAGCCAAAAGCGAATTCTGGCATTAACCGTAAAGAGCAAAAACGTTTAGAGGCCGAGTTTAGAAAAACCATTCAACCGCTTAAAAAGCAAATTGAAAAGCTTGAAAAGCAACTAGACAAATACTCTGCAGAGCTTAGCGAGGTCGAAGTCGCCCTTGGCGATAACGAACTCTACAACGACAATAATAAAGCCCAGCTAAAAGAGTTAATTGCTAAGCAAGCCACGCTTACCCCTAAAGTAAACGACACCGAAGAAGCGCTCCTAATGGCGCTTGAAGAAATGGAAGAAAAAGAACAGGCCTTTGCTGATGAACTTGCTCAATAGCAATGATTTTTGGCAATTTGCGTGCACCTTGTACGCAAAGCCTGGGCAACAACAAGCCTTGCTGACTCTTCAAAACCAGCAAGGTAAAAACGTAAATCTGTGCTTATTTTTATTGTACTTAGATTCACTTAAGCTAAGCATTAACACCGAGCAACTCAGTGCGTTAATAGAATCAATTGACGAATTTGATACACAAGCACTTAAGCCTCTGCGCTCTGTCCGTCGCTATTTAAAAGCAAATCAGGAGACGATTGCTGACTACACAAAAATACGTGAAGAGTTACTAAGCACAGAGCTAAAGCTTGAAAAGCAGCAACAGCAAATACTTGTTGATACAGCGAATAAACTTAGCTTTTTAGAAGCTGTAAAGCCAAACAATATTGAGCTGTATGTGAAAGCCACTTAGGCTGTCAGTTTTCATACCCTCTTCTAATGCCCATTCTATTTTCTTTGTACAAAAAAATCTTTAAGTAGTTTATTCACAAAGAGAACTAGAGACGCTGCGCTTTTAGAAAAAATAAAGGCCAAGCTAATATCGCTAAAAATATGAGTCTAGCCTCTACTGGCTCGTGGCTACCTTTCTCATTTACTCCTCATTCTCTTCTCTTTGTGCAAAAAAACCTTTAAGTAATTTACTCACAAAGAGAACTAGAGACGCTGCGCTTTTAGAAAAAAATAAAAAACAAGTTATTATCGCTAGCAATATAAGTCTAGCCTCTGCTAGCTCGTGGCTACCTTTCTCATTTACTTCTCATTCTCTTCTCTTAGTGCAAAAAAACCTTTAAGTAATTTACTCACAAAGAGGGTTAGAGACGCTGCGCTTTTAGAGGAAAATAAAAACCAAGCTAATATCGCTAAAAATATAAGTCTAGCCTCTGCTGGCTCGTGGCTACCTTTCTCATTTACTTCTCATTCTCTTCTCTTAGTGCAAAAGATCTTTAAGCAAATTGATTATTCAAAGCCTATAAGTGCTGCAGTAACTAGCTAGCCTCTAAAACATGATCTACATCAACTTTACTTGGTTACTTTTTCTACTTAAGAAAATTGTTTGATCTCGATCACGTTACGCCTTGCAAACTCGCTCTATGATTAACCCATCAACTGAACGAGGAGATTAATCATGAACGTGTTCTTTAGAGACTTTTTTAGCGACCCTGTTTTATTTATGTCTTTTGGGATTTTAGGCGTAGTGATTTCTCTTTGCCTATTTTACGCTTTTTACTTTATTAAAAAAATTAGCGAGGCTGAAGTTCCCGAGCATCATTAAGCACGACGCACAAAGCGCCTACTCAGGTTACTGATTAGGCGCTTTTTATTTTATAAAGCGAAAAATTTGGTACACTAACGTTTCGTTTTTTTCATAGTGCGTAGTACAAACATGATCAATAAGTTTAAACCAGCATGGTGGATGACCAATCGTCACGTTCAAACCATAATGCCGCGTTTTTTCCGTCCATTTCACAATACGTCCTACGAACTTGA
Organism: Pseudoalteromonas sp. P1-25; assembly: GCF_001401805.1. Classification (GTDB taxonomy): domain Bacteria; phylum Pseudomonadota; class Gammaproteobacteria; order Enterobacterales; family Alteromonadaceae; genus Pseudoalteromonas. Next base: position 104,441 of record NZ_LKDW01000013.1, read on the forward strand.
GCAACTTGATACGCCCGACGGCGATTTCATTGAACTTGCATGGTCGCTGCCTCATAACGAAAACGCTCCCCTTGCAGTGGTTTTACATGGCCTTGAAGGCAACATAAATAGCTTTTATGCCAAAGGCATGATGAAAGCCTTAAAAAAACAAGGTTATGCCGTAGTACTTATGCACTTTAGAAACTGCTCAAGTGAAGTTAATCGCTTACCGCGTGCTTATCATAGTGGTGATACCGCCGACTTAGCTTTTTTTATAAATCATTTAAGGGCGCAATTCCCAAGCCGCCCTATTATGGCTGTTGGTTTTTCGTTAGGGGGTAATGTACTGGCTAAATACCTAGGCGAAGAGCGCGAAAACTGCCCGTTAAGCGCCGCTGCAGTGGTTTCGGCTCCTTATGATTTATCATCATCAAGCGATGTTATTCGCAAAAGCTTAGGTAAAATTTATCAAAAGTATTTGCTCGATAGAATGAAAAAATCAATGCAGCGTAAATTGCCACAAATTAAGCAGCAAATACCTATTACCTCTGAGCAGTTAATGAAAATTGACGATTTACTAGAGTTTGATAATCAACTAACCGCACCACTGCATGGCTTTGAAAACGCGTACGATTACTATCGCCAAGCCAGCGCCATGCCTTACTTAAAGCATATTGCGATTCCTACGTTAATCATTCATGCCAAAGACGACCCAATGTTGTCGATTAAAGCCGTGCCAAGTAGGCAAGATGTGAGTGAGCATGTTACCCTGAGCGTCTCTGAAAAAGGCGGCCACGTAGGGTTTATTAGCGGTAATAACCCGTTTAGGCCGGTATTTTGGCTTGAGCAAGCCGTTCCTTATTATTTTGGCCAGCACGTTCCCACTAAAGCGAGCAGTAAGCAGTTATGATTATCCCTTTTGAACAACTTGATAAAGACACCCTCTATAACCTAATTGAAAGCTACGTGCTTCGTGAAGGCACTGATTACGGTGAGCAAGAAGTGAGTATTCAAAGTAAAGTAGCGCAGGTTAATCAGCAACTTAAAAATGGTGAAGCCATGGTGTTTTTTTCTGAGCTACATGAATCAGTCACTATTATTTCAAAAAATGAATTTAAAGCTCTACAAAGCGAGGAGCATGAATCACAGTCGTTTGATTAGCGCCTAACACTTGTAACTTTTGAGCTGAACGTACACAATGGCTTTTTACCCAAAGAGCCAAAACATGATAAAACTCAGCACTCTAGTGGTAGCCATATCACTAGCTTTAACACCACAAGCCTTTGCAGAGCAAGTAAAAAGCCCGTCAGACAAAGCAGTAAAACTAGCAAAAGACACTATTTTAATCGACACCCATATTGATGTACCTTATCGTATCCACGAAAAATGGGTTGATGTCACTAAAGCTACCGATGGCGGCGACTTTGACTACCCTCGCGCAGTAAAGGGCGGTTTAAACGCGCCATTTATGTCTATTTATATTCCTGCTCACTTAGAATTTGAAGGCAAAGGTAAAAGTTATCAGCTAGCCAATCAAATGATTGATAGCATGGAAGCCATTGCACAGCGCGCCTCAGAAAAATTTGCCATTGCCAGCTCTACTGCAGATATAGAAGCGCAGTTTGAGCAAGGTAAACTGTCAATTGCGATGGGTATGGAAAATGGCTCGCCAATTGAAGGAAAAATGGAAAACCTACAGCACTTTTTTGACCGCGGTGTACGCTACATCACGCTTGCGCACTCACAAAGTAACCATATTTCTGACTCATCATACGATATTCGCCGTAAATGGAAAGGCTTAAGCCCATTTGGTAAAAAGCTGATAACTGAAATGAACAACGTCGGTATGCTCATTGACGTATCGCATATATCAGATGATGCGTTTTATCAGGTAATGGAGCTATCTAAAACACCGGTTATTGCCTCACACTCTTCATTACGCAAATACACACCGGGCTTTGAGCGTAATATGAATGATGACATGTTGCTAGCGCTGAAAAAGAATGGCGGAGTTATCCAAATTAACTTTGGCTCAAGCTTTGTAACCTCCCAAGCAGGTTCATGGTACAAAGACCTGAAAAGTACAAAGGAGGCCGTTAAAAAAGAAGGCACTAAGCCAGGCAAAGACTTTGACGCAGCGTACCGTGCTAAAAACCCATTCCCGTTCGCAAGTCTTGAGCAAGTCCTTGATCACATTGACCATGTAGTTGAATTAATTGGTATTGATTACGTAGGTATTGGCTCTGACTACGACGGTGTAGGGGATTCATTACCGATTGGCCTAAAAGATGTAGCGAGCTACCCTAACCTAGTGCAAGGGTTAATGGACAGAGGCTATAGCGATGCCGACATTAAAAAGATTTTAAGCGAAAATACGCTAAGAGTGTGGAAGCAAGCTGAGGCGTATGCGAAAAAACACTAGCGTGTAAGCTGTAAGCTGTAAGCTGTAAGCTGTCAGTTGTCAGTTGTCAGTTGTCAGTTGTCAGTTGTCAGTTGTCAGTTGTCAGTTGTCAGTTGTCAGTTGTCAGTTGTCAAAAAGTTTAATTAATAGCACGGTTTAAAGTCGTGCTTTTTTATGTGTTAAGTATAATTTAACACCAAGCTACTAATAGCTAATAGCTAAATGATCTGACTCCATAAAAGTAGACACCTATTTAGGAGTCAGTTCTCATGAAAGTAAAAGCGTTTCGTAAACATACAGAGGAATTTAAAAGAAAAGTGGTGCAGGAGTCGCTAGACTCACACGGTACCGTTAAAATGACCGCTAAAAAATACGGTATTCATCCCGATATACTGTCAAGTTGGAGAAGTAAAATGACCTCAAGAAAAGAGCCTAAGCCACTTAAAAACCATGGTCCAGAAAAGTCATATAAAGACCTTGAACGTCAAGTTCGTAACCTTGAAAAGCAGCTTGAGGACGTACAGTTGGAGAACGACGTACTAAAAAAGGCGAGGGCCTACTTCGACAGTCTAAAAGAATAAGGTTTCAATATATTCATAAGGCCACGACGGCGAAGAAAACAGTAAGCAAGTTATGTAAGTTATTATCTGTTTCTAAGGCTGGGTATTACAAATGGTTGAAACAGTCGTCGAATCCAGTTGAAAGAAAAAATGATTTTTTACTTCAGTTTTTAATAAAAAGAAGTAATGAAGAGCACTGCATACCTGGTTACAGAAAATTGTGGCAAGCCGCCATAGCCGACGGATATGATTGCAGTAAAGGCCGAGTGCAGCGTTTATTACAAAGCGTGGGTTATCGCTCTAAGTCAGGTAAGCGTCGCTACAGCAGTGGTAATAAAAAGCAGGGTTTTACAACAGCAGAGAATCTACTTGCTCGTCAATTTGATGTTGAAGAGCCTAATAGTGTATGGGTATCGGATATAACTCAGGTGCGCTGTAAAGAAGGCTGCCAGTACTTATGTGTCATTTTAGATTTATACTCACGCAAAGTTGTGGGCTGGGCAACAAGTCGAATTAATAATGCGGTTTTAGTGATTAAAACACTAAAGAAGGCTTGGAATGTGCGCAAGCCGAACGGGCAACGTTTACTGTTTCATTCAGATCAAGGGAGCCAGTATCGAGCTAAAGAGACTATATCGTGGTTGAACAAGCGAGGTGTAACGATTAGCATGTCGAGAAAGGGAAACTGCTGGGATAATGCCTGTTCAGAAAGTTTTTTTGCTCAGTACAAAAAAGAATGGATGAGTAATCTAAATGAACTGAGTCGTAGCGAAATGACAATACAAAGTCGTTTTTATATTGAGAATTACTACAACTCAGTGCGAATGCATGGGACGATTGGAAATGTTAGCCCCATACAATATGAATCAATGAATTAAAACCCCGTGTCTACTTTATCGGGGTCAGATCACAGATCAGATAGCTGATAGCTGAAAACTAAGCACTTTTCTTCAGGCATTAAAAAAGGCCACCTAAGTGACCTTTTTTTAACAATTAACTTAAACGTTAATTATTACTCTACGATAGTTGCTACAAAGCACCTACGCCTAAGGTAAGAGCGCCACCTTCACATGACGTAAATTCCAGGCATTAAAAAAGGCCACCGAAGTGACCTCTTTTTAGTATTAATTAGCTAGGCTAATTATTACTCTACGATAGTTGCTACAACACCAGCACCTACAGTACGGCCACCTTCACGGATAGCGAAAC
>NZ_LKDW01000014.1 GCF_001401805.1 Pseudoalteromonas sp. P1-25
ACACCCTGCTTGTTTTTTGCACTAAATAAAAGCTAGCCTCTAATTGCGTTAAGTGCAAAATTTAAGATGAGTGTCTTGTTTATTTTTCCATAAGACACCCTGCTTTTTTTTTGCACTAAATAAAAGCTAGCCTCTAATTGCGTTAAGTGCAAAATTTAAGATGAGTGTCTTGTTTATTTTTTGTTTGTCCCGCTTGAGTGACTTGTTATATTTTTTTCTCTGAATTCATAATATGCCAGCAAGGCTTTTGGAACTGAATAATATGGATTCTCAGAATGACCTGCATTTTCACTGTAATGATATGCATAATTGAAATTTGTTGGTGCGTTTGATTCAATTGCAGATAATAAACCTTTAAATGAACCTGTGATAATCTCGTTTTCATTACCACCAATGCTTAAATATATAAATAAAGGTTTTTTACTAAGTTTAGATAAGCCGTTTTTAAACTCTTGAACAACAACTGAGTTGTCGTACCAAGCTGCGGGACTAAAAGCAAAATACCCAGTAAATAGCTCAGGCTTGGTAACTATCGTATAAAGTACAAAGCTTCCACCGGCCGAGAAGCCACTAAGCACTCGGTTATTATTAATCGAGTATTTTCGTTCTACAAAAGGGATTACTTCTTTTTCAATGAAAGATAAAAACAAATCAGCTTTACCAAAAATTTTTGGAGAATTTTCAGTATCTGGTCTTGCCTCGATTTGAACATCTTTTCTGGCATATGGTGGCACCAAATCCCTATTTCTTGTATCTATCCAAAACAAGTTGGGAATTGCGACAATAATAGAGTCTTCAATTAACGTTTTATCAGATAGTATTGTAACAGTCTCATGCCAGCGGCTTAAATTAAAATTGCCATCTGATTTTATTATTAAGGGATAACTCTTGCTTTTATCGTATCCCTTTGGCAATCGAACAAATATTCTTCTTTCTTCTGAAAGGTATTCTGAAGAAATATCATGTTCAATGAACTCTGAAGTGTAGTGCTCAACATACCTCGATGAAATTACTGAAGCTCCCACTAAAACTAAAATAGTGATTAATGAAGTTGAAATTAATTTTAATGATTTTTTCACCAAATCTTCCTTGAAAAATATAACGCCGCCTTAAGCGGACAAAAAAAGTTGGCTACACTTGTTGAGGCACGAAACAAAGCCAACTGTTTTTGTTCCGTTTAAAGGCCTTGTTATAAGGTTGTAGCTACCCACTCGTCCTTTGTTATTTTATATAGGACGTGTTCTTTTAATTGAGTATTACTAACTAATGGATGTTTAAAGTTTTGCTCAGTATTAGTCATTTTTAAACGGCACATAACTTTCTGTGAAGGTTTATTCACAACAGCAGTAAATGAAATAACACTCTCAATATTTAAATCATTAAACGCAAACTCTAATACTTTTTCTGCAGCTTCAGTAGCATAACCTTTACCCCAAAATTGTTTTGATAAACGCCAACCAATTTCGGTTGCAGGACTTACCTCAAGTTCTGCAGGTGAATTATGTAAACCAACAAAACCAATAAATTTACTTGTTTTTTTCTCTTCTACAGCCCAAAGCCCCCAACCTCGCTCAGATATAAGCTGCGCAAGCTTTAAAGCTAAATTTGTACTTTCAACTTCATTCAATGTGTTTGGAAAATACTCCATAACTTCCTTACATGAATTTAGTTCGGCAAAAGGGGCATGATCTTCGCTTTTCCATTGTCTTAAGATCAATCGTTCAGTAGTTAAAATTTTATTTGAATTCATATGCAACTAGGATGACCTTATAACAATTTTATCAAAGGACACTTTCCTCTTTTCATGAGCAATGGGCGTCCCCATAGTTACTTTATAATATTAGTAACAAAACCTGTAACACTTTGCCAGCTTTAAATTTTATGCCCGACTGTTAATTAAATAATGTGTAAAAAAAGGAAAACTTCCTCATTTCATGATTCAGTAGGAAAACACAAAAGTTGTATAAAAATACTGTTAATAAAGATTTAAAATCATATGCTTTGATTACTGCCTATATCCATTTCAATACTGCGGGTATCAATCCACTTCCTATAAAAGGTGCCGACGGGGTTATTAGCCCTTTTTCAAGATTGTAAGTGCCTCTTTTAAACCTCTGCACATACATACTCGCTTACAAACCAATACTGCTATCTATCTCTACTTTAAAAAATACATAAAAAAGCCCCGCTTGGTTTTAAACAAACGAGGCTCCACACTAATTTTTAACCATGAATAAAAGCGCCGATACTGCGGGCGCTTAGCATCATTGAATTCAACTTTATTGATTAACTACACTTTTAAGTGGGTTAACTGGCTGTGCGTTGTCATCTAGTAAGTTCATATCAAAGTCGAACTCATCTACACGAATCGCTTTTTCACGCTTTTTGTTGTAATCAACTAATTGCGCGTGCTCAGCCGCGGTAATTACGTTTGCCGCTAGTGCATTGTCAAGCGTAATAGCAAAACGTGTACCTGGCTTAATTGTTTTAGCGCGCAGTGCTTTTTTAACTTTAGCCAGCTCACCAAGTGATGCCATTTTAGCTTTGTAAGCTTGCTCATTAATGTAATGACCATCGCCTTCAACTGGTTTAACTAAATGCGTAATTTGCGCTTTAAATGCAGTATCAAGCTGCGCTTGTTTAGCTAATTCGCGAATTAAGTCATCGCTAATTTTTGGCATTTTGGTTGAGTAGTTCATTGTTACAAAACGAATAAACTTACGAGTACCACTTGCAGGGAAGTTATCTAAAAACTTATGCAGTGCTTCTTCAGCGCTTTGCAGTGCAAAACGAGTTGCGTAATGGAAGTACGGTGCTGCTTGCTCGCGCTCGCTGCTTGCTACTTTTTGCTCGTAATACTTAATTGATGCCATTGCCGCGTATAAAAAGCTCATTACATCGCCTAAACGAGCTGATAGCATTTCAGCCTGCTTTAATTTACCACCAAGTACAAGTAGCGAGAAGTCTGCATACACTGCCAATTTTGCAGATAGTTTATGTATGGCTTTTTCGTATTCACGTACTTCTGGTAGCGCTGAGTTTGCGCTTGCAGTAAATGGTAAAACACCTAAACGGAACGCACGTAAGCTATTTGCTGTGCTGTAACCAATTGTTTTACGTAAAATGCCGTTAAATTCTTTATCTGCCCCTTTATCTTCACTATGGATTGATTCAACCATAGATTGTAAATATGGGTGACAACGCATAACACCTTGACCAAAAATCATCAGGTTACGAGTAAGAATGTTCGCGCCTTCTACAGTAATTGCAATAGGCTGTGCAACATAACCGCTTGCAAGGGTATTTTGCGGGCCATTTTGGATTGCTTTACCTGCTTGAATATCCATTGCAGAATCTAGCACGTCGCGACCAAGCTCTGTCATGTGGTATTTAGCTATTGCTGTAACAACTGATGGTTTTAAGCCCATGCCTAGGCCTTCAGTTGTAAGCACACGCATTGCTTCTTGAAGGTATGTTTTACCTGCAATGTCGGCTAACTTTTCTTGAATACCTTCAAATTGACCAATGGCTAAACCAAACTGCTCACGTACTGCTGCGTATTCAGATGCAGATTTAAACGCCACTTGTGATGTACTTACACCAAGTGCAGGTAGTGAAATACCACGGCCAGCACCTAAACAGCTCACCAGCATTTGCCAACCGCGACCGATGTTTTTCTGGCCGCCAATAATAAAGTCCATTGGCACAAATACTTTGTTGCCGCGTGTAGTACCATTATAAAAACGAATACCCATAGGATCGTGGCGGTTGCCAAGCTCTACACCTGGGTGATCTTTAGGAATAAGCGCACAGGTAATACCTAGATTTTCTTTGCCGCCAAGTAGGCCTTCTGGGTCAACTACTTTAAACGCTAAACCAAGTACTGTAGCGATTGGTGCCAGTGTGATGTAACGCTTGTCCCATGTAATTTCAAGGCCAAGTACTTCTTCGCCGTTGTACATGCCTTTGGTTACAGTACCAATATCTGGAATACCGCCTGCATCAGAGCCCGCCTCTGGGCTAGTTAGTGCAAAACAGGGAATGTCTCTGCCGTTTGCCAGGCGCGGTAAGTAATGTGCTTGTTGCTCTTGCGTACCAAAGTGCAGTAATAATTCACCTGGGCCTAAAGAGTTAGGAACCATAACGGTCACTGCTACTGCAGAGCTTTTTGTTGCAATGGTTGCCACAATAGTCGAGTTTGCATAAGGGCTAAACTCTAAACCACCAAATGATTTAGGGATGATAAGCGAGAAAAAACGCTCTTTTTTCAAAAATTCTAATATGTCATCTGGTAAGTGAATACCGTTTTGAATAACTGAATCATCAATCATGCCTAGTAGCTCTTGTACTGGGCCATCTAAAAATGCTTGCTCGTCTGCAGTTAGGGTAGCAGCCGGCACGTCGCGTAGTGCACTAAAATCTGGCTTACCTTGATAGATAGAGCCCTCTAACCACACATCACCCGCGTCTAGCGCTTCTTGTTCAGTGATTGAAATACTTGGTAATACTTTTTTTAATTTTGTACGTAAACTCATGATTGAACTCATCCGACCAGATAAATAATACTTACATTACGTCATAAAAATCGGTTTAGATCAATTACTCTATTCAATTAATTAACAGTTTTTTCAATTTATTTTCTTTACGGTGACGTAAACTGTTGAAACTAAAAGGCTTACACTTGTGCGCTGAAATACATTTTTTAGCCGCAGTTATGCCTAAAAACACCAAATTTTATTTAGCCATAAAAAAACGCAGCCACTTGGGCTGCGTTTTTAAATTAAACTAGAGAGAGTTAACTGCTTATTTGCACTATGTGTTTGCCTGTAAAGCCACCCGCTATTTGATTGTTTAAAGCAGCACTTACAGACTCTGCAGTAAAATCAACCGCAGTTATTGCTGGTGTTTTAATATCGCCCGAAAGCGCGCCTTCAAGTAACAAATTGCCCATAAAACTTAAACGCTGTTGCGCACATAAACTGTTTGCAAGCCATGCACCACCAATTGAAACCACGCTAATATTTGGTGCTCGGCGGTACATTAAATTTTGATCAAAATGAGGCAATGGGTTTAAACACGCAATACGACCGCAAAAGCGCATTAATTCTATATTTCGCAGCGTTGATGCACCGCCCATTGTATCAATTACAGCATCAAAACCTTGTGGACCAAGCTCACGGCGAATTTTGTCGCACAACTTTTTATCGTTGTAGTCAAAAACAGTATCGGCTCCTAGCTTCTTAACCAATTTGTGATTACGTTTAGATGCAGTAGCAAATACATCAGCGCCACGTTGCTTGGCATATTGAATGGCAAACTGACCTACCGCGCCAGAGCCACCTTCAATTAATACTGTATCACCTTCGGCAATTGCAATTTTATCTAAGCTGATAAGTGCTGCCATACCCGCGCAAGGTAATGTTGCCGCTTGCGCAGGACTGAGCTCATTGGGCACAACCGATACAGCAAAATTAGGTACTTTAGTGTACTCACTCAATACCCCTTGCTCGCCAATATTGGCATGCCACATTACTCGCTCACCCACATTGGGGAACACGCCTTTGTTAGCTTTAACCACCACACCTACAGCATCAAGGCCTAGTATGTGTGGGTATTGCCAGTTACAAAAGCCTGTTTTAGCAAAATGCGCATCCGCAGGGTTAAGGCCCACGTATTCCACCTTTACCAACAATTCGTTGTTGACGCAATCAGGTACATCCACTTCAACATCGTGTAAGCAAATTTGCTCATCGGGTTGAGGAAGTACAATTGCCCGCATTGTTTGCGGAATATCGTATCTATCTGACAGTTCAGTATTGCTCATTCAATTAACTCTACTTATTTTGCGCTGTTAAGTGCATAGCTCCATTGGCCATTAAATGCTTGATAAGCTTTAACTTTCGCAAGCAAAGCTGTAATAGTTGTATCAACCGCATTTTCTTGGGCTATTAAAACATCCTGACGCGCATCTAACAACTCTAAGTACGGTATTTGTCCTTCTTCGTACATGGCTTGTGCTTGTAAAAACGCTTTATTAGCAAAGTCAAAACGCTCATCTGCAAACGTTTTTTGTTGCTGTTGGTTGACCAACATTTGCAGTGAAAGTTCACTTTCAGTCACCGCACTTAATACTATTTGCTGATAGTCGTTGTAAGCAGCTTCACTTAAAAACTGCTGTGCGTCGCGCTGAGCAAGTAGAGCTGGATAACTTAATATTGACCACTGTAACTGTGGCGCAACTTGCCATTGTTGGTCAGTATTTTTTAATCCTGTGCTGTCTATGCTCACCACGCCTGCAAAGGCCGATAAGCTAATGTCTGGCAGTAGCGCTTTGCTTGCAGCTACGCTCAAGCTATTAGCTTGGCTAAAATCATAAAGTGCGCGGCTTATATCAGGGCGCAGTGCAATAGCTTCATTGGCATTTTTAAGCGCTACGCTAAAGTCGTGTTCAAGTATGTTTTGCTCATCGTTTATAGCTAGATCTTTGGTTAATTTACCACTCAGCACGGCCAGTGCCGATAAATCACTGTATTTAGCATACTCTATAGCAGGCATTAGGGCTTCTTGCTGCCTAAGCTGTGCCATAGTGCGGTTTAAATCAAGCTCGTTAGCAACGCCTTCGTCTACACGTGCTTGCAATACGTCAATACTTTGCTCAAGTGCTTCAATTTGCATCGCAATGATCTGCTGTTTTTGAACATTGCCTTGGTAGCTTACAAAGCCTTTCACCACTGACGATACAACTTCAATTTGCAATAAACGCACTTGCTCGGCTTGGCTCATGGTTGATGCATTTGCGGCATCAACCAAGGCTGTAATTCGACCAAACAAATCAAGTTGCCAGTTAAGAGCGACATTTGCACTTGATTGGCGCTCATACACACTGGGCGCATCGCTTCGAGCTGCGCCTACTTCAACACCACCTTGTGGTAAGTATTGCGCTTTTTGCTCGCCTAATCTTGCAAGTGCACTTTTCAGCGTTAATTGACTCGTTTTTAAGTCGTAGTTATTAGCAAGCGCGCTATTAACAAGGGCATTGAGCTGCTCTGACTCTAGCTTTTGCCACCAGTTAGTTTCATCAGCTGTCGCCACATTGCTTGCAATATTAGCCTGTGCTACAAAATCGTTAATGGCGTTTTGCTCACTGCGTGTATCTATTTTGCTTGCGCAACCAGATAAAGCAGCAGCCACTAACACAGCACTTAGCGTTAAGCGCGTTTTTACACGTTTAGTCATTAACTTAGTCATGTGATAACTCCTGCTCTTTTTGCTGCTTTTTAACAACTAACATGTAAAACACGGGGGTAAATAGTAAACCAAATACGGTTACCCCTATCATGCCTGCAAACACGGCGTTACCCATAGCATGGCGCATTTCGGCACCTGCCCCCGTTGCAAGTACTAGTGGTACAACCCCTGCTGTAAAGGCAATTGATGTCATTAATATTGGGCGCAAACGCATACGACATGCTTCAAGTATTGCCTCTATGTGCGTTAATCCTGAGTCGTGTCTGTCTTTTGCAAACTCAACCATTAATATCGCGTTTTTAGAAGCCAAGGCCACCAGTACTATTAACGCTATTTGCGTGAATATGTTGTTGTCTGAACCGACAAGCCACACACCTAATAACGCAGAGAAAATAGTCATAGGTACAATTAATATTATTGCCAGTGGTAAACGTAAGCTTTCGTACTGCGCTGCAAGTACCATAAATACAAGCAATACAACTAACGGGAATACATAAACCATGGTATTACCGGCAAGTACTTGCTGGTAGGTTACTTCTGTCCACTCGTATTCAATACCCGTCGGTAGATTATCTGCAAGTATTGTTTCGATCGCGGTTTGTGCTTGATCAGAGCTGTAACCTGGTGCTGGGCTGCCGTTTAGTTCTGCACTTGGGTAACCGTTGTAATGCATTACACGGTCAGGCCCTATTGTTGGTGTCACCGTTAGTACAGAACCAAGTGGGACCATGTTCCCTGCACTGTTACGTACTTTTAGGTTAAGAATTTGCTCAGGATCAAGGCGGTAATCAGCATCAGCTTGCGCATTTACTTGGTAAGTACGACCAAACATATTAAAGTCATTTACATACACTGAGCCTAAGTAAACTTGCAGTGCGTCGAATACTTCATCAAGTGGAATACCTTGTATAAGTGCTTGTTCACGGTCAATGTCTATGTCCATTTGCGGCACTTGAATACGGAAACTTGAATACATACCCATTAACGCTGGGTCTTGCTGAGCCTTACCAATAATAGTTTGTAAGCTGTTAAATAGCGCGTCGAAGCCTTTATTTGCTCTGTCTTCAAGTTGCAATTTAAAGCCACCGGTTGTACCTAAGCCTTGAATTGGCGGTGGCGGAAATACAGCTACAAATGCTTCATCAATGGCCGCAAAACGTTGGTTTAGCTGCGCAGCAATAGCCATTGCCGATTGGCTAGGGTCTGTGCGTTTATCAAAGCTTTCAAGTGGTGTAAATACAATGCCGCTGTTCGGGCTATTCGTAAACCCATTAACCGATAAACCAGGAAACGCAACAGTGTGAGCAACACCAGGTACTTCTAACGCAATTTTTTGCATTTTCGAAATTACATCTTCAGTGCGGTCTAAACTTGCTGCATCGGGTAGTTGCGCAATGGCCACTAAATATTGCTTATCTTGTTGTGGAATAAAGCCACCAGGTACGGTATCAAACAATTTAATTGTACCGCCCACCAGCGCAACATAGGCCACCATAACAATTACACTCATACGAATAAGCTTTTGTACTAGTTTTTCGTACCCTTTGGCACCGCGATTAAATACGCGGTTAAACGGTTCAAACAACCAACGACCAAACAATTTATTCAGTAAACGAGTAAACGCATCTGGTTTTGCATCGTGCGATTTTAATAACAATGCAGCAAGCGCTGGCGATAACGTCAGTGAGTTAAACGCAGAGATAATAGTCGAAATTGTGATTGTAAGCGCAAATTGCTTATAAAACTGACCAGACAACCCAGTAATAAACGCCGTAGGAATAAACACCGCACTTAATACTAAAGCAATAGCAATAATTGGGCCTGTAACTTCACTCATGGCTACACGTGTTGCTTCTAGTGGCGATAACCCTTGCTCAATATTACGCTCTACGTTTTCAACCACAACGATGGCATCGTCCACAACTATACCAATTGCCAAAACTAAGCCAAATAGCGAGAGTGTATTAATAGACACGCCAAACCACTGCATAACCGCAAACGTACCAATTAATGATACAGGCACTGCAATCAGTGGAATAATAGATGCGCGCCATGTTTGTAAAAATACAATTACAACAATAACAACTAATACTATTGCCTCTAGCAATGTAGCGATTACCGCATCAATTGAACCACGAACAAATACCGTAGGGTCATATACAATGTCGTACTCAACACCCGCTGGGAAATCTTCTGACAAACGCGCCATTGTTTCACGTACTTGGTCTGAAAGCTCAATCGCATTTGAACCTGGGCGTTGAAAAATTGGCATTGCAAGTGCTGGCTGGTTATCCATTTCGGCGCGAAGTGCGTACGTATCTAGACCTAAATCTACACGTGCTACATCAGATAAGCGTGTTAACTGACCCTCGTCACCTACTTTAATAATAACGTTTTCAAATTCTTCAACGCTATTTAAACGCCCTTTTACGTTTAATAAAATTTGAAATTGGCTGTCGTTAGAAATTGGCTGTGCACCTAAGCTACCCGCGGCAACTTGCTGATTTTGCGAGCGCAAAGCGGCCACAACATCCGTTGCAGTAAGCTCACGGGCTGCTAATGCATCTGGGTTTAGCCACACGCGCATTGAATATTTGCCACCACCAAATAATTGAATGTCGCCTACACCTGGTAAACGGGCAATCTCGTCTTTAATATGAATGTCGGCATAGTTAGATAAGTACGCTGTGTCGTGCGTTTTTTCAGGCGAATATAAATGCACTACCATGGTTAAATCGGGTGATGATTTTTCGGCCACAACACCTAAACGCTGAACTTCCTCGGGTAAACGTGGCAATGCACTGTTTACACGGTTTTGTACTTGTACTTGTGCACGGTCTAAATCCGTACCTAACGCAAAGGTTACCGTTAATGTCATGCGGCCATCGCTGGTACCTTGCGAAAACATATAAAGCATGTTTTCAGTACCATTGATTTCTTGCTCAAGTGGCGTTGCCACTGTTTGCGCTATAACGGTAGGGTTTGCGCCCGGGTAATTTGCAGTTACTACAACCGTTGGTGGTACCACTTCTGGGTATTCACTTACAGGAAGTTGAAACAGTGATATACCACCAGCAATTAAAATAACCAACGACAGCATGGCTGCAAATATTGGTCGCTGAATAAAAAAGTGTGAAAATTTCATCGATAAACCTTATTGCTTAGCCATTAACTGGGCGTTGTCGTTTGACAGTGTAAAGGCAACCCCATCGGTATCAATTGTGACTGTATTAGGCGAAATAGGCATACCAGGGCCTACACGTGCTGGGCCATTTACCGCAATAACATCACCTTCATTTAGGCCTGATGTAACAGCACGTAACGCCCCATAACGTTCGCCTACTTCAATCAATTTGTATTCAAGAACGTTGTTTTCACCCACGGTTAATACAAAGCGATTTTTTAGATCTGTGCCAATAGCACGCTCAGGAATTATTACTTTTTCACTGACCTCATTTGCTGCCAATTTAATGCGAGCAAAAGAACCTGCGCGAAGTTGATTACTGTCTTGTTCAAATACCGCACGAACACGTAAAGTACCTGTGGCTGAGTTAATTTGGTTATCAATAAAATTAATATGGCCTTGGTAGGCAAACTCTTTTTGCCCTACTTTTTGCATAACAACGGTTTGGCGGCTTTGGGCGGTTACATCATTAAAAGCGCTATTCCATGTACGCTCATCAACATCAAAGTAGGCATACATTGCTGCGTTAGAGACAATAGACGTTAATACACTTTGCCCTGCTAAAACGTTATTACCTTTAGTAATGTTTGCACGAGAAATAATGCCATCAATTGGCGATACCACCGAGGTAAATTCTAAATCGAGCTTTGCAGAGGTAAGTTGTGCTTGTAGTGCTGCAAGTTGTGCTTCGCGCTGGCGAAGCGTTGAAGTACGTGCTTGCGCCTGCTCTGTAGAAATAGCTTTACGCTCTAATAATCGCATTGCACGTTTATCTTCACTTACAGCTTGTTCAAGGGCTGCTTCAGCGCTGTGAATTTGCGCTTCTAAACTTGCAACTACAGCAGCAAAAGGACGTTTATCAAGCTGAAAAAGCACATCGCCCTGCTTAACCACATCACCTTCTTTAAACTCAATACTATCGATAATACCTGACACACGTGGCATTAACGCCACCTCTTCTGGCGACTCTAAGCGCGTAGTGTAGGTGTGCCAGCTTTGTACCGGCTTTACCAGCACAGGTGCAACATCGATAGGCTGCAATTGTTGTTGCTGAGCTTGAGGCGCGCGCTCATCAGCACAGCCCGCAAGTGATAATGATGCCGCAGCGAGTGCAGCAGCAATTAAATGTTTGTTCATGTAGACGCTCCTTTATTGATTAGCGTGCATATTACGGACTATACCTGCGGACAAAAACCATAGATTTATAAATTCATTAATGCCAAAATGGCATCAATAAAAATTAATGAGTCATCGTGATGGATACAACAAGCCGACTTTTAATGCTACTAGAGGTCGTTGAGCAAGGTTCTTTTGCCAAAGCTGCAGAAATAAGAAACATAGACCGCTCCGTTATATCAAAGCAAATCAGTCGATTAGAGGACGAACTAGGCGTTAGGCTATTAAACCGTACCACCCGTTCGTTTTCGTTAACGGCCGCCGGCGCCGAAATGATAAAAAAAGCAAGTGAACTAAGAGAGCTACTTGGTGAAACCGTACGCATGGCAGAAAACTATCACCTTGAGCCACGGGGTGTATTAAAAATCACATCGTCAACGCTCATTGGTAGACGTTATTTGCAGCCTGTACTTAACGACTTTCAAAAACGTTTTCCTCAAGTAGAAGTAGAGCTACGCCTTGATGACAGGCTTGTTGATATTGTAGCTGAAGGCTTTGATTTAGCATTTAGAATTGGAGAACCTAAAGACTCTTCGTTAATTGCGCGTAGAATTGCCCGCAATAGATTACTTATTGTAGCGGCCCCTGAATTTATACAAACCTATGGCATGCCAAAAACCATAGAAGAATTGGCGAAGTTACCTGCCGCAAGTTATGCAAGTAATTCAATGCGGGTTGAAACCATAGATTACTACAATAGTCAGGGCGAGCCATGCGAGCAGAAAATTAACAGTGTGTACCGAGCAAACGATGCCGAGGTACTGCTAATGAAAGCTATTTCAGGGACTACCTACTTCGTGGCTCCGGCGTTTATTATCGATAAGGAAATAACGCAAGGCCAATTAGTGCCCATTTTAACGGATGTAAAGTTAAAGGAGTTTAGCCATATGTATGTCCTGTACCCGCACAGAGACTTACCAGTAAGAACTCGCTTATTTTTTGATGCAGTAAAGGAGTATTTAGGGAAAGACAAACCAATTTGGGAAAACAACATCCCTAATTTTGAACAAATGTACTAATTTGCTCGTTAAGCTACCTGAGGCTTTTCATTTAAATGGGCACTTGACTGAAAGTATACTTTATTTCGGCCAAATTCTTTTGCTTTGTAAAGTTGTTTATCTGCTTTAATAACAAATTTTTCAAGGGTATCGCCTTGGTGGTATTTTACAACGCCAATGCTTGCGGTCACTTTGATGTTTAGCCCATCAATATCAAGTGCCGTATTGTTAAGTTTTGATCTAATTGTTTCGGCCATGGTTAGAGCGTCATTTTGAGAAGTAAAAGAGTGCAGTAAAGCAAACTCTTCCCCACCTACTCTAAATACATACCCTTTTGCTAATAGGACTCGTAATAAAGTGGCTACTTCAATTAGCACTTTATCACCTACAGCGTGGCCATAGGTGTCGTTAACCTGTTTAAAATAGTCTAGGTCGAGTAAAAATAAATAAAGTTGCGACTTATCTCTAAGCTCTACTTCAAAGTAATGATTCATTGATAAACGGTTTGCAGCCCCGGTAAGTGGGTCTAACAAAGCAAGATTTTTTAACCGCTTAGATGATAAAGCACGGCTACCTTCAAAAACATGAGAAATAGCCCAAATACTGATATAAACAAAGGCAAGATTTAAACTGAAATTAAGCGTAGTTAGAGGAAGTTGCGATGATTTTGTTACTAATATGGCACCTTGAAGTACAAAGAGCAAAGCCGATAATACAATGCCATAACGCTTACCTAGCAACAGGTAATACAATATAGGTAACGCAAAAGACCACACATACACACCATTTATTGGTTTAGCTAAATAGTTGCCTAATACAATAACAAAGGTGACAAATATGCACATAACTACAGATTGCCATACCTCTAGCGCATGCGTGTTTAAGCGGTAGTAGGTGTAAGCACAAAATACACTGAGTGCTATTTCTAAATACCCTAATAAAGCAAAGTTATTTACAATAATATTAAATGCAGCAAAAAACAGTGAGACAAAACCAAAGCACAAGCACATCCATTTCAGGACGTTCCTTCTTAATGATTTAGTACTACTAAGCGCTGCTATATCCATTCAAAAAACTTAAAATAATAAAAAATTTAGTGTAACGCTAAAATTAAATATAACAAGTAGATATAAGAAAACATTAACTTTACTCACTACAAAGGCACGAGCACCCAACCAAACAGCTTACTATAAGGATTAACCACCTAACATAGATAAGTTTGTTGTAACCCCCGTATTACCTTGATGCAATAAGTGGGTTGGTTTTTTTGTTTTTATATAACGTGCTAACTGATTAATTAATGCCTGATTGGTGTTATCACTCATGTATTCTCTAAGTGATATACCTTGCTCAGAAAACAAACATAAATGCAATTTCCCTAGTGACGAAATTCTTAACCTATTGCAGGTGTTACAAAAGTCATTACTGTAGGGCATTATTAACCCTATTTTCCCCATATAATCAGGGTGGAAAAATTCTTGTGCAGGCCCTGCCGTTACATCGCGTATAATGGGCTGCCAACCAGCGCGAAGCAACTGCTCTTTTATGGATTGCCCCGATATATGGTTAGCATCAAAAAACGATTTGTTATCGTTAGTTTGCATTAGCTCAATAAAGCGCATTGTCACGGGTCTGTGCTTTAAATAATCTAAAAAGCTATCAAGCTCTCGGCCGTTGTACTGTTTCATAAGTACGCTGTTTATTTTTACCGATTCGATGCCGCTTTCAAGCGCACTTTCTATACCTTGCATTACGCGCGAGAATTTATCGTGACCGGTAATCGTATTAAACATACGTGGGTCAAGGGTATCAATACTGACATTGATGGCGTTTAAACCCGCATCTACCCAATTATTAATATGCTTATGCATAGAGTAGCCATTAGTAGTAGCGGCTATTTTGGTAATGCCTTGCGTGTCTTTTGCTGCACGAATTACATCTATAAAGTCTTTTCTGAGGGTGGGCTCGCCGCCAGTAATGCGTAACTTTGATATGCCATGATGGGCAAAGGCTTTTATAGTATTACTAATTTCGTTTAGTGACAGGAAGTCTCGGTCGTGATCGCATTGATACCCATCAGGTAAACAATACACACACTTAAAATTACAAACATCGGTAATAGATAAACGCAGATAACTAAATTTTCGCCCTGCTGGGTCGACTAGCATAAATAAGCCTTTAACAATTTTAAAATACATCGCTAAATACACGAGTGTACAGCCTGCGCCATACACTCTTATTAGCGTTTAACTAGGCGGTTAAGCCTTTTTTGAGCTCACTCGGTTTCATGGGTAAATTACGTAACCTTACGCCAACTGCATTAAATACCGCGTTGCCAATAGCGGGTGCCACACCAATAACACCCGGCTCACCTAAGCCCATAGGAAACTCGTCACTTTGCACAAACTCTATGTCCATATCGGGCACATCTTGCATTCTAAGTGGCAAGTAAGTATTAAAGTTAGTGGCCGCCACTTGCCCGTTTTGATAATTATTTGATTCGTGTAAAGCAAGGCTTGTGCCCCACAATAACGAACCTTCAAGCTGAGCTAATGCACCATCAGGATGAACTATTAAGCCTGCATCTACCACGGCATACAGTTTTTTAAGCGTAATTTTGCCATCACTTTTATTTACATGCACATGCGCCGCTGTAGCAATCCACGCAGGCATATGGCGCTCTTGACCAGAACTAACTGAAAAACCAATGCCTTCGTTTTCACCCAGCTTAACATTTGCGACCTTCGCTGACACTTTTTTAAGTACCGCATTTAAGCGCAGTGCGCCGCCTACGCTTTCAGGGGCTTTACCTGCTTGCTTGCCTTTGCCATCGAGCATTGATAAACGAAACTCCACCGGATCAAGCCCTTGTTTATGAGCAATTTCATCAATAAACGATTCTAAGCTCCATACAATCCAGCCAGGGCCTACCGAGCGAAGCCAGCCGGGGGTAAATGTGCTTTGCGCTAATTCATTATTAATTGCGCGAGCACGGTGATTATCCATGCTGTACCAGTGATCGGCTCCAGAAGCTGAAAACGAATCAAACTTGCCTTTGCCATCAACCCCAGGTGATAAAAAGCCAGGCGCCATTGCTTTTGTTGGCCAGCCTGCTGCAAATGCATGCTCCATAGCGCTTAACTCGCCTTTTTCATTAAACGAAGCTGTTAATTTAGCGGTGGAGGCAGAACGAGACTGATCAAATAAGCTATCATCAGCGCGTGTAAATACCAGTTTAACAGGTTTGCCAATCGCTTTGGCTGTTAGCGCTGCGGGCACAGTCCAATCACCAAATAGGCGACGCCCAAACCCACCACCTAAATAATAAGGACGAATAATAACGTTATTTTGTTCAACCTCTAATGCTTTGGCCAACGCAGGTAGTGTTAAAGACTGCCACTGATTACCAGTATGAATAATCCACTTGCCTTGTTTAAACTCTGCCACCGCATTAAGCGGTTCTAATTGATAATGACTTGCTGTTGCCGTGGTATACAATGACTCTAGCGACTGCGTTGCCTCAGCCTGCATTTTAGCGGTATCGCCTTCATTAACAAATAAGGTGCCAGCGTTGCTATCGTTACATAATTTTTCGCCCAGGGATTGAATATCAGCCTCTGTAACATTAGCTGTTTGGCCTTTTTTATAAGTTACTTTTAGGGCATCTACCGCTTTAATTGCACTGGGGTAATTGTCAGCTAAAGCGACCACCCAGCCTTGTACAGTGTTACTTGGGTCATTTAAAATCTCATACCCTTTATAGCCTTTTATTGCTTTTGCGGCGCTATCATCTATTTGCGTGACTTCACTACCATAACGTGTTGGTGGGATCACAGGGCGCGCATACACCATGCCTTCAAGCTCTACATCTATGCCATACACAGCCATACCATTTGTTTTTTCCGGAATATCGAGGGCTTTAAAGTCTTGCTTTAAACCCGTTAAGTGGCGCTTGTTGGCAGGCTTTATCGGTAGTTTTGCAACTTCTTCGCTGCTAAAGGTACGGTTAAACTCACCATGTTTAACAATATCGGCATAACTGAGCGACTTATCGCCTGCAATTATACGCCCTTTACTAGCGTGGCACTGCTCAGGTTTAACTCCAAGCATATTAGCCCCAGCGTCTATAAGAGCTATGCGCCCTGCTGCGCCGGCTTGAGAAAGCGGTTTAAAGCTTTGAAATACAGACCATGAACCACCTGTAACCATGTAGCCCCACTTCTCGTGCGTATCTACATACGTGATTGATACTTTATCCCAGTCGCACTCCAGTTCATCTGCCACAATACGTGCTAAAGCAGTGCCAACGTGCTGACCCATTTCGGCTTTGGCAATGCTCACCTCTACTTCACCTTGCGGGTTCATAGTCCACCAAATTGTGGGTGAAAACGATTGTTGTGAAATCGACTCTTTCGCGCTAAGTTCACCTGAAAAGAAAGCAGGCGCGAATGCCATAACTAGGCCAGCTGTTGCTGTGCTAATCATAAAAGAGCGACGGTTTAAGTCTACGGTTTCGGTATTTTTTTGAAATAGTTTTTTCATTGTCGGCTCCAGTTACACGTCTAGCTCTTTTGGGTTAAACATTTGAACTGCACTTTGCGATTCATCAGCGGCGCGTTGTATAGCCGATTTAATGCGCTTGTACGCCATACAACGACAGTAGTTGCCGTTCATATGATTTACTATTTCTTGCTCGGTTGGATTTGGATTGTCAGCTAATAACGTAGCAGCTTGCATAATTTGCCCAGATTGACAGTAGCCACACTGAGGTACTTGCTCATCTACCCATGCTTTTTGCAGCGGATGCTCATTATTGAGCCCTTCTATGGTGGTAATGTTTTTTCCTGCCACTGCGCCCACGGGTAATACACATGAGCGTGTCGCTTGCCCATCTAAATGCACGGTACATGCACCGCACATGGCAATACCACAACCAAACTTAGTTCCTTTTAACCCTATTTCATCGCGAATAACCCACAGCAAAGGTGTATCTGCACTTGCTTGCGATTTAACCTCTTTGCCGTTAACTGTAAACGTCACCATAGCTTGCCCCTTGATTAAGCCTAAATAAAATTAAAATAACGCATGACCCATACACGTTACTTTTTACACCAACGTACGTTGAAATTATTACCCTTTGCATTACAGCGCACATTTACAAACGCGCTGTAATGAATTCTGAAAATTTAATTTTGATTTGAATATTCAAACCTTAAGTTTAGGCTATATTTTTAGTTTATTCGCGTGCCGTTAGGTTGTTGTTATTATCAATAAACTGCTTTAATTGCTGCTGAGTGTCGATATCTGTGCTTGCCTGCTTAAGTAAAATGGTATTTACCTTGACCTTTGTGTCTCGCAATAGATGTTGGGCGCCTTTATCACAACTTAGCGCTGCTAACGTTTTAAAATCACAGGCAGGAAATACAGCAGGCACGCCAATGCGCTCGCCATAATCAGCGCACCAACGCGAGGGTTTGTTTTTAAAATGATCAATTAATGTATTTATATCTGCAGTACAAAGCTCAACCTGATCTGCCAGCATAAATAAAATACCATCCAATGCGTGCGCAGCACTTATAACTTGCGTTGCCCGTGCAATGGATTTTCCTAAACCTACTTGCCAGTGCGGGTTATGCAGTATTTCAACATTTTTGTAGCTATGTAACGCATCTTCAATTTGCGCATGCCAAGCACCGCTAATAACGTATATGGGTAATGTGTCATACCCTTGTAAGGTATCTACGGCGCGGCAAATCATTGGTTTATTACCTACATCGGCTATTAGCTTACACCCGTTAAATCGCGACGATTGTCCTGCGGCCAATATAACCTTTGCTACGCGCACCTTAGTTACCCCAGTTACTTAACGATGTAGCATCTTTACTCGCTAATACTGCGTGTATTTCACTAATGAGCGATAAGGCAATACTCTCTGGGGTGTCTCCTCCTAAATTAAGCCCTACAGGGCCAAATACAGGGGCAACCACCTTGTTTACAGATGTGTTTGCATGCTCAAAAACTTGCGCTCGGCGATGTGCAGGTCCAAGTAACCCTAAGTACTTTAGTGGGCTTTGCTCAAGAGCGGCTAACGCCTGTGCATCAAGCTCTACACTGTGAGCCATTAAAGCGGCAGCATCCACTTTATGTTGTTCGCAAAACTGCTTTAATTGTGAAGCGGGACAACGCAAAATATGATCGGCATGCGTAAAATAGTCTCTTTTAGCATTTGCAGCGCGGCTATCCCATACACTCACCATCCAACCTAACTGCTTAGCAAACGCATATACCGGTATTGCATCCGCGCCACCGCCGACAATTAATAAATGTGCGCTGGGGTAAATAGCCACTTGTAAACTTTGGGTTTTATCTTGCTCTACAAGCATTGCTTTGCGGTTTAAAGATAAGTTGTGTTGCTGCGCCACGGTTTTAAAAACGCCAGCCCCCTTTGCCACTAAAGGTTTAATTTGCTGTGTGTAGTGCCCCGATTGCTTGTTTTTTAGCGCATTAAACATGGCATCTAATTGCAAGTATTCGTTTTCACGATTAACACTTTGCAAAAGAATATGCACCACGCCACCACAGCCTATACCCAGCTGAAACGTTAAATCGTCTTCATCAGTTGCATCGTAAGTGATTGTTTTAGAATGTAAGGTGGTCATAACCTGTTTGGCGTGACGCTGAATATCAGCCTCTAAACAGCCACCCGAAAGCATACCTAAACGTTGTCCTAGGCTTGAAATGAGCATCATCGCCCCCAGCTTTCGATAACTCGACCCTTCTATTTTATATAAAGTAGCAAGCACCCATTGTTGCTCATTACGAAGCGGATACCACGTATTGAGTATGCCTTTTAAATCAGTAACCATAAACTACTGCCATTACAAACCTTACTATGCGTGTGTTTCGATTATCATAATGCTGTCACTTTGCTAGATTTATGGACATAGCTAAGTTGCACAAGCGATAAATAAGTGAAAAGCGTACGTGATATATTTTAAAAGCGATCAGCTAGGACGTTTTCAACTTTAAATTATTATTTTAGCATTTATGTAGTTAGCTCAATAAGCGTAAAATTTATAAACCAGCATGCATGCCTAATTAGTAAGCAACAAGGCGGCTTTAATCCTCTATTAAATCGGTGAGCGTATTAACAAGGTCATCAAACTCCTCATTTACACGTTCTCGTTGCTGCTCACTCAACGTCGCATTTAGCTTTAAGAGCAAGTTTACATAACGTTCTAAATTCGCTTCATTATTGGCTAATAACTCTTTGCTCATATACGCTTCTCGCTGAGTAATTACATGGCTCAATTGTTTAACAAAATCAGCTTCATTGAGAGTTTCATTTAAAAGTACCTGTTGCGCTGCATTTAAACGCGTTTGCTTGTACTGATGCCAAAGCAGTGAGGAATCATAATGAGCATTGTTAGCTTGAGTAATAAGCTGCGTTTGCACAGGCGTTAAGTTTCCTAGCCATTGTTTATAGTAATCTAGCTGCCTTTCTAGGCGCTCACTTTTACGCTCTTGCGCTGTTAATTCATTAAACTCTTCGTATTCATCGTTAATTTGCGCTTGGATATTAGCAATGAGCTCGGCACGCTGTTCATACGAAAGCGTAAACCCTAATTGCGCAAGCTCAATATGTGCCTGTTCGAGAATGTTTTGAAAGTGAGCTCTTGCCAAGACCACTTGGGCCTTTAATTGTTGATAATCTAACTGTTTATTAAATAACGTTTTTAAATTTAATATATCTTGCTTATACCTTGGTAACTGTGTACTGCGGTGCCACTGCTGAGTGGTATTGATGATATTTTTAAGTTGTTTATTTTGCTGTTTAGTAAGGTCTATATAGTCATCTATCCAAAACGACGAAAGCCACGTTAAATTATTATAAGTAAACGAAGCTGAACAACTACACAAAAACAGTAGGCTAAGCACGATGGTGGCGCGTGATACTTTTATATTTTTTATTTTAAACATGTAAACCCCTTCTATCACTCATACTCTCAGATATTCCGTAAAGGCAGCACTTAATTGATAATAATTATTATTTACTATTGACACATAGTTAAATCTAAATAATAATTAATCGCATAAACAAAGTGTAACGACCTCAGTGCCCAAGGAAGAAATACAGCATGGATGCTGGCATTTTGTTTTAAGCACATGACTGCTTATTGACTATTATTTACTCGACCCAAGTAATAGCATAAAAGTTCATCTCTACTTGCTACATTGCTCATATTAGTGACGGTTAATATGACATTAAAAGCGCAGGCCTTGGCTTGCGCTTTTTTACTGCTTTAAATTTTCTGTAATATCTGTATCTTACGCTTATAAACACCGCATTATTAGCAATATAATTGCTTATTTAAGCTATAATTACCACTACAGCTTGGCTATATATTAAACGTACACATAATCATGGAAGCGATTTTAATTTACTTTAACCAAGCACTTGCACCATTTTATACGTGGCTATTGAATAGTAAGTACAAAGTGTTGCAATAAAACAGGTTTTTATACATACACATTGCAACTATTACCTATTGGAGACATGGCTATGTCACAGTTTAATTTAAAAGCATTAATACTCACTGGCGTTTTGCTTTCAAGCCCATTTGCACATGCAACTCTTGAAGATGGTATAAGAGCGGCCAACGAAGGCAAATTTGCTATAGCACTAAAAGAATTTGAATATTTAGCTGACAAAGGCTTTGCGCCGGGAATTTACGAACTAGGTAAACTTTACGAAGGTGGCTATGGCGTTACGCGCGACTATTTTAAAGCGGCAGAGCTTTATAAAGAAGGCGTTAAAAAAAATCACGCTGACTCAATGTTTGCACTAGCCGTTTTATACGATGAAGGCAAAGGCGTAAAGCTTGATAAGCAAATGGCGGTGACGTTATTCGAAAAAGCAGCGAAAAAAAACCTCCCTGCCGCACAATTCAATTTAGGTGTTATGTACGCAAATGGCGAGGGCGTCACGCGCGATTACAAACAAGCCAGAACATGGTACGAAAAAGCCGCTGCTAATAACTATTCACTGGCGCAATTTAATTTGGCACTCATGTATTTCGAAGGTCTAGGCATGCCTAAAGATCTAGAGAAATCATATGTATGGAACACCATTGCCGAATACAACGGCAACATGCAAGCAAGCCATAGCCGCAAGCTAGATGAGCGTAAAATGCTCCCTAAAGAAATAGAAGAAGCAAAAGAAAAAGCCGACAAAATTTACGAAAAAATACTCGCGGGCACTTACGCCGGTGAAGGACGTTTATTTTAATTTTCGCATTGCTAAACAAAGCATTACACAAGGGCAAATGCGTCTCGCATTAGCCCTTTTTTATACCAATTTACTTAATATATAAAAACTTAAGCAGCTTAATAATAAGGTTACTCTGTTTTAGTAAAAGCCCGGTACGTGGGTTAAACGAGCCAGACACCAAGGTGTTTTTTGCATGACTAAAGGTTAAAAACCCTTCTTTGCCATGATAATGCCCCATTCCAGAATGCCCAACGCCACCAAATGGCACATCATCTGCTGTCACCTGCACTAAAGCATCGTTTACAGCAACTGTACCGCTTAATGTTTGCTGCATTATGTAATCTTGAGCGTGCTTATCTTGTCCCAAAATATATAGCGCTAAAGGGTGATTATGCGCTTTAATGTAGCTAATTGCCTCATCGAGCTTTTCGTAGGTTTTAATCGGCAAAATGGGGCCAAATAATTCATCTTGCATTAGCGTCATATCATCGCTAGGCGCGATAACAATATGCAACCCCATTCTATGCTTTTGTTTGTCTTGTTGGTTTTGGCTGAGTGGCTTAATAACTTGCGCACCCAACTCCTGTGCTTGTGTTAAATACCCTTCTAAGCGAGTGTAATGCGCATCGCTAATAATTGACGTTAAATTTTTTCCTTCAACCCCGTCTTTAAAGTGCTTTTTATAAAGCTCGCACAATTGCTGTACCAGCTGATGCTTAAGGGATTTAGGCACAAATACATAATCTGGGGCTACACAAATTTGTCCTGCATTTGCCATTTTACCAAACAGTAATGTTTGCGCTGCTTTTTTAATATCCGCCTGCTCAGTAATAATTACAGGTGATTTTCCACCTAGCTCTAAGGTAACAGGGGTTAAATTTTCGCTGGCTGCTTTCATCACCAGCTTGCCCACTGACGTTGAGCCAGTAAACAGTAAATGTGCAAATGGCAATGACGAAAATTCACTTGCTACATCGCTTGCCCCTAATACCACTTTACAATGCGCTTGTAGCTCATCTGCAAATATTTTCTCGATGACAGCATTAGTATGCGGGGTAAATTCGCTGAGCTTAAGCATGACCCTATTGCCCGCGGCAATAGCGGTAATAACAGGCACTAATGCCAATTGTATGGGGTAATTCCAAGGCGCAATCACCCCAACTACACCAAGTGGCTGGTATGTCACACTCACTTTTGATGGCCACAAACTTAAGCTCGCTGAGCGCTTACTGGGTTTTGCCCATTTTGGCAATTTTTTAATAATGTGCGCTAACCCCTGAACCGTTGGCAAGATATCGCCAAGTAACGTATCGAACGCGGTTCTGTAACCAAAGTCTTTTGATGCTGCATCTATAAGCGCTTGTTCGTGACTAACAATTCGTTTGTGCAGCGTTTTTAATAATACGATACGCTTATCTATCGGGAGGTACGACTGGGCTAAAAAGCTATTTTGCAGCTCATTAAACGTATCGCTGAGTGACGGTGTGTATGTGTTATCAGTATCCAAAGGTGCTACTCGTGTATCATTTTGCTACGACTATAACGCCGTTCTGATTTTCGAGCAATAACACTAACTCTCTAAAAATTACCGTTTTTGTAGGAACAAATAGCCACAAATAACCACTACTTGCTCAATCATTTACCCCTTAAATTACTTTTATTTAGCGTGTTAGCTCCCACTAGGCAGTGTAATAATAAACTTAGCGCCGCCCTGCTCTCGGTTCTGCGCACTTAACGTTCCTTTAAGTGCGCTAATAATTTGCTTACATATACACAACCCAAGTCCTAGCCCATCGACCGATTTAGTACTGTAAAAAGGCTCAAAAATTTTATCTATATCGTGCACCTCTATGCCTGGCCCAGTATCTTCAATACACAGTTGAATCTCTTTGTTAACATAACCCGCGCTAATGCTGAGCTCGCGGGTGATACAGCCTTGCATTGCTTGGCTGGCATTCGATATTAAGTTAACTAACACTTCTTCAAGGGCTGCTTTATCTGCTAACACGTTTAATTGGCTGTCAATTTTAGGGGATAACACACTTATATTGTCTTGCTTTAGCTGGTTTTTATTTATATCAAGTGCCCTGGCTACTGATTCACTTAATGGCACTTCATTAATAGTCGTTTGCGTAGAATCAGAAAAATAATTTAGCTGTGCAACTATTTTTTGTACCCTTGCAACTAAAGCTTCAATAAACTGTAAATTTTCGTTTAGGGCTTCAAACTTCCCTTTAGCTAACAAGCGTCTAGCACTGGCTAAGTAAGTGTTTATAGTATTAAGTGGGTGATTGATTTCATGGTTAAACCCCATACTTAGTTGGCCAATTGTGGCAAGCTTCGTTGATTGCACTAGTGCCTCTTGGTGAGCTTTAAACGCATTGGTGCGCGCATCAATTTCTTGGCTAACACTGTGATGTGAATACACCAACTTTTTTACGCCTGCAAAGCGTCTTAAAACTAAATACCCTAACGCAATAACAAGTGCATAAATGACCAAAAAGCCAAATAACGCAGGTAATTGAGCAATATTAGCGTTAGATACATTTACTAATACAGTGACCGATGCATTCAAAAAGCGTAATTTTTGCTCTACCGATAGATATTTGTGCTCACCAATTGTGTTAAACAATAATCTTTGCGATGTGTAATTTGAATGCGCTATCAGCGTAGGTTGATAATCTAGATATGCTTGACGTTGAGCTATATCCCTACGATCCGTTATATCGAGAGTGGAAAACGTATTAAGGCGCCAGTCTTTCATATCTGAGATTGCAATCACGCTATCTTCTAATTGCACATAAAAGTGACTACCTTTGGCGGTATTTAATAGCTCGCGATCACTTTCAAATTTATTTACGTTAACTTTTAGCGCAACAACACCTACTGCCTTATTGTTGTTATAAATGGCTTGAGAAAAGTAAATACCTCGCTCTTTTGTACGCATGCCCACGGCAAAGTACGCGACTTTTTCGCCTGCAAATGCGCGTTTAAAGTAAGGTCTAAACGACAAGTCACTACCCAAAAAGTTATGATCAGCCTGCCAGTTACTACTTGCGATTACAGCGCCTTGCTCATCAAGGATATAAATGTCTGAAGCGCCACTGGCTTGTTGTATATCGGCTAAATAGTTATTAATTTTTTTTTCGTTATTTTGCGGCGCACCTAAAAAATTAATAACCGCATTGTTATAGGTAAGAAGCTGTGGGATTTTTGAAAAACGTGCAAGCTCGGTATCAATGTAGTGCTTTAACTGAGTTGCTTGTTGGGCTGCTTTTTGCTCGGCCTGATTATAGTAATGAGTTCGGCCATAGCAAAACACCACCGATAATAGCACTATCAGTACAACAAAAATTAAAAGAAGTTTTTTAGAAAAGGAGAACATGCCCTAGCTCACAACATAATAGCTATAAAATTTAAGGGCGCTAGTTTAACGGGTTATGAGCGCTAACAACAGAAACTTTGTGTTAACAAATACAATAAAGCTTAATTTATTTATAAACTGCTGCAAGTCTATACTGACTCGCAACAGTCAACACAATTAGCAACACTAAAATTAAGCGTTAGTGGCTAATTTAGGCTTATTTTTAACGTACTTGTATAAGCCGATCAGCGAAGCTGCAATCCAAAAAATCTCGATTACAAAGCTTGCAAGGTTAAAGTTGTAACACAAACTGATTAGCAGCAAAATTGCTCCTGACAAATTCATTGTGTTGTACAATAACCCCGTTGGGGATGCTTTATTCAGTTGTAATAAAAAAAACGCACCAACAACTAAGAAAGTACCCGCCATACCTACAATATCAAATAACAGTGCTATCACACGTTTATCCTTTGCTTAAAAAACCCAACTAACTGGCCCTATCCTTGGGGAGGGTGTTTTTCAATCATTGAAACAGCAAAACCGGGCGAGTATATCAACCTTATTTATTGCTACAAGGTCAATTGTCCGCCCCAATCTATATCAGGGCTAATCTATTGTAATTAAATGTTTTTTGATAAATAAGGTTATTTAAAGGTAACCTTACCACCAATTATTTTGTAGGCTGGCGTGCCACGTATGATTGCTGGGCGCGCAAACGGGCGCTCGCATTTAGGGCAAATACACGGTGTTGTTGTGTAGTCCTGAGTTATTCGCTCTATAAAACATTTAACTAAAGCGCCTTTGCCGCCTTTTCTATATCTAAATAGCGCCGCTTTGCAAGCAGAGCAAAAAATATCGACTGTTTTAGTCGGACCTTTTTTATTTGGCTTAGCCATATACGTCTTTAACATACCTACGTAATTGCAAAGCAGGCATTTTAGCAGTTAATAAATAAAAACGTTATAGACGCTTGGCAAAGTGCCTAATAAGCGGTGGAGAGAACACAGGGGTTAAAATAATAGGTGCAATATAAAACGCCTTACAAGCGTTTACATTAATCTCTAAAAAACAGACGGTTTAATTGCGCTGATAACACATTCATATTAAATGGCTTAATAATAACCCCCGACACTTTTGCTTTTATAACTCGCTTTACTGTATCTGCGTTATCTTCGCACGTGATCATAATAACGGGTAAGTCGACTAAGGCTTCATCATGACGTATTTTATCGAGTAGGTTTACACCATCTACTTTAGGCATATGTAGGTCGGTTATAACTAAATCAAACTTTTGCTGATTCAGTATTTTCAACGCCTGGTAGCCATCAGTTGCCTCCACCACGTTTTTATAATCTAGCTGCCTCAACATATTAATTAATACGTGGCGCATGAGAGGCACGTCACCTACGACTAATATTTTCATAATTATCTTTACTGTATTGAGCTCTCAAAGGGGGCCAGAATTAAGCGCTTACGGCCATACACCTATAATGAAACCCATTAATGTAAACTGTAATGTGTAGTACCCTGCATTAATTAAAAATAGCTTGATTGGACGCTGCTCATAAATATAACTAAGTCCAAGCGAGCTACCTACCCAAAACAAACCGATGGCAAAGCCTGTAAATGCGCCCTCTCCCATACCGGCTTCTTTACCCAAAAATAATGAAAGTACTACCGCCGACACAAGTGCAAGTACCATACTGCCGCCAAAAATTAACGCCGGTTTTGCTGTTTGTAAATCAAGCTCAGTAAGACCTGTGCACTCTAACCAGGCATTTTTAAAAAAAGCGTTTGAATACCAAATACCGCCAAGCATAAAAGAGGAAAGTGCCGCCACAAGCACGGCAAAAAAATCAACATCAGTAAAATTCATACATACTGCCATAATACATAGTGTACAAGGGTATTCTGACTGTAGTTAAAAATACCCTAAGCAGCAAATTATCGCCTTTAAAATTTGCGGCTTAGGCTATATTAGTTTGCGTGGATCTTTTTAAAAATCACCATAAATGGCACGTGTTTGTTCTTTTAAATCAGTTGGCGAAAGCGCTAGCTCAAGCCCTCGCTTACCTGCACTTACATACACTGTATTAAAGGCTATAGCGCTTGAATGAATAAAGGTGGGTAGGCGCTTTTTTTGCCCAAGCGGACTAACCCCTCCTAAAATGTATCCCGTGGCGGCTTGTACCTTTGGTGCGCTTGCCATTGCGACCTTTTTAGCATGACTCAATTTGGCTAATTGCTTTAAATTTACTTGCTGGGATACCGGTGTAACGGCAACAATTAACTTCCCTTCACTGGTTTCAAGCACAAGGGTTTTAAATACCTGCTCACTGTTAAGGTTTAACTTTTCAACGGCTTCTTGGCCATAACGCGTTGTATTAGCATCGTGTTGATAACTAAGTACATCGTGAGGCACATTTTGTTTTTTCAGTAACTCTATTGCTGGGGTCATTCAAGTTAGCCCTGTTATTTAAGCGCATTATTAATCTACAATAAGGGCTAATCATTTTGAAGGGTTACTTAATAGCAGATACGTTAATAGCCGCTTATTGACGAGGATATAGGTGCAAAGGGTAAAGACGCGCAGGGGAATTACCTAAGACAACAAAATAAGCTCAGTGAATTAATCGATTGGGTATACGCACTTTATAAGAGTGTTAGGTAGTGCCCAGTGATAGGTATAAATTACATGAATTTGAGCCAAAAAAAACGGTGCATCAAGCACCGTTATTTAGTTTTTACGATAACTAATTACTTAGTTAAATCGTCAAAAAACTTTTTAACACCGTCAAAAAAGCCTTGCTCTTTAGGACGGTTTTTTGAGCTATCTTTGCCCATGCTCTCGTCTAACTCTTTAAGTAACTCGCGTTGACGCTCGTTTAAATTAACTGGCGTTTCAATCACGACTTTACAAATTAAGTCACCTTGAGCACCACTACGTACAGATTTAACACCTTTGCCACGCATACGGAACATTTTGCCCGTTTGTGTTTCAGACGGTATTTTAAGTTTTGCACGGCCATCAAGTGTAGGTACTTCAATTTCGCCACCCAAACCGGCAGTAGTAAAGCTAATAGGCACTTCGCAGTATAAGTTATTTGCTTCACGAACAAATATTGGGTGTTCGCGAACCGATACTTGTACGTATAAATCGCCTGCTGGCGCCCCGTGCATGCCCGCTTCGCCTTCACCACTTAAACGAATGCGATCGCCCGTGTCTACGCCTGCTGGAATTTTGA
The DNA here is from genome assembly GCF_001401805.1 of Pseudoalteromonas sp. P1-25. Taxonomy (GTDB): domain Bacteria; phylum Pseudomonadota; class Gammaproteobacteria; order Enterobacterales; family Alteromonadaceae; genus Pseudoalteromonas. The sequence goes on from NZ_LKDW01000014.1 coordinate 28,487, forward strand.
CTGACAACGTTTTTGTTTTTTCAACGCGCCCTTGCCCATGACACTTGTTACAAGGGTCTGAAATAATCTGACCTTGTCCCTGACATGTTGGACACGTTTGTTGCACAGCAAAGAATCCTTGGCGCATTTGTACTTGCCCAGCGCCATGACACGTAGTACATGTTTTAGGCTTAGAGCCTGCTTTAGCACCACTGCCATCACAGGGCTTACAGCTAACCCATGTCGGTACTTTTATTTCTACTTCTTTACCACGAACCGCTTCTTCTAAGCTTAGGTCCATGTTGTAACGTAAGTCCGAACCACGTTGCTGGCGCGATTGACGACGGCCACCACCGCCACCAAAAATGTCACCGAACACATCACCAAAAATATCACCAAAATCGCCTTGACCACCACCGCCAAAGCCACCGTGACCGCCGCCACCGCCTTGTTCAAAGGCAGCATGGCCGTATTGGTCATACATTTGACGTTTTTGATCGTCGGTTAATATCTCGTATGCTTCTTTTACTTCTTTAAACTTTGATTCGAGATCTTTATCACCGGCGGTACGATCTGGGTGATATTTCATCGCTAAGCGTTTATACGCTTTTTTTATGTCTCTCTCGCTTGCATCTTTGCTTACGCCGAGAACTTCGTAATAATCGCGTTTTGACATATCTATCACACTACTCTTTTCTATTTACAGCTAAGCTGCGGGATAAACCGATAAATCACATCGATTTATCATGAAAATTTTAAACCTTAAATACATACAAAAGGCGCGACAAGCTGTAGCCTGCGCGCCTCAAAAGTTCATCCTACCCTAAAAACGTGAGCAAATCATGTTGTTTAGGCTAGTTAGAAGCTTAGCTGACAATTACTTGTCGTCTTTTACTTCTTCAAACTCAGCATCAACTACATCATCGTCTTGCTTAGCAGACTGTTGTGGTTGCTCGCCTGCATCTGCGCCACCTTGTTGCGCTTTAGCTTGAGCAATTTCCATTAGCTTTTGAGACTTTTCAGCAAGTGCTTGCGTTTTAGCTTCAATTTCAGCTTTGTCATCGCTCTTAATAGCTGCTTCAAGGTCAACAACAGCGGCTTCAATTGCCTCTTTGTCTTCGCTTGGTAATGCATCACCCGCTTCTTCAATTTGCTTGCGAGTGCCGTGTACCATTGCATCAGCTTGGTTACGAGTTGCTACTAGCTCTTCAAACTTTTTGTCTTCTTCAGCATTCGCTTCTGCATCACGAACCATTTTTTCTACTTCTTCATCGCTTAAGCCTGAAGACGCTTGAATCGTGATCTTTTGCTCTTTACCTGTATCTTTATCTTTCGCTGATACATGTAAGATACCATCCGCATCTACATCAAAAGTTACTTCGATTTGTGGCGTACCACGTTGTGCTGGACGAATACCTTCTAGGTTAAATTGACCTAAAGATTTGTTGTCGCTAGCACGTTTACGCTCACCTTGTAGTACATGAATCGTAACCGCAGACTGGTTATCTTCTGCTGTAGAGAAAGTTTGCGATTTCTTAGTTGGAATCGTTGTATTTTTCTCAATTAGCGGTGTCATTACAGAGCCCATTGTCTCAATACCTAGCGATAATGGAGACACGTCTAATAGTAGTACGTCTTTAACGTCGCCTGCTAATACACCACCTTGAATTGCCGCGCCTACTGCTACAGCTTCATCAGGGTTAACATCTTTACGTGGCTCTTTACCAAAGAACTCAGCAACAGTTTTTTGTACTAGTGGCATACGTGTTTGACCACCTACTAAAATGATATCGTTAATATCATTTACAGATAAATCAGCATCCGCTAGTGCACGTTTAAGTGGCTCAATTGACTTAGTTACTAAGTCTTCAACTAATGACTCAAGTTTAGCACGCGTTAGTTTAACGTTCATGTGCTTAGGACCTGATGCATCGGCAGTTACGTACGGAAGGTTAACTTCTGTAGATTGTGCAGATGATAGTTCGATTTTCGCTTTTTCAGCCGCTTCTTTAACACGTTGCATAGCAAGCGGATCGTTTTCTAAATCGATACCTTGGTCTTTCTTGAACTCAGCTACTAGGTAGTTGATTACACGGTTATCGAAATCTTCACCACCTAAGTGAGTGTCACCGTTTGTAGCAAGTACTTCAAATGTGTGCTCGCCTTCAACTTCATCAATTTCAATGATAGATAAATCGAAAGTACCACCACCTAAGTCGTATACTGCAACAACGTTTTCACCTTTGTTTTTGTCCATGCCGTAAGCAAGGGCAGCAGCTGTTGGCTCATTGATGATACGTTTAACTTCAAGACCCGCAATACGACCAGCATCTTTTGTTGCTTGACGTTGTGAATCGTTAAAGTATGCAGGTACTGTGATTACAGCTTCAGTTACTTCTTCACCTAAGAAGTCTTCTGCCGTTTTCTTCATTTTTTTAAGTACTTCTGCAGAAATTTGTGGTGCAGCGCGTTTTTCACCGCCTGCTTCTACCCATGCATCGCCGTTATCAGCTTTAATGATTTTAAACGGCATAATACCGATATCGCGTTGTACTTCTTCGTCTTCAAAACGACGACCGATTAAACGCTTAATTGCAAATAACGTGTTAGTTGGGTTAGTAACCGCTTGACGCTTAGCAGGCTGACCTACTAGTGTTTCGCCGTCTTGCGTGTAAGCAATAATAGACGGGGTTGTGCGATCGCCTTCCGCATTTTCAATAACACGTGCTTTATCACCATCAAGTACTGCAACACAAGAGTTTGTAGTACCTAAATCGATTCCAATAATTTTACCCATGAATCTTCTCCAACTTCAAATTCGTTAATACGTTCGATGACTAGTAAATAGGGATGCCACAAAGTGAATTCAACTGTAAAAATGAAAAAAAATTCATTTTTTGTAATTTATTTAACAAAAAACCTTAATAAAAGTAGGGTTTGATGTTTTTTGCGCCAAATACACCCCTTCAACTCAACTAGTCTGACCAGTTGATATGTGTTATATATGTTTAATAATGATAATTTCAAGGATATTAACGATGCATTTTGATGACTTATTAAAACAAGCCTCTGCTATTTCTAGCACGTCTTCGGCTGCGCTCACCGCTCACAGCAACACAATGGAATTTCCGGCTAATTGGTGCCAAGGTAGAACCGCCTTTGGTGGCCTTTCTGCTGCACTACTTTATCAAGCAATCAGAAAACACATTGACCCAAGTAGACGATTACTTTCTTTGAGTACTAATTTTGTGGGGCCATTGCTTGCTGACATGCCTTTTTCGATGTCAGTTGAAATTTTACGCCAAGGTAAAAGCAGTACTCAGGTATTAGCTAAAGTGATTCAAAGTGAGCAAGTGTGTGTAATTGTCCAAGCGTGCTTCGCTATTGATAGGCAATCAGGTGTTAACGTACCAGTAAGTAAAGAAATGGGATTAAAGCCTGTAGATGCACGACATACATTGCCATTTATTCAAGGGCAAATGCCTGAGTTTTTCCAGCATGTTGATTTATGCCCGCAGCAAGGCGCTATGCCATTTAGTGCTGCTGAGACTTCGCATTTAGGTGGTTGGATGCGTTTTAAACACACTCCCGAAACCATTACAGAAGCGCATATCATTGCACTAACAGATGCTTGGCCACCCACATTACTGCAAATGTTTAAGCAACCTGCGCCAGCAAGTAGCATGTCGTGGTATTTAGAATTTGTGCAAGAGCCAACACTTACACCTGGAGAGTGGTTAGGCTTTGAAGCAATCACACATCATGCAAAAGGTGGCTACGGATTAGAAGATGGCTGTATTTGGTCGCAGTCAGGGGAGTTAATTGCATTAACGCGTCAAACCGTTGCTTTATTTGATTAAACACCGCTTGGCTTGCTGTTAACCACTTATTATTTGTTGATATTTACCCTTTACTTTTATATTTGGCCGCCATTATTAAATGCTTTTTTTAAGTACTAAGTTGCTAAAATAAGCAAGGCACTGGGCTTTTAGTAAATTGGGTGAATATTAACGGGTAATGAGTGTGTATTGTTATAGTAATGGAATATGCGCTCATTGGAGATAATTACATCTACCCTGTTTTCTTATGGCGGAATTGTCGCGCTGGCAGCAATCACAGCAGGCTTTTCACTGAGCAGCATCCATTGCCGGGTTTATAAAAAATAGCTATTAAAGCTAAGTTATAACAGCCTCATACCTACCCTTAACAAAGTGTTATTGCGCCTAATGATGAATCGCGTTGTATTAATAACCCAAATATAGCAAAATTGCATAAACATTCTTCTTTGATGGTTATAACTTGCAAACGATTTGCCCGTGCTGCGATTTAATAATTGATATACCTGCAATAGCCAATAAGCAAATGGCTGTGTGTCCGCATTGTCACCATAAGTTGTGCGAAAGCGATGTAAATAACGACACTAAAGTGGTCGCACTCAGTATTGGCTCATTACTTATGCTATTAAGTAGCATGTTTTACCCGTTTATTTCGTTTAGTAGTAGCGGTATTACGCAAACCATCACCCTACCCGATGCCGCCCGAATTTTATTTAATTACGATAGTCAGTTACTTGGTTTATTTATTGACTTAAGTATTATTGCGCTACCAATGAGCTTACTGCTCATTCTTATTCCTATGCACCTTGGGCTTTTACAATCTTTGCCAAATGGTATTGCTAGACGTTTACTCAAATTTACCTTGGCTCTTGAGCCGTGGATCATGTCTGAAATATTTTTAATTGGTGTACTGGTCAGCATGGTTAAGATTATGTCGCTTGCCGACATTAGTTTTGGGACCAGCTTCTGGGCTTATATTGGCTTTGTTGTTATGTACATTGCCGCGCTTGCTCATGTAAACAAGCCTCGTCTATGGGCACAAATTAAGCCCGCCATAACACTTGATGACACATCACATGCTAAACGCGCTATTGATCGCAACATAAAAGCCTGCCATGTATGCCACCAACTTTGTAAAGATGACTATTGTCCGCGTTGCCACACTAAAACTCACATAAGAAACCCCAACAGTGTTCAAAAAGCAGCGGCTTGGTTAGTCACCTCAGTGCTTTGTTATATACCTGCAAACTTATTACCAATAATGCATACCACCAGTCTTGGCGATACATCACCGTCAACCTTAATTGGCGGCGTACTGACACTTTGGAAAAGTGGCTCCTACCCCATTGCCGCCATTATATTTTTAGCCAGTGTGGTGGTGCCTTTAGCCAAAGCCCTTGTGCTAAGTTTTTTATGTTTTATGGTGGCAAAACCTGCTAACAAGCATACAAAAGGCTATACTAAAATTTATCAACTTACTGAATTTATTGGCAAATGGTCAATGATTGATGTATTTGTTGTTGCTATACTCGTCGCCTTAGTGCAATTAGGTAATTTAATGTCAATTACGCCTGGGCTAGGCATTGTATTTTTTACTGTTATGGTAATATGCCAAATGATGGCTGCACATGCGTTTGATCCACGCTTGTTGTGGGATACACCAAAAAACAAACATTCAGAGAATAAAGCATGACCGAAACGGCTAATGTAACAAACAAACCAAAAATCTCAGCTATTTGGATTATTCCGCTAATAGCCTTATTAGTTGGTATTTGGATGTTGTATCAATATCAAGCAAATGTAGGCCCTACTATTTATATAAAAATGCCCCATGCAGAGGGCATTATTGCAGGTAAAACAGAAATAAAGGTGCGCAGTGTTAAAATTGGTCAAATTGACGCTATACGCCTATCTGACTCGCAAGATAGCGTAATTGCCCGCGCACAAATAGACAGAAATTATAACGAACTACTCACCGAAGATGCCAAAATTTGGGTTGTTAAACCCCGTATAGACGAGACTGGCATTAGCGGCATGAGTACGCTTTTGTCGGGTGTTTATTTAGAGTTTTCCCCAGGGGAGAGTAAAAAACTTAAAGAGCGTTTTGTATTACAAGACGAGCCCGCCCTTATTGGTAAAGATGTAAAAGGTGGGCGTTTTCAATTACTCAGCTACAATGCTGAGGTACTCGAAGTTAGTACAGGCATATTTTTTAAAAATTATAAAATAGGCCAAATAGAAACCGCTACCTTTGACTGGAAAAACCAAGCAATGAAGTACGGCATTTTTATTAATGAGCCGTATCAAAACCTCATAACATTAAACTCTATTTTTTGGGTTAATGCAGGGATTGAAATCGACTTATCAGCCGATGGTATTAATATAAGTACTGGCTCACTGAGCAAGCTTCTCAAAGGCGGTATTTCGGTTGGCTTACCCGATCAACAAGCACCTGGCGATATTGCACAAAACGGCCACAACTTCTCGTTGAGTCAAAGCTACAAAGAAGCCTTGGAAGAGCGCTTTTACGATTTTGATTACTACATTATTGACTTTGAACAATCAATACGAGGCCTACGCCCCGGTGCCCCGGTGGAATATCGTGGCACTCGAATTGGTACAGTGGTAGAAGCGCCCGCTAACGTTATTATTGATGGTAAACCCGCGCACTTTAAAAACCACAATACAGCGGTGCCTGTACTGATTAAAATAGAGTATGGCCGTTTATATCACGATAGCGCAGCGGCCAGAGAATTTTGGCAAAGCAGCCTAACAGGTTGGATAAAAAGTGGTATGCGTGCCTCTTTAAAGCCCGGCAACCTTTTAACTGGCGCAGTGTATGTTGATTTTGATATATACCCCGACGCCCCTAAAGCGCATTTAGCAAAGCTTGCGAAGTATGATGTTTTTCCAAGTATATCCAGCGGCATTACCGTGCTTGCCGATCAGGTCTCGGATGTGCTTAACAAGGTAAACAGCTTAAAAATCGAAGACAGTCTCGCGCAAATGCAGGCTACATTTAGTGACTACCAAGCCCTCGCTAACGAAATGCGTGCGTTATTAAGCCAAAAAGAGACACAAAATTTGCCCGGCGACTTTAATCGTAACTTTGATAAAATGACTAAAAGTATGGAGCAGTTTGAAGTGACCATGCGTCAATTTGATAAAACCATGGCTAGCTATCAGGCAGGCTCTGAGTTTCACCATCAATTACAGCAAACATTACTTGAATTTAAACGTTTAAGTGAGGAAATTCAGCCGCTGACACGTGGCTTAAATGAACAACCAAATATGTTTATTTTTGATAAATCACTCCCTGCTGATCCACAACCAAGGAAGCAATAATGAAACACTTATTTTTAGCCATCACTGTGTTAATCACTCTTGCAGGGTGCAGTGCGTCAATTCAAACAGAAACGCAGTATTATCAGTTTGAACAACCCATTGCTTCATCATCCCGTCATGTTAAAGAAACAGATGCGCAGCTTAGAGTACAAACTGTGGCACTTAGAGGCGCATTAAATAATTTAGGCATAGCGATGAAAATAGATAACAATCAAATTCACGCAGCAAATTACAATCTGTGGGGGGAATCGCCTGATGTTATGCTTACCGCTACAGCGCAACAAACCCTTTTCAATGCCATGCCTAATTGGATGGTCATCAAGGGCTTACCGGTAATTACCGAGCTTGATCAGCAAACGTTTTACGAGCTTGAGTATGAAGTACACCACTTTAATGGAGATATGCAAGGCAACGCTGATATTTCAGGGTTATGGCGCTTGTATTACACCCATCCAGAAACCGGCCGCAGCTTGATTAGCGTACATAATTTTTCACATATAGTGCCTATAGATGACGACGGTTACGATGGTTTAGTGGCCACCCTTGAGCAAACCTGGTACAACATAAATTTAGATGTGGCAAAAGCGATAGAGAAAGCACGTATTTAAACACTAACTATAGGGCGGTTTTATGGTCACTAAAAATCGCCCTCCTCCCCTATTTATTTAAACAGAGCAAAATGCAGCCAATTTTGCTACCGATGCTCAAGCTATTATCATTCTAACATTCGTATTAATGCCAATTTGCTTAATTAAGTGAACCATTTTGAAGCGTTTAGAACGTATTGGTAGCTGGCCAAAAATTCTAATCATTTGTGATAAAAGAGAATTAATAACGCATATAGCGACATGTTTAGCCCCATAAAATGATTACGTATTATTGCGCATGGGTATAAGTTGTCAGCTAATTGATGCGTATAGCCTAAAGAAAATATAAAAAACCCAGTACATATTTGCACTGGGTTTTGCGTTAAATACATAATCTATACAAAATTATTTTTGTAATTTTATTCCTTTGTAATAGGTTTCCAGCGATTTAATTTTCGTTTGATTTGGCAAATCTGCAAAGTCGCTTTCTGTAAACTTAGTACCACGTAGTTGCACATTTAAACGTGCAGCTTGCGGGTTTAACATAGTTTGTTTGTAATACTGCTTAATATCTTCAAGCGTTACTTTTTCGACTTCATCAATTAGTTTTTGTTTGGAGTCAAAATTAAAGTTTTCGCGGTACCAATCTGTAATGAGAGGCCCCATCTCATCGCTTAAGTTTTTAGGTTGCTCTTTGAGAGATACAAGCGTAGCGTTTTTAAGTTGGGTAAAGGTATCTAAACTCATATTATCAAGCTCTACCGCGTACTCTTTTTTGAATTGATCAAAACGTGCCTGAATTTCTTTTGGCCCTTTAACCGGCGTTTGTATGAACAAGCCGATTGCCGAGTAATCCTCTATTGGGCGAGCCAACGCACCTACAGCATATGCAAGTTGCTCTTCGGTACGCATTTTGTCAAACGCAACCGTTCTAAAGTGACTTTGTAGTACTGCAGCTTGTGCTTTTTGTTTATAGCCGGCTATTGGGTGTACGCTCATATCTACAACAGCTACATCAGCTACATCAATATCTTTTTGAAGTACCCATGTTTCGCCAGGCTGCGGTAACCATGCTTTACTGCGCGCAAACTCACTCGATGTATGATTGCTTGGTAAAGTGGCACTTAATTCATTGGCTATCGATTCTATATCTTGTTGGTTGTAATTACCGTAGCTAAATACACGTAAATCGTTGGTGGCAAACGTGGCTGTTTTTAGCTTGTTTAAATCGGCAACGCTTAACGCTTCTGCCGCTTTTATCAGTGCCTCTGTATCAAAGCTGCCTGTGCGGGTAAGTTTAGAGTAAGCGCCAAATGCCTGTGCATACGGAAATTGCTTTTGCTGATTTAACAAGCCACGTTTGTAGCGATCAATTGCTTGGTTAAATGCTTGTGCTGTTACCTCGGCTTTTAACCCGCTTAGCGCTTGTTTTAAAAGTACATCTTGCTTATCGGTAAAGCCACTCATTGATAAAACTAAACCATTACTTGGCGCAAGGTTTACGCTCATGCCGGCAATGGCGGCTTCGGTGCTTAATTGGCTTTGTTGCATGTTATATAAGTCAGCCCATACTGCGTATAGTACTTCAGCCTTAATATCGTTTAAGCCAGGTTGAGTATTAATATATACCTCAACCAGCCCCTTGGGCTGGGCTGCAAATTTTTGGCTTGCTTGGCGCCATACTTTTACGCCGTTTTTGTCGTAAGCCAATTCAGGGTGTTCTTGCTCTTTAAACTTGGCTGTTTTAATGGCAAAGCTTTCTGGTAGTAAGTTATTTACACTGGGTAAAGCAAGCTTAAACTCGCTTGATGTTTTCCAACTGGCAATTTCGGCATCGCTAATATCTTCAATACGGTATTTACCGTCATAAAAATGCAGTTGCGAGTCGGTTTCTTCTTGTTGCGAAATATACCATACGCGCAGCGTATCGGGATTTAATTGTTTAAGTACTGCGTTTATCGCCTCTGCGTCAAATTTGGCATAATAATAAGGCGCATCAATGGCATGATTTAATGGATAATCTTGCATGCTGCCAGTAAGCGCGCTGACATAACTAAACTCATCGCCTTTTTCTAAAAACTTAAATTGATTGCTAAGCGATGTACGAATTTCGTTAAAGTACTTAGCGTCTACACCTTCTTTTTTAATCAGTTCAATGTATTGCATAATAGTTGCGACAATTGTTTCGCGGTTTTTCATGCCTTCATCGGTTAATTCTAGCGAAATAGTCAGCGCGCCGTAATTGCCATACTGACTAGGCGACGGTGACGCGGTTAATTGCGATACCCAGCCTTTGTCACGCAGTAATTGTGCAGGGCTACCTGGCATTTCATTACTCAATAAATAAGTAACATAACGATTAGGTTTAACCGCAAAGTCGCTGCTATTGTTATTAATAGTAAACTCAAGTTGCAGCTGTTTTACATCTTCATTTGGTGAATAGTACACTTTTTTGCCACCGGCTTTATCAAAATCAAGCTCTGCGGTAACAGATGGTTTTTCAATGTGTTTATTTTCAATATCGGCAAAATAAGTTCTCGCTTTTTGCTCCATTTGCTCAATTGGCAAGTTAGAGATAAGCGCCACTTTCATAATGTTAGATGAATAGTATTTATTGTAAAAATCGACTGTTTCTTTGTGTAATTTGCTACCTTCTTTGTCTCCTAACGTTTCTAGATTACCAATTAAAAAGCGGTTAGCTGGGTGATCCCCCATCATTTTACGGGCGAGTTTAAATTGGCCAAAAAAGTCCATTTCTCGGCGCATAGACCACTCGGCATTCACAGCGTTTTTTTCTTTATCTGCATACTCTGGGTAAAGCTTAGGGGCTTTAAAAAAGTCAGCAAAACGGTCTAGCGCTTCATCAAAAGCGTCGTTATTAATTTTAAACATGTAGTTGGTAATATCCAGCCAAGTATACGCATTATTTACCCCGCCATTTTTAGTCATAAAGTCGGAGTAGCCTTTGGTATCTGGGTAGCGCTCTGTGCCTAAAAAAAGCATATGCTCTAAGTAATGTGCCATACCTTGCTGCATCATAGGGTCGTGCAGTAAACCTACACCTACACTTAACGATGCAGCTGATTTTTCAGCGCTTGGATCAGAGACTAAAATAACTTCTATTTCGTTTTCAAGCTTTAGGGTTTTATATTCACGCGTGTCATTTGGGCTTACAACTAATGTGTCTGAGAGTAAGGTGCTCTGCGAAGAACTAGCAACCGGTGAGGTAGATGATGTATTTGTACAGCCACTTAAAACTGCTAAAGCGATGGCGCTAAAACCAAGAATTTTTTTCATTTTGTTTTTCCATTAAAATTGCGCTTAGGATGCGCTAAAAACAACATAACAGGACTAAATTAACACTAACAATTAAGGGTTTACCACAAAATAATACTAATTTATGTAACACATTGTGAAAAACACCTGCATACTTAAAGTCAGTAAAATAATAACGAAGGAAATAGGATGGAAAAAATAATAATACTCGCCATGTTTGCACAAGTAACGTTATCGCTAATTGTAATGTTAATTATGGGCAAACGACGCTTTGCGGCTGCAAAAAACAAACAATTACAGTTGAATGATTTTAAAACCATGCGCCTTGATAACGCAGGCGATACCGTACGCGTAGCCGATAGAAACTTTACTAATCAGTTTGAAATACCTGTGCTTTTTTATATCGGTTGTATTGTTGCACTGCAACTTAACAGCGCCAGCTATTTAATAACTGCGCTTGCGTGCTTATTTGTTATTTCGCGTGTTGTGCATACGGTTATTCATATTGGCAGTAATAATGTAAGAATGCGCTTTAATGTTTTTTTACTTGGCTGCGCCAGCGTGTTTGCTTTATGGCTTGCGATTGTTTGGCGAATTTTAGCATTTTAGCAAAAGCGGCTTTATTAGCCGCTTTTTATTTATTGTTTAATGCATTGTTAGGGCCTGTTTATCTTTCGAGGTTAAATTTGCAGCAGTCTGTTTGGTAATTAGGCAAAGCAGAGCCTATGTAGTGTGGTTGCTCCCCATAAATAGGCGATAACGTAGCATAAATGCCAAACAGGCGCTGCCCGAAAGGGTTCTGCCTAGGGGGCATTTACTCTTTGTTGCTCGGTTTTTACTTAGCCCACTAGGTTACAAACCTCGCGCCGCGATTAAACGCCCCTAGATTGAACAAACTTTAATCCTGAAAGGTCAACAGGCCCTAATATTTGGCGCGATTTAAGCGTGTACCCACTCCAAGCAGTGCAATTAAGCAAAAGCCAACCCCCATACTCCCACCCGAGCTACTTACCGAACCAGCCTCAGAGGGTGAATCCTCTTGGCTTATTAATGTATTAGCTATTGGGTTTAAGCCGGCAGATGAAAGCGGGTCGTCATCTAATACCACCACACTATTAATAGTTACAAAGTTAGCGCTGCTCAGAGCGACATCGCTACTTGAGCATTGCTCACTGGTTATATCAACTAACGGAATATCACCACAGTGTACCAACCCTGCAATACTATCGAGCGTCGCTTGGCCTTGCGCTGTAATTTGTCCAAATACTGTAAAACCGCCATTTTGAGTATCAAGCGCTTCGCTATTATCAACCATATTAAAGAACCACTGGCTCGTTGCGCTGTTTTCATCGTTGGCTAATTTAGCCATCGCGATTGTGCCCTTCACATTAGATAAAACAGGCTCATTAACAACAGCAGGTTTAGTAGTTATTGGCACTAATTCGTCGGTAAATGTAAAGCCACCGCCTTGTATTACAAAGTCGCTGGCTGAGCGGTGTATAACAGTTTGGTTATATGCGTCATCTTCAATATAACTTAAAAAGTTAGCAACCGTATTGGGGGCTTGTTGATCAAACAAGTTAATTTGTATTACACCGTGCGAGGTTTGCATTTCAACAATTGTGGCTTGGCTAGTAAAGCACGAAAACGCAAGTAGCGAGCCAATCAAGCACTTTTTCATTATGAGTCCTTTTGTTATTGTTATTTAAAGTAAGTGTTAATACTAAACAACACTATACGCCATGCTAGAGCATTAATGGAGCGCAACTACAAATAGCACCGCTTTAGTTACATTTCATTACATATTATTTTAAATAACACTCACTTTATTTGCTTAATAAAAAGTTATTAATAATTTAATATTACTTTTATTAGCTGCAAATAAAAAAGGATAAAATAAGTACGTTATTTATCGTAAAATTAGTTTAAACTAACCGTCTAATAAATTAAGCACAGCATAATAAACGGGTATTTCATGCGTATAATTATTTTATTTTCAGTTATTTTATCTGTCATAGGTTGTACAAGCGCGCCTTTAAACACGGCCCCTTCCCCACAGTATATTACTGTATTACATACTAACGATAATCATGGGCGCTTTTGGCATAACGAAAAAGGCGAGTACGGTATGGCAGCGCGTAAAACGCTAATTGACGCTTTACGCAACAAAGCACAACAGCAAGGCCATGCAGTTCTACTGCTATCAGGGGGTGATATAAACACCGGTATACCTGAGTCAGACTTGCAGCATGCTGAGCCTGATTTTAAGGGTATGTCATTACTGGGATACGATGCTATGGCTATTGGTAACCATGAATTTGACAACCCGCTTAGCGTTTTAGCTAAGCAGCAACAATGGGCTAACTTTCCATTACTGTCTGCAAATATTTTTGATAAAGCAACCGGAGAAAACGCTTTTCAAGCTTATCAAATTTTCGAAAAAAATGGCTTAAAAATCGCGGTTATTGGGCTTACTACCACAGACACAGCTAAAATAGCTAACCCTCAATATATTGGGCATTTAGAATTTAAAGACCCTGCTGAGGTCACCGCATCCCTTGCTAAAAAAATTAAGGCGCAATATAACCCCGATATTATGATTGCAGTGACACACATGGGCCATTATGTAGATGCAAACTTTGGTATTAATGCGCCAGGTGATGTGACGCTTGCGCGCTCTCTACCTACAAATACTTTAGATATGATTATTGGCGGTCATTCGCAAGAGCCTGTTTGTATGGCTGGAAAAAATAAAAATGACGACAATTTTAAACCTGGACTTGCATGTAAGCCTGATCAGCAAAACGGCACATGGATTATGCAAGCGCATGAATGGGGTAAATATGTAGGTAAAGCAGAGTTCAAACTAGAAAATGGTACGCTGACCTTACTAGATTACAAATTAATGCCAGTTAATTTATATGTAGATGAAGTTCAAGCCGATGGGTCAAGTAAACAAGTATTAGCAAATCAATACATTGAGCCTGATCCTACTTTAAAAGCTTTTTTGGCTACGTACCAAGCCAAAGGCGCAAAACAAATTGCTGGAAAAATTGGCAGTGTTGATGCGCGCTTAGAGGGCGATAGAAACAAAGTACGTTACCAACAAACCAACTTAGCACGCGTGATAATTCAAGCACAAATGAATGTAGTCGGTGCCGATTTCGGCCTTATTAGTGGTGGCGGGATCAGAAGTTCAATTGAAGCCGGTGATATTAGCTATAAAGATATTTTAAAAGTGCACCCGTTTAAAAATCGCATTACCTATATGGACTGGCAAGGAAATGATCTATGGGATTACTTAGAGACAGTCACTGGCTTCCCTGTTGATGCGGGGGCCTATTTGCAATATCACAAATTGGCATTCACTCGTAAAAATGGCAAATTAGTCAGTGTATTTATTAACGGTAAACCGCTTGATAAAAATAAAACCTATCGAATGAGTTTGAATAGTTATAACGCATCAGGTGGTGATGGTTACCCCGCAATAAATAAACTTAAAGGCTTTGTGAGCACAGACGAAACCGATGCACAGGCACTTAAAACGTTTATCATGCAACATAGCCCACTTAAAGCTGCGGAGTTTGCACCTAAATAAAAAAGTTTTTAAAAAGGAAAGTAGCTGGCTACTTTCCTTTTATTTCGATATTTCCCTTTGCAATATTTATTAACGCATAGCTATGTAATCGAGACCTCGAACCTTCGCCATAGGCTTTAGGCGGATAGTAAATATCTTTCATATCAGGGTGCTCTGATAATACCTCATCTAAAGCTGCACGTATCTCGCTTAATGTTTTTTCTAAACTGCTATTAAAATTTGGGCGCTTGCGTATAGTGTGCCCAAGCTCAATCAACCTGTAAAAGTACTTATTAGCCAACTCTATAAGCTCATCTGGCACATATTTATTTTGATTTAGCACAACATCACGGTTATCTCTGCAAAACTCTATCAAGGCTAAATAAAAGCATAGCGGCTTGTTTGCTAAACACACCGTATTTTCTGGAAAGTAATTATTGCTGAGCGTTTTAGTGTTTAAATCAATAATCAGTACAAGCTCTTTAGGCGTGCTTACCTCTGTATTGGCGTTTTGTGGCGTACCTTTTACCTCAGCAGGCATTTCCGTAATAGATTTTAACCATTTACTGAATAAAACACTCAAGACTAAGAATAACAAACAAATCAAAAACCGAGTTTCTGACCAAAATTGTGCGTTTTTCTCGAATACTAAAGAGACATGCGTGGTACTCGACTTAAGTGTTCTTACAAATTGATTTGGTTTTAAAACTAAAGGCTTTGCAGACTTTGGCACAATTTTAACTAAACGTAAGTTGTTGCCTAAATAATCGTTAAGCTTTATTAAATAGTCTTGCACTGCATGCTGATTACCCGAGTGCTTTAAAAGAGCGTTAGAAAGCGCAATTAACGGCAAGTCTAGGGCTACTTGTTTTTCCGTTTCGATAACCTGGTGTTTAATGACGTGATTCTGCTCGCTAATGACAGAGACATAGAATACAAAGCAATTAATAAAAAAAACAGCACAGCCAAAAACAACATATTTATACTTATCCATTTTTAATGCTCTCATCTTTTGCTG
Source organism: Pseudoalteromonas sp. P1-25 (assembly GCF_001401805.1). Classification (GTDB taxonomy): domain Bacteria; phylum Pseudomonadota; class Gammaproteobacteria; order Enterobacterales; family Alteromonadaceae; genus Pseudoalteromonas. The sequence goes on from NZ_LKDW01000014.1 coordinate 44,105, forward strand.
TTACGTGTTCTGAGGTGCAATCCCAGTATGATTGTGCTTCTTTGTAATAGCTTAATGTTTGTTCTTTAGACATATCAAGAATATGACGCTGCACAGCGCATAATAGGTCAGTATTATTTTGCTGCATTTTTAAATACCAACGTGAACCTGAAATTTTGTTACTTAAGGGCGTTATATAATTTTTTGAAAAACGCTCGGCGTCACTCTCTTTCCAAAAAGATGCAATAATATCTACCTGCCCATTAGCTAATAAATCACGAAGCTCGCTGTGTGAACTTGCATAAGTAATGTCTAAGTTGCCTTGGTTTATATTTAAATCTTTAAACACCTTTTTGGGTAATATATGGCCAGAGCGGCTTGTAGGGTAATCCAACAAGCCTATGCGCTTATCTAAAAAGTACTGTTTTGTTAAGCGAGGTTTTTCCTTTGAAGAAATAAAGTACGCTGTATAATCAGAAAAGCCCACAACGGCTTGGTAGTTGTAGGTAAGCTCAGCATTAAAAGCGTTCATTATATTATTTTTTGCAAGTACCAGATCCGCTATCCCTTTACCCACAAAGTCAAAGCTTTCAGTTGTGCTATCGCCCCAATAACCTTTAACAGAACCATATTGCTTAGTTACTACTGAATCAACGCAAAGCGACTCAGTAAGTCGCTCTGCAACACTTTGCGAGGGCGTAAATACAATGAGCTGATTTTTGTTCTCACTTGCCGTGGTATAACATTGTGTTGACGTTTTTATTAATTCTGGAAAAGTAATTTCGTCACTGTTTACGCTTACATTTCCTACAGACCACGCAGCAACCATAACCAGAAACAAAAGTGTAACAAACGACAGTTTATGTAACATGACCTCTATAAACCCCACCAATAAGGTGTACCTAACAATGCAAAGGCTATATTTGAACAATATTTCTTACTTATTACAATAGGTAATTTTACCCATATATCATAACTAGCTGAAATTAAAGGGTTATGAATAAGAAATAATGAATACTCTTGACTCCTTCCTATATTAAGTAAAAACAATCACAATGCTCATACCAGCTATATAGGTGAATAAAAATAAATGCAGAAAACATTAATGCGCATTAAAATTGCTACTCTCGTAGCAACAACGTTAATAATTAGTGCTGTTTTTACAACAAGTAAATCGTATGCATGGGGCCAAAATGGCCACCGTATCGTTGGTTATATTGCTGAGCAACACTTAACCAACCAAGCCGTTCATAATTTAGCACCACTTTTGGAAGGTCAATCATTAGCTAAAATAGCGACTTGGGCTGATGAAATGCGATCTAACCCTGAGCTATTTTGGCGTAAAAAATCTTCTCGCTGGCATTACATAAATCTTCCCAAAAATAAAACGCTTTCCCTAAATCACGCACACACACACAGCAAAGATGATGTTACAAACATTCTAGAAGGTATCTACTTCTCTATTAATACACTCCAGTCATCGACTACTTCACTTCAAGAAAAACAGTTTGCTTTAAAGTTTTTAGTTCACTTGGTTGGCGACAGCCATCAACCATTTCATGCTGGGCGAAGTGAAGATAGAGGCGGCAATTTAATTAAGGTCGATTTTTTTGATAACGAGACCAATTTGCATAGCCTTTGGGACACTGGATTAATAGAAAATGAGAATCTAGCTTATACTGAATACGCTAAATTTATAGATACAAACGATACATCACTCATTAAAACCTACTTGCAGAGTAGCCCTACTACGTGGCTTATGGAGTCTCACAAACTGGCTGAAGAAATTTATAACTCAACCGATGACGAAGTGAGCTATAGTTATGTTTTCAAATACAATCCTCTTGTTAAGCAGCGTTTACAAAAAGCAGGCATTAGACTTGCGGGTGTATTAAACTATTTATTTGATTCATCAGAAGATAATAAAAACTTAAAAATAACGATAAAATAACAATCAACCTATAAATAAAAACCTACACACGGGAATTAATTTATGTTTATACACGGTTTAGAGTATAGCTAAAATAATAAAGCTGAAAATGCATTGATTACAAAGTGTAATTAACTATAGAGGGAGTTATATAAGTTACATTTCATAATACTGTCATATAATGTCGGTAACATAACAATAAGTAATTAATCCATATTTAGTTAAGTATACAAGTATAAATTGTGCAAATTAATTTTGCATATTACAAGAGTATACCCTTAGTGAAAAACGCTGGGGTTATACGACTTAAAATAACAATTTAATTATAACTTTCACGGGAAATGAAAATGAAGACTAAACTTCAAAAAACAGCACTCTCACTTGCTATCGCTGCATGTGTTAGTGTAAGTGGCGCTGCATTCGCCAACGAAACCACCTCTGCGATTAAAGGGCAAATTACTGGTCCAAATGGTAACCCTGCTCCAGGTACTAAAATAACAATTTTACACGTACCGTCTGGTTCAGTTAAAACAACTGAAGCGAATGATGCGGGTTACTTTACTGCTAAAGGCCTTCGTGTTGGTGGTCCGTACAAGGTAATTGTTGATTCTGATGTCTATGCTGACCAAGAATTCAATAACATTATCCTTAATATCGGTAACGATTACCCAGTAAATGCTTCACTTGAGCCACAATCAAGCATGGAGCAAATTGTTGTTACTGGCGCGCCTATCAGCTCTATGTCTGGTGGAACTGGTCCAGCATCTACATTTACATTAACTGATCTTGAAAACACGCCTGCTATTAACCGTGATTTAAAAGATATCATTCGTATTGACCCGCGTATCACAATTGACGATAGCCGTGGTTCAATTAACTGTGGTGGTGGTAACCCTCGTTACAACAGCTTAACGCTTGATGGCGTTCGTATGAACGATAACTTTGGTTTAAGCTCTAACGGTTACCCAACTATTCGTGCACCTTTCTCTTTTGATTCAATTGAACAGGTTTCAGCTGAGCTAGCACCATTTGACGTACAGTACGGTGGCTTTACTTCGTGTAACATCAATGCGGTAACTAAGTCAGGTGGAAATGAAGTTCACGGTGGCATCTTCTATGATTACACAAGCGATTCATTAAAAGGCGATAAAATCGAAGGCGAAGACGTTGATAACGGTAACTACACCGAAAAACGTTACGGCTTTAACGTTGGTTTACCGTTAATCGAAGATAAACTGTTTTTATTCACTTCATACGAAAAGCTTGAAGGTGTACAACAGTTTAACTACGACGGTTTAAGCAGCGGCAGTGTAACTGCAGATGATATTGCTCGTATTACAAACATTGCTCAAACTGTATATGGCTATGACGTAGGCGGTATGCCTTCAAGTATGCCTGTTGAAGATGAAAAAATCTTAGTTAAATTAGATTGGAACATCAACGAAGATCACCGTGCAAACTTAATCTACAACTACAACGACGGTAATACAGTTTCACAGTCAGACACTGGTTCTAGCCGTGTTTCACTATCAAACCACTTTTACGACCAAAGTGCAGAATTTACTTCAATCATTGCTTCAGTATACTCAGATTGGTCAGATGATTTTTCAACTGAAGTTCGTATTGGTAAATCAGAACTAGATGCAACGGTACAATCACTTGATGCTGCAAGCAGCTTTGGTGAAATGCAAATAAGCACAGGTAACGGTGGTACAGTTTACATTGGCCCAGATGACTCTCGTCAATCAAATGATCTAGATTACGATACCACTACATTTAAAGTAGCGGGTACTTACTACCTTGACCAACATACCATTACAGCTGGCTATGAGTTTGAAGAGTTAGAAGTATTTAACTTATTCGTACAGCATACTGAAGGCGAGTACCGTTTCTATAACGAAAGAGATTCAGACGTAACGGGTATTGATTTATTTGAGCAAGGTATCGCAAACGCTGTTTACTACAACAATGCTGCCGGTACTAATGATCCTAACGATGCGGCTGCAAGTTTCTCATACGCTCAGCATACGTTTTATGTTCAAGACGAATACGCATTTACAGACTTAGATGCAAACATCACGTTTGGTTTACGCTACGATAAATACACAAGTGATGACGTACCAAACTTTAACCAAAACTATACTGACCGCTATGGTTTTAGTAACCAAAGCACGTTTGATGGTATTGATTTACTTCAACCACGTGTTGGCTTCCAGTGGTATGCAACAGACGAGTTAGAAGTTCGTGCTGGTGTTGGCTTATTCTCTGGTGGTAACCCAAATGTGTGGTTATCTAACTCTTACTCTAACGATGGTATTACAAACATCGGTACATTCCGCAGCTCGGTTGATTTATTCAACACGCCAAACGTAAATGGCGGCACGCCTGGTTTTGAAGTACCGCAAGAGATGTTTGATGAAGTTGCTAACACTGTAATTGGCTCAGGTGATGCTACAGTAAATGCAGTTGACCCAGACTTTGAAATCCCTTCTGAGTGGAAATACTCAATCGGTGCAACATACACAACTGAAAACGAGTATGTAATTTCACTTGATTACTTATACTCTAAGAAGAAAGATGCTGCCTTAATGCGCGACATCGCACTTCAGGATTCGGGCGAAACTACATTTGATGGTCGTCCTATTTACGAGTCAATCGAAGGCCGTGATGGTGAATACCTTCTTACAAATGTAAGTGGTGATAGCGGTGATTCATCGGTTATTTCATTAGCTGTAAGCAAAATGTTTGACAATGGCGTAAGCGTTAACTTTGGTTACGCGTACACAGATTCAGACGATGTTAACCCAATGACAAGCTCTGTTGCGGGCTCAAACTACGGTAATATTGCGCTAACGGATCCTGGTAACCCTGGTGTTGCATCATCAGATTACGAAATCCCACATCGTTTTACTATGACGCTTGGCTACACGCATGAGTTTGTTGATGGTTTTGCTACTCGCTTTAACCTATACGGTGAAGCATACAAAGGCTTACCATACAGCTACACATTTGATGGGAGCGACGAAAATGTATGGGGCGATGCTAACTGGAATGGCGATCGTCAATTACTTTACGTACCACTTGAAAACGATCCTAACGTTGTTTACGACATGAGCGCTGATGAAATTAACGCGTTTAACGACTTTATCGCGTCTAACGGTTTAGAGCGCGGTGAAATCACTGGCCGTAATGCTGAAAACTCAGATTGGTTTGTTAAATTTAACTTTAAAGTTACTCAAGAATTACCAGGCTTTATGGATGGCCATAAAGGTGAAGCGTTCTTCGTAATTGATAACTTAACTAACCTATTAAACGATGATTGGGGCGTACTTAAAAAAGGTCCTTTCGTTGGCGCTAGCATGATTTCAACATCAATTGATGAGCAAGGCCGTTACGTATACTCTGGCTTTAACGAAAACAATGCAAATACATCAGTACAAACTGATGCGTCTTTATGGCAAATGCGTGTAGGTGTACGTTACACCTTCTAATCTCATTAGTATAAAGACTAAATGTTTATTAAAGCCCATCAACTGATGGGCTTTTTTTATACCAATCCGCCTAATTAACTGATCGAATTTAAGGGTTGGGATTATAAAGCCCCTTTTAGCTCTTTTAGTAAATTTAGCAATTGTGCTTGTTGTTGCTTGGTAAATTTTTTAGCTAATTGCGCTTCCCAGTTTTGTGCATCATGCGCTATCAGCTTGTAAATTGCATTGCCTTGCTCATTTAACATAACCTGAGTTACTCGCTTATCTTGCTGATTTAATTCAGCTTCTATATACCCTCTTTGTAGCAATGATTTAATAGCTCGCGAAACCGTTGACTTGTCCATATTGGCTTGTGTACATAAATCTTTAGCACTACTTTTGCCATATTGCGCCAAGTTTGCCAACACCCGCCATTGAGGAATCGTTAAGTCGTATTTTTGCTGATAAACACGCGCAAAATCATCGCTTATGTGATTTGCCATTTGGTTTAACTGATAGGGCAAAAAGTGCTCTAAATCTATTTTCATTATTGCTTTCTCATCACATTTACACACCATGAAAACTGTGCATTTTAATTTACAGGCTAAAACATGCGCCCATTTGAAATTACTCTCACATGAGAGTACTTTAAACTAATTAGGGTCTGTTGACCTTTCAGGATTGAAATTTGTTCAATCTAGGGGCCATTTAATCGCGGCGCGAGGTTTGTAACCTAGTGGGCTAAGTAAAAACCGAGCAACAAAGAGTAAATGACCCCTAGGCAGAACCCTTCGGGCAGCGCCTGTTTGGCATTTATGCTACATTATCGCCTATTTATGGGGAACAACCACACTGCATAGGCTCTGCCTTGCCTAATTACCAAACAGACTGCTGCAAATTCAACCTCGAAAGATAAACGGCCCTAGAAAGATAAAACACTGTCACTTTTACAGGATCATATTATGGCCAGCGAAATAAACTACATGAGCGGTTTTGGCAATGAGTTTGAAACCGAAGCGCTTCCCGGCGCACTGCCTGTTGGGCAATTTACCCCACAAAAAGTTAAATATAATTTATACACCGAGCAATTTAGCAGCACGGCCTTTACGGCGCCGCGTGCCGCTAATCGTCGTACGTGGCTGTACCGCCTTCGTCCATCGGTGGTACAAGGTGACTATACTGCAATAGATAATGCACTAATCAGAACAGCACCTATAACTGAAGCAATTACGCCCCCTACGATGATGCGCTGGAGCCCGATTGATATTCCCTCAAAGCCTACTGATTTTATTGATGGGTTAATTACAATGGCTGCAAATGGCAATGCCAATGGTCAATCGGGTATTGGTATTCATGTTTATGTGGCTAATAATTCTATGCAAGGGCGCTACTTTTGTAATGCCGATGGTGAGATGTTGTTTGTGCCTCAGCATGGCGAGTTGCTATTACACACTGAGTGCGGAAAGCTGACTGTAAAACCGGGGGAAATTGCCGTCATTCCTCGCGGGATTAAATTCTCGGTTGATTTAATAGATGAAACTGCACGTGGTTACATTTGTGAAAACTATGGCCATGCGTTTGAGCTCGCCGAGCGCGGCCCCGTTGGTGCAAATGGCTACGCGAACGACAGAGACTTTAAATACCCCGTTGCGTCATTTGAAGACAAAGAAGGTGACTTTGAATTAGTGACTAAATTTAATGGTAATCTCTTTAGTTGCTCGGTCACTCATTCGCCTTTTGATGTGGTTGCATGGACTGGTAACAGCGCCCCGTACAAATACGATTTAGCCCGTTTTAATGTTATTAACACTGTAAGTTTTGATCACCCAGATCCTTCAATATTTACTGTACTTACCTCTCCCTCAGCCACTGAGGGCATGGCAAATGTGGATTTTGTAATTTTTCCACCACGTTGGATGGTAGCAGAGAATACGTTTAGGCCTCCTTATTATCATCGCAATATTATGAGTGAGTTTATGGGCTTAATAGAAGGGGTTTACGATGCAAAAGAGCACGGGTTTGTACCAGGAGGCGCTAGTTTGCATAATTGCATGTCGCCACATGGGCCTGAAGCCGAGGTATTCGAAAAAGCATCTAATGCTGAGCTCACACCACAAAAATACGAGAACACGCTGGCCTTTATGTTTGAGTCTCGTTACATAATATCGCCCACTAAATATGCCCTTGAAGGAAAAGAGCGCCAATCTAATTACACTCAATGTTGGCGTAGTATCACTAAACACTTTACAGGCGAGGAATAATGACAATGAAACTCTACAGCTACTTTCGCTCATCTGCTGCATACCGTGTTCGCATAGCACTTAATTTAAAAGGCATTGAACACGATATACAATTTGTTAATTTACTTAAATCTGAGCAGTTAGCTCAGCCTTACTTAGATAAAAACGTGCAAGGTTTATTACCCGCTATTGAAACAGAGGACGGTGTATTAGCGCAATCACTTGCTATATTAGAATGGTTAGATGAAAGTTATCCGCAAACGCCTCTGGTTTATGGGAATGCATGGCAAAAAGCGCAGATTCGTAACATAAGTTATGCCGTAGCGTGTGATATTCACCCTGTAAATAATTTACGTGTTTTAAAGTATTTATCAAATGAACTGAACGTTAATGACGAGGCGAAAAATAAATGGTACAGACATTGGGTTGAGGTCGGGTTTGAAAAAATTGAATCAATGCTAAGCGAAGACTGTGATTTTTGTGTAGGCGATAAACCATCACTGGCTGATATTTGTCTAGTGCCACAGGTATTTAATGCGTTGCGTTTTAATGTAGATATGGCTGCGTATCCAAAAATTGCAGCCATTTATGCACGCTGTAATGCACTGCCCGCTTTTAATGAAGCAGCGCCGCAAAATCAACGCGATGCAGTTTAACTTTTTAAAGCGCTGTGAATAACACTTACATGCTCTATTAAATCTAAGCCCAGATCGGTCAAATAGCCACCATCTGGGCTATCTATTACGCCTTTATCAAATAAGCGTTGCGCCGCACTTAATAAATTAGGCTCTGCGTCAGAATGTAACTTTATCCCCTGCATTTTGCTATCCCTAGGAAACTTAGCTAATAACGTAAATTCATCTATCATTATTTGATTAAATCGCATGTCTTCACCTTTTTATAGTTGTGTGTTTAAGTCAGTGTTGTATAACGCTATTACTTACCCTAGCATGTTTTTTAATCGTGTGTACTATTTTTAAACTATCAAAATTCGAGGTGGCTCATGCGCCATATTATGGTTTTATTTATTTTTACAATTGCGTTAACTCTTTCCCCTAGTAGCGATGCTAAAACAGTTAAAACACATTCTATTATTGACGCTAACGAGGTTATTAACGCTGGTAATATTTGTTGGTACGATAACAAACGTTATAGTGAAGGTGCGCTGATACAAGTACATTCTTTTACCTTAGTATGTGCGGCTAGTAACCCTCAGCATAATAACAGTAAGCTCATTTGGTTAAAATTAGATAAAAAAGGCAATCTTGTTTACCCCATAAAACCTAAAACCATTAGGGTCAATTAGCGCTATATGCGGATTTACGCTACAATGCGCACAGTTTAAATAAGTAGTATGGCTATGGATAATCAACCAAAGAATCCTCTTCACGGGGTAACATTAGAACAAATTTTAGTAGAGCTTGAACAACGTTTAGGTTTTAAAGCCATGGGCGAGCAAGTAAACATTAAATGTTTTACCGACTCGCCAAGCATTAAATCAAGCTTAAAATTTTTACGTAAAACCCCTTGGGCACGCGATAAAGTTGAAGCTCTCTACTTACATACGCTAAGTAACAAACCGCTGCGTAAACCCAAAAGCGCTCTGCGCTCTAAGCCTACTAGCTCAAGCAATAGCAGCGGTTTTGTTTGGCCAAGCATTAAAAAGTAATACACAAAAATGCACGTTAAATACGTGCATTTTGTATTTTATAATTCCTTACTAATTACATTTAATGAGGCAGGGTCAATTGTAATAGTAAGCGTATCAGCTGTTTTTATTTCACCATCTAATACATACTTGATTTCTTCATCTGCAGTAATCGTTACTTTTTTAGCGTTGGTATGATGCGAACTAATAGCTAATTGCGTTTGTGTAATACTACTAAACATCAACTCAGCAATACTAAGCACACTGGTTGTGTTTTCTTCGCTCGGTATCAGCCAATTTATGTCCAATAAACCATCTTCGTGATTAGGCTGTCCTCCCCCTTGCGCTAACAACGTGGTAAAAGGGGCTGCGTTAGCAACAATAAAGCTATTTGTGTGCACCTCTTGGGTTTGGTTATCATCAAGAGTTACATAGAGTGTTTGCGCTTTTTGCTCACTAAATGCCTGAAAAAAGCCGTTTAAGTAAGCAAGCTGACCCGATTTATTTTTTGAATCTCTGTCGGCTTTTTCAATCATCGATTGCTCATAACCAATTCCCGCTAACAACAGCATGAGCTCGTCATTACAGTAGGCGGTATCTATTGTATGAGTTTGCCCATCTATAATTAATTCGCAGGCCTGTTCAACAGGAATTATTTTAGAGCTAATACCCATAAGCACATGGGCTAAAGCATTGGCTGTACCCATTGGGATAATACCCAGCTTGCACTGAGTGTTTACCAACACACTAGCTACTTCTGTCACGGTTCCATCACCGCCACAGGCAATTATTATGTCTGGCTTATTTTTAATAGCTTGTTTAGCAAGTTCAATTCCATTTACTTCTTTAGAGGTAGTTAAAACGTTTAAATCATAATATTCCGACAGCCTAGCCACTATTAAGGGCTCTTTATCTTGCCACATTTTGGTGCCCGACACTGGGTTTGCTATTAATACCGCTTTGTTTTTTATAACAAGCTCCCCTTTTTTATGTCGTTTAGCCAAATGGCGAAGTTGGTGTTTATTAAGGTTTGCGGTTTCACGTGTCTCTTTAATTTGTGCAAGTATTTGATGTACATCTGCATTTTTATCTTGGCTCAACAAATATGCAGCCATCACAAATACTGAGCGCCCTCTTCCTAGTGCGCAATGAACGACCACTCGGCGGTCTTCTTTAATATGATGATGTATCCAGTTAATGGCTTGGTTTAATTGCGAATGAGTTGGCACACTATGATCAAGCACCGGGATATTTAAATAGCTAATATTTTCTTGGGTTGAGCTCCACTCCAAGCCATCAAACTCACACGTTACATCTAATATTGCTGTTATGCCGTTTTCTTTTAACGTATCAATATCAGAGGGAAACAATCGACATGCTAAAAATAAATGCTCGTTAATTTTTTGAATGGGAGGGACTTTATCGTGCTTGCGAGAATACGCATTGTAAATTTGGGCACCTAATAAAAAGGGCACAAAAGCCCAACGAATATAAAAAGGAATGATGCCATTTTCGCGCTTTCTAAAAATTTTTGCCAAATTAAAAATATAAGCGCCACTGACAAGTATTAACGACAAGGCACTCCAATAAAACACCACTGCAAAGTAAACCGAGTTAACCTCCCAGCCTATCCATATAAAAATTAACGCTAAAATTAAATAACTCGTTGCAGCCCACATATTTTCTCCTTTATTTTTACTGTTTTGGCAAATTTTTACAGCTGTTTATAAGTGTAGTTGCAATTTACAGGCCAACAAAAATTGTATTTAGAACTTGAAAATAAATATAACTGGTTGATATTAAACAGGTTAAAATCTTCAACTTTAAAGAAATTGGCCATATTAGCCGTTTTTTACACAGTTCTGGGTCATTTTTTCTCACTCGCCCTATGCGTTTGTTTTATGGCTAAAACTTGTCTCTTAGTTAAGAGCAGCTAAGATAAATAACAGTTCAACATTTTGCATCCAATCGCCCTTCTCACACGTTTATTGAGAGTGTGTTTATATTTTAGTTACATTTATATCTAGTCGATAAGTGTTTATCACGCGAGACTTAATATGTTTCTAGGTAAAAATTTAATTAATACAGCGCAATGCGCCTCAATAATAATAAAAATAACAGGAACCCTATGGAAAACGACAATCTACTTCCTCTTTTGTGTAAAACAGCACAAGGTAATAAAGCTGCGTTTGCCGATTTATACCGGCAAACAAGCGCTAAGTTATTTGCAATAAGTTTAAATATGCTCTCAAATCGAGCGCACGCTGAAGAGGTATTGCAAGAAGCATTTATAAAAATTTGGCATAACGCGTCAGAATACAACCCGACTAAAGGCACCGTAATAAGTTGGATGATAAGCATAGTACGGTACAGAAGCTTAGATGCGCTGCGCTATCATAAGGTCAGAAAAGAACAAGCCATAGGCGATGAGGAATATGATGAACAAGACTTAGACATTAACTACGATGATCAAACCGAACTTGTAAATTGCATTGAGCAACTCGACCCACAGCAAAAACAAGCCATTCACCTAGCGTATTACAAAGGCTTAAGCCATGGTGAGTTGGTCAATCATATAGAAACGCCTTTAGGCACAGTTAAAAGCTGGATAAGGCGTGGTTTGCAGCAATTGCAGAGGTGTTTAACATTATGAACTATAACAAACCAGAACTACTTGATGCTTTAGCAGGGCAATATGTGCTAGGTACTCTAAATGGCCTTGCACGAAAGCGTTTTCAACGCTTAATGCTCAGTTTACCGCAAGCCCGAGAAGCCACTATGATGTGGGAGCAAAATTTAAATGGCTTAGCCAGTGCAATTACACCACAAGCACCCGATGAGCATGTTTGGCAGCACATTTTAGATAAAATAGAAAGCAATGCTCAGCCTATTAAAACAGTTATAAAACCGGCGCCATCGGTATGGCGTACTTGGTCGTTTATAGCCACAGCGGCCTGTATTATTTTAGCATTTGTAGTTATTAAACCAGTAACACAACTGCAAGATAGCCAGCAGATTGCGCTTGTACAAAACCAAGATAAGCAATCACTGTGGATTATTAATGTGGACGAGCAAGCATTATCAATTAAAGCTAGTTCCAAATTGGTTGCGCAAACAGATAAAGACTACGAGCTGTGGATGATTTTACAAGGACAGGACACGCCTATTTCGCTTGGTTTATTACCTAAACAAGGTGAAAAGCTTTTAATAAAAGACGCTCGTTTTAATGCCCTAAATATTGCTCTACTTGCAGTAAGTTTAGAGCCGTTAGGTGGCTCGCCCAACGGCCTACCAACCCAAGTGTTATATACTACAGATTTAGTGGTTTTATAACTCAATAATCGCATTAGGTTGGCTTATCTATTTAGGCCAACCCACCCTACCTTTTTAACAAACTTAAAAATATTTTAACTTTTTTGCATCTAATGTGCTTTTTGCTTCGTTATTAGTTATGACTCCAATCAAAACTAAAGGAAAAAGTCATGAAAGCTTTAACTCCATCTATACTCGCAGTAGTAGTATGCAGTACCTTAGTAAGCACCTCTATCGAGGCATCAAGTCATCGTGAAGCGCCAAATATTAGCCGCTTTCCAACCTTAGACTCTACCGACTTTTACGTATTTAATAGTTATGAAGCAGGCAGAAACGATTACGTTACGTTTATTGCCAATTATATTCCATTACAAGATGCCTATGGCGGCCCTAACTACTTCGCTATGGACCCAGATGCAACCTACAGTATTCATATTGATAATGATGGTGATGCAGTAGAAGATATTACTTTTGCCTTTAATTTTACCAGTATGCTGCCAAACGATAACCAGGGTGTTCAGTTAACTGTTGGCCCAGAAGGTAATCAACGCACTGTATCTGTACCGCTTAAAAATGTTGGTGGCGTTGCAGCTGGTGATGATAGCGCTGCAAATTTTAGTGAGTCATATACACTAAGCATGATTAACGGCCCACAACGCACAGGTACCAGTACCACACTAAGCAATACAACCACCAGCTCAACCACGTTCAACAAACCGCTAGATTATGTAGGCGATAAAACATTTGGTTCAATGGCTGATTACCAAACTTATGCCGATCAGTTTGTTTACCAAGTGTCTGTACCGGGCTGTGACAATATGGCCAAAGTGTTTGTTGGTCAGCGCAAAGACCCATTTGTTGTTAACTTAGGTAAAACTTTTGATTTAGTTAACTATGTGCCTGTAGAAGGTGATAGTGCGCCAGGTGCGGGCGATGGTGGTGGTTTTCCTGGGGGAATTACACAATCGGCTGATAATGATGACCTTATTGATAAAAATGTGACATCAATTGCCATTGAAATGCCTAAAAGCTGTATTGTGGGTGATGGCAACGGCGTAATTGGCTCTTGGACAACAGCAAGCCTACCGCAAGCACGCATTTTAAACCCGAACGCTAAGTTTGCAGATAACGCAGTAAATGGCGGTGCATTAACACAGGTTTCACGCTTAGGTAACCCTTTAGTTAACGAGCTTGTTATTGGTATTAAAGACAAAGATACCTTCTCAACAGCTCACCCTAAAGATGATGCGCAATTTTTAGATTATGTTTCGCACCCCTCTTTACCTGAGCTTTTAAATATTTTATTTAAAGATGCAGTAAATACCACACTTGGCGCTAACTTAGAAACCCTCGCCCCCACTAATTTTCCGCGTACCGATTTAATCACCGCATTTTTAACCGGTTTTGCTGGAGTAAACCAACAAGCAACGGTAACGCCTTCAGAAATGTTACGCTTAAATACCGCAATTGCAGCCACAGCACAGGCTGATCAATCTGCATTTGGTGTTGCTGGTGATGATTTAGCGGGCTTTCCAAATGGCCGTCGCCCAGGTGATGATGTAGTAGATATTGCACTTCGCGTGGTAATGGGTCGTTTGTGTCACCCTATCCCAGTAAATGGTGAAGACACCGACTTAGGGCTGTGTACACCAGAAGATGCTGATGTAGGTACAGTGCCATTTACTGATGGTGCGCCTGTTGATGCAAGCATGATGGATGCCGCTTTCCCATACTTAGCCACCCCACTTGCAGGGTCTAAATAAGGAGTAACGTATGCGTAATTTAACTCTTACTCATATCGGTGTACTACTGGGCGCACTAACGCTTAGCGCATGTAGCAACGATGATGACAATAAGCAGCCTACACCGGTGGTAAATACAGCCCCCAGTGCAAGCGATGTAATGTTAACCACACAAACAGAAGTTGAAATTAACGACACGTTAGTAGCGAGTGATGCCGATGGCGACTCACTCACCTATGAACTCACAACAGAGCCTACACTGGGCAATGTAGTAGTTAATAGTGATGGCAGCTTTACCTATACACCCAATAAAGAAGCAACAGGCAGTGACAGCTTTATGTTTGGCGTATCTGATGGGGTAAACCAGCAAGTGACAGCTATGGTTGATATTACCATTGAGGCTTTGCAAGTAGATTTTGCACAATTTGCCAGTGATGCATTTAATCAAAGCCCTAACGATGAGCCACTATCGACCAACGGACGTGTTTTTACCAATACAGATACCGATGTAAGTACTATTTCATCAGGTAACTAACAGAGTAAATAATTTAAGCTGATGGCCATGGATGGCTTTTTTAAGAGGATAAAACGATGCGCGGTTATTATAAAAAAATGCTCTTTGTTTTTTGCGCTGCACTGTATGTAAGTAATGCTGATGCAGAGCCCATAATTCCAGAAGATAACGATATTATTGCAACCAGTAATTCATCAATTAGCGCTAAATTGACACTAGAGCAACTCAACACTTTGGTTTTAAACAGCCAATACATAGGGCAAACCGAGCGTTATCAAGGCGTGCTTAAAAACCGCTTAGCGGCACTTTATAAACAAGAACCCACAGCAAAAATAGGCTATTTATATGCAAGAGTGTTACAAAAAGAGCATCAATTTACACGCGCTATTAAAGTTGCAAATACTGTAATAGAAAAACACCCAAGCCATGTTAATACCCATCTTTTATTGGCAAATATGTTGATGACACAAGGTAAGTTTGAACAAGCCAAGCAACACTGTGTGTCTCTTATTGGTGCAGCAAGCGTTATCAGTGCAACAACCTGTGTGCTTGATATTCAAAGTCAGCAAGGTCAATTACAGCAAAGCTATCAATCATTACTTGATATTACTCAAAATAAAAACATAAGCTTAACAACCAAACAGGTACTTAGTGAGATGGCGTTTAGGCTTAACAAGCTCAATGAAGCGCTTGAGCACATTAACAGTATTGATTTAAGCAAAGCACCTGTGAGCCTCATTGTGTTATGGGCTGATATACAGCTAAGCCAAAACAACCCTGAGCAGGTACTTAATACCTTGAGTCAATTTAGTAATTTAAAGAGTCAACTTGAAGATGCTGTTTTACTTCGGCTCGCCATAGCTGAAAAACGCAGCACACATAAAGTTAGTGATCAGTGGCAAACACGTATGCAGCAACGAGTTAACTTACGAGAACAACGACAAGATACTTTTCATGCCAATGATTTAGCTAACTATTATATTCATGTACAAGTAGATAAAGCCAAGGCACAATATTGGGCAAATATAAATTGGCAGCAAGCAAAAATGAGCACAGATCAACACCTATTACACCAAGCTAATGCCATGGCTAGGGACACCTTATGAAAACATTAAGCTCTTTTTTAACCGCTTTACTTGTTACACTAATGTGCACTTTTAGTGCCCATGCACACCAACTAAGTACCAGTTACATCACTTTAGATAACGCGCAAAATCCACAGCAATATACCGGTACATGGCAAATAAATATTAACGATTTAGAACAAAGCGTTGCGCTTGATTTAAACCAAGACCAACAAATAAGCTGGGCCGAACTTAAGTCACAAAGCGAAGCCATTAATCGCTATGCAAAATCTAATTTTACTGTTTTACAAAACTTGCAAACTTGCCCGCTAACAATTGCTGATAACTACCAATTAGATAACCATTTTAATGAGGCTTATTTAGTTTTACCGCTGCTATTTAGTTGCGCCAATAATGCCGATATCACCCTTAACTACAGTGCTTTTTTTGAGTACGATGCTAATCACAAGGTGATTGTTAACGTAAACCAAGTATCGCGCGTATTTACCAAAGCTGAGCAACAACAGGCGTTTTCTACACAGCAAGCAAGTTACCTAAGTACATTTAACCAATATGTTTACCAAGGTGTATTACATATTTGGATTGGTGTTGACCATATTTTATTTTTAATTGCCTTACTTTTAACCTGTGTATTGTATCGCACTAACAAACAATGGCAGGCAATCGCCTCTAAAAAACAAATAATTAAGCACACAGCCTGGATTGTAACGGCATTTACCCTCGCCCATTCACTTACTTTAACAGCGACAGCACTTAATATGGTGTCGCCAAATAGCCGCTGGGTAGAGCTTGGTATTGCAATTTCAGTATTATTTGCAGCTTTAAATAACGTATGGCCAGTTATATTGCGCCTTGGCTGGCTAACGTTTGCATTTGGTTTATTACACGGTATGGGCTTTGCCAGTGTGCTTGGTGAGCTTGGGTTATCGAGTGATTATCAGCTATTGAGTATTTTAGCATTTAACTTAGGGGTTGAACTGGGACAATTGAGTATTTTGTGTCTAGCACTACCTCTATTACTTATCGTGCGAGATAAGCCTACCTACATAAAATGGGTAATGCCCGTAGGTTCGCTTGCAATAGCCGCAATGGCTTTAATGTGGTGTATAGAGCGAATTTAATGCTAAAAAGCGAGTACGATGACTCGCTTTTTTATTTTCCATTACTGGGCTTTATCGAACGGCAATAACAGGGTTTTCATTGCAGGCCTTAGTGCGATTAAAACCGTTTCTTCGGTGAGTTCAGGGTAGAGCATTTTACGTAGCAGTAACCCCGCCATCATCGAAAAAATGACGTTAATGCGGCTTTCAAGCTCTTGTTCATCCGTGTTTTTAAGCGCACTCCGCTCACTGGTGAGCAGTTGGCGCATTCGAGAGCGTGCTTGAGTGTCCATATCGCGCAAAAGCAAGGCCACTTTATTATTGCGACCTGCTTCCGCCATCATGTCTAAATCAATGACACAAGCACCGGTATCCATATGCCTTTGCACACCCATGTTTAAGCCATCTATAAGCGCTTGCAAAACATCACCAGGGTGATCTTCAAACTCCTGAAAGATAGAGAACATTTCTTCCATGTCTTTAGCAATAATACTTTCAATTATTGCCTCTTTGCTTTCAAAGTAGTTATATATATGCCCAGCGCTCATACCTGCAGTTCGGGAAATTTCGGCCATACCTGCGCCATGGTATCCCTTACGTCTAAAGCACTCTGCGGCAGCACTAAGCACCTGTTCGCGCCTGGCTTGGGCTAAGGCTGGGTCTACATGTCTTTTGGCCTTAGTGCTCATAACCTAACTCCAGTATTAAACGCATACATAATAGGTAAGAACATTGCAGATCTTAATTTAATAACACCTTTCATTTTACTGCTCTTGCACAGGAGTTTTAGCAATATTCCAGCCACCACCTAAGGCTTTATACAAGTTAATTTGGCTGGCAAGGTAAGCCTGCTGACCCGTTATTAACTGCTGTTGAGCCGAGTACCACGTACGTTGAGCATCAAGTACTTGTAGGTAGCTATCAGCGCCTTTTTCGTAACGCATTTTTGATAAATCGTAAGTAAGCTGACGCGAACTTATTAGCATATCGAGGGCATCTAGTTGCTCTTTATAGCCTTCTCTATCTGCTAATGCATCGGCGGTTTCACGAAACGCATTTTGAATTTTTTGTTGGTAAGTAGCCACTGCAATTTCTTGATCAGCCTTAGCAACATCTAGGTTTGCTTGGTTACGGCCCATAGTAAAAATCGGTAAGTTTATCGACGGTACAAAGCTCCATGTCCCTGAGCCTGAATCAAACAAGCCACTTAAATCACTAGACGTACTTCCCGCCGCTGCCGTTAAGCTAATGCTAGGGTAAAAAGCCGCACGTGCTATACCAATATTCGCGTTTGCGGCTAATAAAGCGTGCTCAGCGGCTTTAATATCAGGGCGCTGCGTTAGTAAATCAGAGGGTAAACCAACCGGTACTTCTGGTAAATCCAATAAATTGGTTAACGAATTAGTTGGCAATAAATCACTCGATACAGGCTGCCCTACCAGTAAATCTAATGCGCTTTTATCACGTTTTAACAAGCGTTTATACGTTGCTATATCCACTTTTGCAGTAGCGACAGTACTTTTAAGCTGCTCAAGCGTAATGGCCGATGTAGCGCCTAAATCAAAGCTTTTTTGCGTAAGCGAAAGTGACTCTTGTTGCGAGCTTAATGTTTCTTTAGCGAGTTCTAATAACTGTAAGTCGGTGGCGTAGTTTAGCCACGCATTAGCAAGTTCAGCAATAAGTGAAATTTGCGTGCTGTACTGAGTAAGCTCAGTGTTATAAAGGTTTTGCAGGGCTTGCTCTGATTGATTACGTACCTTGCCCCAAATATCCAACTCATAAGAAGTAATACCCACTGTAGCACTGTATTGTGAGCTAATTGTGGCTTCGCCACTACCTGACAACTCAGCAGGCAAACGCTGGCGTGTACCACTGGCGTTAAAATCTAACGATGGGTATAAAGCCGAGTCTTCAATTTGGTATAAGCCACGAACGCGCTGTACATTAAGCGCTGCAATTTGCATATCCTTATTATGCTCAAGGCTTAAGCCAATCAGGGTTTTTAATTTTTCATCGTTAAAAAATTGCTGCCAATGTAATTGCTGTGCTGATGCTTGCTCAGTGTCAGATGCATATGCATCTGGCACTGGTAAAGTAAGCTCTTTTTGCTCTGGCGCTAATTGGCAACCACTTAAAATAACAAGCGTAATAGCGCTTAAACTTAGACGTTTTTTGCTCATTGCGCGCGCTCCTTTTTGTCTTCGCTATTTGCCATAGGGAATAAACGACGAACTAATACAAAGAATAACGGCACAAATACCACGACTAAAATAGAAGAGGCAAGCGTACCACCAATAATTGAAATACCCAGTGCATTTTGTGCGCCTGAGCCAGCACTTGAGGCAATAGCAAGTGGAATAACACCACAAATAAAGGCCATAGATGTCATAAGTATGGGGCGTAAACGCAAGCGTACGGCAGCAACAGCCGCATCGACTAAGCTTAAGCCTTCTTGCATTTTATGAATCGCAAACTCTACAATTAATATTGCATTTTTAGAGGCAAGACCTATGGTGGTTAACAAACCAACCTGTAAGTATATATCGTTAGATAATCCAGCCGTTAGTGCAGCAACCATAGCGCCAAATATACCCAGTGGCACAATAAGCATTACAGCAAATGGTACCGACCAACTTTCATAAAGCGCTGCTAAACATAAAAATACAAACAACAGCGATAAACCATATAGCAATGGCGCTTGGCCGCTACTTGAGCGCTCTTGAAACGAAATACCGGTCCACTCAGAGGCAATACCATTAGGTAATTGCTTTACTAAGCGCTCCATTTCATCCATTGCTTGGCCTGTACTGTAACCTGGCGCAGCAGTACCTTGAATTTCCATTGCTGAAAAACCATTGTAACGCTCAAGACGCGGCGAGCCATAGGTCCAATGCGAACTTGCAAAGGCCGAAAATGGCACCATATCACCGCTATCATTACGTACATACCACTTATTTAAATCCTCTGGCACCATACGCGAATCGGCATCGCCTTGTAGGTAAACCTTTTTAACACGGCCGCGGTCAATAAAGTCATTTACATAACTACTACCCCACGCAGTTGCTAGGGTGCTGTTAATATTAGCTTGCGAAACGCCCAGTGCCTGAGCTTTAGCAAGGTCTACATCAAGTTGTAGCTCTGGCATATCTTCTTGACCATTAGGGCGTACGCCCGCAAGAATTGGGCTTTGGCTTGCTAATCCTAATAGCTGGTTACGCGCGGCCAGTAGTGCATCGTGGCCAAGTCCAACACGGTCTTGTAAGAAAATATTAAAGCCATTAGCCGTACCTAGTTCCACAATCGCTGGCGGCGGAAAAGCAAATACAAACGCTTCTTTAATGGTAGAAAAATAGCCCATTGCTTTACCTGCCACTGCTTGTACAGATAAACCTTCGCCTTGACGCTCATCCCAGTGCTTAAAGTTCACAAAAGCAATTGCTGAGTTTTGACCCGAACCGGCAAAACTAAACCCAGTTACCGTGAAAATACCATTTACAGCATCCGATTGATCGTTCAAAAAGTGCTTTTCTACTTTTTTAACAACTTCTAGCGTTTCTTCCGTCGTTGAGCCTGCTGGCAGTGATACCTGATTAAACAAAATACCTTGGTCTTCATCTGGTAAAAATGCCGTTGGTAAGCTTGAAAAGATATACACCATACCTGCGACAATAAGGCCATAACATAAAAGATAGCGCTTAGATAAACGGATCATGCGACTCACAAAGCTTTGTGCGCCTGAATTAGTTTTATCAAACCCGCGATTAAAGCCACTGAAAAAACGACCGAATAACGAGCTGTTATCATGAACATGGCTTGGTTTTAAAAGCGTTGCACACAATGCTGGTGTTAAAATAAGCGCCACCAATACCGATAACCCCATTGCTGATACCAGCGTAATAGAAAACTGACGATAAATAACACCGGTTGAGCCACTAAAAAACGCCATCGGAATAAATACCGCCGACAGCACCATGGCAATACCTACAAGCGCGCCTTTAATTTCATCCATCGATTTACGTGTTGCCTCAAGCGCAGAAAGCTTTTCTTCGCTCATTACACGTTCAACGTTTTCTACTACAACAATGGCATCATCTACCAGTAGGCCTATGGCAAGTACCATAGCAAACATGGTTAATGTATTTATTGAATAACCAAACGTGTACAAAATACCAAAAGTACCTAGCAACACCACTGGCACAGCAATCGTTGGAATAAGCGTAGCGCGGAAGTTTTGTAGAAACAGATACATAACCACAAAAACCAGTACCACTGCTTCTATTAACGTATGAACCACTTTTTCAATCGATAGCGACACAAACGGTGTAGTGTCGTATGGTACAACAACGTCTAATCCTTCAGGGAAGAACGCCTTAAGCTCTGCAATTGCAGCTTTTACACCTTCGGCTGTATCAAGGGCATTTGCACCACTGGCAAGCTTAATACCTAAGCCCGATGCAGGTTTTCCATCGTAACGTGCTACAACACGGTAGCTCTCGCCGCCGAGCTCTACACGCGCTACATCTTCAAGGCGTACAAACGAGCCATCAGCGTTTGCTTTTACTATAATTTGTTCAAACTCTGCTGCGGTTTGCAAACGGCTTTGCGCTGTCACCGTTGCATTGAGCTGCTGGCCTTCAACCGCTGGCATGCCGCCTAATTGACCAGCAGATACTTGCGCATTTTGGGCACTAATTGAAGTGCTAATATCTGCAGGTGTTAATTTATAATTTTGCAGCTTAGCTGGATCTAACCAAATACGCATAGCATATTGAGAGCCAAATAACTGAACTTCACCTACCCCTTCAACACGCGAGACAATATCTTGGACATTCGATGAGACATAATCACCAATGTCGATATTCGTCATACTGCCGTCTTTTGATACAAAACCTAAAACCATTAAAAAGTTACGTGCAGATTTTGCCACCGATACGCCCTGTCTTTGTACTTCTTCAGGGAGTAAAGGGGTCGCTGTGGCTAACTTGTTTTGCACTTGTACCTGTGCAATGTCTGGGTCTGTGTCGGCACTAAATGAAAGCGTAAGCGTAGCTGAACCGCTCGACTCAGACGTAGATGACATATACAACAAGCCATCAAGTCCTTTCATTTTTTGCTCTATAACCTGAGTAACCGTATCTTCTAAAGTACGAGCTGATGCCCCAGGGTAAGTAGCGGTAATACTAATTGCTGGCGGTGCAATTGACGGGTATTGTGCTATGGGTAAGCTTTGAATAGCCAACACACCTGCAAGCATAACCACGATGGCAAGTACCCACGCAAAGATGGGTCTGTCGATAAAAAATCGTGACATTAAAACTCTCCGTTATTACGCTTTGTCGGCTGTTGCAGACGGTGAAACTTCTGAAGGGCTAACTGGTGCACCTGGGCGAATTTTTTGTAAGCCTTCAACAATTACTTTATCGCCATCAGCTAACCCGTCGGTTACTAACCAGTTAGAGCCAATCGTTCTATCTACTTTTAACACGCGGCTTTCAACGGTGTTTTCTTTGCTTACCACCATAGCTGTTGGCTCGCCTTTTGTATTACGGCTAACTCCACGTTGCGGCACTAAAATAGCATTTTGTTTAACGCCTTCAACCACTGAGGCACGCACGTACATGCCAGGTAACAATAATTTGTCAGGGTTTGGGAATTTAGCCCGTAAAGTAACGGATCCCGTGCTTGGGTCTACAGTCACTTCTGAAAACTGTAATGTGCCTTTGAGCGGGTAAGCTGAACCATCTTCCATTTGCAGCTCAACATCAGTTTGTGATTGTGAATCAACACTTAAAGTGCCTGATGCAATGGCTTTTTTGAGTTGGGTTAGCTCGTTACTTGATTGCGTTAAATCGACATAAATAGGGTCAAGCTGAGTCACTGTTGCAAGTGCTGTCGATTGGTTTGCACTTACAAGTGCACCAACGGTAACACTCGATTTACTAATTTGACCGCTGATTGGTGAAGATACGTGGCTGTAATCGAGATTAATTTGTGCAGACTTAAGCTGGGCCTTTGCTGTTAATAGTTCGGCTTTTGCTTGTTTTTGCGCGGCATCGGCCTCGTCATAGTCTTGTTGACTTACGGCTTTAATTTTTAAAAGCTCGCTATAACGTGACGCTTTAGATTTAGTGCTCGCAATACTTGCCTCAGCGCGAGCTACAGCCGCCTCGCTTGCTGCAAGATCTGCTTCAAAGGTCGCGGGGTCAATTTGGTATAGCGCTTGGCCTTTTTCTACTTGAGCCCCCTCTTTAAATAACCGAGACTGCACAATGCCGCTTACTTGCGGGCGAATCTGTGCAATTTGAAAAGCACTAACGCGACCAGGAAGCTCCTTTTTTAGTGTAAGCGCTTGGCTTTTTAAAGTAATAACACCAACAGGTACTGCTTGTGGCGCTGAAGCTTGTTGCGACTCAGCTGCTTGATCGCAACCTGTTAAAGCAACAGACCCAATAAGAGCTGTTAATACAAATAAAGCGGTGCGAGAACGCTGCATGATAAATACCTTTTAATCTATTTATGTCTAGAGTGAACGATCATTCTAAAGTAAATCTAAAGGATAATAAATTAAAACAGCTTCAAATTTACACTAACTTACAGTTGCATAATTAAACTACGCCATAGGTTGTAGTTGGTGTTAATTAGATGAAAACTAAATAAAACAGTATGAAAAATAAACTTAAAAGCGATTCGCTAATTACCTACGCGCAACAAAAAAGCCAAGCTAAGCCAAGCTAAGCTAAGCTTGGCTTTAAACGTAAATTTAGGTCTAGTTCTTAATTCGGGACACCAGTAATTGCTCTACTCTAATCCCCTCAACATCAACTACTTCAAACTTAAACCCGTTAAAGCTTACATGTTCAGCCCGTTTAGGAATACGCTTCATTGTGTATATTAAAAATCCCGCCACCGTTTCATAATGCATTTGCTCAGGAAACTCTTCAATATCTAATACTTTTGCTAAATCAGTAATGGGGGTTAAGCCATCTACCAACCATGAGCAATCATCACGCTTTACAATAAGTTCATCGCCTTGGTGGGTAATTAAATCGCCCATAAAGCCTTTCATTAAATCTTTTACAGTTACAATGCCAACCAATAACGCATACTCATTTACCACTACCGCAAACGGTTTAGCGGCACTTTTGAATGCATTTAACGCCTCAGATAGGCTCAAAGTTTCGGGCAGGTAAAAAATATCCGTCTCTACTAGCTCTTGTTTAATGGTTGCAAGCTCACCTTTAAGCACTTGCCGTAATATATCTTTTGACTCAACAGAGCCGCGTAATTTATCTAAATTCCCTGATACCACTAAAAAATGATTGTGGGGGCTTTCAATAATTTTAGTGGCTATATCGTGGCTGCTTTCATCTAAATCAAAATACACTATTTGGTCTCGCGGAGTCATCACACTCGATAAAAAGCGCGCCTCTAGTTCAAACACATTACCAATTAGCTCGTACTCTTGCTGTTGTAAGCTACCGTATTCTGCACCTGCCTCCATCATCGCCACAATGTCTTCTGTAGTCACACTATCTTCTCGCTCTGCAGGTACTTTAAATAGGCGCAGCACACAATTAGTTAAACCATTAAAAAACATAACTAATGGTGTAAGTGCAAACGTAACCCAACGCATAATGATTACCACACGCACTGCAACTGCTTCGGGCATGATCATAGCTAAGCGCTTCGGCATTAAATCAGCAAATAAGATAAACAAAGAAGTAATAGTAAAAAACGAAAATATAAAACTGATTTTATCAAGGTGAGCGCCTTGATAAAAAAGCATCAATACATTTTTTACATAGGGTGATAAAGCTTGCTCACCAACAATCCCACCTAAAATAGCAATGGCGTTTAGGGAAATTTGAATCATTGCAAAAAACGCCCCCGAATTTTCTTGCAACTTTAATACTGCACGCGCGTTATCACTGCCTTCATCGGCCATCACACGTAGCTTAATTTTACGCGACGCTGCAATGGCGATTTCCGACATAGCAAATAACGCACTCATCAAGATCAATAAGCTAATCCCGATCAAATCACCCATTTAACGCTCCAAAAAGTTAGCGCTTTTTTCAATAAAAAGCAGCTGAGTATAGACGCTTTTTTAAACGCGGCAATTTATATTTGCGACTTTACAACAAAAACCAGTAAGCCGTTGATTAGTAATTACTTATTTTTATATTTAGCTTCATCAAAAGCGAGCGAGAGGCTATCTTGTAGGCTTTGTGGCATGTTTTTATTACAGGCAAAGTACAAAGGGGAATTTTGTGTATTGAGGGTTAATATAGGTTCTAATAACTTTAGCTTTGGCTCAAATTGTGCTCGGTAGTTAAATTGTTTTTTACTTAAAATAACAAAGTCGAGAATATCGTGCCGTGTGCTTATTAATTTATCTATTTTGTCTAAGCTATCAATTATAAGTAAGTTTTTAGACTCACTGAAGCCACGCTCTAACAAATAATGGTGGCTAAAATTGTCCCTAAGCACCGCTGTTTTATATTGTTTAGCATCGTTAAGCGTTTTTAAACGAATATTGCGCGATTTGAGCGCATAAATAGCAGAGTCAAAACTTTCAAGTTCAGCCACCCAGCTAAATTTATCTTCGCGTTTAGGCAGCCTTACAATAGAAAATATACAGGTATTTGTGTCTCTTAACACTGCGTTATAAGACACAGCCCAACTTTGCGCTAGCATAGTGTATTTTATATCTGTGTTGGCAAGTGCGTTTCTTACTTTGTCTACAGAACGCCCTGCTAGCCGATTGTTCTCATCAATATACTGAAAATCGGGGAATACCTCGGTCACTATTGTAATTTCAGCTGCATTGAGCCTTATGCATACAAAGCACAACAAAAGTACATACAACTTCATTCAGCTTCGCCTCAAAACTAAACAGATATTAACAAACTATAGCTGAGAGTAGCTGAACCGCTAGTTTTTAATCTAGCCCTATACGCTGAAAGGACTAGATTTTTTATAACTATTTATTCATTGCGCCGATTAAAAACGCTGAGATTTTTGCGCCTTCACGTAATGTAGTTTCCGAGCTTGCTTGCCCTACCAACGAGCTGTCGGTGAACGGCGCAATTTCCATCATATCAGCGCCCGTAATAGGAAACTCATCAGCAATGGCTTGTAAAATATCCAAAGCGTGTTGCGGCGTTAAGCCATTGTCTTCTGGTGTGCCCGTTGCTGAGGCAAACTCCGCATCAAGTGCATCTATATCAAAGCTTACATACACTTCATCTACGTTATCAGCTTTTAACTGTGCAATGGTTTCAGCAGCAACCGCTTTAGCACCACGTTCTATTATTTCAGCAGCCCAATGCTGTTTAACGCCAAAGGTGCTTTCCCAATGCGCTTTTGGTTTACCGCTTGAGCGTATACCAAATTGAATTAAATGATGCGGCGCTGGTAAAAATTCTAAAATATGTGTACACCACGAACCAAAGCATAAATCTATACCTAAACGCTCTACTAATAAGTCAGTATGTGCGTCAAAATGAATTATAGCAGTACGCTTACCTTGCTCACGCTTTGCTTTTAAATACGCTTTAGTTAGTGGGTAGCTAATTGAATGATCGCCACCAATGCCAAAAATACCCTTGTCTTTAAACGTTGCATAAAAGCTATCGCACACGTCTTCAGTAATTGAAAGCGGGCTTACGTAATAGTCATCATTTTCATCACCGTAAAGGGCTTTTTGACAATTTGAAATGGTTGCATCGTTTAAGTATTTATCGTGCAATAAGTGAGGAATTACCCTCACATCGCCTAAATCGAATGAGTGACACTGCGGTTGTTGATCTATCAGCGCAGAGCGCAAAAATAATGGCCCCCAGTTTGCTCCACGTAGAATGCCACCGCCACAATCTGAGCTAATACCTAACATAACCGCTTTATGAGGAGACTCAGGCAGCTGTGTTAAAGAGTTTCGCCACAAAACATCAACATTCTCGCTTTGCCCATATAATTTATTACGTAATGCCGCTTTACGCTCTTTGGCGGTATTCACGGTAAATACACCGTCGCCTGGGGCACATAAACAGTGCTCTACTTTACGTTTAAACGCGTCAAATTGTGTGCTCATAATAAATCCTATACTTGTGTTTTTATTCATGCGGTTTTGATTAGTTATGCAAATATTAAAATTATCGGCTTAATTACCTAAAACACTCTGCGCGCTCACTTATTGAACTAGCAATTAATACACGCTTGAAAAATCGATGTTTAAATAAAGCCAAAATCAATACATAACCATTTGTTATAAAACAATTAAAAACGTTTTAAACCACATACTGATAAATTGAAATTATCACCATAACCAATACATATAGACTCTAAATTAACAAGTCAACTCCTCTTGTTTTAACACCCTTTAAGTCTATGGTTTAATATTCAATGTGGATGAATAAAGCCAGCATATACGTGTATTTTTCAACATCGGACATACGTCCTGTACATAGTTTACATTTGTCGCAATGATGCTAGATTGACAACAAATTTTATAAAAAGGCTTAGTTATGGAAAAGGTATTTCACTTAGGATTATGTATTGACGATTTAAAAGGGGCGCAACTTGCTATTGTCCCGGGCGATCCTGATCGTGCTGCACGCATTTCTCAATTCCTAGACAACCCAACCTGCCTTGCTCAAACACGTGAGTTTCATGTTTATTTAGGTCAGTTGAATGGTCACTCTGTAGTGATTTGTTCAACCGGTATTGGCGGCCCGTCTACATCAATTGCAGTAGAAGAATTAGCGCAACTTGGTGTACGTACTTTTTTACGTATTGGTACTACAGGTGCGATTCAGCCACATATTAACGAAGGTGATATTTTAGTAAGCCAAGCATCAGTGCGTTTAGATGGTGCAAGCCAGCACTTTGCGCCGCTTAGCTACCCTGCGGTATCAGACTTTTTTGCTACGCAAGCTATGGTGCAAGCATGTAAAAACCTAAACATTGATTTTCATATTGGTATTACAGCATCAAGCGATACGTTCTACCCAGGTCAAGAGCGTTACGATACGCACTCTGGCTACGTACCAAAGTCATTACAAGGTAGCTGTGAAGAATGGCAAAACCTAGGCGTAATGAACTACGAAATGGAGTCGGCTACATTATTTACCATGTGTGCAGCCCTTGGCCTTAAAGCTGCGTGTGTTGCCGGTGTGTTGGTAAACCGTACTCGTCAAGAAATTCCAAATGTTGACCACGGTGAAATTGAGAAAAAATCTGTAGCAGTGGTATTAGAAGCTGCAAAAGTACTATTAGGCTAATCCTTTTTAGCACTTTAATTAAACGTATAAAGCACAGCAATGGCTGTGCTTTATTGTTTTTAGCTTAACCTAAACTCTGGTTACCCAGCGGTGCGCTAATCAATTTTATTTCAGGTAGGTTGTCAAAGCTTGCAAGTACAGCACGCGCTACTCCCCCTTGGTTTTCACGGCCTTGTGTTTCTAACAGGGTGATTGATTTAACCGTATTACCATTAAAACTAAGTCCCGCCAAAAACAGCTGGCTAAGCGCACTTTGTAGTGGCGAAAGGCTTGGGCTGTATGCTGCATTTTCTGCGTAACTGCCATAAAAGTCACCATTCTCAAATGTACTAATCTTTACCGCACTAAAATTTTGGCTATAGGGTACATATGCACTAAGTGCAATTGATGCTAATTTTTCATCAAGCTCAGTATTGGCAAACGTTTGCTGGTGAGGCTTAGGATTAAACAAACTGAATTCGTTACCTAAATCGGTAGGCCCAAATGAATGCGGTAATAAATCGGCTAGTTTAAAGTGTTGCTTTGGCAATAAAATATCAAACTCTTTAGCATCGGCCAGTTCATTCATAAACTGTCTACAGTAACCGCATGGCGCATCACTTATAGCGATTTTAACTATTTTTTTAGCGCCATTTAACCACGCATTATTAATCGCCGACTGCTCTGCATGAACTACTAAGCTAAGTGCTTGATGATCAAACTCTACATTAGCACCAAAATAAAAATTTACATCGCCTTGCTCATCAAGCGCTTTAACAATAGCACCCACATGAAAGTGTGAAACGGGAGCCACTGAAAATTCTGAGGCAAGCGGTACCAAACCTTGTAATAACGCATCATCGGATACATTAAATTGCGTACATAGCTGTTTTATATTATTAGAATTTAATATGCCGCGTTGGGTTTTTAGCTGACCACGTAAAGCGTGAGTTTGCGCTACGCTTAAAGAGATATGTGAATTTGTAAGGGCTGTGTCTTGTTGCACAGTAAAAGTTGCTGAAGCCATAACATATTATAATTATTTAATGGCCAAGTAGTTTAAAAGGTTAAGGTTAGAATTACTAGGACTATTGACCTTTGTGGTTAACATTTGTTCAGACTAGATGTGTTTTATGCGCGTCTTAAACTTTGATGCCTAGCGTGTTCGATAACTGCTCCTGTGCTATTTTAATGACTTACGTTCAGTAAAGCTAAACAATGCATCCACACCTTATCAAGCCTCATATAAGCCGTAAAAGTTAATCCTTAGGTTATTAAATAAAAAAGGGAACACAGCGTGTTCCCTTTTAAAATACCGATTACATTAAATTAGTGATTTACTATCACGTCATAAAATTACTTATTAACCTGTATTACGCATACCTGCAGCAATACCTGTCATAGTGATCATTAAGGCGTTATCAATGTCACCTTCGCTGCCTTTTTCACTTGAACGCGCACGTCGTAGTAACTCAACTTGCAGTACATTAAGCGGATCCGTGTACGGATTACGAAGCGCAATCGATTCCTTTATCCATGGTTGGTCCGCTAGTAAGCTATTTTGAGGACTAAGAGACTGTACAAGGCTAATTGCCTCTTCAAGCTCTTTACGCAGTGACACACCCAGTGGTTTGTACATATCTTCCACCAGCGCGTTATCGTAATGCTCACTTAACCAGCTATCAGCTTTACTAAATACCATTTCTAGCATTTCTAGACGCGCTCTGAAAAACGGCCATTGCAAGCTCATTTCATGAAGTGTTTCTAGGCCATACTTATCAAGCGCTGCTTTTAAGCCTGTTAATGCACCTAGCCATGCAGGTAACATTAAACGGTTTTGACTCCATGCAAAAATCCAAGGGATAGCACGTAAGCTTTCAACGCCGCCATTTGGATTACGCTTAGCAGGACGTGAGCCTAATGGTAATTTAGACAGCTCAAGCTCGGGAGTGGCCATTCTAAAGTAAGGTACAAAGTTTTCATCATGACGAACCACATTACGGTAGTGCTCACACGATTGCTCACTTATTAACTTCATTACTTCACGCCACTGCGGTTTTGGCTCTGGCGGTGGTAATAAGTTACTTTGCAGTACTGCACCTGCGTAAATATTTAAGCTTTGCAGTGCAACATCGGGTAAACCAAACTTAAAGCGGATCATCTCGCCCTGCTCAGTTACACGCAAGCCGCCTTTTAACGAACCCGGTGGTTGTGAATGCAGTGCCTGTGCGGCAGGTGCGCCACCGCGCCCGACTGTACCACCACGACCATGGAATAAAACAAGCTCTATGCCACGCTCATCGGCAAGCTGTACTAATTTATCCATTGCCTCGTACTGCGCCCAACCTGCAGCCATCATGCCGGCATCTTTGGCAGAATCTGAATAACCAATCATCACATTTTGGGTATTTTTAATATGCCCGCGGTACCACACGTTATCAAGCAGTGTAGTAATTACATCGCTACCTGCATTTAAATCGTCAAGTGTTTCAAACAATGGTGCAACAGGTAAATCAAACTGACAGCCACTTTCTTTTAACAGTAGTTGTACCGCTAAAATATCAGAGGCAGTACGCGCCATTGAAATAATGTATAAGCCAAATGTATTTTCATCTTGCTGTGCGATAACATCAAAGGTATCGAGTACCTCTTGCACTTCTGGGCTAGGTTGCCAATTTTTAGGGATTAGCGGGCGACGAGAATTAAGCTCGGTAAGCAAAAATGCTTGCTTGTCTTGCTCTTGCCATTGGTTGTAATCACCTAAGCCTAAGTGGCGTGTTAGCTCTGAAAATACGTCGCTGTGACGGTCTGAATCTTGGCGTACATCAAGTTTTGCCAAACGCAGTCCAAAGCTATTAATACGGTGCAATAAATCAAGTAATAAGCCATCGGCGACTACTTTCATGTTGCACTTTAATAATGAGCGGTAACACACTTCTATCGGGTGTTTAATTTGATTAATATCAGTAATTAAGTCTTGTGAATCACTGCGCTTGTTTTTAATTTTAGCGCCTAAATGAGCGACGGTTTCAGCAACTTGCGTTTTAAGTTTTTTAATTACTGCACGGTATGGTTCAAACTCTTGCCCCGCAAGTTCAATGAGCTCATCGCTTGCATCAGACATAGAAAGCTCAGCGCACAATGTTTTTAAGTCTTGAATATATAAATTAAGCGCCATCCAGCGACCGTGATCAAGTACTTCAGAAGTCACTTGCGCAGTCACAAATGGGTTACCATCGCGGTCTCCCCCCATCCAAGAGGTAAACTCAATAGGGCTGTAATCGATGGGTAATTCTAAACTTAAATGCTCTTTTACTTGTTCTGAAAACTCACGTAAAAAACGCGGCACAGCGTGCCACAAGCTATTTTCAATGACTGCATAGCCCCATTTAGCTTCATCAATTGGCGTCGGGCGCGAACGACGAATGTCGTCCGTGTGCCACGCTTGGCTAATAAGCTGTGCAATACGGTTTAAAATAGCAGTGCGTTCTTGCTCTAAATTATCTTTGCGTTCAAGTGATGCTAAACATTCACTGAGTTCAACCTGTTTGTTGATCATTGTTCGGCGTGTCACCTCGGTTGGGTGAGCCGTTAATACTAAGTTTATGTGGAGTTTTGAGAGTGTTTCGGCCAGGTGATTACTGTCTAATTGGCCTTCTTTTGCTTTTGCAGTTAACGTTTTTAATGTTTGAGTGAGAGGGTTTAGTTGGCAAAAGCCAACATCATTAAAACGCGAAACAGTGTGGAACTGCTCTGCTACATTAGCTAAATTTAAAAAATGATTAAATGAACGGGCAACCGGTAAAAGCTCTTCATCACTAAGCGCATGTAGTACCTCAATTAGCGCTTGTCTGTCGTCTTCGTTACCACTGCGAGATGACTTTGATAAAGCACGAATTTCTTCTACCTTATCTAAAATCGCTTGTCCTTGGGCATCCTTAATAGTTTGTCCTAATAACTGCCCTAGTAAATTAACATTTCCTCGCAAGGCGGCATATTGTTCACTCATTTCTCAGTCTCCTTTGTTTCATGGAATGCTATTAATATCATTATGAGCGCATATTTAATAGATCCATTTGCAATGGTATGTCGTAAAAAAGTATATGAAAAATAAACGTTAAGTTATTTTATGATCATTTTTTATGACGGCAATTGTCCATTATGTAGCACTGAGATGACAAAATTAAAACAGGCTGACACCGCCAATAAAATCCAGCTTGAAGATTTAAATGCGCCCGATTTTAGTGACCGCTATTCATATATTGATAAAAATAAAGCAATGAATCATTTACAAGCACAAACATTTTCCGGTGAAATGATTTACGGGTTAGATGTGACTTATCACGCATGGAAAACCGTTGGAAAACACACCTGGTTGAAAATTTTTCGCTTGCCTATAATTAGTTTTTTCGCTGACTGTGGTTATTTACTTTTTGCCAAATACAGACAAACGCTAAGCCGACTGTTAATGCCAAATACACAGTGCACCAACGGACAATGCCGTGTTAAATCAAAAGGTGCTAAATGAAAACAATTGTATTATTTGGCGCAAGTAGTGCCATTGCAAAAGCTTATATAGAGCAGCTACAAATAAATACACCCACTCATCAAATTGTTTGTGTTAGCTCAAAGAGTATTGATTTTGAGGGAAGTGTTGTACATTTTAAAACTGATTACACAACACCTTGCCTAGCGCGCGTTAGTGCTTACTTAAAAGAGCAAAGCGCTGAAATTGAACAGGTTGTTATATTTAACGGTATGCTGCATAGCACATCTCATATGCCCGAAAAAAAACTTGAAGATATAGACGCTGAGTATTTCAGCCAACTTCTAAACTCAAACACGCTAACCCCTCTGCTTTGCCTGCAAAGTATTTTGCCACTTTTAACACACAAAACGCAGTGCAATATTACCGCACTTAGTGCGCGTGTAGGCAGCATTAACGACAACAAGTTAGGCGGTTGGTATACGTATCGCGCCTCCAAAGCTGCTTTAAATATGCTTTTCAAAACCGCTGCGATTGAGCTTGCACGGCGCGCCAAAAATACCAAATTAGTATTATTCCATCCAGGTACTACCGATACAGCCCTTTCTAAGCCATTTCAAAAAAATGTACCTGCGGGTAAGCTTTTTAGTACCGAATTTGTGGCAAAACAGCTTTTTACACTTACATTTAATAACCCTCATTTAGAACTCAATGGTGCGCCTGCCTATTTAGACTGGCAAGGTGAAACCATACCGTGGTAAGGAACTTTAATGCATTTTACTAAAGAGCGAATAAACGCACTTGAAAAACACACCCGTACTCATTTAATTAACTCGCTTTCGGGTTATAAAAGCGCCAATTTAATTGGCACCCAAGATAAGCAAGGCAATACCAACCTCGCCATTGTTAGCTCTGTCATTCACCTTGGTGCACACCCGCCGCTGGTTGGCATGATAATGCGCCCAAACAGTGTGCCACGCCATACATTCGAAAACATAATCGAAACGGGTAGCTACACCATTAACCAAGTTAACAAAGCTATTTATAAACAAGCGCATCAAACATCGGCCCGTTACCCTAAAGGCGAATCAGAGTTCAATGCGACCGGTTTAACGCCAGAATACCTAAATGACTTTACAGCGCCATTTGTGCAAGAGTCACGATTAAAATATGCGGTAAATTATGTTGAGCACCAACACTTAGCCGTAAATGGCACTGAGCTGGTTATAGGTGAAATTACCGATGTTTACTTAGATGAAGTTGCCTTGCAAAGCGATGGCTTTTTAGATTTACAGGCTATTGAAACAGTTGCTGTGACGGGGCTTGATAGCTACCATACAGGCAACAAACTATCTCGTTTACCTTATGCTAAAAAGCCTTAATATGTATGTCGTCGCATAATGTTGAATTACTGTTTTAGATTAAACACAATGCCTAAAAACCAAGGAGACATTTATGGCCACAGTAGGCGTTGGTACGCAAACAAGTGAACAAGCACTGGCAAGTTTAAGTAATATGACATGCAAAGTGACCCCCATACAAGTAGATGAATATTTGCAGCGTATTGCTAAAGCACAAGCATACATGCAAGCTAATAATATTGATGCCATATACTTAAATGCAGGCACTAATCTCACCTACTTTACAGGTATGAAATGGTACGCAAGTGAGCGCATGGTTGGTGCCATTTTACCTGCTATTGGTGAAGTACAATACATTGCCCCGTATTTTGAAATTGGCACCCTAAATGGGTTTAAAGTGGTTGAGGGGCCTATTTATGGTTGGCAAGAGCACGAGAGCCCCTACTCGCTTTTTGTAAATGTATTAAAGCAGCTTAACGTAAGCGACACCGCCACTATAGGCATTGATGAAAGCGCGCAGTTTTTTATATTTGACGGTATTAACAAAGCGCAAAAAGGCTTTAATCTAATCAATGCACAAAGCGTTACTGCACATTGTAGAATGCATAAGTCGGTAAATGAATTAGCGCTTATGCAATGTGCAATGGACATGACTTTAGCTGTACATCAAGCAACCGCAAGTATGCTTTACGAAGGTATTACCACCACAGAAGTAGAGGCTTTTATAAAAAAAGCGCATCAAAAGGTAGGCGCACCAGGTAACTATTTTTGTATTGTTTTATTTGGAGTTGCAACGTCTTTTCCGCACGGTGTTAAAGACGCGCAAGTACTTAAAAAAGGCGATATGGTATTAATCGATACCGGCTGTAAAGTACACGATTACCTATCGGATATTACCCGTACTTATGTATATGGCGAACCAACAATGCGCCAACGAATGTTTTGGGATCACGAAAAAGCAGCGCAACTCGCCGCGTTTAATGCAGCCAAGATTGGTGTTACGTGTGAAGAGGTTGATGCAGGGGCTCGTAACTATTTAGCGGCTCAAGGATTGGGGCCACAGTATCAAACACCCGGCTGCCCACATCGTACTGGTCATGGTATTGGCTTAGATATTCATGAATGGCCATACTTAGTTGGTGGTGATAAAACCCCACTTGCCCCTGGCATGTGTTTTAGTAATGAGCCAATGCTAGTTATACCCGATGAGTTTGGCGTACGTTTAGAAGATCATTTTTATATGACCGACAACGGTCCACATTGGTTTACACAACCAAGTTATAGTATTGACGACCCGTTTGGGCTTAACGCTTAAACCCTTTAATAAAGAGCAGCCATTAGCTGCTCTTTTTAGTTTAAGGATTGATAATACAAACTTCATCCCAATATCCCTTTTATACCAAGCAATCCGCAAAAGGATGAATATGAAAAACTTTAAAATTGATATCGTGTCAGACGTAATGTGCCCATGGTGCGTAATAGGTTATAAAAACCTAGAGACAGCGCTTGGCCAACTTAAAGACGAAATGAGTGCAGATATTACGTGGCATCCTTTTGAGCTAAACCCTGATATGCCACTTGAGGGTCAAGATTTAAACGAACACTTAATGCAAAAGTACAACCTGACTGAAGAGCAAGGCGATGAAAATCGTAAAAACATGTTTGAAGCTGGAAAGCGTGCTGGCTTTACGTTTAATTTTGATGGCAAACGTATCATGATAAATAGCTTTGATTTGCACCGCTTACTTACATGGGCGCGCGAACAAGGCAAACAAACACAGTTAAAACTCGCCTTTTTTGAAGCGCACTTCACCGATTTAAAATACTTAAATCAAGAAGACGCACTGCTTGATGTAGTAGAAAGTGTTGGCCTTGATAAAGAACAGGCGCGTAGTATTTTGCACTCAGATAAATACGTACAAACAGTGCGCCAAGAGCAAGAGCGCTTTAAGCAATTAGGTATTACCTCGGTCCCTACGTTTATCATAAACGATAAATATGCTATCAGTGGCGGACAACCAAGTGATTCATTTATACAAGCACTTAAACAAATTAGTGAAGAAGAAGCCAAGCAAGACGCTTAGCAAGTAAGCTGCTGTTTAACATATATAAGGCTGCGCAATGCAGTCTTATACGGTTTTAAAGGTGCAGCATGACTTTGCTGTCTACGTGAGCCGATATTTCTATAAGCTTTTAACAAAAACCCTCTGCTACTCAAACTTCACCTTCTGCGCTTTTATAAAAGTGCTGGCACTATACGTGCATTAGCTATTTTGTGTTCTTAATGAGTGTGCTGCGCGCTATTTTATTTCAAATGCCACGTAAATATTACAAGGTGCCATTAACTTCTTTCATACCGCGATTCACTCTCTATTTATTAAGGACTAACGAGCGATTAAATACGCATAAGGAGCAAGCATGACTAAGTCAGCAACGTTATACAGAATGGTAACCAATGAGCACATTTGCCCATTTGGTCTTAAATCAAAAGATTTACTGAAGCGAAAAGGCTATAAGGTAGATGATAAGCCGCTGACTTCGCGCGAAGAAACCGATGCATTTCAACAAAAGCACAATGTTGATACCACACCACAAACATTTATAGATAACAAACGCATTGGCGGGTATGACGACCTGCGCGCTTACTTTAATAAATCGGAGCCTGGTCAACAAGGTACTACTTACACTCCCGTAACGGCCATTTTTGCTGTTACCTTATTACTTGCCTTTGCATTTAGCTACTCCACTGGCTTTGCACTTTTTTCTATGCATACAATTATGCTGTTTGTCGCGTTAACAATGGGCGTACTGGCTATACAAAAATTACGTGACTTATACAGCTTTAGTAATTCTTTTATAACCTATGATTTATTTGCAATGAAAGTCGTGAGATATGCTTATGTGTACCCATTTTTAGAAGCATTTGTAAGTATTGGCATGATTGCGGGTCTCTCTGCTTATATTGTTGCACCCATTTCTTTATTTATTGGGGGTATTGGCGCCGTGTCGGTGATTAAGGCTGTTTACATAGACAAACGAGAGCTTAAGTGTGCCTGCGTTGGCGGAGATAGTAATGTACCGCTGGGGTTTATCTCTCTGACTGAAAACCTGTTTATGATTGCCGCAGGTGTCTGGATGTTTATTAAGTAATCTTAATTAAGGTTAAATCATGAGCTTAATAACTAAACGGTTTATTTTACACTGCTGGTCATTTAGTGTAAAAAAGGGGACTAACTAAATAATAAATGGATTTAAAATTAAATACTTACTGTCTATCATTGCCGCTCTAATCATTACTGGCTGTACTTCAACTTCACTTCAAGACAGGCCTGCAGCAACGGTAAAATCAACAGTTCCACCTAAATACCCTATTGCAGAGGTACGTAATAAAACAGAAGGTTTTGTTACCATGTCTTATGATGTAGATAGTTATGGGCGCCCTAATAATATTAACGTTATTAAAGCTAAACCTGAGCAAGTGTTTAATAGCGAAGCCAAACGCGCACTATCTAAATGGCAATACTCACCTAAAGTTGTTAATGGTGTTGCTGTACCTGACAAAAACTTAGAAATGACAATTGAGTTTAATTTGGATAATTAATAATCGGGTAAGGTTATATCTTAAAGGCTGCAGTGTGCAGCCTTTTTAGTATTTATCTGCAAGCTTATTAAGTACGATAAAGTACTTTAATAACATGCCAACCAAATTTAGTTTTAACTAAATGCGGCTCTAAAATAGCGCCATTAAAGGCTATTTTGTCAAACTGCGGAACCATTTGCCCGCGTCTAAATTCGCCTAGGTCACCGCCTTTTTTACCCGATGGGCACGACGAGTATTTTTTAGCTAAGGTTTGAAACTTGGCACCTTTACCTAATTGCTTAATAATGTCTTCTGCTATTTCTTTGTGTTTAACCAATATGTGGAGTGCGTGCGCTGTACTTGCCATTTCAAAGCCCTGATAATTTAAAACGCGGCGATTTTAGCACAGCCACATAAACCTGGCATCTACTTATACTGCAATGTGTGAACGACTAATTTATAAATAATGTTTTGCGTCCTCTGGGTTGGGTACTCTGCAGTATTGATATTTGCCAAATAAGGTATAGCGGTTTAAAGCAATTTTATCGTACAGCCAATTATTAAAGGTGTTAGGTAAAATACTAAATACAGTGGCTAATTTATAGGGGTAACCTAGCTGCTTTACTACTTCAAAAAAAGCATGACTTTGCGTGTACGCTTTGCCGTTTTGTAGGTAAACCATTGAGGCGTATTGTGTGGTTGAAAAACCAAAGTGAGTTAACAGCAGTGCTCCTTTTGGAGATTGCACGCTGCATAGTTTAAAAATGACATTGGCATCGTTACTAATAATAAAATTACACCACGCACTACATAATTTACACTGCGCATCGAATAATATAATTTTTTGATTACGCATTAATGTAGCCGCATCATCACTCATTTTATACCCCTAAGCGGTTACTGCTGAACCGGCTTTTTTTGTAACTTACGCTGTAATGTGCGCCTATGCATGTTTAACTGCCTCGCAGTGGCCGATACATTACCGTTATTACTGTGCAATACTTGCTGAATATGCTCCCACTCTAAACGCTCTGGCGACATAACTGGTGTTACAATACTGCTCACATTTTGCATATTTAAATCGGTGTTTAGCGCCTTTAATAATGTGGCCATATCAACGGGTTTAGTAAGGTAGTCGTCAGCGCCCAAACGCATGGCCTCTACTGCGGTGGCTATGCTTGCAAATCCGGTTAGTAATACAATATGCGCCTGTGGTAATAAGCTGCGAAGTGGCTTAATTAAGGCAAGGCCGTTATCGTCACCCAATTTCATATCGAGCAAAATACAATCTGGTAAATGTTTATGTGCACTTAGTAATGCATCACTTTGATTATGCGCAACTTCACATCTAAAGCCTTGTTTTGTTAAACGCCGAGCAAGTGTGCTGGCTAGGTTTATATCGTCTTCAATTATAAGTAATTTCATGTATGTGACTGCTCATTATTTACTATGGCTAATTTTACTTTAGCAACCGCCCCACCACCAGCATGATTATACAAAGTTAACGAGCCGTTTAGGCGCTCAAACGTTACATTAGAAAGCAAAACCGCAAGCCCCATACCTTGGCTACTAGGCATAAGTTGTCCGCCAAGCTCTGCTAATTGTGATTGGCTAAAACCGCTGCCAAAATCACGAATTAGCAAATATACACATTCACTATGCTGATTATTTTGCTGCCAGCTTAGCTCTAACTCGGTTTGGTTATTTTTTTGATTTGCAATGCATGCATTTTGTAGCAAATTGAGAATAGCAGGTAATAGCATTGCATCACTTTTTAAGGTCGCTGCAATTGGCTCACTTAACCAATTAATGTGCTGATCTGGGTATTGCAGTAATAATGTATCAGTGATCTGTGTTTGCAGCTGCTTTACTGTAATGTCCTCGATGGTATTTTTATTACGAAGCTGTGCAGAGAGCTTTCTAAAGTCATTTAATTGCCTAGCACACTGCTTAAGCGGCGTTTGCATTTGCACCACGACAGGGTTATTTGGCTCCTCTTCTAAAAGCTCTTCAAATAGTAACTGTAAGTTAGCAATAGGACTGGCTAGTTGATGAGTAATTTGCGCCGCTGCGCCATCTAGGGTTACCAGTTGCTCGTTACGCAGTTGTTGCTCGCGAGCTTTAGCTATTGTGCGTTCGCGCTCTTTTAATGCTCTACTCATAGCACCAATAACCAAAGCGATTACGCTTGCGCTTAAAACAAAATTTACCCACATGCCTATAAAGTGCCCGCTCATGTTCATTTGATGCATACTGTGATCGGGCATCCTAATTAATAAAAAGCTATAAGCGGCAATGGCTAGCACAGCGATATAAGCGAGTCCTTTTTCACGAAGTGTTACCGCTGCAATCATAATAGGTAACAATAATAGCGATACAAATGCATTGGTTGCGCCACCACTTAATGAAAGCAAAATAGTTAAAAACAGAACATCTGCAGTGAGTTGCATCAACATACCAACGGGGCGCGCTCGACTTACATTGCGATAAGCAAATACGCTCACTAATTGAAATATAGCCTCTAACGCTATTACCACTAATAAAGGCAATAACGCTATTTGATGCTCTAATAAAAAATACACGCTTAGTACAGCAATTAGCTGCACGGCAATGGCACCACTTCGCAGCATTAAAAGGCGGCTAATGGTCGGGTCGGTTTGCATAAACAAGGTACGGTTTACCTATAAAATTTAATACGTTAATAAAAGCAGTCAATCATCCATTGATATAGTAAAAAGCGCGCACGGTGTTCCTTGATGAAACACCATTTTCCATTGTTCATTACTTTTGCGCCAAAGCGACATACGTAAGGAGTAGTTGAACTCGCTTCGGGCTGAGCGCCTGTAAGCTGCTTGGTAACTAATTTGCGCGATGTCTTCGCTTAGCATTCGCCCCTTGAAGTGCTGGTTATAAAACTGTGGAACAACCTCAGTAGGTAAACGAGTCAGTACGTGCTGCTTATCAAATACGGTGCCATTAGCTGAAATCTCAATAAATTCATCATCAAGCAAGGCATTTAATGCATCGTTTGATTGGCGTACTTCTGGGTCTAATAATTGCCGTTCAGACTCAATTAAGTGATTAAATAGTGATGCTTTAATTTTATTACCCATACACTTCCCTTTTATCAGTACAGACCTAAGATAATAATACCTTTATTTGCTTTAAATTCGAACGGTTATATTTATAAATGCAGCAACGGGCATTTAAAATTACAGTAAATTTAAACTTTAAGAGACAAAACAGGGTAATAACTTCTCTTAAAGGGCAATTTTTGATATAACTCATCCTTTAGCAATACACGTCAGACCACCATTTAAGAGAACACATTATGGCCTACGCACATATCACAGGTTGGGGTAAATGCATCCCACCAGCAAGCATTAGCAACGATGAA
Organism: Pseudoalteromonas sp. P1-25; assembly: GCF_001401805.1. Lineage (GTDB taxonomy): Bacteria > Pseudomonadota > Gammaproteobacteria > Enterobacterales > Alteromonadaceae > Pseudoalteromonas. The sequence goes on from NZ_LKDW01000014.1 coordinate 85,210, forward strand.
ATTAGCGAAATAGTTGATACTAACGATGAGTGGATCACCACACGCACTGGTATCAAGTCGCGTAGAGTGAGTCATGTAAGTACCGCAGAGCTTGCAACCGTTGCAGCTAAGCATGCTATTGATTGTGCAGGCGTTGACGCAAAAGATATCGATTTAGTTATTTTAGCGACGTGTACCCCTTCAACAGTTGTGGCCAATACCGCCTCTTTAGTACAAAAAAACATTGGCGCTACCGGCGCTGCAGCGATAGATACCAATGCTGCATGCTCTGGTTTTTTATATGCCCTTCAGGCTGCTACCGCACAAATTCAAGCGGGAATGATAAAAAAGGCCGTGGTTATTGCTGCTGAGCGTATGACTTGGTATGTAAACTGGGCACGCCGTGACAGTGCTGTATTATTTGGGGATGGCGCTGGCGCCGTAGTACTAGAAGCCGCAGAAACACCTGCAGGCCTACTTGGCACTAAAACCGGTTGTGACAGTGAAGACAGAGACATTTTACACATCACCAACTTTGGTAGTGATTTAAATAAATATGAGCCAATTGGTCCATCAGACTTACTCTTTGAAGGCCGTGAAATTTTCAAACGTGCCGTTAAAGGCATGAGTGAAGCGTGTGATGATGTATTAACGCAAGCTAATTTAAGCCTTGATGACATAAACGTACTTGTCCCGCACCAAGCTAACTTACGTATAATCCAAGCGATTCAGCAGCGTTTGAAAGTGCCGGATGAAAAAGTCATGGTTAACATTGCTGACTACGGTAATACCTCAGCCGCTACAATTGCTATTGCATTGTGTGAGGCCGTAGAACAAGGGTTGATCAAGCCACATTCAAATATTATGTCGGCAGCCTTTGGGGCCGGTTTAACATGGGCCGCAAGCTACATAAAATGGGGCGAGCGTGTAACGCCTATCAAAGTAAGCGATGCAACCTTGCCACCTTGTGAGCTAACAGGCCTTGAGCTTGTAGCTCCAGCCGTTAAAGCATGCCAAGAAGCTGAGCCAAACTAAAAACACATGTAACAAGCTATACATAAACGCACTTTTTGGTGCGTTTTTGTTTTTAAGGACAATAAAATTAAGGAACTAACTTGGAACTATTAGGTATTCATCATGCTGCTATTATTTGCAGTGACTACGCTCGTTCTAAACACTTTTATAGCAACATACTTAAACTTGACGTTATTAACGAGCACTTTAGAGCGGCACGTAATTCGTATAAGTTAGATTTAGCCATGCCTGATGGCAGCCAAATAGAGCTCTTTTCGTTTGACGCAGCCCCTGCAAGACCAAGCTACCCAGAAGCGCAGGGCTTAAGGCATCTGGCATTTAAAGTTAAAAACGTTGCCCAAGCAAAGCAGTATTTAGAGTCACAAAATATAACAGTGGAAGCGATAAGAGTGGATGAAATAACCGGCAAAAAATTTACCTTTTTTGCCGATCCAGATAACCTGCCACTTGAGTTATACGAGGTATAACCCTCGTATAACAAGGTTTATTTAAAGCGACTTTGCAGGTAATTAAATACCGCACGAATCCCTAACGCTTCACCACCTGTTGGGCGACCAGGTAATGCACGTAAATTCCACGCCATTACATCAAAATGTACCCATGGAGTGGTTGGCTCTACAAATTCTTTTAAATAAAGCGCTGCGGTGATGGCCCCACCAAACGGTGTGTTGGCACAGTTAGCCATATCGGCTACATCGCTCTTTAAAAAGCTTTTGTACTGATCAAATAAAGGCAATTGCCATACAGGATCATTTACATCCATACCTGCATCAATAATCCCATTTGCTACATCGCGCTCTGTTGAGAAAAAGCCCGGTAACTCAGTCCCTAAAGCAACACGACAAGCACCTGTTAAGGTCGCAAAGTCAATAATTAGTTCAGGGTTATCGTTTTGTGCCTCGCTAAGTGCATCACACAATACTAAACGCCCTTCTGCGTCGGTATTATCTATTTCTACCATAATGCCTTTACGCGTTTTAATTACATCACCTGGGCGAAATGCATTTCGTGATACCGCGTTTTCAACCGCAGGCACTAAAACGCGTAATCTAATTGGTAAATTAGCTGCCATAATTAACTGAGCTAATGCAATAACATGCGCTGCACCGCCCATGTCTTTTTTCATGTTACGCATGCCCGTGCTTGGTTTTAAATCAAGCCCGCCAGAGTCAAAACATACCCCTTTACCGACTAAGGTAATAAGCGGTGCGTTTTTGTCGCCCCATTTTAAATCAAGTAAACGCGGTTTGTTTTCGCTGGCGCGCCCTACCATGTGTATAGTTGGGTAGTTTTGCTCAAGTAGCTCATCGCCAATCCACTGAGTAAACTCGCCATTATAATTGTTGGCTAAATCTTCCATTACTTGCGATAAGTGCTGCGGCATCATATCGACCGCCGGTGTATTTACTAAATCACGCGCCAAATAAATAGCATCGGCTTGTTGCTTGATACGTTGATACAATGCTTCATCGGCGATGGCCAGTTGTGCCTTGGCAGTTGGTTTTTCTTTATATTCGCTAAATTCATAGCCGCCTAACACAAAACCTAGTGCTACTTGTTCTACAAAGGTATCATCACCCTGAATTTGATACGTGCCCAGCGGTAATTTATTGGCAAGCTCGCCTGCGGCCCAAAAATCATCTTTGCTTTGTAATAAACAATATACGTGGCTTAACTCACCGGTTTGCGCATCTGGCACAAGCGCTAAACCTTGCTTTTCAAAGCCACTATTAGTTAACCATGTTTGTATAAAAGTCGGTTGTTGAGATTGCCAGTCAGTGAACTCGTTTTTGAGAATAAAAGATAAAGGAATACCAGAAGAAGTATGACGAAGTAATGCACTCATTGAAAAGCTCATAAAATAAAAAATGGTATCTCAAAGCATATCAATAAGAGTGACCAAAAGGTATAGCTAATTTAACCTAGTTTATTCTTTATTAGGTGCTTTAGTATGTTGTTTTAAATCCTCTTTAATAATTTCGGCGTCGAGATCTTTGACGGGTTTATTAATGTTAAATGAGCTTGGCAACACATCAACACCTACTAACTGGCCTAGCTTAACCACCAAAGGAATAGTAATAGGTGCAAACGGCAGTACGGCAAATATACCAAGACCAAGCCCCTTTAAAATATCAACAAACTGCTCGTTAGCACGTTTTAACTCTTCTTTGCTGGTTTGGCCTTGCGTGTAACGCTTATAAATAGTGAGCATTTCTATGGTTTCTTGCTTTTCTTGCTCGAGCGCAATTTTAAGCGCCACCATGGCACGACGAAAGCGAAGCTGTTGGCGCTTTTTACTAATTTTAACTACCCGCCAAGGCGCACGGTGAATAACTTTATATAATCGCATAGCGTGTATTTTCACACATAAAGGGTTTTACACAAGAATAATTTACTTAATACGCCCTATACTTTATGCTTTTGCACCATATCAGTGCTTATAAACTCATTTCTATGCAAAACAAACCAAAAGTGGCCATCCCTAAACCCCAAAAACCTAAGCCTGATGAATGTTGCGGTGGAGGTACCTGCTGCCCTTGCGTGTGGGACGAATACAGGCAAAAGTATCGTGACTGGCAAGCGCAAAACCCACCTTCAAACTAACTTAAATAAACAAGTTGATAACATTTACCTACCTGCTTCACGCATTAAATCTTCTAAAAAACACTAAAACCGCACTTTATTAGTTCAAATTAGTTACATACTGCACCATTGTTGCAAATATATTTTATTTTGAACTTTTTGTTATTAAAGCGTTAATTATTAATTGCCCTCAAAGTTTTTTATGTATAGGCTGTACATAGGACTTCACATGAGGTGAGCTTTTAGCTCTAAAAAGTCGAGTAGGTTGACTTTTTATCCCCATGTGAACACGTCCAAAATAATAAATAAGTAGTGTTAATTACTGCATTACGTACAGAATATATTCTAACTGGGGAAAATTAGAATGAAACTTAAAAGCAACACGCTAAATCAAGCAATTAGATTTGCTTTAGCTACAACGACCACAGCTGGTTTGTTTATATCAGGGTCTGCTATTGCAGCAGAAGAAACTGAAACCAAAGTAAACAAAAATGTTGAAAAAATTGCCGTAGTGGGTACGCGTTCAGCGCCACGCTCTATTGGTGATTCACCAGTTCCTATTGATATTATTGGCGGTGAAGAGCTTGAAAAGTCAGGTAACACTGACATGCTTGAACTACTAAAAGGCTCTGTTCCTTCTTTTAATGTTCACCAAAACCCTATTAGTGATGCAGCATCACTAGTACGCCCAGCTAACTTACGTGGTCTGCCCTCAGATAGCACGTTAATTCTTTTAAATGGTAAACGCCGTCACCGTGCTTCAGTTATTGCATTTTTAGGTGGTGGTATTAACGATGGTGCACAAGGTGCTGATATTTCAGTAATCCCAAGTATTGCACTTAAGCAAGTAGAAGTACTACGCGATGGCGCAGCAGCACAATATGGCTCTGATGCAATCGCAGGTGTAATGAACTTCCAACTAAAAGATGCCTCTGAAGGGGGTAAGTTCGAAGTACGTCATGGCCAATACTATGAAGGCGATGGTGACACAACACAGATTTCGGGTAATGTGGGCTTACCATTTACCGATAACGGCTTTGCTAACTTAAGTTTTCAATATAAAACAGCAGATGCAACAAGCCGCTCAGTACAACGCCCAGATGCCGCAGGACTCGCTGCTGCAGGTGTGCCTGACGTTTCTTCGCTTGCCCAAGTTTGGGGTGCACCTGAAGTTGATGACGACATTTCAATTTTTGGTAATGTCGGATTAGAGCTAACAAACGACTCTGAATTTTATATGTTTGGTAACTACTCTGAGCGTGACGTACGCGGTGGTTTTTACTACCGTAACCCACATACTCGCCCAGGTGTTTACTCAAACGATGGCGGTGAAACACTGCTTGTTGCCGATTTAACAGAAGACATGAGCGGTAACTGTCCAACTATCGCGATTGACGATAACGTTTTAGATAACCCAGATTACATTAGCGGTGTTGCTAATAACCCTGATTGTTTTGCATTTAACGAAACCATTCCTGGTGGTTTTACACCTAATTTTGGTGGCAACATCACAGATACCTCTTTAACTATTGGTACAAAAGGTATGTTTACAGGTGGTTTCCTTAAAGATGCTTTTTACGATTTAAGTGGTACGGTGGGCTTAAATGAATCACGCTACTTTATTTACGATACAGTTAATGCCTCATTAGGGGCAGACAGCCCGCGTGATTTTAGCCCAGGTAAATACGAGCAACTAGAGAAAAACTTTAACTTTGACCTTTCAAAAGGCTTTGATTTTGACCTAGCGTACGATGTAAATATTGCCGGTGGTTTAGAATGGCACGAAGAAACATTTACTGTTATTTCTGGTGACGAAGCGTCATTTACAGCAGGTCCTTTAACCGAGCAAGGTTTTGGCATTGGCTCTAACGGCTTCCCTGGTTTTAAACCGTCGGATGCCGGCGAATACACCCGCCGTAACTACGCAGCCTATGTTGATGTAGAAGCACCTTTTACTGAAGAGTTCTTAATGGGCCTTGCAGTACGTTTTGAAGATTACGACAGCTTTGGTTCAACTACCAACTATAAAGTAATGGCACAGTACCACCTTACAGAAGACTTAAATATTCGTGGTTCTGTAAGTACAGGTTTCCGTGCGCCTACTGTTGGCCAAGCAAACGTAAGTAACGTACAAACCAACCTAAGTGACGGTGTGTTACAAGATTCTGCATTATTACCACCTACAAACCCAATTGCTGTGCAACTCGGTGGTACAGAGCTAACACCTGAAGAATCGCAAAGCTACACATTAGGTGCAGTATACACAATTGGTGATTTATTCTTAACGCTTGATTACTACAACATTGACGTAGAAGATCGCATCAGCCAATCAGAAAAAATCGTATTAAGCCAAGCTGATAAAGACACGTTAGAAGCAGCAGGTGTACCTAATGCACAAAGCTATGCGCAAGTAAGCTTTTTCACTAATGACTTTGATACTACAACGCAAGGTATTGACTTAGTAGCTAACTACACAGCTGACATGCTAGGCGGAAGCTCTACATTTAGCCTTGCTTACAACTGGAATGAAACTGAAGTAACTAAGTTCAGCGACATTACCGGAGAGTTTAAAGTTAAGCGCTTAGAAGAAGATTTACCTAACCACCGTGCAACGCTTACTTGGGCACAGCAGTGGGAATCTTTTTCAATGTTTACCCGTGCTAATTACTACGGCGAATACCAAGGTGTTCACGTAGATTACGATGCAACAGCAAAAACAGCTGACGCAGCGGTGACCATTGACGCTGAAATAACGTACTTCTTAAACGAATCTATTAGTTTCTCGGTAGGTGCACAAAACATCTTTGACCAAGACGCTGAAAAACTTGATTTTGAAGACCGTACCGGTATTCCTAACAATAACTGGGGCGGGCAATACTACGAAACGTCTCCATACGGTATTAACGGTGGCTTCTACTACGCGAAAGCAACCTATACGTTCTAATATTTTTTCATGATAAACCAAGGCGAAATGGTAAGACATTTCGCCTTTTTTATTTTATATTAATTAAAAAAACAATAATGCCGCGTCATGCTAATTAAAAAAGCCAATCAATTATTACAGCAAAACAAACTCAAAGAAGCTGAGTTTCATTTTAAAGCAATTTTAAATAGTGACCCACAAAGCGGCGAGGCATTTTTTGGATTAGGTAGAATAGCGCTTAGGCTAGAGCGCTTTGATGCAGCGGTATACTTATTACAAAAAGCATGCGAACGTTTACCTCATATGCTAGAACCTTTACACGCCCTTGCCGATGCTTTTAATGGTGTTCAATCCCCTGACGATGCGCTTAAAGTACTCGAATATGCTAAAAGCCTTGCAAGCCATAACCCGGAGCCTCACTACTACTTAGCCCAGCATTATTTAAACTACGGTGAATTAGACAAGGCGCACACTACATTTGCGCATGCACTAAGTATGGGGATTTATCCTGTAACGGCTTATATATTATTTGAATTAGTTCAATTGGGCCGTTTTAATAAAGAACATAATTATGTGAGCAACCTACACCACTTTTTAACGCAAACGAATAACCTGCGCTTAAAAATGGTGTGTTATTACGCATTAGGCAAAAGCTACGACAAACTAGACGACACAGAGCAAGCATTTAACTATTATGTGCTTGCCAATAAACTTCAAAAAAAGCTTACTCATTTTAAAACCAGTGACTTAGTGCCTTTTTATGAAGCAATTATAACGTATAATACACAACAGCTAATTGCATCTGCCGATCAGACTTTTACCGGCACTATTACGCCCGTGTTTATTATTGGCATGCCCCGAAGTGGCTCTACCTTACTTGAGCAAATGATGGCCAGCCACTCACAGTTTGCCACATTAGGTGAAAACACCAGTGTTGCTAACCAAGTGGTGGCATTTATAGAGCAGCAAACGCAAACCCCTTACCCGCAATGCTTAAGCGCACTTAGTAACGATTTAATCGCAAAAGCTCGCAATATCTATATTGAAGAATTAAAAAAAGCACAGCCTATACGCCCTTTCATTATTAATAAGCTACCGAGTAACTATCAGTCTATTGGCTTAATTTACTTGCTGTTCCCTAATGCTAAATTTATTAATTTAAGTAGGGATTTTAACGCCACTGCTTTTTCGGTATTCAGTAACTACTTTGCCGAAAATGAGCCGTACTTTTGTGATTTAAAAGAATTTAAACTTTACCATGCGTTGTATGCAAAATTAATGGATCATTGGCGCAGCCTGCCCTCATTACCGCTATACGATATTCATTATGAGCAAATAGTTGCCGAGCCTGAGTCGCAGCTAAGTGCTTTATTTTCGTTTTTAGGGTGTGAGTATGAACCGCAATGCTTAGCATTTTATAAGCGTAAGGCTGCTGTTAGCACATTAAGCAAGCAAGCCATTAGGCAGCCAATTAATACACACGCACTTGCGCATTGGGAGCGCTATAAAACACCGCTTTTAAAACAATTTGAATGAGCCTAATTGCCTAACTGTGCTCGTTAAACCAGCTTACAACATCTTTAAACTGTTCATCTCGTGCCTGTGGGTGCGTAAGCATATTAATATGATCGTAATCCACACTGTGGCCATAGCGCTTGCCATAAATTTTGAGGGTTTGTTTTCCAGGCCCTGACTCTGCCATAAACTTTTTGATATCAATAGGCTGCGCCAGAGCTTTGTCGTTTACTGCGCCAATATGAAGTGTAGGGGGGACATGCAGCTTAGCTAACGCACTTGCGTAATCAAAACCATCATCGCTATCTACCCAAGGCCTTTTTTTAGCCCATTGCATACTTTGATAATGCGACTTTTGCGATTCGTTATCGCTGCCCCACTTATAACCTTTCGCATTTAAGTAACCATGCTTTTTAGCGAGTAATGGCGCCATAAAGTACCAAATCACATTCGCTTGCAGTAACTTTTTAGGGTGGTTATTAAATAATGAACGTTTTGAGCCAAAATAGGCACAGGCCTTCACGTCTGTTACATACTCAGGAAAACGAGCAAAAACGCTATTCATTAAAACGCCTCCCCAAGAGTGAGCGATCCAATAGTCAGGCTTTTTGCCCTCCTCTTCCTCTATATAATTAATAAAGGCGGGAATATCTTCAACTATCGCCTCCGTTTGACCATATTTAGCATGACGTGAAATCAGCGGCTTACTTTCACCACGCCCACGCAGGTCTGCTACATAACAACAATATCCTTGCTCCGCCAAAAAAGGCGCTAAACCTTTATTACTGTGAGTATAAAAAATTTTGCCGTTTTCTACTGCTCCATGCATTAAAAACACGACGGGGCCTGCTTTATCATCGTTCGCGATACGGCGTAGATGCAAAGTTTGTTGATTGTTTAATTGAACAAAATGTGATTGCTGAGTGATTGCCACAAATTTTCCTTTGTTATTTTTACTTACTCATCCTACCAGTAGCATGGTTAATTCTAAAGTAAATGGTTGCACTTTTTAGCGGGGCATTTGATACAATTACATTATTATTGAATTGCTAAATTTAAGCTATGAAATCAAAATCAAACAGCAACAAGTTACATCCTCGCAATCAACACTTACATGGCTACGATTTGGACATGTTATGTGAAAAACATAATGCGTTAGCACCTTTTATAATAACAACTCCTGCGGGCAGTAAAAGCATCGATTTTAGCAATAACAAAGCCGTTAAAACGCTTAACCAAGCTCTATTAAAAGCGCACTATAATATAGAATTTTGGGATATACCCGATCAAAACTTATGCCCCCCTATTCCAGGGCGAGTAGATTACATACATCACTTAGCCGATTTATTAAGCACAGATAACCAACAAAACATACCGACAGGACGTAAAATTAAAGCGCTTGATATTGGGACAGGGGCTAACTTAGTTTACCCTCTTACAGGTAGCCACGAGTATAACTGGCACTTTACAGGGAGTGATATAGATGCAAGTTCAATAAAAATTGCAAAGCAAATAGCGCAGTTTAACGGTTTAAAAATCACTTTAAAACATCAAAAAAATGCTTCTTCTATTTTTAAAGGCATTATTAATCAAAAAGATTTATTTCACGTAACTCTGTGTAACCCTCCGTTTCACGCAAGTGCTGATGAGGCTAGCAAAGGCACTGAGCGAAAGTGGAAAAACTTAGGAAAATCACCTAAAAACACCCTTAATTTTAGCGGGCAAAATAATGAGCTATGGTGCGAGGGGGGGGAAGCCCAGTTTATCAGTAATATGATTACTGAAAGCGAGCAATTTGCGGAGCAGGTAATATGGTTTACGTCGCTTGTTTCAAAAAAAGAAACACTTGCTACGTTAGAAAAAAAACTCAGTACACTCCCTATTGCTGAATATAAAATTATAGATATGGCGCAGGGGCAAAAAGTAAGTCGCTTTATTGCGTGGAGTTATTTTGATAAAGCTACCCGAGAACACATTTTTGAAGAGTTTATGTAAACCCATAAAATAATAAGGCTAATAAAGGAATAACAACAATGATAGATTTTCGCTCAGACACCGTTACTCGACCTTCCAAAGCCATGCGCGATGCAATGCATAATGCCCCAGTTGGCGATGATGTATACGGCGATGATCCTAGCGTAAACGAATTAGAGGCATATGCATGTGAGCGCTTTAATTTTAACGCTGCGCTTTATTGTAGCTCTGGCACGCAAGCCAATTTATTAGCTTTAATGGCGCATTGTGAGCGCGGGGACGAATATATTTGTGGACAAAATGCCCATAACTATAAGTTTGAAGGCGGTGGCGCTGCCGTGCTTGGCTCAATACAACCTCAACCTATCGAAAACGAAAAAGACGGCAGCTTATGTTTTAACAAGATTGCCGAAGCTATAAAACCTAACGACTGCCATTTTGCCAACACGCGCTTGCTTAGCCTTGAAAATACCATTGGCGGTAAAGTGCTCCCGCTTGAGTACTTAGCCCAAGCTCACGACTTTGTTAATACGCATAAATTAGCACTGCATTTAGATGGTGCGCGCGCGTTTAATGCAGCCGTTGATCTAAATGTAGATATAACAGCAATTACAAAGCACTTTGATTCTGTTTCAATTTGTTTATCTAAAGGCTTAGGTGCGCCAATCGGCTCGCTATTATTAGGCGCACCAGCATTAATCGACAAAGCTAGGCGCTGGAGAAAAGTACTCGGTGGCGGCATGCGCCAAGCAGGAATGCTTGCAGCCGCTGGTCAATATGCACTTGAGCACAATGTAAATCGCTTGCAAGATGATCACGCTAATGCGCGTTATTTAGCTCAAAAGTTAAATAAATTAAGCGGTTTTACTGTAGATATGAGTAACACCACCAACATGGTGTATGCAACGTACAGTAGTAGTATTAATATTGAAGAGCTTGCACAAGCGCTTAAGCTGCAAGGTATATTATTTAGCCCAAGCAAGCAGCTTAGGCTAGTAACGCATTTAGATATTACGCGCGAAGATATTGATACATTTTTAAATGCCTTAGCGGCCCATATTTAATTCTGCTTTATAATGTTTGCGGCACACCGAAACGTATCGGTCGTTGCCGCCAATTTCTACTTGGTTACCATCGGCAATCGCATTGCCGTTTTCATCTGTGCGCAACACATGATTGGCTTTACGGCCGCAATGACATACTGTTTTAAGTTCAACCAGCTTGTCGGCCCATGCTAGCAAGTACTGAGAGCCTATAAATAACTCGCCTCTAAAATCGCTTCGCAGGCCATAACATAATACTGGAATACCAAGTTCATCAACCACATCAGTTAGTTGCATAACTTGCTCTTTAGATAAAAACTGGCATTCGTCGACCAATACACAGTGGCGTTTTTTTTCGTTTTGAAGGTTTTGAATCAAATCAAATACATTTTTAGATTCATCAAATATATGTGCATCAGCTTGAAGACCGATACGAGACGATACTTTCCCTACACCAGAGCGGTTATCAATGGCAGCCGTTAAAATAACGGGCTCCATGCCGCGCTCACGATAGTTAAACGCAGATTGTAACAAGGTGGTTGATTTACCCGCATTCATCGCAGAGTAGTAAAAGTATAATTGAGCCATTGCCGTGCCTTAAGATAAAAAGTGCGCTTATGCTACCTTAATATACGATTAATACCAATTTCATATCGCTATTTTAGTTAATAAGCGCTTTGATTTTCTTATTACTCAACAGCTTGCAAGTATTTTATGTAAATTTCAGCACTATCAAAGTGCGCTAGCCATTGCCATATCTCTTTACTAAGCTGGCTATTTTGCTGATAAAACTGCTTTGAAAAAATTAAATAACCGTCCGTTGTTTCATAAGGTGGGTAAAGGGGTTTTACATCACTCCCTTTATGTTGATAGCTCGACACTTTTAAGTCATCTACTTGGCATAAGTCAACACTTGCCTGCACAACGCCTTTATCAAGTAATTCAAATGCTTTATCTTTAGAAAACGTATTATGAATGTAAAAAGGCTCTTCTTTTAGCGCGCTGTTCAAGCCATAGCCATTAGGAATGGCAATAGTGAATGCTTTATTTTGGAATACTTCGCGGGTTTTCCATTGTTTATGAAAACGCGCTCGCCCTATTAAGCAGCTACTAAATCGACTCACTGCAAATCTTTCTAGCAATACGCCCTTTTCGTTTGTAGGGTACACAGCAAAACGTTCACGCCCAGCACGATAACTTGCAATAACCGCATTAACACGGTTAAGTTCTAAATCGTTTAGGCACCTGCGCCATGGTTTTCTAACAAATGAAATAGTCACATTGGGTATGCCGGCATCTAATTGCTTTAAAATTTCAATCGAAGCGCCAGGGTTATCTATCGGTACTTCCTGCCCTACCCCTAAAAACATAGGTGCTACGTCTTTGTCTTCGTAGCAAAACACTAAATTCGTTGGGTCAGCCAGCGCAGGGGCTGCAAATGTAAAAGCACAAAACAAGCTGATAAGTCTATATATTCTCATAATATTTTTATTTTAGCTGAGTTACCTAAAGTGTAGCGCGTCGTTTTATAAATGCCTAAGTTAATGATTATAATCTATATTAAACCTTCATGCTTTAACAACCATTGCTTTCTTGCAAGCCCACCAGCGTAGCCTGTTAACTTTGCGTTTGCGCCTATGATCCGGTGGCACGGGACAATAATACTAATAGGGTTTTTACCGTTTGCAGCCCCTACAGCTCTTACCGCCTTTGGATTGTTTAACAGTCGGGCTATATCACCATAAGTACTGGTTTTACCAAAAGGGACACTGAGTAATGCTTGCCACACACTGTTTTGAAAAGGCGTACCATGCGTATCTAATGGCACATTAAAGGTTATTCGCCTGCCATTAAAGTATTCGTTTAATTGCTTTGCGCAAATTAAAGCCGGTTCATTCGTCACCTGCTCAATGGGTGTATGTGTGTAGTGTGTTTTTGGATAAAAACCGACATAGCTCACGCCGTTTTCGGTTGCTTGAATGATAATGTCGTCAATTGGGCTCGAAATAGCGGTTTGGATAATCATGAAAGTTGTTGCCATAGCTGAAAGGTTAAGTATGAGCGAAATGGGGCGCTCAGTTCAGGGTTAAATTGCTGCGTATTTACTAACGCTTTTTTTACGCCCAGATCGCCAGCTAACAATATATCTGGGTTACTTTGCCCGCGCAGTTTGGCGTAGTTAACGGTCCATGGGCCTATCCCTTTTATCTCAAGCCAATTATCTAAAAGGCTATTTTCAGGATTATCGGCGCAGTACTTAGATAAATTTTTTAATGCATTTTTGCGCGATTGCGGCATTTTAAAAAATTCAAAGTCGCAGGTAGCTAAGTCTTCTGGCTGTGGAAAATATATTTTATCAGCATGTTGATCACCACGTTCTGCGACTAACTTTGTAACTAAAGTATGTGCGGCTGCTACACTAACTTGCTGACCTAGCACAGCGCGGATCCCCGCTTCAAAGCTCGACCATATTCCAGGCAATCTTAATCCTTCACTTAAATTAAATGCACCATTTATACTACCCTTCAAGTGAGTTTCTATATGGTTTATGTCAGCATCTACATCGAGCACACGACGAATATTATTAATAACTTTATGTAAATGCTCGGTATTGTCTATCACTATTTCAACTTTAAAATGGTTATTTTTCGCTTTAAAGTGCGCGTTAAAATGGCCTACAGCCCCATTTAACTTAAATGTTCGCCCATAACTATTCGGGGTTATCCACTCCATAGGCGATATTAGTCGCTTTGATAAAAAGCTATGTAAGGCTTGCCAATTGTAGGGGGGCCTAAAGGGAAGCGTTAATATAATCACAGGGCTTGACTCTTTTTTTGTTTTTCTGAGCGTTGATGGCGCTAAATGCAATTGTTGTAAAAAGGCATCATTAAAACGGCGCACACTTTTAAACCCAGCTGCAAAGGCAATATCGGTTATTGGTAATGTGGTTTCTTGAATAAGCTTTTTGGCAAACTGACATTGGTTAAATAAACGATATTGGGTAATAGACACACCAAAGTGCTGGTTAAATATACGCCTCAAGTAACGGCTCGTAATACCCAAGCGAGTAGCAAGTATTTCGCAATTATCATTCTCACCTAGGTCAATTAATTGCTTAGCTCTTAGTGCAGTGGTTTTTACTCCCAGCCAAGCCGCGCTACCTGGCGCACTATCGGGCCGGCAGCGTATACACGGCCTAAAGCCCGCTTGCGCGGCATTGTGCGCGTATTGATAGTACAACACGTTTTTTTCATGTGCAGTAGGTGCGGGACAAATCGGCCGACAATAAATGCCGGTGCTTTTTACGGCAACGTAAAATAAACCGTCAAATCGGGCATCACGGCTTTGCCGCGCTTTTTGCCAATACTGATTATTCATCAAGGGTCTTAATCAATAAAACGTACCTTAGCATAGCAATGTTTTAAACCAGTACTGGCCATTTTCGGTACTCATCTGCTTTTAAAAGTATCATACCAACCCACTTAGTGAGTTAAGCGTGTAAGTATCACTATTGCTCTGCAAAATCGAGCAAGTCTTGGCCTGCGAGACGATAGATTATCCATTCGTTTTGGGCTTTTGCCCCAATGCTATTATAAAAATCGATAGCGGGTTTGTTCCAATCAAGTACTACCCACTCAAAGCGACCACAGTCGTTTTTTATGGCTTTATTAGCCAAGTGCTTCATTATTAGTTTGCCCGCGCCATTGCCACGGCTATCAGGGCTTACATATAAATCCTCTAAATACAATCCATTTTTACCCAACCACGTAGAGTAATTATAAAAATACACCGCAAAGCCAATAGGCTCATCATCTTCAAGGCAAATAACACTGTGTGCTGTTGCCCCCTCACTAAACAGCGTTTTTATAATTGCCTGCTCATCTGTTTTTACTGCATCAGGTTCTTTTTCGTAAATGGCCAGTTCGGTAATAAACTGTAAAATGGTTGGCGCATCGCTTTTTTTAGCGTCGCGTATTTGTATTTGCTTACTCATGTTATTAATCCTAAAAGTACTGCTCTATTTTTTCTTTTAAAATATCAAGCTGAATGGGTTTAGTTAAGTAGTCGTCCATACCGGCATTAATACAACGTTCTTTATCTGAGTTCATTGCATTAGCGGTTAGGGCAATTATTTTTATTGCTTTGTGCTCATCCCCTGCCATACCGTCTCGTATATTAGCAGTGGCGTCAAAGCCATCCATTACCGGCATTTGGCAATCCATTAATACTAAGTCAAAATACCCCTCGTTGTGCTCGCTTAAGGTGTTTATGGCTTCTTGCCCGTTTTGCGCTAGTATCACCTCGCAATTTAGCTTTTTAAGCATTAGTGTAGAAACATGTTGATTAACGGGGTTATCCTCAACTAATAAAATTTTTGCAGGTGTGCCTGATTTTTCTTTTCTTAGTGACGAAATATACCCTGGAGTCACCAGAGGAAGGGGGTCGGTGCTGTCTGAACTTGTTATAACCGATAACGCAGAAATTAAATCGGCGGTTGTAACTGGTTTAGGAAAATACGCTTGAAAACCAATTTTTGAGTAGCGCTGAGCGCCTTCCATACCTGCAATACTGG
Organism: Pseudoalteromonas sp. P1-25; assembly: GCF_001401805.1. Taxonomy (GTDB): domain Bacteria; phylum Pseudomonadota; class Gammaproteobacteria; order Enterobacterales; family Alteromonadaceae; genus Pseudoalteromonas. The sequence continues at coordinate 100,835 of NZ_LKDW01000014.1, forward strand.
TCATCATTACCAGTGGCATGGCTTTATAGTCATCATGTGCTTTAAGTACTTTACACAGCTCCATTCCATCCATTTCTGGCATTTGCATGTCTAGCACGGCAATATCAAACATAGTTTGTTTGTTTTCTATGCGCTTTGCACATAGCTCAAGCGCCTGCTTAGCACTACTAGCAAGCGTAACTTTTGCCCCCCAATGTCCTAACTGTTGAGAAATAACTAAGCGGTTAGTCTCGTTATCATCAACTACGAGTACATTTAACGAACTCATATTTATATTAGGGATAATGCGTTCTTTTTCTTCCCCTTCAGCCACTTGCATGGTTGCAGTAAATTCGCTGCCTTTGCCAGGTGCGCTCACCAGTGAAATTTTGCCATTCATTAGCTCACATAACTGTTTACATATAGCAAGCCCTAAGCCCGTGCCTCCGTACTCCCGTGTGGTTGATGCATCCACTTGCGAAAAAGGGGTAAATAATTGCTGTTGTTTTGCCTCGGTTATGCCAATTCCTGAGTCTTTTACTTTTATATTAAGTAGTAGAGCTTGCTCAGTTTTTTCTACAGAAGCACTTACCACCACCTCACCCTGACTGGTAAATTTAACCGCATTACTAATTAAGTTGGTTACCACTTGGCGTATGCGCCCAGGGTCGCCCATTAAGTGTGAAGGCTCTAGCGCGACTAAATCTAAAATAATCTCAATGCCTTTTTCTTGTGCGGTAAAGGCCTGCGCCTCAGCTATTTCGCCAATTAAGTCGCGAGCATTAAAATGTATATGCTCAAGCTCAACTTTGCCTGCTTCCGCCTTTGAAAAGTCGAGTATATCGTTAATAACACCAAGTAAAGAATGAGCACTACTTTTAGCAATAGCGACCTTTTTTTCTATCGGTTTACTTAATGACTCTAACTCAACCAATTCTAACATGCCTAATACGCCATTCATCGGTGTGCGTATTTCATGGCTCATTGTGGCTAAAAATTGGCTTTTTGCCACCGCAGCCTCTTGCGCTTGTACTAAAGCAACTTTTAGCTTTTCAGCGGTTTCTTTACGCTTTTGCGAGACCAATGTGCTACCCACTAACGTAGCCAAAGAGCGCAAATAAGTCTCCTCACTTTGCGTCCAAATGTGCTTTTCTCCGACGGTCTCTGCACATAAAATACCTAAATTACCATCTCCGGATGAAATAACTGCATCCAGCATCGACTCAATATTTAATGGTTGAGTATAGCTTTGGGTAAATTCAACCGTTGCCTTGTGCGAATACACATCGTCAATTGCCACTAGGTTTTGATCAAAAATTGCCTCATAGTAACTTGGAAAATCAGCCTTTTTGAGCACGCCGTCAAAATCTACAAATCCGTTTTGCCGAGTATATAAGCCATGGCATGCCATTTCGTCGCACTGTTTGTTAAGTATCCAAATAGAGGCACGTTCAACATTTAATACCTCTACCATCGACTTTATCGCCAGCTTTTTGACTTGTGCAACGTCGCTATTTTGTACCTCAGGCGAAACCGTTAATGACGCTAAATTTTTGTTATAGGCGTTTGCTTTTTCGCTTTCTAACTCTAGGCGTTTATGTGTATCAATACTTTGGAATGACCCAAAAACACGCACACATTTACCGTCTTTAAATTCCGCCTGCCCCATCGACTTAACCCAGCGCTCTTTACCGGTATAAGTTAAAATGATCAGCTCAACACTCCAGCTTTCACCTAAAGTGACTGCACATTCAAATAAAGTACTGATTTTCTCTCGATGCTCTCCTGGCTTATAAAAATTTATAGCTGTTTCGATGCTAGGCTCAAACTCTTCTGGTACTTCGTGTATTACTTTTACTACATCTGACCAATACATGGTTTGGCTTTCAAGGTTTATTTCCCATGCACCAATTTGGCCTTGTTTACTCATTGCCTCAAGCAAATTTTGCTGGCGGGTAATTTCTGCTTGAGTATTGTGGCGCTCAGTAATATCTGAAATAAAACCATCTAAATACAGTACTTGGTTGTCATCACCATAAATGGCCTGACCTTTTTCGTGTACCCAACGAATATGGCCATCACTTCTTTTTATTCTGTATTCAATCGACCAAGGTAGTTTTTGAGCAATACAAGTACTTACTTGTAGCTCAACCTCTTTGTCGTCTTTGTGAATCATTGAAGCAAAGCTCAGTATTTTATTATTTATAAACGCATCTGGCGTATAACCTGTTATACCTTTTACCTGATCGCTCATATATAACATGGTCCATGCTTTATCAAACTTACACCGATAAATCACGCCTGGAATATTATCTACTAACGAAGCAAAGCGGTCGCGGCTGTACTGTAGTTCAGATTCAATCTGCTTACGCTCGGTAATGTCTAAATGTGTTCCGATCATACGCCGAGGCGAGCCATCTAAGTTCCAGTCGACTACTTTTGCAGTATCAAGCACCCACACCCAGTGGCCATCTTTGTGTTTCATCCGCGCTTCGCTGACATAGTAGTCTGTATCACCGTTAAAATGCGCTTTTAATTTTTGCTCTGAAATAACTAAATCATCAGGGTGTGCATACTTATACCAAGTATCAATTGTTGTTGGCTCTAGCTCACTGAGCTTATAGCCTATTATTTCTGCCCAGCGATTATTAAACGTCACTTTGCTGGTATCTATAAACCAATCCCATATTCCTACAGCGGTGGTATCTATAACTAACTGCAACTGGGTTTTATGCTGTTCAAGTTCAAGCTCTTGTAGTTTCAATGGTGTTACATCGGTGCGAATAGCAATGTAGCTTTGTGGTTTACCGTGCTCATCAAAAAATGGCGCTATGGTAGTATCTACCCAATAAAACCCCCCATGTTTTGCTTTATTACATATTTGGCCGTTCCATACTTCACCCCGTTTAAGGGTTTTATACATGCTTTTAAAAAAACCTTTGTCGTGCCTGCCTGAGTTTAGTAAGCGGTGGTTTTGGCCAATAAGCTCATGTTCTTCATAGCCGCTTATTTCACAAAACTTCTTATTGACAAAAGTAATAGTGCCCGCTAAATCGGTTACTGCAACAATGGCATGTTCATCAAGGGCACTTTTTTGCTCATCTAATTGTTTAAACGCGGTTTGCAAAGCTGAACGTTGCTTTTGCAGTATACTCTGCTGCTCTTCTTTCACTGCCACCATTTTTTGAAGATCGACTGATAACCTATTTAACTCATGGCTATCAGTTAAGGTCGGTACAGTTACTTTCTCGCCATCGGTAATTTTAGTCATTACTGAGGTGAGCTGAATTAAAGGTTTAGATAAGCGCCGACTAAACCACCAAGCTGCACATAAAACAAGCAATAAAGACACTGCATTTGATAAAATTGCCAAACGTTTATAATAACCAAAGTCTTTGAGCATTATGTGTGAAGGTTTTGCCGCTAAAAGTTGCCACCCTTCTACGCCCAAAAAATCTAACTCGCTAACGTGAGCATTATAAGTGGTACCCTGAGTACTGCTGTACTCAAACATTTGTTTATTAGTTAGTGTGGTTTGCGTAAGAACGGGAGCCTCTTCTGCATTCGTTACTGAAGAACGCTCTATTTTATTGTTATGAAGTACAAAAAAACTAACATCATTATGTGTGCTATGAATGGTGCTTAGGCCTTCTAAAAGACCATGCATATTTACTTCTGCTAAAATTACCCCTCCTAGTTTTTGCGCATCACTAAGCCAAGGTATAGCCACAATATTAAACTGTTTACCTTTAAACTCAACAGAGCCGAAAGTGGCTTGCGCTGAGGTACTTACAGAGTTAATAAGCTGGCTCAGTTCACCTTTGTCTATCTGCCCATAAGGCGAGATAATGGGCTGCCCGAATGTAGATGCAGCTATAACCTCAATACTATTTACAAAATCATAGTGAGTAACAAAATGGTTTATTAGTTTGCTTTGTTCAAGAGGGTAATTAGCAAGCTGGTATTTAAAGGTATATAAATCAGTAAGATGATCATCAAACCATAAATTAGTAAACTCAGATGCAATAGAGCTTAATTCGTGAAGCTCTGCATCTGCATTTTTTTTTAAGGTACTATTTACATGCTGTAAGCTGAACCAGGTCAGTAAGCAAAGAGGAACAATAGCCATAAACAAAAAAGTAATGATCAGCTTACTACGCACAGACTGAGCTGTGCCATTTAGCAGCCCATACTTTTTTCCTTCAACCATGCTATATATCCAATAACTGTAAATGCATTATTTGTTACCTACATTAATGCACTAAAACCTAAAAGACGCAAGTTTTAGCCCTCAAAGTGGGAAAAATACACCACTTAATTACAGTTTAAACATCAGTAAGTTGCAATTAAAAATTAATTACTCAAATAGACTAAACGTTTAAATTACGGCAAATTTAACCTTTCTCTTTTTTATATTTTATTGTTAAAAACTAAAGCTCACTATTTATACGAACTTTTACTTATCTAGAACCTTAAAATGTGCTTAAATTTATTCAATTTTTTGGTATAACACCGCTCGCGCTTATATACAATTGTGCGTTTACACGTATAAACCCTAAGCCACATTTGAAAATTTTTTGTGAAAATACTACAAATAAATCACATTTCATAGTTAAACAAAAATGCAAAACTGTTCATAAACCAAGCAGTAACGCAAACTTAAATAAGAATCAAAACCAATTGTAAAGCAATGATTTTTATAGAAAAACTTGCAAAACACATAATTTCAACTACACTGTGCACAATTAAAACAGTTAAGGTGATTTATCATGAAAGGTAATCAAAAAGTAATCGATGCATTTAATACTTTGCTAGCCAATGAGTTAGCCGCAATTGACCAGTATTTTATTCATTCACGCATGTATGATGACTGGGGTTTAGATAAATTATATGTACGCCTTAACCATGAAATGGAAGAAGAAAAAGATCACGCCGATTGGCTTATAAAACGCATCTTGTTTTTAGAAGGTGTGCCTAATATGACTAAACGCCGTGATCTTTTGATTGGTAACGATGTAAAAAGCATGATGCAGAACGACTTAACACTTGAGCTTGAAGTGGTTGCATGTGTTAAAGACGTAATTGCTATTTGTGAAGAACAGCAGGATTATCAGTCTCGCGAAGTATTAGAAAAGCTATTATTTGATACCGAAGAAGACCATGTTTATTGGTTAGAGCAACAACTAGGTCTAATTGATAAAATTGGTACACAAAACTACCATCAAGCACAAATGGGCGAGTAAGGAGCATAAAGTATGAAAGGCGATAAAGACGTTATAGCTGCTTTAAATAAAGTACTTGCTAATGAGCTTGTGGGTATTAACCAATACTTTTTGCATGCCCGTATGTTTAAAGATTTTGGTTTTAGCCAGCTCGATAAAGCAGACTACAAAGTTTCAATTCAAAAAATGAAAAATGCCGACCGTTTAATTGAGCGTATTTTATTTTTAGAAGGCTTACCTAACCTACAAGACTTAGGCCGATTACGCATTGGCGAAAACAGCGAAGAAATGATTGCTGCAAATATGAGCTTTGAGCTAGATACAATTGATGACTTGCGCAGTGCAATTAAGTTAGCTGAAAACAAAAAAGATTATATTAGCCGTGAAGCGCTTGATAATATTTTGAACGAGCAGGAAGAACAAATTGACTGGCTAGAAACCCAGCAATTACTTATTCAAAACACGGGGCTTGAAAATTACTTACAGTCTCAACTGTAAGGTAAGTTTAGGCCATAAAAAAAGCAGCTTTATAAGCTGCTTTTTTTGTATCAGAATTTTGTAATAATGAATTAAGCGACTTGATCGGTACTATCTGCAATCTCAATAAGTTTGCGATTTAGGATCTTTTTAGTACAACAACAACACTTACCGCATTGGCTGCCTACTTTAAGCTCTTTAGTTAATTCACGCATGGTAGTTGCACCATCGTCAATTGTTTGCTCAATTTTTTTATCAGTCACCCCGTGACAAAGACAAACATACATGAATAAAAACTACTCTCAATTTCATTTAGTAGCTGCATATTAATCTAAACAATAATGGTTATCAATTGTTTCGCAGTAAAAATCTTATTTTTCGAAAATTTTTTGATCAGTGCCACTTAAATCGAGAATTCACGGCGCGTTGAGAACTTATTGATTTATAATGAAATATGGCACTTAAATTGAGATTTATTAACTAAATTACACTCTAAAAATAATTATGTTTTTTATTAGGTAAATTTCTTAAACAACGAGAAATCGCTTGAAAACATCTATTACAGTAAG
>NZ_LKDW01000015.1 GCF_001401805.1 Pseudoalteromonas sp. P1-25
GATGCGAGCGGCAACTTCTCAGTCGAAGTGCCAAACGCATTGGCTGAAGGGCCTTACAGCATTGAAGCGACTATTAGTGATGCGGCGGGTAACAGCACTGATATCACCGGCAGCGGTAACATCGATACCACCGCACCAAGTGTGAGTGTGGATGCACCAGCGCTCACCAACGACAGCACGCCAACTGTAACGGGCACCAGTGATGCACCCAACAGCACCGTCACGGTAACCTTTACCGATGCAGCGAACAACGTACAAACCCTAGATGTACAAACCGATGTCAACGGCAATTGGAGTGCGACACCAACCAGCGACTTAGCAGAAGGCAACTACAGTGTTAGCGCCAGCATCACTGATGCCGCTGGTAATACCGGTACAGGCACAGACAACGGCGAAGTGGATGTGACGCCACCGACTTTAGAGATCATTCCTTCGTTCTTACTTGGCAACCTAGTTTCTCTTTCTGGTGATTCTGATTTACCAGAAGGGTCAGTGGTCACCATTACCGAGTACCTTGTTGGCGGTGCTGTAGGCGCTACCTACACAGCAACAACGAATGCCGATGGCACATGGGGACTTGCCAACATAACAGTACCTCTGCTTAGTCTTGCGTATGTTACTGCAACTGCAAGTGATGCAGCCGGTAATGTTGTTACTGTCAACTCACTTGACTTTGATAATGAAGCACCAGCGCTTAGCGTTACTGTAGATGCATTATCGAATGATACAACGCCAGTGGTTTCTGGTACTACAGATATGGAGCAAGGAACCGAGATACAACTAACCGTTGTAGATAGTGAAGGTCAAAGCCAGCAGTTTACGGCCATTGTGCAGGCTAATGGAAGTTGGTCTGTTGAAGTACCAGCCGAGTTAGCGCAAGGGCAGTACACAGTTACCGCTGAGGTAAGAGACGATGTTGGTAATTTAACCTCTGAGCAAACACAAGGTGAAATAGACAGTATTGCACCCACGCTTAGTGTTAACCCTATTGACACAACTGCAGATACAACGCCAACCCTATCAGGCTCCAGTGATGCCATTGGAGCTGATGTAATAGTCAGCATTGACGGTCAAACTTTTGTTGCGGTAGTTGGTGTTGATGGCAACTGGCAGGTAGCGGTACCAGTTGCACTTACCGACGGTAATTATACGGCGCAAATTAATGTTGCAGACGATGCTAATAATATTACTAACACAACAATTGACTTAACAATTGATACCCAGATACCGATAGTCACTTTGGACGACATAACTGTGTTTAACACAGATACGCCAGTTATTAGTGGCACATCAACTGAACCTACTGGCACAAATGTAGATATTGTTATTACTGATAGTAATGGTGATACACACACGTTAGCAGCTACGGTTGATGTAGATGGTAATTGGCAAACAACAGCGCCTAATTTACCGCAAGGAAGCTACAGTGTTACTGCTAGCATTACTGATAATGCTGGTAATACTGGCTCTGCGACTGGAACAGGCCTTGTTGATACACAAGCACCTACTATTACCATTGATGCATTAGGTACAATTAATAACAGTACACCAACAATAACAGGTACCTCTAACGAGGGTGAGGGTACTTTAGTTACGGTAACAATTACTGATGGTGATAGCGTTGATACCTATACAACAACTGTGGGGAGTGGCGGACTATGGAGTGTTGATGTAACTACGCCGCTAATTGATGGACAGGTGACAGTCACAGCAAGCATTACCGATACTGCAGGGAACAGTACGCAAGTAGATACAACTGCTACGCTTAACACTAATGCGCCTACTATCAATATAAACACCATTGTTGATACAAACGATCAAACTCCAACACTTTCGGGTACAAGTAGTGCGGCTGATGGCGCTGAAATTACAATAGTTATAACGGATTTTAATAATGTTTCACACACATTAACTGCAACTGTGCTAAGCGGTGTTTGGAGTGTAGATGCGACAGATATACTTCCAGAGGGAGAGTTTACTGTTACTGCAAGCGTTACCGAAAATGGCTTAACAAGCAATACTACAACTAGTGGTGTTATAGACTTAACTGCACCAGCACTAAGTATTAACACGCTAATTACAGCCAATGATACAACCCCTACGATTTCGGGCACAACAACGGCACCACAAGGTGCAATAATTGTGATCTTAATTACTGATAGTTTAGGTGCTGAGCAAACAGTTAATGCCACAGTGGGAGCCAATGGCACTTGGTCAGTAGCTGTACCTACTGCACTTAGTGAAGGGGAATTCAGTGTAAATGCATCAACAACAGATACCGCAGGCAACCCTGTAAATACTAGCACTACCGGTGTGGTTGATATAACCGCGCCAGTGGTTAGCATTAACGATATTGTAGGCAGTACTGATTTAACACCTAGCGTGTCTGGCAGCGTAACAGGTGCAGCCTTAGGAGATGTGGTTGCTGTGGTATTTACAGACTTCCAAGGTAATGCGCATACTGTAAATACAACGGTGCAAGCCGGTGGGACTTGGTCAGTAGAGGCAAGTAATACTCTTTCACAGGGAGCATATTCAGTTGAAGTATTTATTACTGATAATGCCGGAAATACAGGTAGCAATACCACTAACGCTGATATAGATACAATTGCGCCAGAAATTAGTATTGATCAAAGTTCATTAATACTTACCCAAGACAGCACGCCATTAATTAGCGGCACATCAAACGAGCCAAATACAAACGTTATCGTTACGTTTACGGATTCAGTTGGTGCATCGCACCAAATTACTGTACAAACGGATGCAAATGGAGACTGGCAAGCCGCTGCCGATAACATTTTAGCTGACGGTGTCTACAGTGTTACGGCTACGATTACTGATAGTGCAGGAAATACCTCGGTAGATAGTAAAACGGGTGGCGAAGTAGATACAGTAGGGCCAGAGCTTACTATTGTGCCTTCGTTCTTGCTAGGGCAGCTCGTTTCTTTATCTGGTACATCTGATTTAGGTGAAGGCAAAACCGTTACGGTAACTCTAGAGCTTGCAGGTGATTTACTTGACTTAACATACGATGTTACCACCGATGCCAATGGTGATTGGGAATTACTAGGCCTGGCGGTTAATGTTATTGGCCTATCAGTTGTAGAAGCCTCTGCAACTGATGATGCAGGTAACACAACCACTATAACTACGGCTGATGTTGATGCGTCAACGCCATTACTTAATGCAGTGGTTGACTTTGTTACAGGTCAAGGGGATTTACCGATTATTAGCGGTACAACCGATCAAGCACCAGGCACCGAAGTACTTGTTGAAGTCATTGATAGTGATAACGTTGTGCAAGAACTCGTTGCGATAGTACAGGCAGATAACTCATGGGCAGTACAAGTTCCTCAATCACTTGCTGAGGGCGTGTTTACTGTAACTGTAAATGTATTAAGTGAAGTTGGGATCACAGCGACACAGCTAATTAGTAGTGTAGTAGATACCATCTCGCCAACACTTGATTTACAAGTAATTGGTACAACGTCAGATTCTACTCCAATCATTCAAGGAACCAGTGATTTAATTAATGGTGTGGTAGAGATTCAGTTAGACGGCGGCTCAGTACTAACCACAACAGTGAATGCAGCAGGTCTATTTTCACTAGAAGTCGATGCGCTGACTGAAGGGCAGCATGTTGCCAACGTGAGTATCACTGATGATGCTGGCAATGTAGTAACGCAAACGCTTGAGTTTGTTGTTGATACGTTAGTACCTGTGGTAAATATTTTACCGTTGAGCATTAGCAATACTGACATACTAACTATTTCGGGTACTTCAGAGGAAGCTCAGGGTACGGACATTGATGTAACTGTGGTAGATAGTAACGGCAACGCAACAGTATTTGATGCCCTTGTTGGGAGTGATGGCACGTGGTCGTTATTAACCACGAGTCTACCTGATGGTATATATAGTGTATTTGCAAGTATTACTGATGCTGCGGGTAATGTAGGCCAATCTGCTACTGAGCAAGTGACGATTGATACCATACCGCCATCGTTAGAAATAGATGCCTTTGGTGTACTTAACACGCTAACGCCAACTATTACTGGCACCAGTGACGAAGAGGCTGGTAGCTTAATTACGGTTAATATTACCGACTCTACAAACACACTTTATGAAGTTACTACAACAGTATTAGGCGATGGCACGTGGCTTATTGTTGCACCTGCACTTGCTGAGGGCGAATTAACCATAGAAGCCATTAGTATTGATGATGCAGGTAATATAGCAACGGTGACGCAAACGGGCGTTGTGAGCACCACTTTACCGAGTCTATTAATTAACCCAATAATAGATACAAGCGATACAACTCCTACTATTAGTGGTACTACCGATGTAATAAACGGTAATGTAGAGGTTGTTATTACAGATAGTAGTGGTAATGCAACAACCTATAACACTCAAGCTATTGCTGGTGTATGGACATTAATACCGACCACTCCATTAGCTGAAGGTGCGTTTACGGTTGATGCGACAGTCGAAAACTTAAACCTTACAAGTTCTACAAGCCTAAGTGGCACTGTTGATTTAACACCGCCAACAATTGAGGTTGACCAGTTATCCGTTACTAATAATCCGCTACCAACCATTACAGGTACAAGTGATGCACCAGCAGGTACAACACTGAGCGTGGTTATTACAGATGCTAATAATGATTCACAAACACTTACTGCCCAAGTTGCAGGCAATGGCACATGGTCAGTAACAGCGACTACTCCATTAAGTGAAGGTAGCTTTAGTGCTACAGCATCCATAAGTGATACTGCGGGTAACTCCGCTAGCGATACTATGGTGTCAAGTACAGACTACACAGCGCCAACTGTCGTCATAGACCCAATATCGGTAGGGCAAGATACTACGCCTACTGTTACAGGCTCAGTAACGGGAAGCTTCGCAGGCGCGTTAGTAGTCGTTATGTTTACTGATTCAGCGGGTGCCACTCACAGTGTTCAAACAACAGTTGGTCCTGATGGAACTTGGAGCGTGACCTCTGAAGAAGTACTTCCTGAGGGTAACTACAGCGTAGATGTAAGCATTGCTGATAGCGCAGGTAATACAGGTACGCAATCCACAAGTAGCGCAATTGACTCAGGTATTACAATTGACTCAGGGCTCGCTCTAACCGCGGATCAAAGTCCACTTGTTACAGGAACCGCTGGTGCTGGAGAAACGATATTAGTCACCTTTAGCGGCCCCATTGAGGTCACTAAGCAAGTAAACGCTGATGCATCCGGGGCATGGAGTGCTTCACCAGATACAGATTTAATTGATGGCGCATACACTGTAACAGCGGTAGCAACGGATACATCTGGCAATACAACTTCAAGCGGTAGCGTATCTGGGTTGGTTATAGATACCACACCAATTAACTTTACTGTTGAGCCTGAGTACTTACTTAATCTACTTGGTATAAGCGTATTAGTTGGTTACGAAGGTACATCTGATGGTGGAGAAGGAAGTAAAGTCTATATTGTTGACTCATTAGTTTTAGGCATTGATTTAGCGTTAACTTCAGCACCACATGCAGTAGTAGATGCACAGGGTAATTGGGATTCAGGAAACTTAGACTTAGGTGCTTTAGGGTTATTAGGTACAGGTCTTGAAAACACGTATTTCTACACTGTGGACGAAGCTGGTAATTACCAAGTTAAAAATGGTAATGATGTGTTTATAGAGTCCGGCAATATATATACCTCTGAATCAGGTGCTGGTGACACTATGCCTGCGTCATTTAGCGAAGAGTCAGCATTGGGTGATACGCAAGGTGAAGGTCTGTTGAGCACCGAAACCATCAACTTAGCAAACGCAGGGGCCATGACAAGTTCATCTGAGCAAGTTGTACAAGTAAGCGAAACAGAGCCACTTAATTTAAACGATGTAATTATTGACTCTGAAACAGAGCAATTGCTTGCATTAAATAACTTACTTGACGAAGAAGGCTCTGCAATTGCTTATAGCCCTGCACAAAGTGGAGGACGTGTTGATGAGGCAGCGCCAGCCGTTGATGTTCAAAACCAATCAGAGGAAATGATTAAACACTTAATTGAAAATGGTAACAATCAAACGGATATATAATACCAACCCGCAATAATACTTAATCATTTTGTGGGGCTAAACGTGTCGTTATCAGCGTTAAAAAATTCTCATTTAGAACAACTAAATAGCGAATTTTTTGCCTAGCTAACAACACGTTTTTCCAGCCTCAAAATAGATCACTTAATTACGCGGATTGGTATAAATGGAGTAACCACTTCAGTTAAATAACTGAAGTGGGGCACTAATACTCATTTTATTAAAAGGTGGTTTGTTTTACCTGAGAAACTTATAAAGCTGTTAGCGTTTTATTTAGCACGTTATAAAGGCTAAATATTTAAGACAACTGGTATTGTTTGGGTTAAATAGTAAACCTAAAAAAGCCCTTATTGAGACTTCAATAAGGGCTTTTTCAATAAATTTGGAAAAAGTAAAAACAGTTAAGCTTTTAGATTACGTACCAGCTTACTGTCGGTATTAACCACGCTACCGCCTTGATCGTAGGTCATACTAGTTGGGGCGCCTATTAAAATATCTTTAAGCTGTTTTACACTTAAGTGCGCTTGGCGGGCAGCGTGCGAGTTTACTTTATTTTGTTTTTGGCACTGCGCTAACTGCGCCTTAACTTGCGCTACTCGCTCAGTTACTTCAGGGGCATTTTCATGATTTGCAGCAAAAAGTTTATTCAACTCTTTATCAAGCTGCGTAAGCTTAGTTAAAAAAGACATTTTTTGTTGGGCAAGTTCTTTTAAACCTTCACCTCTACGAGAGGCAATAATACTAAGCTCTTCGTTTAACAGCGCATGCAACGAATCTAAGCAATTTACTTGTTCATTTAACTTAACGCTAATTAAACTATTGTGATCAGCCATATACGTTAAACTCAAAATCAGCCAAGTTTTTAGTCAGCTTTTCAGCATCGATTTGGTATTTACCTTCGGTAATCGCTTTTTTAAGCTCAGCAACTTTTTCACTGTCAAAGCCAGATGACTGCTGCGCTTTATCTTGCAGTGTTTTTAACTGCTGTGCTTGTGGTGTTAGACTCACTGAGTCACTCGCAGCTTTCGGCGAAGGGGTAGGTGCTGTCTGTGTACTTGCAGCATTATCTTTTTTAATATCAACTTGTTGCTGTTTAGCGTTAGTGAGCGCATTAGCTTGTTGATTACTGCCATTAACTTGATTAACCATAATAATAAACCTGTATATTACCCAACTTATGCCAAGTTATCGGCATATACATAGGATACTTTAGTATAAATCGAAATTAAATATTAACTTGCACAGACTCTACACCATCTACGCGTGCATTCAAAATTTTACCGGACTTTTTATTCTTAATCTGCACTTGTTCACCTAAAGTGCCATCTTCAAGTGCTATACCTGTTGTTTTTATCCTAAGTCCTTTAATACTCGCATAAATATTTACGGCATCGCCCTTACAAACCATGCAAATTTGATTAAGTAAAACGGGCATACCGCTGCGTATATTTCGTTTACTGCGGCTGCCAATAAGCATTAAAGGGTCATCTAAATATTGCACTCTAACAAATTGTGAAGGCTTCATTTGTACACTTAAATGAGACTCAGTAATAACCTCCCCACGGGCCAGGTTTTCCGTGGCAACCACAACGGGTGCCATTTTTACTATTCTTACATGAACATACTGAGTCCAGCTTTGCGCATCGTTACACTTTATTTGTACAGTCACCTGACGTGTAAATGGCGGCTCATTTGGCACAACCAACTCTGGGTCATTTTCGCACACTCTATCAGGAATACGGCTATCAAGCGCAAGCGCGGTGATCTCCACATTTTTCTCAAGAGGTACGGTAACTTGTTCAGCAATATGAGAAATTGCAATTTGTTGTAATAAATCTTTACTAAACACTTTTGCATGCAAAGGTGTTGCTAAGCAGAGGCTAGCAAGAAAATAAAAAACACTGTATCTTCTGACTTTTTTTAACAAACTCATAATGTTTCGACTATGCTTATGGTTTCAAACAGGGTATAAATATTTTGCGTCAAACTTTAGACGCTCCCGCGATGTTATGTAGCTTTATAAACAGAAAGCAATTATCGTTCCGCATTACTTGTTTTCTTTAGGAGATTTGAATGGCAGGCATTTTAGACTCAGTAAACCAGCGCACCCAGTTGGTTGGGCAGAACCGCCTAGAATTACTATTATTTAAGCTCAGAGGGCGTCAGCGTTTTGGGATCAATGTATTTAAAGTAAGAGAAGTACTGCAATGTCCTCCTTTAACGAGTATGCCAAAATCAAATGCATACATTCGGGGGGTTGCGCATATTCGTGGTCAAACTATTTCAGTTATCGACTTATCTATGGCCGTAGGCGGCCGCCCGATTGAAAATGTAAAAGATAGCTTCATTATAATTGCAGAATACAATCGTTCTGTGCAGGGCTTTTTAGTCGGCGGCGTTGAGCGAATTGTTAATATGAACTGGGAAAAAATAATGCCGCCCCCATCGGGTGCAGGGCGTTATTCTTATCTAACGGCTGTTACCGAAATTGAAAACGAATTAGTCGAAATTCTCGATGTAGAAAAAATCTTAAACGAAATTTGCCCGGTAAATACAGAGGTTAGTGCAGATCTGGCGGCCGATAGTGCTATACAAAAAGACTTAGGCGAGCGTATTGTATTTATTGCCGACGATTCAGCCGTGGCTCGTAACCAAGTAAAAAGAGCACTCGAGCCGCTTGGCGTGCAAACCGAGCTTGCAAAAAATGGTAAAGAAGCTTTAGTTAGGCTTAAAGAAATCGCCGAGCTTGATTGTAAAAATGATATTACTGAGCGTGTAGGTTTACTTATCTCTGATGTTGAAATGCCTGAAATGGACGGCTATACATTAACAGCAGAAATTAAAGCTGACCCTAAATTAGCGCCTCTACATGTTATTTTACACACTTCTTTGAGTGGTGTATTTAATCAGGCGATGATCGAAAAAGTCGGCGCGGATGACTTTATAGCAAAATTTAACCCAGATGAATTGGCAACAGCAGTTAAAAAATGGGTTCATTGTGATTAAGCAACAATAGGTGTTAATAATTTGAATAATAAAGATTTGCAGCAAAGTGACTACGATCAGTTCCGCTCTTTTTTAGAGCAGCAATGTGGTATTGTGCTAGGCGAAAACAAGCAATATTTAGTAAAAAGTCGGCTTGCTCCGCTTATGGCTCGTTTTAATGTTGAATCTTTATCACAGTTAGTGAGTAAAACGCTTGCCCCCCATGAGCGGCAACTTAGAGCCGCAGTGGTTGACGCCATGACCACAAATGAAACATTGTGGTTTAGGGATCAATACCCATTTGAGCTGTTAAAAAATAAATTGTTCCCTGAGTTCAAAGACACTCGCCGGCCAGTAAAAATTTGGTCAGCGGCCAGCTCTTCAGGTCAAGAGCCATACTCTATTGCCATGTCGGTTGCTGAGTTTCAAGCGCAGCAGCCGGGTGTGCTACGTATGGGCGCACAAATTATTGGTACTGATATTTCTAATACAATGCTCGATATGTGTAAAAATGCAGAATATGATGCGCTGGCATTAGCGCGAGGGCTCTCAGCAGAACGCCGTAAAAAGTACTTTATGGATAGCGGCAATGGAATGGCAAAAGTTGTCGATTCAGTCAGAAAGCAGGTGAGCTTTAGACATTTAAACTTGCTCGACTCTTATGCCTTAATGGGCAAGTTCGATATTATTTTTTGCCGCAACGTACTTATTTATTTTTCACCAGAGGTTAAAGCAAAAATTATTAGCCAGTTTGCCCAAGCACTAAACCCAAAAGGGTATTTGTTTTTAGGTGCATCAGAGTCAATGACTGGCTTAAGTAACGAGTTCGACATGGTTCGTTGTAACCCCGGAATCATCTACCAAAAAAAATAACGCCTCTTCCTTCCCATTAAAAAACGACGCTTTGTGCGTCGTTTTTTCTTTAATAACAACCTCCTATAAAAAAGTAACCTTATTCAAAACTACTGGCTTATTAATTGCTTTAACTTAGTTAAGTCAATTTTTTGGAGAATGTTATGGCTATCAGTTTTGATAAAGCATTAGGTGTCCATCCGCATGCGATGTTGATCCGCTCACAGCGGGCAGAAGTGCTTGCCACAAATATAGCGAATGCTGATACGCCTGGCTATAAAGCAAAAGATATTGACTTTGCCTCTGCATTAAAAGCGGCAAGGTCAACTCAGCAAAGCGGCAATAGCATGGTCACAACCAATGAAAAACACATTGCTGGCGGTACTCGCAGCGTAGGTGGTTCTGAATTATTTCGCACTCCAAATCAAGGAGATACAGGCGATGGTAACTCAGTTGATATACAGGTGGAACGAAACTTGTATACACAGAATGCGATGGAGTATCAGGCAAGCCTGCAATTTTTAAGTAGTAAATTTAAGGGCCTGAATAAAGCGCTCGGTAGTCAAGGGTAATAATTATGAGTTTATATAATGTTTTTGATATTTCAGGCAGTGGTATGAGTGCGCAAAATGTGCGCCTAAATACTACCGCGAGTAATATTTCGAATGCTAATACAATAAGTTCATCCCAAGACAAAACATACCGAGCTCGCCAACCTGTATTTGCTGCCGAGCTGACTAAAGCGTCTGCCTCAGCCAGTAACCCTCAGGGCTCCGCTGTTGGTGTTAAAGTGTTGGGGATTGTTGAGAGTAACAAACCACTACAAATTGAATATAACCCTAATCACCCAAGTGCGGATGAAAATGGCTATATCTATAAACCCAACGTTAATGTTGTTGAGGAGATGGCAAATATGATCTCTGCATCTCGCTCATATCAAACAAACGTGCAAGTTGCCGATGCAGCTAAGCAAATGTTAAGCAAAACGCTGTTACTTGGGCAGCGATAACCGAGGGTAGGTTATGAGTAACGATATTAGTACTAGTTCATCTTTTATGGACTCGATTACTTGGCAAGAGACTCAAGTAGCGACTTCCACTGAAGAGAGCGATGCGTTAACACAGGAAGATTTTTTCTCGTTGCTAACTCAGCAGCTATCGTATCAGGATCCGAGTAATCCGGCTGATAACGATCAGATGATTGCGCAAATGACTAATTTTACCATGGCGCAAGGTATCACAGATTTAAACACAAATTTTGAGTCGCTTGCCTCTTCAATGACTTCAAACTCTGCTTTACAAGCATCAACCCTGGTTGGTAAACAAGCGCTTTTAGAATCTAATACGCTTGAACTTGGCGAAAGCGGCGAGGCAAAAGGATCGGCAGTTGCTGAAGAAGCCGTTGATAATTTAAAAATTAAAGTCACAGATGCCTCTGGGCAACTGGTTAGAACTATCGATATGGGTTCGCAAGCAGCGGGGGCTGTGCGCTTTAGTTGGGATGGGAATAACGAATCTGGCGAACGCCTACCAGAGGGCGAATACACGATTACTGCAGAGGGCAGTACCAACGGCGAGTTTTCAAGCTTACCGGTAGCCACATTCAAAAACATTGAAAGCGTTAATATCAACGGCTCTAGTGGCATTATTATTAACACCAAAGAGGGTGCGGTTAGGTTGACAGATGTCGCAGAGATCGCATAACCATTTAAAAGTATTTCGCCTGCTAGCAGGCTATTAGATTAAAAGTTAGAGGTGAATTATGAGCTTTAATATCGCACTTACAGGCCTAGCTGCCGCTCAAAAAGACTTAGACGTAACAGCAAATAATATTGCTAACGTAAATACCACTGGTTTTAAAGAATCGCGGGCTGAATTTGCTGATGTATATGCTGCATCTGTGTTTAGCGCAGGTAAAACCAAAAATGGTGATGGTGTGCAAACTACCATGGTTGCACAGCAATTTCATCAAGGCTCACTGCAATTTACTAACAACTCGTTAGACTTAGCGATTACCGGCGAAGGTTACTTTGCAATGACCGATGATATTTCATCGCAAGATTTAACCTATACTCGTGCAGGTGCATTTAAGCTTAATCAAGACAATTTTATGGTTGACGCCAAAGGTAATTATTTACAAGCTTTTCCGGTTGATGCATCAAGTGGGGACACCACATCGGTAAGTCTAAGTACAACTAACCCAATTCAAATTCCTGATTCATCTGGTTCGCCTCGCGCTACAGAAAACGTATTTTTGTCATTTAATTTAGATGCAACAGCAGATGCTACAGGCCTTGCTTTTGACCCTACATCAAATGGTACGTATAACTCGTCAACGTCTACAACAGTTTACGACTCATTAGGTGAACCACATATTCTGCAATACTTTTTTGTAAAAGAAGAGGATGCCGCCTCGGGTGGTACTGATAACAGCTGGGAGGTATACGCAACCTTAGATGGGAAAGTTGTAGATGGTACATCAGGTGCAGAGCAAACTACTACACCTTATACACCGATTGCTACACTTGGCTTCGACTCTAGTGGTTTACCTGCGACAACCAACGGTATAGCAAATACTAACGCCACAACATTTGACGAAATTAATTTACCGGCAGGTGCAGGCACTGGTTTATCGTCAATGCTTGATAACGGCGCGACATTTCCAAGCACGGGTATTGAGTTAAATTGGCGCGATGAAAATAACACAGCAGGACGTATTCCCACTCAGTACTCAAGTGGTTTTGAAGTAAAAGCCCTTGACCAAGATGGCTCTACAGTCGGTCGTTTAGCGGGTATTGATATTGGCACAGACGGCAAAATTGTGGCCTCGTACAGTAATGGTGATTCAACCTACTTAGGGCAAGTGGCTATGGTACGCTTTCCAAACTCACAAGGTTTATCGCAAGTAGGCGATACCAGCTGGAAGCAAAGTATTGACTCTGGCGAGCCGGTAGCCGGTGAAGCAGGTTCGGGTACTTTTGGTAGTATTAATTCATCTGCACTTGAGCAATCAAATACCAACTTAACAAACGAATTAGTTGATTTGATTACCGCTCAACGTAACTACCAAGCAAACTCTCGAGCGCTTGAAGTTAACTCAACAATTCAGCAAAGTATTTTGCAGATTCGATAAGTTAACACTATTTTTGGTTAAGATTTTAAGGCTGCATTTTTGCAGCCTTTTTTATACCTAATACCACAAAAATAGCCTAGCTGAGCCGTTCAATACCTTCCTTATATTGCGTCAAATTTAATCTGGCACCTATTTTGCATTTATCAACTCAGAGATTTTTTATGTGAGTCGATGTTATGGACAAAATGGTCTACATTGCGGCCTCTGGCGCTAAGCAAAGCCTACAGGGGCTTGCACTTAAAGCCAATAATTTGGCAAACGCAAATACCACAGGTTTTAAAGCTGACTTCGCGCAAGCGCGTTCTATGCAAGCATTTGGCGAGGGCTTGCCGACCCGAGTGTTTTCTATGCAAGAGCGACCTGGTTCTAACATGACCTCTGGCGGCATAATAGAAACAGGGCGAGATTTAGACATTGCCATGAGCGATAACGCCTGGCTCGCTGTTCAAGATGAGTCAGGGAATGAAGCCTACACTAAAGTTGGTACGCTGAACATTACTGCACAAGGCATGTTAGTAACGAGCCATGGTCGTCAAGTTATTGGCGAAGGTGGCCCCGTAATTCTACCTGTCCCTATTGAAAAAATAAGCTTTAGTGCAGATGGCGCCATTCAGGTTCGCCCGCAAGGCGCACCAGCCAATTTTTTAGAAGAAGTAGACACGCTACGTGTTGTTGAAGGAAACAGCAGGCAGCTTGAAAAAGGTAACGATGGTTTATTTAGACCAGTACCTGGGCAAACCGTTGATACCTCTGAAAATGTAAAAGTATTAAGTGGTGCACTGGAAATGTCTAACGTTAATCCAGTTCACGAAATGGTCGATATGATCAACCACCAACGTCAATTTGAGTTACAAGTAAAACTAATGAAAACAGCTGAAGAGATTGACGAACGTCAAGATCAGTTGATGCGCATAGTTTAACTTTAAAATGAGGGCATACTTATGAATCCTGCATTGTGGATAAGTAAAACAGGGCTAGACGCTCAACAAACTGATATTTCAGTTATTTCAAATAATTTGGCGAATGCCAGTACCGTAGGTTACAAAAAGAGCCGCGCTATTTTTGAAGATTTACTGTATCAAAACATCAACCAACCTGGCGGGCGATCATCACAAGATACTGAGTTACCATCTGGCCTAATGCTTGGTGCCGGTGCAAAAGTGGTTGCTAACCAAAAAGAGTTTACGCAGGGCAATATGCTCACCACTGAAAACTCACTTGATTGGATGATCTCAGGCGAAGGCTTTTTTGAAGTGTTGCAACCTGATGGCAATATTGCCTATTCGCGTAATGGACAATTTACTACCGATGAAGACGGCCGCATTGTTACTTCAGGCGCTGGCTTTGTTGTTCAGCCCGAAATGAACGTACCGGATGATGCGCAATCAATTACGGTTTCTCAAGATGGTGAAGTATCTGTACGTGTTGCAGGGCAAGCCGATAATGTGGTGATTGGTCAGCTAACAATTAGCGACTTTATTAATCCATCTGGTCTTGAGCCAATTGGTCAAAACCTTTACACCGAAACGGCTGTTAGTGGTGCGCCTGTGCAAGGTAATCCAGGCGTAGAAGGGTTGGGTACTATTATTCAGGGCTCGCTTGAAACATCAAACGTTAATGTAACAGAAGAACTGGTAAACCTTATCGAAACACAACGTGTTTACGAAATGAATTCAAAAGTAATCTCAGCCGTTGACGAAATGATGAGCTACATCAATCAACAGTTATAATCGTGCACAAGGGGATAGTTATGCGTAAAGTTATTTTATTTGCTGCAGGCACCTTATTTTTAAGTGGCTGTGTTTCTACGCAAAATAGTGAAGTGGTTCAAGACGACCCATACTACGCTCCCATGTACCCAGAGCCCGTAGCAGAGCCCGTTGTTGCAACAGGTTCGCTATTTAATACCAACACATTTAATGACCTGTACTCTGATAAAAAAGCGCTTAGAACAGGCGATATCATCACCGTCAAGCTTGAAGAGTCAACACAAGCTACAAAAGCCGCAAAAACTGAAACTGACAAAGAAACCGACGCCAGTTTGGACCCCATTATTGGATTAGGTGGCTTACCTGTAAATATAGGTGGCGACAGTATTCAGTTTGGTATAGGTAGTGATTCATCATTTACTGGTGACTCTAAATCAAATCAGTCAAACAGTTTAGTGGGTGATATTTCTGTAAATGTTATGCGTGTTTTACCCAATGGTAACTTAGTTATCCGTGGTGAAAAATGGCTAACACTTAACACTGGCGAAGAGTTTATTAGGCTCGAAGGGCTAGTTCGCCCGCAAGATGTAAGCGCCGATAACACGGTTGAGTCGAATAGAATTGCGAATGCCCGCATTCAGTATTCAGGCAAAGGGCAAACACAAGAGGCGCAAAGCCCAGGGTGGTTGACACGTTTCTTCAGTAGCTCGTTATTTCCATTTTAAAGGATAGTAGTATGAAAAACATTAAAGCGTTTATTTTGATCATACTGCTAGGCTGGCAATTTACTGCCAGCGCGGAACGAATAAAAGATGTTTCTATGGTTGAAGGGGTCCGTGCCAACCAATTGGTTGGCTATGGTTTAGTGGTGGGGCTACCTGGCACAGGGGAGCAAAACTCTTACACGCAACAAAGTTTTAGGGGCATGCTAAACAGTTTTGGAATTACCTTACCTTCAACGCAAAGCCCTAAAATTAAAAATGTAGCTGCAGTGGCAGTTCATGCTGAGCTGCCGCCGTTCAGAAAGCCAGGGCAAACAATTGATATTACGGTTTCTTCTATTGGCAGTGCAGGGAGTTTACGTGGCGGCACATTACTACAAACTTTCTTGAAAGGGGTTGATGGTAACGTATACGCGATAGCACAAGGCAGCTTAATAGTAGGGGGTTTAGGTGCACAAGGGCTTGATGGTAGCAAAGTAGTAATTAATACCCCAACCGTCGGCCGCGTACCAAACGGAGCTACAGTTGAGCGCGAAGTTAAAAGTCCTTTTATGCAAGGCGACTACATTACGTTTAACTTAAATCGTCCAGACTTCACTACTGCAAAACGTCTAGAAAAAACAATTAATGATTTAGTTGGTCCTAATAGTGCACAGGCGATTGATGCAGCCTCAGTACGCGTTATTGCCCCGCGTGATGCATCGCAAAGGGTGTCTTATTTATCAACGCTTGAAAACCTAGAGTTTAAGCCTGCTGACACCTCTGCAAAAATCATTGTTAACTCACGCACAGGCACAATTGTCATTGGCAAAAATGTGAAGCTACAGCCTGCGGCAATAACCCATGGCGGCCTAACAGTTACGATTGCTGAACAGCAAAATGTAACGCAGCCTAATCCGTTAGCAGAAGGCGAAACCGTTGTTACACAGCAAAGTATTATTGACGTTAACCAAGATGATTCTCGTGCGTTTGTATTTAACCCAGGCGTCAGCTTAGATGACTTAGTGCGTGCTATAAACGAAGTAGGTGCAGCACCTGGCGATTTAATGGCTATTTTAGAAGCCCTTAAAGAAGCGGGTGCAATTAACGGACAGCTTGTTGTTATTTAAATTATTAAAAGCTCGGTGTTACAACAATGTAGCCGAGCTTTTTTAATAAAACCTGCCTTTAAAATGCCTTTGGCTTAATTTTTGCATTTATCGAAGTATTATTCATTTTTGTGTCAAAAAGCTGATGGAAACAAATCACCTCGATAAGCAAAACTTTTTTGATTTAAGTAATCTTAATACTTTACGTCAAGACGCCTTAAACAGCGGTGATGCATCTACTGATGCCTCTAAAGCGGCGCTTAAAAAAGCAGCGGCACAATTTGAAGCTATTTTTACGCAGATGCTTCTAAAAGGCATGCGTAAAGCTAACGAAGCATTTGAAGATGAAGACAGCCCATTTAATTCTAGCGGCGTAAAGTTTTTTGAAGAAATGCACGATCAGCAGCTCTCTTCTGAGCTTTCATCAAATGGGTCTTTAGGTTTGGCTGATTTAATTGTGCAGCAGCTCTCTCCAGAGGCTGAAAACTTTATGCCTGGCTCAGTGTTAAGAACAACCAACGACTTTATCAGTGATAAACGCGCAGGCTCTGAACTACCCCACGAAGAACTGAATAATGTTGAGCAAGTAAATAAAGACGACTTAGCCCTCAGCAGCGAAGCAACAGACACTAAAACCCCAACACAGCCTGTACAGCAACCGACATTTAATAATGCTGGAGAGTTTGTGAGTGCAGTGTGGGAGCATGCCAAAACAGCGGCCGAAAAAATAGGTTTAAACCCTGCAGTGATGGTCGCTCAGGCGGCCCTTGAGACTGGTTGGGGCAAGCATATTATTAATAAAAGTGACGGTAATAGCTCAAATAACCTGTTTAATATTAAATCAGATAAAAGCTGGGAAGGCGACAAAGCAAGTAAAGTAACGCTTGAATTTGAGCAAGGCACGCCTGTTAAAAAGCAAGCAAGTTTTAGAGCTTATGATTCTATAAAAGAAAGCGTAAACGACTTTGTCGATTTTTTAACGCAAAACCCACGTTACGAAGAAGCATTACAAAAAACAGCACAGCCAAACGAATTTTTAGATTCGCTACAAAAAGCAGGCTATGCAACGGACCCTAATTACGCGAGCAAAATAAAAAAAGTGCTAAATAGTAGTGAGCTTAAAAATATTGCAACAAGCGCGTTTACCCAAGGAGTGAAGTAATATGTCGTTTAGTTTATTAAATATTGCCAGTTCAGGGGTGCGTTCAAGCTCTGAACTGTTGCAAACGACCAGTAAAAACATCACCAATGTAAATACCGAAGGCTACGTACGTGAGCGCACTGAATTTACCACTATGGTAGATAACCAAGTAGGGCGCGGCGAAACATATCGGTTATTGAACGAATTTGCCCAGTCGCAGTTAAACCGCGATACGTCAAATAAATCGTTTTTTGATCAATTCGTAACAGAAGCCAACCGTGTTGATACTATTTTTTCGGAAGAGTCTAACAACTTATCAACCGGCATAAATTCATTATTTAATAACGTGCAAGAGGCGCTAAATCAGCCGTCTTCATCAGTTGCTCGTTCACTCGTAATGACCGATGCGCAAAGTTTAGTTGATCAAATGGACAGGCTCTCAGGTATTGTGCTTGAGCAACAAGGTATAGTGAATGAGCAGCTTGAGGTTTTTTCTGAAGAAGCCAACTCACTCATCCAAAATATAAATACGTTAAACCAAGAAATTGCAGTCGTAAATGGTACTAATAACGCATCAGACGCGAGTTCTATTTATAACCAGCGCGACTTAGCTATTCGTGAATTATCAGAGCTCGTAGATATAGAAACACTCGATGGCCCTAATGGCGAAAAACTCGTATTTATGGGCAGCGGTGAGTCTTTAGTTATGGAAAACGGTACATTTAACTTGTTTTCTTTGTCGGGCGACCCCGATCCTAATTTTAAAGAATTGACGCTTGATGTTAATGGCGGCAAAGCCGTGCCGCTAGAAATAGATGCAAGCAAATTAAAAGGCAAAATTGGCGGCTTGCTGGCTTTTAGAGACGACATACTTGTGCCTGCACAAAACCAGATTGGCCAAATGGGATTGGCAATTGCAGATGCGTTCAACGAGCAAAATAAATTGGGTATGGATGCTAACGGTGAGCTAGGCGGTGATATTTTTACCATACCTACCGTGGGCGCTTATGCATACCAAGATAATACCGGCGGTGCCAGTTTAACTGCCACGCTTGAGGCCGGTAAGGGCAGTGAACTGCCTGCCAGCGACTTTATTGTTACTTATACCGCTAATGCAAATGAAGTGAGCATTCAGCCCGTTGATAATAAAGGGGAGCCGATAGGCAGCGCTTCTTTAGCGACGATACCGCCATCTGGTGTTATTGACTCAGACGACATTACAAGTGGGGAGTCGTTTGGTTTACAAATTAATGTAACGGGTACAGGTAATACTGGCGATCAGTTTCAAATTAAACTTAACTCTGAGGCGGCGACCAGTATTTCTCTTGCGACAAGCCGCGGTGAAGACTTAGCTCTGGCATCGCCTATTCGTACAGCTAACAGTATAGATAATGTAGGCACTGCCACTATTTCAGCTGGAGAGGTAACAAGCGTTACATCGGGTGGCTTTACCACCGCCCCTGGTTTAGCCAATGGTGATATCACTCTTGTTAAAACGGGCGCTGCAAATGAATACCAAATTACAGATGCAAATGGCACCACAACCTTTACTATAACGCCACCGGCAGAGGGTATACTGGCTCAGGCTGGTGCACCTTATAGCAACTATGGCTTTGACTTTGACATTGAAGGCACGCCAGCCACTGGAGACACTTTCACCCTTGAATTTAACGAAGGCGGCTTTGATGATAACCGCAATGGTTTAAAGCTCGCTGATTTACAAAATGGCGAATTAGTGCGTAAAAATGTAGTGACAACAGCAGCAGCTGATAATCACGACACATTTAATCAAGCCTATTCGGGGTTAGTGAGTGATATTGGTGTAGTCACTGGTCAAGCCATTACCAGTGCCAGTGCATTTGATGCATTAGCCCAGCAATCTGAAGCCTGGTATGAATCACTATCGGGTGTAAACCTTGATGAAGAAGCTGCCAATTTACTACGTTTTCAACAATCATATTCGGCATCAGCTCAAGTATTGGCTGCTGCCCAAGAAGTTTTTGACACCTTATTAAGTGCGGCGAGGTAATTATGCGTTTATCAAATAACTTAATGTATCAAAACAACATTAATAAAATACTCGATAACCAACAAAGTGTTGCTAATGCACAAGAGCAAGTAACAACAGGTAAAAAATACTTAACTACCTCAGAAGCACCTGCCGCTATCTCGCAAGGAATGCTGTATTCAAATAAAATACAAACAAATGAGCAATATACTAAAAATATTGACCAATTAACTGGCCGACTTGAGACTGAAGAAACCATTTTACAAAGTATAAATACCAATATCCAACAAGCGCAAGAGCTAGCGATTCAAGCAGGTAATGGTGTTTATACTCAAGATGATTTAGAGTCAATCGCGGCTGAGCTGAGTGAAATACAAAAAACACTCGTCAATTTGATGAATACCCGCTCAGAAGATGGTAAGTTTATATTTTCAGGCTACCAAGACAGCACTCAACCCTATCAGTTTGACTCTACAACAGGTGAGTACACTTATAATGGGGATCAAGGCCAGCATGTTATAACCATTGCTGAAGGGGTGAGTATTAAATCAAGCGATAACGGTTTTGATACATTTGAAAAAAGCGATGCAAGGTTAGATGTTACAGATAATCAAGCTGCTATCCCGGTAACTACCCCTGCAAATAATATTACAGCGGGCACGGTTTATGTAGATGGTCAAACAGAGTTCGACCGTTTCCATCAAGATAATTACAATGCTGACCCAACCGCTGCGGCAACAGCGAACACGTATAATGTTATAATAACGCCAGGCGCTACCGCTAATGACCCCGATACTTATGAAATATTGCGTGACGGTGTGTCGCTAAGCCCTGCACAAGTTGGCGAGATAACGGATGAGCCAATCGATTTTGCTGGAATGAAAATCGAATTTGAAGGCGAAGCACCAGGCCAGCTTGATTTTACCCTCGAAAAGCCGCACAAAGAAAATGTGCTTAATACATTACAATCACTCATTACAGGGCTTAATGATGGCACACTGGATAACAATGATTTTCAGCAAGTGCTAGCTGATGGTGTAGTACAGCTTCAAAATGCAAGTGAGCAAGTCGTGTATACGCAAGCGAGCTTAGGCGGGCGTATGAATGCGGTTGAAAGTGTAAGCGACTCAAACCTTGCGCAAGATATACAAAACAAAAGCAACCTTTCTGATCTAGTAGAAGTAGATATGGCAGAAGCTATTAGTGACCTCACTAAACAAGAAACCGCACTTCAAGCCTCGCAAGCCACATTTGGCCGTTTAACTAACCTTTCATTATTTGATTACTTGTAAATAAATTATAAGCAGAAATACCTTGCCGCTTTAGTTAGCATAAAGCGGCAAAAACCTCCCTCATTAGCGTGGCAATAATTTGTCACTTTAATACCTAAACATTTAACGCTTCGTTAACTCTCCAACACTTTTAAAAAAGCCACTTAAAAACAACCGCTTAAATGTTTTTTAAAGTTGGCACAGTAAATGCTTTTCTAATGATAAGAAATTATCGAATAGTGGTTCCTGTTAAAACGTGTTGAACCACACTCTGTTTAAACCTAGGAGATGGTCAAATGGCATTAACAGTAAATACTAATGTGTCGTCACTAAACGCACAACGTAACTTAACAAAATCTGGCGAAGGCCTAGCAACTTCAATGGAGCGTTTATCATCAGGTATGCGTATTAATAGCGCAAAAGATGATGCGGCGGGCTTACAAATTTCAAACCGCTTAACCTCTCAAATAAATGGTTTGTCAGTGGCTCAACGTAATGCCAATGATGGTATTTCAATGGCGCAAACCGCTGAAGGTGCGATGAGTGAGTCGACCAACATACTTCAGCGAATGCGTGAACTTGCGCTGCAAGCGGCTAATGGTTCAAACTCAGCAGAAGATAGAGAAGCACTGCAAAAAGAAGTATCAGCACTTCAGGTTGAGCTAACCCGTATTGCAGAAACCACCTCATTCGGTGGTCAACAGTTACTAGATGGTAGTTACGGTAGTAAAACTTTCCAAGTAGGCGCTAATGCTAACGAAACCATTAATGTATCACTTTCAAGCGTTGCAGCTGAAAAAATTGGATCAAACCAATTAAACTTACAAGGTGTTGCAAATACAGGCTTTGGTACTGCCGTAGCGGCTGGCGCTACTGCACCTGCAAACTCAGTCGCTGCGGGTACATATACGATTTCAGGACGTGATGATTCAATAATTAATATTGAAGCAGGTACCACAGCAAAAGATGCCGCAGCTAAAATTAACCAAATGACGGGGACTACCGGCGTTACTGCGCAAGCGCGTACTGAGGCTGTTCTTGATATTGGTGGTGCAGCTACCGTTGCTGATGAAATAGTAAGCTTTGAGCTAAATGGCGAAAAAGTATCGTTTGTGGCCACTGCTAATGTAGACAGCGATGAGCAAGCAATGGCTGAAGCGATAAATGCGCGTACAGATGAGCACGGCGTTACAGCTGTAATTGAAAATGGCGTGCTAACTATCTCTAATAATCAAGGTGAAGACGTCGTAATCGAAGATTTTGAAACGACGGATGCTACAGGTACGCCGGTTGCTGCTACTTTAGCTGTTACCGCAGCTTCATATGATGGTAACCCAGATACCGCAGTAACACTTACCAGTGGTACTGGTACAGACTCAACACGAGTAATGGGAAGTATTCAGCTTAATTCTGCAGAAGTGTTTACTGCTACTGCAGATGATACATCTTTAGCTGCGACTACTAATGAGACCACCAGTAAACTTGAAAATGCAGCTGATATTGATGTGACTACTCAAAAAGGCTCTCAGGATGCGCTTTCAATAATTGATAATGCCATTGCCAATATTGATGAGCAGCGTGCGGGATTAGGTGCGGTACAAAACCGCTTTAGCTTTACAATTAACAACCTTGCAAACATTGAAGAAAATGTAACCGCATCGCGTAGCCGTATTCAAGACACCGATTTTGCAACGGAAACAGCAGAGATGACTAAAAACCAAATACTGCAGCAGGCAGGTACATCAATCCTTTCGCAGGCAAACCAAGTACCACAGGCTGCGATTAGCTTGTTAGGTGGTTAGTAATAAACGCTATTAATGAAACTGATAAAAAAGCACACCTTGATAGGTGTGCTTTTTTGTTTTTTGTCCAAAAATAGCACGCTGTACGTGAATTAAAAACTTTTTTAGGGGGAAGGTGAATTTATTATTTCCTTTAAAATTAGTTGTTTAGGTTTATTTTATTAATAACTTTAAAAATAAATCAAAATAACGCTAAAGATAAATTTTCTCCTGCCGTTAACTTAACCAGTACAGAGCTTGAACATACAATTGTGACAGCTCTTGGTTAAATCTAAACAGTCACATTACGAAAGTAATCAGGAGTTTTATTATGATTTCAGTAAATACAAATGTATCTTCATTAAACGCTCAGCGTAACCTTTCTACTTCAGGCTCTGACCTTGCAACGTCAATGGAGCGTTTATCATCAGGTATGCGCATTAACAGCGCAAAAGATGATGCGGCAGGCCTACAAATTTCAAACCGTTTAACATCGCAAGTAAATGGTTTAGCAGTAGCACAACGTAACGCTAACGATGGTATCTCAATGGCACAAACCGCTGAAGGTGCAATGAGCGAGTCTACAAGTATTTTACAACGTATGCGTGAGCTAGCACTACAATCTGCTAACGGCTCAAACTCTTCAGAAGACCGTGAAGCACTACAAAAAGAAGTGTCTGCATTACAAGTTGAATTAACACGTATTGCAGAAACAACATCATTCGGAGGTCAACAGCTTTTAGATGGTAGTTTTGGTTCTAAGTCTTTTCAAATTGGTGCTAATTCTAACGAAACAATTAATGTTTCACTTTCAAGTGTTGCTGCTGATAAAATTGGCACAAACCAAATAAACCTTCAATCAGCAGCAGCTGGAGGCTTTGGTCAAGCGACTACAGCAGCTGCAACGCTACCAGCAACTAGTGCTGTAGCAGGTAGTACAATTGCTATTTCTGGCCGTGAAGATTCAACAGTAAATATTGCAGCTGGCGCAACCGCAAAAGAAGCGGCTGCGGCAATCAATAGTGCGACAAGTACAACAGGTGTTACAGCGCAAGCAAGAACAGAAGCTAATTTAAGTTTTGCTGTAGCTGCTGCGGCTGATGAAACAGTAAGTTTAGATTTAAACGGAGAAAAACTTTCTTTTGTAGCAACGGGTAATGCTGATGGTGATAATCAAGCTTTGGCTGAGGCAATAAATGCTAAAACAGACGAACACGGTGTTTCAGCTTCTATCGATAACGGTGTGCTGTCTATTTCAAACAACGATGGTGATGACATTACTATTGAGAATGTTACAGATACTGCAGGTACTCCAACTGTTGACATTGCAGTGACACCTCAAGGTTATGATGGTACTGATGGAATAGCAACAAACTTGACTGATGCAACTGGTGCTACGCGAATTACTGGCGGTGTTCAAGTGAATTCATCTGAAGTATTTACTGTAACACCAGGTGATGCGTCTTATGCTCCAGCTGCAGAAACTACAAGTAAACTAGTTGATGTTGATTCAATTGATATTTTATCACAAAAAGATTCACAAGATGCACTAGCAATTATCGATAACGCAATTGCTAACATCGATGCTCAACGAGCTGGTTTAGGTGCGGTTCAAAATCGTTTTGACCACACTATCAGTAACCTTGCTAACATTGAAGAAAACGTATCTGCATCACGTAGCCGTATTCAAGATACAGACTTTGCAACTGAAACAGCAGAGATGACTAAAAACCAAATCTTGCAACAAGCAGGTACGTCAATCTTATCTCAAGCAAATCAGTTACCACAAACAGCACTTAGCTTATTAGGTTAATAAGTTAAACGTTATAGCTTAATGAATAGCTAGCTAGTACATAAAGTCAGTATTAGTTTTAAAACAAGGAGGTGGCTTTAGCTACCTCCTTTTGTGGTTTAAGGGTATAAATTAAGCTATTGTTAGTCTAATAATTATACAAGTTCGGCAGCTCTAGGAGGCGTTATGAACACCATTACTTCAAACGCAGAAGTTACGATAGCATCAACATCTTTAACTGGTGAAGATAAACAAGTAGGGCAGAGTGGATCAACATTGACTCAGCGCGCTGTTGATGACGTAAATAAAATGGATGAACAAGGCTCACAAAACCAGCTAAATAAACAATATACACA
This sequence comes from Pseudoalteromonas sp. P1-25, assembly GCF_001401805.1. GTDB lineage: Bacteria > Pseudomonadota > Gammaproteobacteria > Enterobacterales > Alteromonadaceae > Pseudoalteromonas. Next base: position 24,916 of record NZ_LKDW01000015.1, read on the forward strand.
ACAAAGCTCGGAGGACAATAGTCCGAAAAACCAACAGCTTGAACGTGAGCAGCTTGAAAAAGTGGCGCAGCAATTGCAGGAGTTTATGGGGGAGATGAACCGTACTCTGCAATTTCAAGTTGATGAAGACTCTGGGCGTGATGTAATTAAGATACTTGATAAAACAAGTGGTGATGTAATTAAGCAATACCCTTCGGAAGAAGTATTAAGTTTAGTGTCTAAACTATCTGAGTCTGCAGGTATTTTAATCGACCAAACAGTATAATCGCCGTAGTGTTGATATATTATTAGTTAAGTTTTTTGGGTTTAAAGAGGTGAAGTATGTCTATTTCGTTTAATGGTTTAGGCTCTGGTTTAGCGGTATCAGATATAGTTGATGCGCTAGTTAATGCTGAGCAGGCTCCAGCTGAGGCTCGTTTAAACACTCAAGAAAGTACACTAACTACTGATATTTCTGCTGTAGGTGCTTTAAAGTCTGCGCTACAGCAAGTACAAACAGCAATGGAAGCGCTAGGTGACGCTGATAACTATCAAAAACGTAGTGCATCAGGCAATGATGATTTTATCTCTATCAGTGCTGATGAAGACGCCCAGCCAGGTGGCTATTCTGTAAAGGTTAATAACCTTGCTACAGAGCATAAAATACTATCAGAAGCATTCGATGCTGACGCTGCAGTGGGTGAAGGTACTATGACATTCAGCTCCGGCGAGAATAGCTTTGATATTGAAGTATCAGATACCGCTACCTTAAGTGAAATAAGAGATGCAATTAACAATAGCAGCGATAACGACAGCATAAACGCAACAATAATAACGGATGATACCGGTCAGCATTTAGTGCTGGCAGCTAAAAATAGCGGACTTGAGAACGAGATTAAAGTCGAGGTAACCGATATTGATGGTAATAACACCGACACTAATGGATTGTCTCGTTTAGCATTTGATTCTGCTGGTGTTCAAAACGCCTCTGAAATTATTGCTGCAACCGATGCATCAATTACTATCGATGGCTCCCTCACAGTTAGTAGTTCTTCAAATACGTTTACTGATGTTATAGACGGTATAACAATCACCGCTAAAAAAGCTCAGGGTACTGACGATGATTTAAGTGATATATCGGTAACCGAAAATAATAACAATATCCAATCGGGCTTAAACAATTTTATTTCTAGTTACAATGAATTACTTGAACTTAGTAATAACTTAGGGGCATCAAGCGAAGATGGTGCTGGTGTAATGGCCGGTGATTCGTTACTACGCGGTGTAATGTCTAAGTTGCGAGAGCAGATTACCGACTCTGTAGATTTAGGCAATGGCAACTCATTATCACTTTCGCAATTAGGTGTTGAAGCCGATCGTTATGGAGTATTGACGCTTAATACCGAGACTTTAAATGAAAAAATTGATGAAGATGTCGACTTAGTGCAGCAGTTTTTTGTAGGCACTGATGAAGACGAAGGCGGCTTTGCCCAATCGTTTGATGAGTTAATGAGTTTTTATACTGACTCTGACGGCATTATCCAAAACCGTATCGACAGTAAAACAAATCAATTAGAAGATATTGATGAACAGCGCGAAAGCCTGACAAGTAAAATGGAATCGTTATCTGACAGGCTATACGCTCAATACAACGCCATGGATTTATTGGTAGCGAGCCTCAATTCGACAAGTAGTTACGTGCAAGCGCAGCTTGAAAATATGCCTGGTGTGGTGAGTAATAATTCTTAATTTTCCATATCAATTATGAACATAAAAAAACCGTTTAAAAACGGTTTTTTTATGTCTAAATATTGCCTTTAAGATGCCTAGTAAGTTTTAAAACTGCTAGAAGTAGCTATACCGATTTATAAGCCGAGATTGCTTTACCTGTTTTTTTTTGCTTAATTATGGCTTTAGATGATTCATTTTTTACAGCATTTGCCTGCTTGCTAATGTTGTTGATATTGGTTTGCACAGCCACAAGTTGCTCGGCGGTAGGCGGGTTATCGCTTTCGCACCAGCGCTTAAGCTCACTATTTAAAGTATCCATAATAGGGGGAGCTTCATCAGCGTTATTGCTTTGCACTAATAATTCGATTTTGCTGAGCAATTGATTAATATGCTCAGCTTTGCTTGTTTCCTCTAAAGCCATTAGCTTATACCGCAGGATTACGCTGATCGACAGGAATGCTATCCCACCCTTCTTTAATTTCTTTAATAATGCCAGCTACTTCAGAAATAATCTCAATATCATTATCAACATTTGCTTGCACAAGGCGTCTTTGGCAGTAGTCATAAAGTGCTAATAAATTATTTGAAATACTCGGATCTTGTTCCACTTCTAAATTAAGCGCGTCTTGTAATGCACCTAAGAGTAAAATACAGGCAGAGATGTTTTCGCCTTTTTTTTCTATTTCTTTGCGCTCAATAAACCCTTTAGTAGCGGCCAAGCGGCCAATTATGTTACTAAAAATAAGGTTAATTTGCTCATAGGGCGCCATTTCTGCGATGTTGCTGGCGCGCACTTGAGAATATTTTTTTAATGAAACATGAGCCATGGAAAATCCTAAATAAATATGTAAAATCGTCTGTACGTAACAAAAGCAATATTAATGCCAAGCATATTGCATTTATTTAGTTATCGGCATTGTTGCTTTCAACTTAAGTTAATTATAGTTTATATTTTTGACCTACGTAGATTCATACACTAAGAAAAAACAAGACATGGCATTAGCTTTAAGTATTAAACAACAAAACAATACTTAAGTTTTAATTATTAAGTATTATTGTTTTATAGCGATGTCTATTTTTTGGCGTTTATGTCAAAAAACCGCCGCTATTACTTGCATCCATACAGATCTCGCTTACAATTTAGCTAATAAAATGAATTAGTGAAATTATGGCTCGCTAACTATGATCTTGATTTTAGATAATAATAATAACCGTGCAATAGGATTACATGCATCACTTACCTTTATTGGGGAAGCTGTGCAGTTGCTTGATGAAAATGACTTTGAAGAAGTATGTAGTAAGTATCAACAGCAAGAATGCATTGTTATTTTAGGCGCATTACAAAGCTTAGATCATGAAGGCTTAATTAAACGCTACCCAACCCTGCCTTTTTTACTCATTGGTGAAACACTCAAGCCATTATTAAGCATTGCTAATGTAGTGGGACTAATTTGTGAGCCGTTTAATCACGAAGTAACCACACAGTTATTACACGACTGCCAACAGTACCAACGTATGCTTCCTGGAAGTCACAAGCATCATAAGCCACATAAAACATTTGATGGTTTAGTAGGGGAAACTGACGCGGTTAAAAACGTACGCTTTTTGATAGAGCAAGTGGCTAAGACCGATGCAAACGTGCTTATTTTAGGCGAGTCGGGTACGGGTAAAGAGGTGGTTGCGCGTAATGTACATTTATTATCTAAACGCAATACGGGGCCATTTGTACCAGTAAACTGTGGTGCCATTCCAGGAGAGCTTCTTGAAAGTGAGTTATTCGGCCATGAAAAAGGGGCGTTTACCGGCGCTATTTCTGCACGTAAAGGGCGGTTTGAATTAGCGCAAGGCGGTACGCTGTTTTTAGATGAAATTGGCGACATGCCACTGCAAATGCAAGTTAAGCTACTTCGCGTATTACAAGAGCGTAGCTACGAGCGTGTAGGTGGCACAAAAGCGATTCAAGCAGATGTACGTGTTATTGCCGCTACCCACCGCAACCTTGAGGAAATGATTGAAAAGGGCAGCTTTAGGGAAGATTTATATTACCGTTTAAACGTGTTTCCTATTGAAAACCCGTCACTTAATGAGCGTGCTGACGACATACCTTTATTACTTAAAGAGCTAATGCGCCGTGTTAATGAGCAAAGTGGTACGTCGGCTAAATTTACAGAGCGCGCAGTTGAGAGTCTCAAAGAACATGCTTGGCCTGGTAATATCCGTGAGCTTGCTAATTTAGTGGAACGCATGGTGATTATGTTCCCTGAAAAAGTAGTGGATGTACCCGATTTACCTAATAAATACCGCTACATCGAGGTAGATGCCTACGAGCCTGAATACCCTGAAGAGCTACTTGAAAAAGATGCCTTTAACGATATTTTTAGCTCAGGTTTTAGCGATTATGATAATGAACCAGAGCCTGAATTTAGCCAACAGGGATCTGGCGTATTACCCGAAGAGGGCATTGAACTTAAAGAGTATTTAGCCGAGCTTGAAATAAGCTTAATTACCCAAGCGTTAGAGCGTTTTGATTACGTTGTTGCGCGCGCTGCAGAAATACTAGGTGTAAGGCGTACAACACTTGTCGAAAAAATGAAAAAGTACAATCTGTCACGAGATTAGTAGTATGCAAATGCTGATAGGTTTTTCGTTATTTATTACTCATTTTTGAGGAATTAATTTACGGGCTTTGCCCGTCACGCAAGCAAGCTTGGCGTCTATAAGATAAACGCAAACTTAAACTTTGACGGTAGACGCTGAGCTTGCTCGCGTAAAAAGCGCAGCTTTTAATTACTTAGACCCAAAAAAACGAGGTTAAATGAGAAACCACAGTTAGCTTACACGTTAGTGCTCTAAAGCGAAGCGTCTCTTATCCTCTTTGTGAACAGATCACTTTTATGGTAATAAATCACTTATTAACCAAAAGCCTTTATAATTTCTTCTTTTCTAAAACAATCATTACTATGATCGTTTACCATGCCACAGGCCTGCATATGTGCGTACACCGTTGTAGGCCCTAAAAACTTGAAGCCTCGTTTTTTTAAATCTTTTGCAAATGCTTTTGATTCTTCGCTCATTGCAGGAGCGTCTTCATCACTATTTACATTATTAATAATTGGTTTATTGCCCACAAATCGCCATTGATAATGACTAAAGCCGCCAAACTCTTTTTGAATTTCGATAAACCGTTGAGCATTATTAATCGTGGCAGCTATTTTTAATCGGTTACGTACTATGTTCTTATCTTGCATTAACCGCTCTATATCACCGGCTGTAAAGTTAGCCACTTTTTGCACATCAAAGTTGGCAAATGCTTTTTTATACCCTGCACGCTTTTTTAAAATAGTGTACCAACTGAGTCCCGCTTGTGCTGACTCTAGCGTAATAAATTCAAATAATAGTGTGTCGTCATAAAGGGGCACCCCCCATTCTTCATCATGGTATTTCACATAGTCTGGTTTTGTGGTGTCGAGCCACGCACAACGGCATTTATTTTGCTCACTCATTATTATTCCTTTTTTTGTGCGTCATTTTTTTGTTACGCGTTATTGTAAGCTAACTAAATGAAAAATATATAAAATAATTTTGGTATAAATTCTGCATTAAGCCCTGTATCTACATCATTAAGAGATTTGATTATGGCCCTTGCGAGTGTACTTAAACCACAGTTTATTACTGCAAATCAGTATAACCCATGTTTACTTCAAGAAGAGTACATTGGTGAATTAAGTGATTTAAGACAACAAGCAAGTTGGCTGTCGCACTTAGTTGATACCATGCCAGCAGGTGTTGTTGTACTTGATGGCAAAGGCCTTATTGCAAAAGCCAATCAAATCGCGATTGATATGTTAGGCGAGCCGCTCGAAGGAGAGAAATGGTTTAACATTATTCAACGCTCTTTTCGTCCCCACCAAGATGATGGACATGAAGTGTCGCTCAAAGATGGCCGACTTATAAAACTTGATATTACTGCACTTGCGCCAGAGCCTGGTCAGCTTATATTAATGACCGATTTAACAGAAACCCGTCGTTTGCAAAAGCGTGTTGCACATATGCAACGTTTGAGTGCGCTTGGTAAAATGGTGGCATCGCTTGCGCACCAAGTGCGTACACCGCTTTCTGCAGCTATGTTATACGCGGCCAATTTGGGCTCTAAAAAGCTGCCTGAGTCATCGCGCGATAACTTTCAAACCAAGCTTATGTCACGTTTAAAAGATTTAGAAACCCAAGTTAACGATATGCTGCTTTTTGCTAAAAGTGGTGAGCAGCAAGTGGTTGAGCAAGTGTCTATGCAGCAGCTTTTAAACGAAGTAAAACTAGGTGCTGATGCAATGGTGGCCTTAAATAACAGTGAACTTGCTGTTGAGTTACCAGAGCCAGATATAGAAATCACCGGTAATAAAACTGCGCTGGCCAGCGCTATTCAAAACCTTATTCACAATAGTATTCAAATTATTGGCAGCCAAGCACAGGTGACATTAAAAGCGCAGCGCGATAGTAGCGAACCTGACACCGTACGTATTAGCGTATGCGATAACGGCCCTGGGGTAGAGCTGAGCCAAATAGAGAAAATTTTTGAACCGTTTTATACCACTAAAAGCCAAGGTACAGGGCTTGGGCTTGCTGTTGTAAGTTCTGTGGCAAATGCGCATCAAGGACGTGTTGAAGTGGTTAATAATGCCAATGGTGGTGCATGTTTTAGTTTATTGCTGCCCATATGCACGGCCTCAACGTAGGAGAAAACAGCATGAGCAATACAATACTGGTAGTTGAAGATGATGCAGGCTTAAGAGAAGCACTCATAGACACGTTAGAAATGTCAGGTATTGCCTGCGTTGCAGCGCAAAGTGCTGAGCAAGCCATGATCCAATTAAAGAAATCTGAGTTTTCATTGGTTGTAAGTGATGTGCAAATGGGCGCGATGAGCGGCCTAGATTTGCTCAGGAGCATTAAGCTTAACTACCCAGAACTCCCCGTATTAATGATGACAGCTTACGCAACGATTGATGATGCCGTAGAGGCAATGCGCTTAGGTGCAATTGATTATATGGCTAAACCATTTGCCCCTGAGGTGCTTTTAAATATGGTTAGCCGCTATTTACCCGAAAAACCAAAAGACACAGATGGCCCAATTGTAGCCGACCCCAGCAGTATTCAACTATTAGAGCTTGCAAGTAAAGTGGCTCGCTCAGATGCAAGTGTAATGGTGCTTGGCCCTAGTGGCTCAGGTAAAGAGGTATTAGCGCGATATATTCACGATAAATCAAACCGATGCGATGCGCCTTTTGTGGCAATTAATTGCGCGGCTATTCCCGAAAATATGCTTGAGGCCACCTTGTTTGGCTATGAAAAAGGCGCCTTTACTGGTGCAATACAAGCGTGCCCAGGTAAATTTGAGCAAGCCCAAGGTGGTACTATATTGCTTGATGAAATAACAGAAATGGACTTAGGGCTGCAAGCTAAACTATTAAGAGTATTACAAGAGCGTGAAGTTGAGCGTTTAGGTGCGCGCAAAACAATTTCACTCGATGTGAGAGTGCTCGCAACCAGTAACCGCGATCTTAAAGAAGCTGTTGCAGATAATAAGTTTAGAGAAGACTTATATTATCGCTTAAATGTATTCCCATTAATGTGGCGACCACTTAGTGAGCGCCCAGGCGATATAATTGTATTGGCTAAGCATTTAATAGAGCGCCATTTAGTTAAAAATAAAGAGCCGTTAGCAACGCTTGATAGCGATGCCGAGCAAAAACTATTGAGCCATACCTGGCCAGGTAATGTGCGCGAACTTGATAATGTAATTCAACGTGCGCTTATTTTGCGAACGGGCAGTGTAATTGGCGAGCAGGCTATTTTTATTGAAAATTTAATGCAAGCGTCGAGCACCACTGCGCCTACTCAGGTTATAGCGCCTGAGCAAGAGAGTACTCCCAGTGACGCATATTATGATGACAAAATAACGCCTGCAGAGGCGAGTAGCTCACTGCCGAGCGTAGATACTGGCAGCTATAAAGATGAGCTAAAAGATAAAGAGCATAAAATAATTTTAGAAACCCTCGCCCGTTGCCAAGGCAAACGTAAAGATGTTGCACAAACACTTGGCATCAGCCCGCGTACTTTACGTTATAAACTCGCACAAATGCGCGATTTAGGTATTTCACTACCCGCATAAACTAACTCTCCCTTCTGTACATAACCCTAAACTAACCACGCTTAGTTTAGGGTTGTCAAATCTCTGACTCTTAAAAATAATAGTTAACTGTATGTTATTAAAGGTTTATTTTTATGGCACGCTTTGTGCTTTAATCCCTTTATGAACGTTAACTGCATTTGCCAGAGAAAATTATGAAAATTCAAAACAGCGCGTTATTCCAAGAAATGCAATCAATGGCCTTAGAAGCAGGCCATACAAATCAAATTAATAAGCTACCCACGCAAGCTCAGCCAACGTCATCGGCTCAATTTGGTGACTTACTAAGCGATGCATTAAATACGGTTAATGGCCTACAACAAGATGCGAAACAAAAAGTCGTGGCTGTTGAAATGGGTGACAGAAGTGTATCGCTTGCTGAGGCAATGATTGCTTCGCAAAAATCATCAGTGGCATTTGAGGCTACAGTACAAGTAAGAAATAAACTTGTTGAGTCATACCAAGAAATTATGAACATGCCTGTTTAAGTAGGTAGTGGAGAATTATTGTGGCGCAATCTAATCAATCAACAGATCTTGCTCTTGCTGGCGGCGGTATTGACCAAAGTGAAGACAACGAGCAACAAGAACAAAAGTCGGGCTACTTAAGCGCCTTAAATGGGGTTGATGTGCTTCGCCAAGTTACCCTAATTATTGCGCTGGCTATTTGTTTAGCTATTGCCATATTTGTGATTATTTGGGCGCGCCAACCCGATATGCGTCCGCTTGGCAAAATGCCTACAGAAGAGCTGATCCAAACACTTGATTTTTTAGATGCACAAAAAATTGACTACGAGCTAGACGGCAACGTTATTTCGGTTGATGAAAGCGAGTATCAAAACATTAAATTATTGATGGCGCGTGAAGGCTTAGAGCAAGGTCCTACCTCAGGCACCGATATCATAATGCAAGATATGGGTTTTGGTGTGAGCCAACGGCTCGAGCGTGAGCGCTTAAAACATGGCCGCGAGCAACAACTTGCCCGCACTATAGAAGAACTAAACAACGTTACTCGCGCTAAAGTTTTATTAGCCATCCCAAAAGAAAACGTATTCGCACGCAGAGAGAAAAAGCCATCAGCCACAGTGGTATTGACTCTTAAACGTGGCCGTACGCTTGATGGTGAAGAGATTGATTCAGTCGTTGATATGATTGCCTCTGCAGTACAAGGTCTCGAGCCAGCACGTGTGACAGTAACAGATCAAAACGGCCGTCTACTTAATTCTGGCTCACAAGACTCATTAGCAGCACGCTCTCGTAAAGAGTACGACATTGAAAGAAAGCGTGAGCAAGAGTATTTAGAAAAAATAGACAGTATTCTTATTCCTGTAGTCGGCTTGGGTAACTACACGGCGCAAGTTGATTTAAACATGGACTTTAGCTCAGTAGAGGAAACACAAAAGCGCTACAACCCAGACTTACCAGCAGTCAGAAGCGAAACCACATTTGAAGAAAACAACATAGGTGGCTTAGCGGTAGGTATTCCTGGGGCACTTACTAATCAACCACCTATGAATTCAACTATCCCAGAAGTGGCAGGCCAGGGCAATGCTGGTACGGCAACCAATCCAAGCCGAGTGCATAAAGAGGCTACGCGTAATTTTGAGCTAGACACCACCATTTCGCATAAGCGTCAACAAACAGGGGTTATTCGCAGAATTAGCGTATCGGTAGCTGTTGATTATGTGCCCAAAGTAGGTGAAAACGGCGAAACAACCATGGCACCGCGCTCAGTAGAAGCTTTGTCAAATATACGTCGCCTATTACAAGGTGGGGTGGGTTTTGATATGCAACGTGGCGATGCATTAGAAGTGGTAACCGTACCATTTGTGCGTGAAGCAGTTGATTTAGACTTAGAAGTACCGCTGTGGGAACAAGATTGGTTTATGAAAATCATCCGCCTTGTGCTTGGCGCCTTAGTTATTATTGTATTAATTATGGCGGTTGTTAAGCCTATGCTTAAGCGCTTGATCTACCCAGATGATACGCTTGAAGAGTACGACGAAGATGCATTAAGCTCAGGGGTTGATATTGGCGATAGCACGCTAGATATGCTAAATAAAGACTTTGATTCTGCTGCTGTTGGTTTCTCAAGTGATGGTACACTGCAGCTGCCAGACTTACATGGCGACGAAGATTTGCTTAAAGCGGTAAGAGCACTTGTAGCGAACGAACCGGAACTCTCATCACAAGTAGTGAAAGCGTGGTTAACAGAAGATGACTGATCAAGAACAAAAACAACTCCCGCCAGCATTTGATGTTGACAAGTTAGATGGCGTAGATAAAGCCGCGATTCTTTTATTGAGCTTATCTGAAGAAGACGCAGCGCAAATCCTAAAGCACTTAGAGCCTAAGCAAGTGCAAAAGGTAGGTATGGCTATGGCTGCGTTAGATGACTTATCGCAATCTAAAATTAGCGCAGTTCATAATTTATTTATAGAGCAAATACAAAGCTTTAGTACTATTGGTTTCCAGTCAGAAGACTTTATTAAAAAGGCGCTCACCGCCGCATTAGGTGAAGATAAAGCAGCTAGTTTAATAGACCAAATTGTAATGGGCTCGGGCGCTAAAGGCTTAGATTCACTAAAATGGATGGACTCAAAGCAGGTTGCTAATATTATTCGTAATGAACACCCGCAAATTCAAACCATTGTTTTATCGTATTTAGAGCCAGAGCAATCGGCAGAAATCCTAGCGCAATTTCCTGAAAAAGTGCGCCTAGATTTAACCATGCGTATTGCAAACCTTGAAGAAGTGCAACCAGCAGCCTTACAAGAACTTAACGAGATTATGGAAAAACAATTTGCCGGCCAAGCAGGTGCACAAGCCGCTAAAATGGGTGGCTTAAAAGCTGCGGCAGATATCATGAACTACCTAGATACAAATGTTGAAGGGCAGTTGATGGATTCTATTCGTGAACACGATGAAGAAATGTCTCAGCAAATTCAAGATCTTATGTTTGTATTCGAAAACCTTATGGATGTGGATGACCGCGGTATTCAAGCCATACTACGTGAAGTACAGCAAGACGTACTCATGAAAGCAATTAAAGGCACTGACGAAGCGCTTAAAGATAAAATTTTGGGCAACATGTCTAAACGTGCTGCCGAAATGCTTGCCGATGACTTAGAAGCCATGGCACCAGTTAGAATAAGTGAAGTAGAAGCGGCCCAAAAAGAAGTGCTTTCAACAGCAAGGCGTTTATCTGACTCGGGTGAGATTCAATTAGGCGGCGGTGGCGGCGAGGAGTTCCTGTAAGCTATGTCTAAATTAAAAGGGCGCCCTTTGCATGCAGATGAAGCTGATGAGCTTTTAAAAAACTGGCCAATACCTGATGTTGCGCCTGATGAACGCAGTTTTGGCAATCGTTCGACGGCTTTTGGCACACCACTTTCTGATTTGTATAAAAAAGAAGTCGAAGAAGAAGCCATAGAGAACGAGCAGCCGCAAGAGCCTGAGCTGCCTTCTCTAACTATGGCGGAGCTTGAGCGCATTAGGCAAGATGCTTATGAGGAAGGCTTAAAGCAAGGGCACGAACAAGGCTATATAGATGGCTTTGAAAAAGGCGTTGGTGAAGGTAAAGAAGCAGGTTACAAAGAAGGGGTAGAGCTTGGTAAAACACAAGGCCAAGAAGATGTTAAGCCCTTAATAGAAGAGCAGTTAACCAGCTTGCGTAGTATTATCGATAACCTCAGCGCTCCGCTTGATAAAGTGGACGAACTGGCAGAAAAGCACTTAGTGCAATTAGCGGTTATGTTGGCTGAAGCTATAACCTATCAAGAAATAAAAACATCGCCCGATGTTATATTACATACACTTAAAAAAAGCATAGATGCACTCAATACTGAACAAGAAAAAGTTCGCGTGCATTTAAATCCGGACGATTTAGAGCTGGTAAAGCAAAGCTACGGTGAACAAACCATAGCAGAGAATAATTGGCAGCTCATTGCAGAGCCAACCCTTGAGCGCGGCGGTTGCGAAGTAAAAACGCCACAATCATCTTTAGATATGACCCTAAAAACCCGTGTCAAAGAAACGTTGGATAGCTTTTTGCATAATAGCGGTATCTAATCTTTTTTGTGGCGTGTTATGGCAGCTCAACGTGCACCTCTAAGCGAACGCTTAAATCAATACCAACAACATATTGCAGCGTTTAAACCTGCTGTAGCGGGTATTTTAACCCGAGTAGTCGGGCTAACCCTTGAGGCGAAAGGGCTACGTGCGCCTGTAGGCAGCCAATGTAAAATAGAAACTATGTCGGGCTTTGTGGATGCCGAGGTGGTAGGCTTTAGTGAGCAAACTCTATATTTAATGCCTAATGACCACATTTCCGGTGTGTTACCTGGTGCACGTGTTATTCCACAAGTAAATGATACAGGTTTACCCGTTGGTATGAGCTTACTGGGCCGTGTAGTGGATGGCTTAGGCCGCCCCCTTGACGGACTAGGAAAAATTAACGCAGAGCACTATTTAAAGTTTGCACAAAACCCTATAAACCCCCTCGCGAGAAGACCAATTAGCCAACCTATGGATGTAGGTGTACGGGCAATAAACTCAGTGATTACTGTAGGACAAGGCCAGCGTATGGGATTATTTGCAGGCTCTGGTGTAGGTAAGTCAGTACTCTTAGGTATGATGACCCGTGGCAGTGAAGCCGATGTTATTGTGGTTGGCCTAGTGGGAGAGCGTGGCCGTGAGGTAAAAGAGTTTATTGAAGAAATATTAGGTGTAGAAGGGCGCAAACGCTCTGTTGTGGTAGCCGCTCCTGCTGATGCATCGCCTCTTATGCGCTTAAAAGGTTGTGAAAGTGCAGTCACTATTGCTGAGTATTTTCGTGATCAAGGCTTAAATGTATTGTTACTGCTTGATTCTGTAACCCGGTACGCCATGGCGCAACGTGAAATAGCGCTTGCGGTGGGCGAGCCCCCTGCTACAAAAGGCTATCCGCCTTCTGTATTTGCCAAATTACCGGCGCTGGTGGAACGAGCGGGAAATGGCGGCGAAGGGCAAGGGTCTATTACTGCGTTTTTTACAGTGCTCAGTGAAGGCGATGATATGCAAGACCCTATAGCCGATGCAGCACGTGCTATTTTAGATGGGCATATTGTACTTTCGCGTGACTTAGCCGATAGCGGTCACTATCCTGCAATAGACATCGAAAAATCAATTTCTCGTGTTATGCCGCAAGTGGTATCTGAGCCGCACATGCAGCAGGCCCGCGTATTAAAACAAGTGTATTCAATGTATCAGCAAAATAAAGATATGATCACCTTAGGTGCGTATCAAAAAGGGGCTGATCAAATGCTTGACCAAGCTATTAATATGATGCCGCGCGTTAATGCATTTTTACAGCAAGGTATGCGTGATGTAATAAGCTATGACGATGGTTTACACGGCCTAGCTCAATTACTAGGACAAGCATAATGGCAAAAAACAAGCTCGATTTACTGCTTAAGCTCGAAAACGACAAAGAAGAAAACCTGCGCATGAGCTACTTACAAGCCAATCAAAATTTACAAGCTAACCAACAAAAGCTGCAAGGGTTAAACAACTTTAGATTAGAATACTCTCAGCAATTACATGTGAAAGGAAAGTCCGGTTTATCAAGCGCGGGCTTTGGCCAGTACCATGCCTTTATAGCAAAAATTGAAGAAGCAATTCGCCAGCAAGCCAGTACGGTAAATACTGCTAAGCAAGTTGTATCACAGCGTAAAGCTTTATGGTTAAAGCAGCAGGTAAAAGCAAAAGCCGTGGCAAAACTAATTGAAAAACAAAACCTAAAAGCGGAGGCGTTAATGGCAAAAAGTGAGCAAAAAATGCTGGACGAGTTTTCTGCTAATCAATTTTTTCAGCGCCGTAGAAGTTTATAACTCTGGCGCGTTTATTGCTTTATTGGTAGGTGGTAATTAATTTTGGCAAAGTGCGGTGGCAACTTGCCGCAGTGCTGTGTAGGTGAATTATGGCAATAAACGATATTTCAATGTTGGCAACAGCTGAAAAAGACTCTTTTTTAGCATTTAAAGACAATAACTTACCTGCAGGTAACGAATCTGGTGATGCTTTTTTAAGCCAGCTACAAGATGCAGATAAACCCTTTGTGTTGCCTGCTAATTCTGAGGCTCCTAACCAAACAGGTGCTTTATTGCCATCTGATGATAAGCAGCTAGCCAATGGCAAAAAACCGACAGATTCATCGAGTGATGACACACAAGATACGCTATTATCTGGCGACAGCGTTTTAGCACAAATAAACTCCTCGCAAGTGATTGACGTAAGTGTAAAAAAACACGGCAGTAGCGATAGTGACTTTAGCGAATTAAGTGCACAAAAGAGTGATAAAAGTGTTAGCTTTTTAGCTTCGCAATTAGGTGAAACTAATGAAACCGACGCCATAACGACTAAAGCCGATGATACTCTTTTAACTGATAATAATAGCAACGGCAAAAAAGGCGCGTTTACAAACGCTGAGCTTGAACCTAAAGCGACTAAGCAAAGCGCTGTAGAAAATTTAGCCCCTTCGTTAAAAAATGAGAGCCTAGCAAGTAGTGCTGCTAAAAACCCAGTAGCAGAAGCAGTGCAAACACAAATCAATAAAACTAATAGCAACGCGGCTATTGTAAATAGTGACGGTGAAGGTGCTGAAAATACAAAAGCGCCAGGCACTGCGTCAAATGCTGAAGGTGCGCTGCCTATAAGCGATGCAGACATAGAGCAATTAGCCAAAGAACTGACTCGTACATCTACGCAGTCAGAGCTATCAACGACATCTAAAGTACTGAACTCATTAAGCGAAGCGCAACGTGCACAGTTAAACGAGCAAGTTAAAAACTCATTTACTGAAACCACGCCAAGTGAAGGTGATGATCGCGCAAGCGCCATTAAACAATTACTTACAGAGTTTGTCGTACAAAACGAAAAACAGACAAGCACGCGCAGTGAGCTAATTCAATCTCAGTTAAAAAGCTTAAATAGCGATGAAAAGCAGGCACTACTTAGTCAATTAAAAAGCTATGTGAGTAACGAGCAACCGACAGGTGATACGCTCAAAAAAGTAAATGAAACAATAAGTAACTTACAAACTATGCTTGATACGCAGCTTAGTGAGAGCAAAGCGCAAAGTGTCTCAAGCTCTGCAAATGTGGCTTTAAATGCACAGCAAGCTAGTAATGCTGCAATAAATGCGAGTACACCGCAAAATAAAGCCATGATTAATGCTGACCCCCCTTCTAGTATTGAACAAGACGCTGTAACTCCAGAAGAGTTAAACACCTTAGAAGCCGAGCTGGAAAGCTTACTTAAAGAGGCTAAAACAAGTACTGGTTTGCCCCGTGTAGCCCAGGTGTTTACGCTGATAACCGATGCAATGAATAACACGCAGGCACAAATAAATGCTCAGTACGACAGCGCTCGTTATGAGCAGTCTATTTTAGAGAGCCAAGCTATACAGTCGCAGCAATTACAAAGTAGTAACGCGCAAATTAAGCAGGTGAATATAGATGCAAGTATGATGCAGGCTATTAATATTGTTAAAAGTGATGCAGCTAAAATGCTTCAAGAGCGTGTATCTTCAATGCTAAGTATTAGCAATAAAGAAGCTGAAATTCGCTTAGATCCACCAGAAATGGGTAGTATGCAAATTCGTATCAGAAGTGATGCTGAGCAAGCACAAATAAATTTTGTGGTGCAAAATCAGCAAGCTAAAGAAGCACTCGAACAATCAATGCCGCGTTTACGTGAAATGTTAGCCGAGCAGGGCATTGATTTAGGCGAAAGCTCTATTTCTTATGGGCAATCAGGTAATGAGCAAAGCGATGAAGGCGAGGAGCGCTCGCAAGGTCAATCGGCTAATAAAAATACACAGCACGATAAAAATGATGAGCAAGATGGGGGTAACCCACAAAGTTCTCGACAACAAACTTCATCATCAATAGATTACTATGCATAAGTACTGCTATTATAATAACTAAAACAAGCAAGTACCTTTGCTAAAAAAGGAATCACAATGGCCGAAGAAACAAGTTTAGAAATAGAAGAAACCGGTAAAAGCAAAAAAAAGCTGATCATAATCATAGTGGCAGTGCTGCTTGTTGTTGGCGGTGGTGCTGGCTATTTTTTTATGGCGGGCGATGATGCACCCGTTGAAACATTAGATGAAGAGACAACCACCGCGGCGCAAAGCGACTCGGCCGCTCCTTCAGGCTCTTCAGCTGAAATGGGCAGTGCTTTGTATGTTGCTATGCCAAGACCCTTCGTATTTAATGTACCTGGGTCAAGCAGAGATAGAATTGTACAAATTAAAGTGCAGTTACTTGTGCGTGGCGATGTAAATGAAGAAACCGCTAAAAAGCACATCCCTTTAATTGAAGGCACCTTATTAAGCGTGTTTTCAACCACCACCGCTGATGAGCTCAGCACAAGTGCTGGTAAAGAAACACTGCGCTTTACAGCGCTTGAAAAAGTGCAAGCCGCACTGAATGATGTTGAAGGCACGAAAGTAATTGAGCGGGTATTATTTACCGGCTTTGTGATGCAATAAGGGGCTAGCGTGAGCGATTTATTATCCCAAGACGAAATTGATGCACTCTTACACGGCGTTGATGAAGTCGAAGAGGAAGATATACACGAAGGTGAAGACAGCGAAGGTAGTACACTACAGTACGACTTTTCTTCGCAAGATCGGATCGTGCGTGGTCGCATGCCGACCCTGGAAATTGTTAACGAGCGGTTTGCTCGTCATATGCGAATAAGCTTATTTAACATGATGCGCCGCACTGCAGAGGTGTCGATTAATGGCGTACAAATGATTAAATTTGGCGAATATATCCATACCTTATTTGTGCCAACAAGTTTAAATATGGTGCGTTTTAGACCGCTAAAAGGCACTGGCCTCATTACCATGGAAGCACGACTTGTGTTTATTTTGGTAGATAACTTTTTTGGTGGTGATGGACGTTACCATGCAAAAATTGAAGGCCGCGAATTTACCCCTACCGAACGCCGAATTGTGCAAATGCTACTAAAAATTATCTTTGAAGATTACAAAGAAGCATGGGCGCCAGTTATGGACGTATCGTTTGAATACCTCGATTCTGAAGTAAACCCAGCAATGGCTAATATTGTGAGCCCTACTGAGGTTGTGGTTATTAGCTCTTTTCACATTGAATTAGATGGCGGTGGTGGCGATTTTCACATTGCACTACCGTACTCAATGCTTGAGCCAATTAGAGAGCTGCTTGATGCGGGTGTGCAATCGGATACAGAAGATACCGACTTGCGTTGGAGCAAAGCGTTACGTGATGAAATTATGGATGTTGAAGTTGATTTATCAACACAGCTTCTTGAGGTTGACTTGTCGCTCAAGCAGATAATGGAACTTAAAGCGGGCGATATTATTCCGGTAGAAATGCCAGAGCATATTACGGTATTTGTTGAAGAGTTACCTACATTTAGAGCTAAAATGGGTCGCTCTCGCGATAACGTTGCGCTGCAAATTAGTGAAAAAATTAAACGTCCTGATTCAGTTAAATCTGAGCTGCATGTATTTACCAAAGGCGGCAAGAAAATTGATTCAGATGCAGAATTAGCAGAACTAGAAGATGATCTACACCTTTCTGACGGTGTAGACTTAGACTGGTAATTGATTAAAAGGTTAAAAGTATGAGCGATGATCAAGACACAATGGACGAATGGGCAGCAGCCCTAGCTGAAGCCGAAGGCGGTGATGATGGCGCAGAGGCGCAAGTTGCCGAGCTTGATGAGTTAAGTGATGATAAACATGAACTTAGCGGCGACGAAAAACGCAAACTCGATACAATTTTAGATATTCCTGTAACAATTTCTATGGAAGTAGGGCGTTCTAAAATAAATATCCGTAATTTATTGCAGCTAAACCAAGGCTCTGTTGTTGAGCTAGACCGCGTAGCCGGTGAACCATTAGACGTACTGGTAAATGGTACGCTCATTGCCCATGGCGAAGTGGTTGTAGTAAACGATAAGTTTGGTATTCGTTTAACGGACGTTATTAGCCAGGTAGAGCGGATCAAAAAATTACGATGAATACACTTGTAGCTCTAACCAGCTCAGTATTTACCAAAGCAGACGCCGTAACGCCTACGGCCGATATTTTGTCTATGGTGCTGTCGTTGATAATGGTGCTAGTACTGATTGTGGTGCTGGCATTTTTTGTTAAAAAGCTTAATCCAAACTTAGCCAATAGCGACGAGTTTAAAGTAGTGCGAAGTTTACCACTTGGCTCGCGAGAGCGGTTAATGGTGGTTGAAATAGATAATGCACAGCATTTATTAGGGGTGACCCAACACAGCATTAACTACTTACATAAACTTGAAACGCCGTTAAGTGAAAAAGAGTTGCCAGAACTTGCTAAGCGATTTAGCAAACTACTTAACCCGCAAACGAATCAAAGTAAAAAGAATTAACCCTATGATAAAGTGGCTGCTGATTATTTTAGCTATGTTATTTGTACCTGCTGCAAGCAGTGCAGAGGGCATAGACGCACTAACTATTACAACCAATGCCGACGGGACGCAAGATTACTCTGTAACCTTGCAAGTACTGGCAATTATGACGGCGCTGAGCTTTATTCCTGCCGCCATAATTATGATGACCTCGTTTACCCGTATTATTGTTGTACTGGCCATTTTACGCCAAGCCATTGGTTTACAATCAACACCTTCAAACCAAGTTTTATTAGGGATGTCGCTATTTTTAAGTATTTTTATTATGGCGCCTATTTATCAGCAAGTTAATGAGCGCGCCATAGAACCCTACTTAAATGAGCAAGTTACTTCGGTACAAGCATTAGAGCTTGCAAAAGAGCCAATGAAAGCCTTTATGCTCTCGCAGGTGCGATTAAAAGACTTAGAAACGTTTGCCAAAATAGCAGGTTATGAGCAGCTTGACTCGCCAGAGGCTACGCCGCTAATTGTGTTAATACCTGCGTTTGTGACCAGTGAACTGCAAACTGCGTTTATTATTGGTTTTATGTTTTTTATCCCTTTTTTAATAGTCGATTTGGTGGTTGCCTCAGTACTAATGGCCATGGGTATGATGATGCTATCGCCCATGATTGTGTCTTTGCCTTTTAAAATAATGTTATTTGTACTGGTTGACGGCTGGAGCCTTGTAATGGGCACACTTGCTAAAAGCTTTGGTTTAGGGACATAAACCATGTTTTACATTCGCACTTTTAAACACTAGGGGTACAACATGGAACCGGAAATTTTTGTTGATATTCTCAGTGATGCACTGTTTTTAGTGATTAAACTGGTTTCAGCTATTGTGGTACCTGGTTTACTTGTAGGGTTAGTGGTGGCGGTGTTTCAGGCGGCAACCTCCATTAACGAACAAACCTTAAGCTTTTTACCGCGTTTATTAATTACCATAGGGGCACTTATTGTTGGCGGACACTGGCTAACCCAAGAGCTAATGGACTTTTTTAACCGCCTAGTATTACTCATTCCTGAAATTGCAGGCTAACTGTGGAATTTCCTTTTTCTGTTGTTATTCAATGGTTAAGTGATTTCTTACTGCCTCTAGTTCGCATCAGCTCAATGATCATGATTATGGCGGGCTTAGGCGCACAAAACGTACCTACACGCATTAAGATGGGGTTAGCGGTAGTGGTCACGTTTTTAGTTGTGCCTGCGCTGCCCCCTGCAACATTTACTAACTTATTTTCTTTTGAAATGGTGCTGGTGGTCATTCAGCAAATGTTGATAGGTGTTGCGATAGGGTTTGCCTCTACACTTATGCTAAATACTTTTGTGCTTGCTGGACAAATACTAGCAATGCAAACCGGTTTGGGCTTTGCTTCCGTTATTGACCCCTCAAATGGTGCAAGTGTGCCCGCAGTTGGCCAGTTTTATTTAATTTTAGCGACCTTGTTATTTTTTGTTTTTAATGGTCATTTAATGATGATTCAAATGGTTGTACATAGCTTTGAAGTACTGCCAATAAACGGCGATTGGTGGGCTGTTGATCATTACTGGGACATAGTAACTTGGGGCAGCTGGATGTTTACCACAGCACTAGTATTGGCTTTAGCGCCTCTTACTGCCATGCTCATCATTAATATTTCATTCGGTATTATGACGCGTGCAGCACCACAGTTAAATATTTTCTCAATAGGTTTCCCGTTCACATTAGTTGCCGGTTTGATGATTATTTGGGCTACCTTGGGCAATTTTGTTACCCAGTTTGAATTTCAATGGTTAAAAATGATTGAGCTTATGTGCAGCCTAGTTGGCTGTACGGTGTAGGAGGGGCGATGGCTGAAGATTCAGGACAAGAAAAAACAGAAGAACCCACCTCCAAAAAGCTCGAAGACGCTAAAAAGAAAGGGCAAATAGCGCGTTCAAAAGAGCTAGGTACTATGTTTGTACTTATTTTTTCTGCCATTTCGTTATTGTTGTATGGCCCAGAGATAGGCAAAGGTTTGTACAATATAATGGGGAGAATGCTGTCTTTAAATCGTACTGAGACTTACGATACCACTAAAATGTTTGCAGTGTGGAGTGAGGTGGCCAGTGCGCTGCTGTTTCCTATGGCGATGTTTGTTTTAATTATTGTTATTGCGGCCTTTATTGGTAATACCTTACTCGGCGGCTTTAATTTTAGCTGGGAAGCTGCAGCACCTAAGCCTAGTAAAATGTCGCCAATGAAAGGCTTTAAACGCATGTTTGGCCCTCAAGCCGCGATAGAGCTGGTAAAATCCATATTAAAGTTTTCGCTGGTGGCTATTTTTGCGGTGTTTTTAATTCAAACTTTTTTTGATGAGATTTTACATTTAAGTATTGAAAGTGCACCGAGCAATATAATTCATGCTCTTGAAATACTCTCATGGATGTTTTTAGGCTTGTCGTGCACTTTGGTGATTATTGCCGCAATAGATGCCCCTTATCAAAGTTATAACCACAACAAACAACTTAAAATGACCATGCAGGAGATCAAAGACGAGTACAAAAACTCAGAAGGTGATCCGCAAATTAAAGCGCGCATTAGACAAACACAAAGGCAAATGTCGCAGCGAAGAATGATGCAAGATGTCCCCGATGCCGACGTAATTGTAACCAACCCTACCCACTATTCTGTAGCGTTAAAATACGATACTGAGCGTGCAGGTGCGCCAATTGTACTTGCCAAAGGGATAGATGAAATGGCTATGCAGATTCGTAAAATAGCCAAAGGTAACGAAGTACCGATTGTAGAATCCCCAATGCTTACGCGGGCACTTTACCATACCGCTGAAGTGGGCCAGCAAATACCTGATCAATTATTTACGGCGGTAGCACAGGTTTTAGCTTATGTATTTCAGCTTAAACGCTTTAAAAAAGGACGTGGTAAACGACCTATTCCGCTTAAGTCTAAACTGCCTATACCCGATGACTTCAAATATGATTAGAGTGTGTTGAGCTAACTACACTTTAAGGGGGCGCCTTGGTAAACACCAACACGCCACTGCAAATTCAAACCAAAATGCCAATACGCTCTTGTCTCTAACCAGCTTTAAAATTTACATCAATAATTAATGAATCTATTGATGGCTCTATACTTGGAATAGTTATTGCAATTTCAGGCCAGTGTCAATTTATTGAATTGTAGAGTTATGGATTTTAAAGCGGTATTACAACAACTTAACAAAGACAAAAAAGAGTATGCCAAAGGCGTAGGCACACCGCTATTAGTACTTGCAGCGCTGGGTATGGTTATTTTACCGTTGCCACCATTTCTTCTTGATATCTTATTTTCATTTAATATTGCCCTTGCTTTGGTTGTTTTACTGGTGACAGTTTACACCATGAAACCGCTCGAATTTGGCATGTTTCCCGCGGTATTGTTAATCGCTACTATAATGCGTTTAGCCCTCAACGTTGCCAGTACGCGAGTTGTGCTTCTTGAGGGGCATAACGGGGGGGATGCCGCTGGTAAAGTAATTGAAGCATTTGGCTCAGTGGTAATTGGCGGGAACTACGCGGTTGGTTTAGTGGTGTTTTTAATCCTTATCATCATAAACTTTGTTGTAATAACCAAAGGTGCTGGGCGTATCTCGGAAGTATCAGCTCGTTTCACGCTAGATGCTATGCCGGGTAAACAAATGGCGATAGATGCCGACTTAAACGCTGGCTTTATTAGTGCAGAGCAAGCACGTGAGCGCCGTAGCGAAGTAACCCGAGAAGCTGACTTTTATGGCTCTATGGATGGGGCGAGCAAGTTTGTAAAAGGCGATGCCATTGCCGGTATCGTGATATTAATTATTAATATTGTTGGCGGTTTATTTGTGGGCATGATACAGCATGACTTGAGCTTTAGCCGCGCAATGGAGGTGTATACTTTACTTACCATAGGTGACGGCCTTGTTGCGCAGCTTCCTTCATTACTGCTCTCTATTGGTACTGCTATTGTTGTTACCCGCCAAAATGAATCGCATAACATGGGTGAACAATTTAAAACCCAGTTAGGTAACGAAAAATCTTTATTTATTGCCTCAGGCATTTTGATCATTATGGGTTTAGTCCCGGGTATGCCTCACATTGCCTTTTTAAGTTTAGGGGCATTACTTGGCTACTTAGCTTACTTTACGCAACAACAAAAACTAAAAGCCGCCGCGTTAGCAGAGCAAGAAGCACAAAGTGGTGCTGCACCCGGTACTGGTGTAGCGAATAAACAAGAACAAAAAGAGCTTGGCTGGGACGATGTACAACAAATAGATGTAATAGGTTTAGAAGTTGGTTACAGACTTATTCCACTGGTTGATCAATCTCAAGGTGGTGAGCTGCTTAATCGCATTAAAGGAGTGCGTAAAAAGTTATCTCAAGAGCTTGGTTTTTTGGTGCCACCTGTGCATATACGCGATAACCTAGAATTAGACCCTAATGCATACCGCATCACCATGATGGGTGTTTCAAGTGGTGAAGGCGAGCTTAAACATGGCGATGAAATGGCCATCAACCCTGGACAAGTCTTTGGTCCTATTAAAGGGGTTGAAACCAAAGATCCTGCGTTTGGCTTAGATGCGGTATGGATAAAGCCAGATCAAAAAGACGAAGCACAATCACTTGGTTATACCGTGGTTGACTCAGCCACTGTAGTAGCCACTCACATTAGCCAATTACTAACAAACAGTGCTGCATTATTGCTAGGCCATGAGGAGGTTCAAAACCTACTTGATATGCTAGCTAAAAGTCATCCACGTTTAGTCGAAGGCCTAGTGCCAGAAGTGCTACCACTGACAACTGTTGTAAAAGTGCTGCAAAATTTATTAAACGAAGGTGTGGCTATTCGTGATATGCGCTCTATTGTTCAAACCCTTGTAGAGTACGGACCACGTAGCCAAGATGCAGATGTATTAACCGCTGCAGTGCGTATTTCGCTGCGCCGTTTAATCGTACAAGACGCTGTGGGCATGTCATCAGAAATCCCTGTCATAACCTTGGCGCCTGAGTTGGAACAGATGTTGCATCAGTCATTACAAAATGCAGGCGACGAAGGTGCCGGAATAGAACCAAGCCTTGCTGAGCGACTTCAAACATCATTAAACGAAGCGCATCAGAATCAAGAAATGGCCGGAGAACCTTCAATATTGCTAACGTCAGGAATGTTACGCACTGTGTTATCTCGTTTTGTTAAGTACACCATACCGGGTTTAAGGGTGATGTCTTATCAAGAGGTACCAGATGAAAGACAGATCAAGATTGTCAGCTCAGTAGGCCAACAATAAAGATTTTAACAGGGGTTGAACCATGAAGATTAAACGTTTTTTTGCTAAAGATATGCGCACCGCACTGAAAGAAGTTAAAGATGAGTTAGGTGTTGATGCCGTTATTATGTCGAACAAAAAACTCGCTAATGGTGTAGAAATTGTTGCCGCAGTAGATTATGACAAAGCAGCCCCTAAAGCCGCAGCGCAACCACAGGCAGCGCCAGCTCCGCAAAGAGCTGTTCAACAAAACGCTCATAACTTTGTAAAGCCAGAGCCGCAGCGTGCGCAACCTGAGCCACAAGCAGCAGTCGCCGATAGCTTACAAGCGTTATTAGAGCGTCAGTCGCCGCGTCCTCGCTCTCCTGAGCTTGCTTCTATGTTTTCGCAATCAGGTATTGATACATCTGAGCATTATCAAGAGCCAGCACAGCCACGTACTACAAATATGTTTGCACGCGAAAATGAAGCGCCAAAACGCATGCAAACCCAAGCTGACAGCTTAGGCTTTGATGACCTAGATCAAGATTTTGACGAGCTAGATACGCCGGTTGCACCGCGTAGCCAAGCTAATAATAACGAAAGCGCTCAAATGAGCGCAATGCGTGATGAAATGAACGCAATTCGCCAGTTACTAGAGCACCAAGTATCGGGTTTAATGCAGCAAGATATGGCGCGTCGCGACCCAACACGTGCATGCATGATTGATCGGTTAGTTGGCATGGGGATAGATAAAGACGTTGCAGAGCAAATGGCGTGTTTTATTCCTGATGACGTATCCCGCCAGCAAGGTTGGAAGGCATTATTACAAATGGTTGAAGATCAAATGCAGACCACCAATAATGAAATTCTTCGCCAAGGTGGTGTGTACGCACTTGTAGGGCCTACTGGTGTCGGTAAAACAACCACAGTTGCTAAACTTGCAGCATTAGGGGCACAAAAATATGGCGCCGACAAAGTCGCCCTTATAACGACAGATACTTACAGAATAGGTGCTTATGAGCAGCTTGCTACGTATGGCCGTATTATTGGTTGTGGTGTTAAACAAGTAAAAGATGCCAATGAATTAGCTGAAGTTTTATATCATTTACGTAATAAGCGTCTAGTATTAATTGATACAGCGGGTATGAGTCAACGTGATTTACGCCTAACAGAACAGCTAAACACTTTAATGCGTAACCAACGAGTAGATATACGTAGTTATTTAGTATTAAGTGCTACTGCACAAATAAATGTTCTACAAGAAACGGTGAGACATTTTAAAAAGGTTCAGCTAAGCGGTTGTATTTTCACTAAGTTAGATGAATCATTAAGTTTAGGTGAGATTATTAGTATAGCGATTCAAAATCGTCTTCCGATAGGGTATCTTACTAATGGTCAGCGTGTACCAGAAGATATTCGCGTTGCAAATGCTGAAAAACTAGTAAAAAAAGCTGAGCAATTGTATTTAAAAAGAGCAAAAGCACAACATTCAAGGCACCAAGCGGTGGCGCCAAGCACAGTAGGGATGTATGATTAACACAGTATTAGATCAAGCAAGCGGCCTGCGCAAAATGAGTCAAAACAATAACAACGGCGTAAAAGTTATCGCTGTCACCGGCGGTAAAGGCGGGGTGGGGAAAACCAACGTCTCATTAAATACTGCGATTGCTTTAGGACAGCAGGGTAATCGTGTATTAGTATTAGATGCCGATTTAGGCCTAGCTAATTGTGATGTAATGCTAGGACTACGTGTTGAAAAAAACTTATCTCATGTCCTTTCGGGTGAGTGCGAACTTGATGAGATTTTAGTAGAAGGCCCAGGCGGCATTAAAATAGTGCCTGCTACATCCGGCTCGCAAAGTATGGTGGAGCTAACCCCTTCTGAGCATGCCGGCTTAATTCGTGCCTTTAGTGAGCTTAATACAGAATTTGATATTTTAATTGTAGATACCGCCGCCGGTATTTCTGACATGGTGCTGAGCTTTTCTCGTGCAGCCCAAGATGTAATGGTTGTTGTGTGCGACGAGCCGACCTCTATTACTGATGCTTACGCGCTTATTAAAGTACTTAGCCGCGAGCATGGCGTTTATAAATTTAAGATTGTTGCTAACATGGTGCGCAGCATGCGTGAGGGCCAAGAACTTTTTGCCAAGCTGTCAAAGGTAACTGACCGTTTTTTAGATGTGTCAATGGAACTTGTTGCGACCATCCCATATGATGAAAATATGCGTAAATCAACGCGTAAGCAAAAAGTCATTGTCGATCTTTTCCCTAACTCACCAGCAGCAGTCGCGTTTAAAACATTAGCGACAAAAGCAGTAAAGTGGCCTATACCTAATCAACCTTCAGGGCATTTAGAATTTTTCATTGAGAAGCTAGTAAACGGCTGATTATGACAACTTCGGTGAAAAGAGCTATGGGATATCAATCAACACAAAATTTAAATGTGATTGTTGAAAAGCATGCGTCGCTTGTCAAAAAAGTGGCATGTCACTTGATAGCTCGTCTTCCTCCTAGCGTTCAGCTCGATGATTTAATTCAATCAGGAATGATAGGCCTTATTGAGGCCTCAAAAAACTTTGATGCCAGTAAAGGAGCAAGCTTTGAAACGTTTGCGGGTATTCGCATTCGTGGCGCTATGCTTGATGAAATGCGCAGGGGTGATTGGGCTCCTCGCTCGGTGCACCGTAAAAGCAGATTAGTTGCAGAAACCATCACAGAATTAGAAAATAGCTTAAATAGAGAGCCAAAAGATACTGAAGTAGCTGAAAAACTTGATATTTCGCTAGAAGAATACCATCATATTTTAAATGATGTTAATTCCAGTAAAGTGCTAGGTATAGATGACCTTGGGGTAGATGAAGATGTTATTAGCCCTGCAGGTCAAGATTTAGCGCTAGACAAACCATTTAATAATGTTAAAAATGAACGGTTTAATAATTCATTGTTAGAAGCGATAAAGTCTTTACCAGAGCGTGATGCGATGGTGCTTTCATTGTATTACAACGATGAAATGAATTTAAAAGAAATTGGGCATATACTCGATGTAAGTGAATCGCGTGTAAGTCAGATACATGGTCAGGCGATGATTAAGCTCAAAGCAAAAATCAATGACTGGATAAACTAGTAGTAAGTAAATTATAGGTTAAGACCTCACCGGAGGATGTTTTGGATAAAAACATGAAAATTCTTGTTGTTGATGATTTTTCTACAATGAGACGTATTATTAAAAATCTGTTGCGTGACCTAGGGTTCACGAATGTTCAAGAAGCTGATGATGGCTCTACAGCATTACCTATGTTGCAAAATCAGGTTTTTGACTTTGTAGTAACCGATTGGAATATGCCAGGGATGCAGGGTATTGACTTGCTACGAGCTATTCGAGCTGACGATAAATTAAAACATATTCCGGTTTTAATGGTGACAGCAGAAGCTAAAAAAGAACAAATAATAGCGGCAGCGCAAGCAGGTGTTAATGGTTACATTGTTAAGCCATTTACTGCAGGTACTTTGAAAACTAAATTAGAAAAAGTGTTTGAACGCTTAGGTTAATGAGAGGAGAGGCTTATGTCAGCACCAGCTGCGCCTCAAATTACTTTAGAACAAGCTCGTCAGCTCGTTGTTTTTTTAGAAAACGGTGAGCAAGATAAAGCTGACCAATTAATTTTAGATACTGCCTCTCAAGAGCAATCGCAGCTTTTTGCCGAAGTAGGTAAGTTAACGCGTCAGTTGCACGAAGCCCTTAAAAGCTTTGAACTAGATACGCGTTTAACCGATTTAACTACTGATGCAATTCCGGATGCAAAAAAACGCTTAAATTATGTCATGGAAATGACAGAAAATGCAGCTAACAAAACAATGGATGCGGTAGAAGCAAGCCTCCCTATTGCACAGCAGCTAGCAGATGAAATTGCACATATTAAGCCTACTTGGGATAGGCTTATGAACCGTGAAATTGAGCTGGGCGAGTTTAAAACCTTATGCCACAGCATCGATAATTTTATGAATAGCTCTCATCACAAAACTGATGAGCTGCAGACTTTAATGACCAATGTACTCATGGCGCAGGATTTTCAAGATTTGACCGGCCAGGTTATCCGCCGAGTAATAGAGTTAGTCAGAGAAGTTGAAGAGAGTTTAATTCACCTTTTAACAGCATTTGCCGCACAAGATGACAGCACTGTTGAAAGTAAAGAACAACAAGAAACAGAAGAACTGGTTGCCGCACAAACATTAGCAGGTCCTGAAGGCCCTATTATTGATAAAGAGTCGCGAAGTGATGTTGTATCTGATCAAGACGAGGTCGACGACCTATTATCAAGTTTGGGCTTCTAAGAGGAGAGTAACTGCATGAGCTTTGAAGTCGATGAAGATATTTTACAAGACTTTCTTGTAGAGGCTGGAGAAATCCTTGAGCTTTTATCTGAACAGTTAGTTGAGCTAGAAAATAACCCAGAAGATACTGAGTTACTAAATGCTATTTTTAGGGGCTTTCATACCGTAAAAGGGGGAGCTGGCTTTTTAGCTATGACTGAGCTTGTAGACGCTTGTCATGGTGCTGAAAATGTATTTGACCTCTTGCGCCAAGGGGTTAGAACCGTTAATTCAGAATTGATGGATGTGATTTTACAAGCACTAGATACCATTAACGAAATGTTTGCTACTATTCAAAACCGCGAACAGCCAGACCCAGCAGATCCTCAATTACTAGAAACCCTTCATAAACTTGGTCAACCGCCTTCGGATGACGAGCTTACAGAAACAGTCCCTGAAGTTGTTGAACAAGAACCCGCAGCACCTGTTAATGCACCTGATGAAGAAGACCCATTTGCATTTGATGAATTATTTGATGTAGCAGGTTCAAGCCCTTCAGCAGATAGCACGCAGATTGATGAAATTACAGAAGATGAATTTGAAAGCTTATTAGATGAGCTTCATGGTAAAGGCCAAAGCCCGGTATCGCAACCAAGTGCAAGTGCAGAGCCAGACTCAAGTTCAGACATTACTGATGATGAGTTTGACAGTCTGTTGGATGAATTACACGGTGTGGGTAGTTTTGGCCCTGTTGCTGGCAATACTTCAAGCAAAGAGCCAGAAGTTAAAGATACTACACCACCTCCAGTGTCTGTTACAAATGATACTGGCGATGATGAAATCAGTGATGACGAATTTGAAGCATTGCTTGATGAACTGCATGGCAAAGGCGGAGCACCAGAATCAAAAGAAGCTGAGACACCTGCACCGCAGCCACCTAAGGCAGCACCTGTCGCACAAACGCCAGCAAAACCAGAGCCAGCACAAGTTGCTAAGCAAGCACCTGCGGCAAAAGCAGCACCGGCCCCTAAAACGGTTGATAAGCCAGCAAGCAGCGCAACTCCTAAAAAAGCGACGCCTCCGCCTGCTGAAACCACGGTACGTGTTGATACTAAGCGTTTAGATCAAATAATGAATATGGTTGGCGAGCTGGTATTAGTACGAAATAGGCTAGTCAGTTTAGCGACCAATACAGACAGTGAAGCGATGGGCAAGGCGATATCAAATCTTGATGTAGTCACCGCTGATATTCAAGGTGCAGTAATGCAAACGCGAATGCAGCCCATCAAAAAGGTATTTGGCCGTTTTCCTCGCGTTGTGCGTGATTTAGCACGCAGCTTAAATAAAGAAATTAACTTACAGCTTGTAGGTGAAGAAACCGACTTAGATAAAAACTTAGTTGAGGCATTAGCCGATCCGTTAGTGCATTTAGTGCGCAACTCGGTAGATCATGGTATTGAAATGCCTGCAGCGCGTGAGGCCGCGGGTAAACCTAGAACAGGTAATGTTACTTTATCTGCATCTCAAGAAGGCGACCATATTTTGTTAACCATTAAAGATGATGGTGCAGGGATGGACGCTGAAAAGCTGAAAAAAATAGCGATTAGTAAAGGCGTTATTGACCATGATCAGGCAAGTCGTTTATCAGACACTGAAGCATATAACCTAATTTTTGCGCCTGGTTTTTCGACCAAAGAAGAAATATCTGATATTTCTGGTCGTGGCGTAGGCATGGATGTAGTAAAAACTAAAATCACCCAGCTTAATGGCTCTGTTAATATCCAGTCTGAATTGGGCGTAGGTACAATTTTAGAGATAAAAGTCCCCTTAACGTTAGCTATTTTGCCTACACTTATGGTAATTGTTGGTGAGCAAACATTTGCGTTACCGCTTGCTGGCGTGAGTGAAATATTCCACTTAGATCTAACAAAAACCAATGTGGTAGACGGTCAGCTTACAATTATTGTTCGTAAAAAAGCGATACCCCTTTTCTATTTAGAGCATTGGCTAGTTAAAGGTGCTGATTGTTCTCAGCGAAAAGCACAAGGTCATGTGGTGATTGTACAAATAGGTACACAGCAGGTTGGCTTTGTGGTTGATTCATTAATTGGCCAAGAAGAAGTTGTTATCAAGCCTCTTGATGCGTTATTACAAGGTACGCCTGGAATGGCTGGTGCAACAATTACATCTGACGGTGGTATTGCACTGATTTTAGATGTACCTAACATGCTTAAGCATTACGCAGGATAAAATGTAGGCATACGTGTTTATGCCTACACATAAATTAATAAGAGAGCGCAATGGCCGTAAAAGTTTTAGTTGTTGACGATTCCAGTTTTTTTCGCCGCCGTGTAAGCGAAATTCTTGAACAAGATAGCGGTATTGAAGTGATAGGCTTTGCTGTTAATGGTAGAGAAGCCGTAGACAAAACAGCACAGTTACGTCCGGATATGATCACCATGGATGTAGAGATGCCTGTGCTTGACGGTATTAGCGCTGTGAAAGAAATTATGGCAAGCAATCCTACGCCAATACTTATGTTTTCTTCCTTAACTCGCGATGGTGCTACAGCAACGTTAGATGCACTTGATGCCGGTGCAATGGATTTTTTACCGAAAAAGTTTGAGGACATTGCCAGAAATAACGAAGATGCAATCAAGCTATTGCAAACTAAAGTGAAGGAAATTGGTCGTAGGCGTGCACCTCGTCCAATAAGGCCGTTAACATCAAGTAAGTCTGCTGCTTCACCAACGAGCAAACTAGCGACAACTAGTTCCTCAGTAAAACAACCCGATAGAAGCTTTCAACGAGCGGCCCCAGTGCCAGCAACAGCTACAGCCAGTATGCCCTCGCGTGCTAGTGGTAAACATTATCAAATAGTAGCTATTGGCACCTCAACCGGGGGGCCTGTTGCTTTACAAACTATATTAACCCAGCTACCTGCTAATTTTGCCCACCCTATTTTGTTAATTCAACACATGCCTGCAGCCTTTACGCCTGCGTTTGCGGCACGATTAAATAGCCTTTGCAAAATACGTGTAAAAGAAGCACAACAAGGTGACAGACTAGAAGCTGGCACAGCTTATTTAGCACCAGGCGGGCAGCAAATGATGGTTGAGGGGCGAAGTGGTAATAAAACACTGCGTGTGTTTGAAGATAACAGTGAGCGTATAAGTTACAAACCTAGTGTTGATGTGACGTTTGCAAGTGTTGCTAAAAGCTATCAAGGCGATGCACTTGCTATTGTTTTAACAGGCATGGGAGCCGATGGGCGCGATGGCGCTCGAATGCTTAAGCAAGCTGGCGCAACAATTTGGGCGCAAGATGAAAAAAGCTGTGTTGTATACGGTATGCCGCAAGCTATTGCAAACGCAGGGCTTGCCTCAGAACATTTAGCCCTTAGCGATGTAGCAGCAAGAATCAAAAGAGAGATAGGCTGTGGATAAGCTTTCTGTTTTAGGATTAGTCATTGCGCTGGGCGCCATAGCGATTGGTTATGCTTTAGAGGGGGGCGTTGTCACTGCGTTATTTAACGGCCCTGCACTTATTATTGTGCTTGGCGGCACCTTAGGCGCCGTTATGTTACAAACGGCTACAAGCACCTTTAAAAAAACGCTAAGTATAAGCCATTGGGTGTTTTTTTCACCACAAGACAATATTGAACAAGCCATAGAACAAATTAAAACGTGGTCGCACAAAGCTCGCCAAGAAGGCTACTTAGCACTAGAAAAAGAGGCACTTAGTCATCCAGATCCTTATGCAGCTAAAGGGCTTAGTTTACTTGTCGATGGGTGTTCGGAGCAAAAGCTTCGCGACACCTTAGAAATAGACTTAATGCTTGAACGTGACCGCTTACTTGAAGCAAGTAGAGTGTATGAAGCTATGGGGGGTTATAGCCCAACAATAGGTATTTTAGGGGCCGTACTAGGTCTTATTCAAGCTATGTCATTTATTACCGACCCTCAAAAGCTAGGTGCAGGGGTTGCGACCGCTTTTATTGCAACAATATATGGGGTGGGGTTAGCTAACTTATTATTTTTACCTATGGCCAATAAACTTAAACAGCGCGTAGAGCAAAAAATGCTTTACCATGAAATGATGGCCGAAGGGGTAATAGCGATAAGCCTTGGCGAAAGTCCTATTAACATAGAATTAAAGCTTGAAGCTTATCGCACAGAGCGCCCTAATGTCGTGGTAGAGTAACTTTTATGTTACGCCGGCGCCTACGTCAATCAGCAGAAAAAAATCAACATACAGAACGTTGGTTGGTCTCTTATGCCGATTACATGACCATTATGTTTGCTTTTTTTGTGGTTATGTATGCCATTGCCATAAATAAAGAAGAAAGTTTTCAAATCCTCTCCGACTCTTTAGAACAGGTTTTTGACAAATCAGCAAGGCAGCAATCGCAACAAGGTGAGGGTGTTACGGGTGAAGGGTTACTTACAGACCGTGTCACCCCGGAGCACGAATTATTATATGGCGAGAGCATTCAAAAACAGGAGTCTGGCCCAGAGTTGCTCGATGGACAAAGTGATACCAGTAATATAAAACAAAAACATTTAGGTAAGCCGCTAGATAGCTTATTAACTAAATTACATTCAGCACTTATAGATGAGATTCGTGATGGAGAAGCAAGTTTAGAGCTCAACCAAGATTGGCTTATTATTGAACTAAGCTCAGGAATGTTGTTCTCAAGTGGCAGTTCCGTAGCCCACGCGCGCGCTAAACAAGTCGTAAAAATTGTAAAAGATATTATTGCCCCAGTAGATAACTACATAAGAGTAAGAGGCTACACAGATAACGAAAGTATTCGTAATGAAATGTTTCGCTCTAACTGGGAGTTGTCTGTTGCACGTGCGACCTCTATTTTAGTTGAATTAGAAACGTTAGGAATTAACCCAGCGAGAATGGCAATAGAAGGGTATGGCCAATATTCACCTTTTGCCGATAACGACACTGCAGCGGGTCGTGCAGAGAATCGAAAAGTTGTTATTGCCCTTTCTAAGTATGGCTTAGTACAGCAAACCACCGAAAATGAAGCCGAGCCTGATGAGCAAGCGCAAAAAGCAGCGCCTGAGCCAGAGGTCGAACTTCCCTCTGATGATAACGCAATTAAAATAATTCGTTTACCTCATGGTGGCATCAGGATCACCACGCGCAATGAATAGTAATTAGGACTTAATGTGAAGATTTGGACAGTAGCAAATCAAAAGGGCGGTGTAGGTAAAACCACAACGGCTGTTAGTCTTGCGGGTATTTTAGCATTGCAAGGTAAACGCGTATTACTTATTGATACCGACCCTCACGCTTCACTTACGTATTATTTTGGTATTGATTCTGAAGATTTAGAAGTCAGTGTGTACGATATTTTTGCTCGCGGCACCTCAATGCAAAGTGAAGAAATATTGCAAGCTTTGTGCCCCTCTACAATGGAAAACCTAGATATATTGCCCGCAACGATGGCTATAGCAACTCTCGATAGAAGTATGGGCAATAAAACGGGGATGGGCTTAATTTTAAAAAAAACACTTGCAAAAATTAGTGAACATTACGATTATGCGTTGCTTGATTGCCCCCCTGTTTTAGGTGTTCTAATGGTAAACGCATTAGCTGCCAGTGAACGTATTTTAGTGCCTGTGCAAACTGAGTTTTTGGCGCTCAAAGGGCTTGATAGAATGATGCGCACTATGGAATTAATGCAAAGCTCTCAAGCGAAACAGTACCAATATACTATAATCCCTACTATGTATGATAAGCGCACAAAAGCGTCGCTTGAAGCCTACAAAACGTTGCAAAATACATATAAAGATAAAGTATGGCCAGGGGTGATCCCCGTTGATACAAAGTTTAGAGATGCAAGCCTTGCACAAAAGGTACCCATAGAGTTTTGCCCACGTTCGCGTGGGGTATACGCTTATAAAGCGTTATTAGATTATTTAATTGGACAAGGTTAATGAATGAGTAAGCAATTATTTGCTAATGAAAAAGTAATGACTCAATACTTAGGGGCGCTCTTATGCGAAGACGAACCTGAGGAAAACCTTGAGCCTGTAGCTAAACTCCTTGAACAAGTACCTAGTGCCATACAAAACGACGAGGTACTTTTAAAACCCAAAGCGCAATTAAGCGTAACCGAGCAGCTATATTCTGAGCAAGTAAAAGAGGCTATTAGTGAGGTTGAGCCCGTTTCCTCTCAAACAGCGCCTATTGAACCTGAGCCAGTAAATGCACCTGATGTGCAAACCTTGCAAAGTACAGAGCCTGCGCCTTTACTACATAGCCAAGAAGATTACTTTGAAGGAGAATTTCAGGCTCTATTTTTTGAAGTGGCTGGCTTAACATTGGCTGTTCCTTTAAAAGCGCTTGGGGGTATTCATCAATTAGGTGAGGTAAATCATTTATTTGGTAAGCCAAAGTGGTTTAAAGGCGTTATGCTTAATAGAGATGAAAAGCTAAACGTAGTTGATACCGCCCGTTGGGTAATGCCAGAAAAGTACGATGAAAAGTTAGAGGCTTCTCTTAATTATCAGTATTTAATCACCCTTGGGGATAGTAACTGGGGGTTATTGGCCGAAAAGTTAATAAATAACATTACATTGAGTAAAGAAGATGTAAAATGGCGAAAAAACAGCGGCAAACGTCCTTGGCTTGCTGGTGTTATTAAAGAAAAAATGTGTGCTTTAATAGATGTAGATAATCTAAATGCACTATTAGAAAAAGGCTTAGATAGCCGTCAGTAGTAATGACCATTACGGGGTAACAGCATGAGCGAAGATAAACTATTATCAGCGAATAAAAACGCAGATAACAACGATGAAATTTTACAGTGGGTAACGTTTAAGCTTGAAGAAGAAACCTACGGCGTAAACGTAATGCAGGTACAAGAAATTTTACGTTATACCGAAATTGCCCCAGTACCTGGTGCGCCTTCTTACGTTATTGGTATTATAAACTTACGTGGTAACGTAGTTACTGTTATTGATACTCGAGCTCGCTTTGGCTTACCAGCTGCAGATGCGACTGATAACTCTCGCATTTTAATTATTGAAGCAGAAGAGCAAGTAATTGGTATTTTAGCTGATAGTGTATCTGAGGTTGTGTACTTACGCAGCTCTGAAATAGACAGCGCGCCAAATGTTGGTACTGAGGAAAGCGCTAAATTTATTCAAGGCGTGTGTAACCGCGATAACGAATTACTTATTTTAGTCGATTTAAATAAATTACTTAGCGATGACGAATGGGATGAGTTAAGCGATATTTAAGCTTTACCACTAAAATTATGTTGTTACTTAGTATCGCAATAATAGCGCTAGGGGCTGGTTTAATATCGCTGGCGCTAATTGTTGCATTAAAAAATAAACAGTCGGCAGAGCTTAATGCAGTATCACAGCAATTAAAAGATACCTCAGAGCAAACGCATATATTACGTAGTGAAGTGTCTGAGCTCAGAACAGGGCTTTTAAGTATTGGTAAGCGTGTACTTGAAGTTGAGCAACAAAATCAAGAGTTGATGCAACAACAAGCTGCTCAAAAATATGACGACCCAGACGCAAAAATATATTCTCGAGCTGTTAAAATGGTTGAGCTTGGTGCTGATTTAGATGAAGTGATACGCGAGTGCGAGCTTCCTAGGGCTGAGGCTGAACTATTATTTTCGTTACATAAACAAAAAGACGCCTAGCGTCTTTTTTGCTTTAAACTACACAATACCAATGTGCAGTAATACTTAATAAGAGGGAGATAAAATTCACCCATCTGTTTATGCCTTTACATTTAGCTTACCTTGAAAGTCTTGCCAGCCAGGTGGGAACTGCCCACGAAGCACGTACGAAAAAGCAATCAATTCAGCAATAACATAATAAAGCTCTTTGGGTATTTCCTCTCCCAATTCTAAGTGTGAGAGTGTTTTAGCAAGTGCTTCATCTTGGTGGATCATAATGCCTTTTTGTTTTGCAGCTTTGATTATTTCATCAGCCAACTCCCCAAACCCTTTTACACTTACTGCTGGGGTACTTCCCGCTTCATATAACAGGCCAATCGCTGATTTATTATTTGCTGCAAAATTAGAGGTGTCAGTCATGTTAAACCTTAATATTTATAATGGCATGCGATTGATAAAACGCTTGATGACGCGCATCTCCACGTTTTAAGTTTAGCTCGCCTACTTGCAAGCCATGTTGAGCTAATTTAGCCCTGAGGCTATCTAAGTGAGGATGTGCAATTGCACTTACTTCTTGGCTAGAGGCAAGCAGCTGGCAATCGAGCGCTTTGTCCATAAGCTCTGCCACTATTTGTAATTGCCCTTGCTGTGCATAATCAAAATTTAACCTAACAAACCACACATTTTTTTCAGTTTTATTTACACTCGCTTTTTTATACTGCCCTAAGGTTATTTCTGTTTGCCCCGCTTCAGGCGGAAGTTTCATTGGAAATAAAAACTGTGCTAGCGGATTTGTGTCGTTTTGCTGGTTTGGTGTAGTTACTTGCACTTGGCTAAGGGTATTTTTAACCTGTAGTAGCTCTGGAGCAAGTTCTTGTATGTGTGTTTGTTGAAGTTGTTCTAATAGTTTATCCGCGCCATTACCTACTTTAAATGTGGGTAAAAGTACGTTAAGTAGGGCATCCACTCCAGTGTGGTTATTAAACGTTAGCGAAGTACTCGACTGGCTTATTATTGGCGCCGCTAAAATAGTCACTGCAAGCTGTTCAAGTCCTTTTGTAAAGCTACTTTGTAGTGTGTCATTTGGCGTGGTAAGCGGTTGTAAGGTACTTAAAAGCTCTCGCTGTATGGTTGCTGGGTGAACATTATTACTAGAGACCATTCTATTAAAAGCTTGATTTACCAGACGTGTTAGATCAGGTGTATTTTGAGTCGCTTTACTTGCTATGTCAGTAATTCGGCTACTCAACAATGCTGTAGGGTTAGAAGCGCTATTTGGGCGCTCACTCTCTGTTGGTAAATTTAAAAGCGAAGTTAAAAGCTTGGCTTCAATCGGTTGTAATTGCTGACTTGGTGCGGTTTTAAAAAGCGAGTGAGGTAAACCGGGTTGATTCGAAGTATTTACCTGTGAAGTTGTGGTATTTAATGTTTTTAAACTCAGGGGCCCAGAAGGAATGCCTTGCGTACTTATATTTGTTGGTTGAGCGCTCACTGCTTGTGGCTGAGCCATGTTGTTTGCTGATTGCCATAACGACACACTCGCCTTTAGTTGCTGGGTTATTTGCACTAAAGGAGGAAGCTGCGCAAAGTGTTTAGCTAAAGGGCTGTTAGGAGTAAAAGAATGATTAGCAACTTCAGCGGTTATATTTAGCTTACTTAAATTAGGGTTTGCTAACGTGTTTATTTGTGTAGGCGTTTTGTTTACATCAAGATTAGCTTGTTGAGCTTGCAAAGGTGACGTTTTACTCGCAAAGGGTTTGCTTTCAAAGTATTTAACGGCATCGTTAATTCGCGTTTTTAAATCACTAAAGCTGCTTTGTAACCATGATTTTATAGGGCTCTGTGCACTTAACTGCGGGCTTGTTTTATCAGCGGGGGGGCTGGCTGCATTTTGCTGCTGTGATAAAACCAAGTCGGTAAAGGGTTTACTAAATGAGTTATTAAGTGCGACCTGCATATTGGGTAAATTAGTTTTAATGAACAGCTTATCTGCTTGATGAGTAATATTTACTGCCACGGGCTTGCTGGGCAATTCACTAAGTTGTTTATTAGTGATTGGAGTGGTGAACGAGCCGCTATGCTGAGGGTGAGAAATAATAGCTAATTTAGGCGTTGCTTGTAGTTTCGCGCTGGGTAGTAAGTTAGTTAATAGCTGCGTAATTTTATGTTGGCTAAGAGTTTGAGTATGAACGGAATCAGCAAAGCGGTTAATAACATTTATTTGTGCGCCTTTATTAGTGGTATTAATAAGTACCTGTAATGGCTGCTCGGTATTTAATAGTTGTGCGGTTTCTTTGTTAATTGCAATACTGGCATTAAGACTAGGTATTATAAGCTGTGGTGACGGCGAAAGCTGAATATTAACAGGCAAGGGTTTGCTTTGTATTTCACTACCGGTACTTACATAATTTAAAAAACGCTGCAGTTGAGATGCGTTGCTAAGTGTAATATTGGTATTGTTGGGAGTTATATTTAGCTGCTTTCCATCAGCGCTGAGCTGTATGTTAGCACTTGCTATTTTGTCTGTGTTTTGAGGGGCATGGGTAATGCCTAAACGTAGTGTTTGCCAGTGTTTATCAATTAATACATCGAGTGTAATTGAGCCTTTTGAAAACTGAATATTTTTAGCCGCAAGTACCTGCTCGGGTAATTGTACTAATTCGTCTGAAGTGCTCGGGGCGCTTTGGTTATTAACCAATGAATTAGATAATGTGATTTGCGTTGGATTATTCATTATTTTAAATCAAGTTTTCGCTAATTTTCGTGAATCGATTTTAAAGCAATATTCGTATTACACTATCATTATGGTAGACTAACGCCTAATTTTTGGCATAGAGAAACGTCATCTTGTTACACATTAAGTCCGTCACCTGCATCAAGCAAGAACGTTGTTTGTTTGCGGATCTTAATTTTAGCCTAAATAGCGGTCAAATCATGCAATTAGCGGGTCCTAACGGGGCTGGCAAAACATCATTATTGCGTATTGTCGCAGGCTTTAGTGTGCCTGATGAAGGCGCTATTTTTTATAAACAGCAAGCTATTACCAAACATTATGAAGAGTACGCCAGAGACTTACTATTTATAGGCCACAAAACCGGTGTTAATGCACAGCTCAGCGCACTGGAAAACGTACGCCATTGGTTACACATTAATGGCTATACAAATGAGCCCGACCTATATCCAATGTTAGCTAAGCTTGGCTTAGTGGGCCTTGAAGATGTGCCAGTAAGAATGCTCTCTGCAGGGCAGCAGCGTCGTGTCGCTTTAGTGCGTTTATGGTTAAGCGATGCAAAACTATGGGTGCTTGATGAACCCTTTACTGCACTTGATAAAAATGGCGTTGCATTTTTACAACAACGTTTTTCTGAGCATTTAAAAAGTGGTGGCGCTATTTTACTCACAACCCATCAAGATTTAACAACACAGTTTGAAAACCTACAAACGGTGACCTTGGAGTATCGTTACTGATGACTCGTCAACATTCATATTGGCTGCTGTTTAGTGCGGTATTTAGTAAAGATGTAAAGCTTGCGTTTCGCCAGCGTGCTGAAATTATCAATCCTATCTTGTTTTTTCTCATTGTTATTTCGTTATTTCCGTTAGCAATTGGACCAGAGCCCGGTCTATTAAACAGAATGGCTCCAGGTATTATTTGGGTAGCCGCTTTGCTCTCTACCATGCTTGGACTCGATAAATTATTTAGAGACGACTATAACGATGGCTCGTTGGAGCAGTTAATAGCTTCATCGTATCCGCTATCACTCACCGTGTTGGCCAAAGTCGCGGCACATTGGGTTGTTACCGGTTTACCATTAGTATTAATGACACCGTTATTTGCTTTATTGCTTAATTTAGAGAGCTCAGCGCTGTTAGCCACCGTATTAACATTATTATTAGGCACGCCATTATTAAGCTTTATTGGTGCTATTGGGGCTGGCCTTACTGTGGGATTACAAAAAGGTGGTATTTTAATGAGCCTGTTAGTGTTGCCTTTGTATATTCCTGTTTTAATTTTTGCAACGTCAGCCATTGATACCAGTACTATGTCGCTGGATTATAGCGGGCAGCTTGCCATTCTTGGGGCCATGTTAGTAGTTGCTATTATGTGTGCACCCATCGCCATATCGTCAGCATTAAAAGTGAGTGTAAGTTAA
Source organism: Pseudoalteromonas sp. P1-25 (assembly GCF_001401805.1). Classification (GTDB taxonomy): domain Bacteria; phylum Pseudomonadota; class Gammaproteobacteria; order Enterobacterales; family Alteromonadaceae; genus Pseudoalteromonas. The sequence goes on from NZ_LKDW01000015.1 coordinate 64,640, forward strand.
TATGTGGAAGTGGTTACATCCCTACGCAAAAGCAGAGCGCGCATATCAATTATGTAATACGTTACTGCCTTATTTTGCCGTTGCTACGGTTATAAGTATGCTTGTTGGTTGGATTTGGGGCTTAGGTTTTGCGCCAGCTGATTACCAACAAAAAGACAGTTACCGTATTATTTTCATTCATGTACCGTCGGCTATTTTGTCTATGGGTGCATATTCTTCTATGGCTATTGCAGCCGTGGTTGCTTTAGTGTGGCAATTACGTAACGCCGAACTTGCAGTCATTGCTATTGCCCCGGTGGGAGCATGTGTAACCGCTATTGCGTTAATTACTGGCGCAGCATGGGGTAAACCTATGTGGGGCGCTTGGTGGGTGTGGGATGCACGTTTAACCTCTGAGCTTATTTTATTATTTTTATATTTAGGTGTACTTTCGCTTTATCATGCATTTGAAGATAAAAAAGCAGCAGGGCGAGCGGCGTCTATTTTGGCCATTGTTGGGGTTATTAACCTACCTATTATTCATTATTCTGTTGAGTGGTGGAATACCCTACACCAAGGCGCAACAATCACAAAATTTGATACTAAAGCTATTGACCCTAGTATGTTTTGGCCACTAATGGTGAATATTTTAGCGTTTGGTGCTTTTGTTGGCACTGTAACGTTAATTCGTTTAAAAAATGAAATATTACAACGTGAAAAGCATCGACCGTGGGTTCGAGCCTTGTTAAGTAAGGGGTAAATTATGCAGTTTGACTCTTTTTCTGATTTTATTGCAATGGGGGGCTACGGGTTTTACGTGTGGCTTTCCTTTGGTACGTGCGCCTTAATTTTGTTGGGCATTTTATTTAGCTCTTTACGTGATACAAAACGTATTATGGCCTCAGTAGAGCAGCAAGTTGCGCGCGAAGCGCGAATTAAAAAAGCGAAGCAGGAACAAATATCATGAATCCAAGACGTAAAAAACGCCTATTGGTAATCATTGCTGTGTTGTTTGGCATTGGTGCTTCTATAGGCTTAGTACTTTATGCACTGCAAGAAAACATCAACTTGTTTTACACACCGAGCGAGCTAATAGAAGGCAAAGGCCCAGATAAAGAAAAACCGCAAATAGGGCAAAAGTTGCGTATAGGCGGTATGGTTGTGCCAGGTTCTGTTATTCGTAATGAACAAAGTTTGCAAGTCAGCTTTAAACTAATAGATACAGGGCCATTGGTTACAATTAAATACCAAGGCATTTTGCCTGACTTATTTCGCGAAGGCCAAGGTATTGTAGCGCAAGGTGTGCTTGTAGAGCCAAACGTGATTGAAGCTTTTGAAGTACTAGCTAAGCATGATGAAGAATACATGCCAGCAGAAGTAGCAGAAGCCGTAAAGGGAATTAAACACGAAAAACCAAAATACAACCTAGATAGCGGTAGCTAATATGATCCCAGAGCTTGGTTATTTTTCTTTAACGCTTGCCATGGTGTTAAGCGTTTTACTGTGTATTTTCCCGCTGTGGGGCGCACATACCGGTAATCTTCGTTTAATGCGTGCGGCCCCGTCTTTAGCCGTAGGGCAATTTTTATTTGTCCTTCTCTCGTTTGCTGCGCTTATCTATGCCAGCTTAACAGATGACTTTACGGTATCTTATGTAGCGTATCATTCAAGTAGTACCTTGCCTTGGTATTATAAAATCACCTCTACATGGGGTGGGCACGAAGGCGCTATTTTACTGTGGCTTGTAATGCAAGCAGGGTGGACCGCCGTGGTTGCTATGCGCTCTAAAGCACTGCCTTGGGTATTACGTGCACGTGTTTTAGGCGTGCTTGGCTTTTTAGGTGTGGGTTTTATGATGTACACACTACTGCTTTCGAGCCCGTTTGAGCGTTTACTGCCGTATTTCCCTGTTGAAGGACGTGATTTAAATCCACTATTACAAGACCCTGGTATGATCATTCATCCACCGTTACTTTATATGGGATATGTAGGATTATCGGTTGCGTTTTCCTTTGCTATTGCAGCACTTTTAACCGGTAAACTTGATAATACTTGGGCTAAATGGTCACGCCCATGGACGATGACCGCTTGGGGCTTTTTAAGTTTAGGAATAACGATAGGTAGCTGGTGGGCTTACTCTGAGCTTGGCTGGGGTGGCTGGTGGTTTTGGGATCCGGTAGAAAACGCATCGCTCATGCCTTGGCTTGTTGCGACGGCTTTATTGCACTCTCTGAGCGTGACAGAAAAACGCGGTGTATTTAAATCGTGGACTGTGCTGCTTGCCATCGCTGCATTCTCGCTGAGCTTATTAGGTACCTTTATTGTTCGCTCGGGCATCATTGTATCGGTGCATGCATTTGCCACAGACCCCGATAGAGGTTTATTTATTTTAGCCTTTTTAGGCATTGTGGTTGGTGGCGGTTTATCGTTGTATGCGCTGCGCGTATCACAAGTTAAGAGTGAAGGTCGTTACAAGTTTGTATCTCGCGAAGTAGCGTTGTGGTTAAACAATATATTCTTAGTCGTGGCTACATTAATAGTTCTTTTAGGTACTTTATTACCTATGGTACACAAAGAAATGGGCCTAGGCAGTATTTCTATCGGCGAACCGTTCTTTAATAAAATGTTCGCCATTTTATTAGTACCTTTTGCCATATTAATGGGAATAGGGCCTTTTCTTCGCTGGAAACAAAATAAGTGGGCTGTACTACAAAATAAATTATTCGTAGGCGTGCTAGTAAGTGTTGTTATTACCTGTGCGTGGTTGTTCTCAAGCTACGATGTAGTAAAACCGCTTACATTACTAGCCACCACCTTAGGTGTGTGGGTTGCTGTCTCTACTGCCATAGATTTATATGCTAAGGCGTCGGTTCACGGAACACTAAAAGAAGGCGTTAAGCGTTTAGGTGTCAGCTACTGGGCGATGGTGCTAGGTCATGTTGGTTTAGCATTTGTTATTGCGGGCGTTACGCTTACTTCGGCGTACTCGGTAGAGCGTGATGTGTCTATGAAGCAAGGCGATATTGTTACGCTAAACCAATACGAATACCGATTTGATGGTGTTAAATCAATACGCGGCCCTAACTACAGTGGTCATGCTGGTGTCGTGTCGGTATTTAATGACAATGAGCTAGTGACTGAGCTGCATGCAGAAAAGCGTAAATACGATATTGGTATGCAATTTATGACCGAAGCGGCAATTGATGCTGGTTTTACTCGTGACCTATATTTAGCGCTGGGTGAGCAATTAAGCAAAGGGGCATGGTCACTGCGCATTTATCACAAACCGTTTGTGCGTTGGATGTGGATAGGCGGTGTACTTATATCACTTGCAGGGTTTATGATTTTATTTGATAAACGCTACCGTACCTCAGCAAGTACACGTAAAAAAGCGTTGGAGAATGCGTAATGAACCGTAAAATTTTAGCTTTAGCGCCGTTATTAATATTCATATTTTTATGTGTATTCTTATATCAAGGTTTGTTTGCCAACCCGCGTGAAATTCAAACCGGTCGACTTGGGCAAACAATGCCTGCGTTTAACCTTCCGGATTTAATGCAAGATGATAAGCGCTGGACCGATGAAAGCCTAAAAGGCGAAGTTTATTTGCTTAATGTTTGGGGGACTTGGTGTCCTACTTGTTTGGTAGAGCTTGGCTATTTAACTAAGCTACGCGAGCAAGGCGTAAAAATAATTGGTTTGTACTATGTGCAAGGTTACGATGCCGATTTTGATGGCCCATTTGATATGCAAGCGCTGCGTACTGATGTGAGCGATATGCTTAGCCGTGCTGGCGACCCATACCAATTTAATATTTTAGACTTGCACCGCACCTTGTCATTAGATTTAGGTGTATCGGGTGCCCCTGAAACATTTTTAGTGGATAAAACGGGTAAAATTTTATTACACCATACGGGAGATTTAAACCCGCGCGTATGGCGTGCTAAATTTGCCCCGGTTATGCAGGAGCTAAATTAATGCGAGTGTTTTTATTAACCCTGAGCTTTTTTATAAGTATGGCAGTGTATGCCGAGCAAGATCGCTATCAGTTTGACAATAACCAACAAGCCGTGCGCTTTGAAGAGTTAACTAAAGAGCTTAGGTGCCCTAAATGTCAAAACCAAAATATTGCAGACTCTGATGCCATTGTTGCAAAAGATTTACGCGACAAGGTACTTGCGCTGGTAAAAGAAGGTAAAACAAAAGACGAAGTTATCGATTACATGATAGACAGATACGGTTATTTTGTTCATTACGACCCGCCTGTGACACCAGCTACATTAGTACTGTGGGTTTTACCTGTACTTATTGTAATTTTGGGGTTTGGTTTTATTGTAATTCGCCAACGTAAGGCGTCAGTTAAGCAAACCTGGAACAGCGACGATGAAGCAAGACTTGCTAAATTAATTGCAGAAAATAAACGCCAGGAGCAAATTTAATGATTTTAATGTGGGCGTGTTTTGCCTTACTCATACTCATTGCACTGGCGTTTATTATGGTGCCTTTTTTAAAAAAAGAGCGCGTTCAAACCATTACTCACAATGCTAATGCAGAGTTGATCAGCATTTACGAGCAGCGTTTAGTTGAGCTGCAAAATGACTTAGATAATCAACGTATTGATGCACAAAGTCATAACGAATCTGTTATTGAATTAAAGCGTCGTTTATTGAACGAACTATCACCAGAAAAGTCGCTTAATAGCAAAGGTAATAATCGTATTTTTGCTTTAACTGGCGCAGCATTTTTATTAGCCCTCACCGGTGTTTTTTACACCTTTACAGGGAGCCAACAACAAATAGCCGCGTGGTATGATGCAATGGATAACCTTGCTGATTATGGCGAGCGTGCTGTAATGCAAAAAGGTGAGCCTCTAACCCAAAACGAGTTACAAGCGTTTGCTTTAGCTTTGCGTACTAAACTTAGCGAATCTGGTGATGACGAAGTTGCGTGGATGTTGCTTGGGCGTGTAGCTATGTCGTTAAACGAATTTGATATGGCACAGCAATCGTTTGATAAAGCACTGCGAATGAACCCAGACAACATGCAAGTACTCATTAGCTACAGCCAAGTTTTACTGCTTGAAGGTAGTGAAGAGAATATGACGCGTGCAGCGGGTATGCTATCTAAAGTGCTAAAGGTTGAGCCGACAAATCTTGATGCTATTTCCCTATTAGCGCTCATTGCTTATGAGCGCAAGGACTGGCCGCAAGCTAAAGCGGCGTTCGAGGTACTACTTGCTAGCATGGATGAAAGCGATACGCGTTACTCAATGATAGCGCAGCGTATTTCTGATATTGAACAACAAATGCAAAATGAGGGTTCTGTAATGCCTGTCTCTGCTAACAGTGCTATTAATGTTACTGTAAGCTTAGCAGATGAGCTTTTAGATAAGCAGCCACAGCAGGGGACTTTATTTATTTTTGCAAAGGCTGCTCAAGGCTCTCCTATGCCGCTAGCGGTTGTTAAACTTAATGAATACAGTTTTCCGCTCACAGTGCAACTCACTGATGCTAATGCAATGGTTGATGGGTTAAACTTATCAAGTGCAAAAGATATTGTGATTACAGCGCGGATCTCAATAGATGAGTCAGTTATGCCAAGTAGTGGTGAGTTAGAGGGTCACTCTGAGGCACTGCAACGTGAAAACGTAAGTGACTACCAACTTCAAATTAATACATTAATACCTTAAGGACAGTAGATGTTAAAGCATAGTTTTACTTTTTTATGTTTATTGGTGCTAGCCGGATGTGCACAAGTGCCAGAAAACAAAGTTGATGAGCGAGACCCGCTGCAAAGCATTAACCGTCCATTGTACGACTTTAATATGGACATTTTAGATGCTTATATTTTACGCCCTGTCGCTGTAGGGTATGTAGAAGTAACCCCTGTACCTGTACGCAATGGTATTGTTAACTTTACCGATAATATTAGTGCGCCTGTTGATATGATAAACGCGGGGCTGCAAGGTAAGGTGGGTAACGCAGGCGTGAGTTTAGCGCGTTTTTTAGTTAACTCTACGGTAGGCGTATTTGGTATTTTTGATGTTGCAAGCTCATTAGGACTTGAGCTTGTAGATGAAGATTTTGGCCAAACATTGGGCGTGTGGGGTGTTGGCGACGGCGCATATATTATGTTGCCAGCAATGGGACCGACAACGGCACGCAACTTAACAGGCGATGTAGTCGATAACTTTATGTTACCAGAAATAGCGCTGACTACGCCGCAAACTATTTTGGTGTTTGCGCTAAAAGCGGTTGAAGCTCGTGCGGCACTTATCCCGCAAGAAGGCCTACTTAATGACTCACTTGACCCGTACTTGTTTGTTAAAGACATATACTTTCAGCGTCAGCTTTATGAGCTATACGATGGCAACCCGCCAATTAAAGAAGAGCCTGAAGACTTTGATGAAGACTTCTTAGAAAGCTTATAAATAATAGCCATAAAAAATGCCAGCAATTGTTGGCATTTTTTTTATGTGTAATTTGAGCTTAAATAAACGAGCACGTGTTTATTATTCTTTAACCATCAGCTGCATTTGCTCATTTACCCAGGTTAGGGCGTCATGGTATGCATTGGCCACTTCTTCGCCTAAATTTAACTGTTTAGCAATTTCATTGGCGGCTTCCCAGTCTGCGTGCTCATAAAACTTAACCAAGTTTAGATACTGAGCAAGCAGGCCTTCGTCATTTAAGAGCGCAGCTTTAATCTCTGCAGAAAGCGGAAGCTTTTGCATAACGCTTTCCATGGTTTCATCTAAAATGGCATCCATAAGCGACATCATGCCGGTTAAAAAGGCCATACCGGTGTCTTTAAACTGGCCATGTGAAATAGCTAGTAGTTCGCCAAACCGTGCACGCGTTAGCGAAAGCCTGATTAGCTCTACGGGCTTATCCGCCGATACTTGCGCTGCAAATAGCAAAGATAACAGCTTTTTAATTTCGTTAGCGCCAAGTACGATGAGTGCTTGTTTAATTGTGTTTATTTCTGCTCTGCGTGCAAACGCAGCTGAGTTTGAATAACGCAATAACTTGTATGATAGATTTACATCACGTTCAAACACATCGGTGATCTTTTTAAGATCCATTTCAACAGATGAGGTTTCGTAAAGTAGCTCTGCTAATGCCATTTCTGATGGTGGCAGTGCTTTACTTTGTACCATTTCAGGCTTTGAAAAAAAGAACCCCTGAAAATACTCAAACCCAAGCTCAAGGGCTAAGTTATAAGCCTCATAGGTTTCTACTTTTTCAGCTAAAAGCTTGATGTGTGGATAGGCTTTAATATCGTTAATTATGGTTTTTATTGCACTTTCGTCAGTGGTTAAAAAGTCTATTTTTATAATATTGATAAACGGGTAAAAATGGCGCCATACAGGCTGATGAACATAGTCATCTAGTGCCAGTGTATAGCCTTTTTCGTTTAGGTCTTTGACTATAGCGAGTAAACGTTTACCTGGTTGCACTGTTTCAAGGATTTCTACAACAACCGCCTCTTTCCCTAACATCGTAGGGTAACCTTTTAATAATGTTTCCAGAGTAAAGTTAATATAGGCGGGCTTATTGCCAGTCAAATCTTCTAAACCAAAATTAAATTGACTCCCTTCGATTAGCTTCGTTGTTGCTTCGTCACCGTCTATGTCTGGAAATACATTATCCACGCCATCACGAAATAATAACTCGTAACCAACAAGCTCCTTTTCGCGGTCTAAAATAGGTTGGCGTGCAGCATAAAAATACATAAATAGTTCCGTACAAATTAATAATAAATAGCAATGGCTATAATATATGGGAAAACACTCTAAATAGCATTAGGTAATTATTATTGATTTAATGAATTGTTATTAAAAATTAGCTATATATGTAAATAAATTTACCATATATTGGGTGTTTGAGGGTTAAATAGTCAATAAGGCTGTTTTTTGTTCACTTCAGTGTAACAAGTTGGAGTTATCACCTTTAAGCATGATATAGTCAAGACGGATGGTTTTTACCCCAATAGTGTCTTTATTATAATATTTTAAGAGTCATTATTAGGATTAAAAGCCTGTTTTATACAACTTTGTGGAGGCGAATTTGGAAACAGGAATGATTATTTCACTGGCATTGTATTTTGTAGTCATGCTTGGCATTGGACTTTATGCATACAAACAGTCTACAAGTGATGTATCGGGTTATATGCTGGGTGGGCGTAGCTTATCTCCAAGTGTTGCAGCATTATCTGCTGGCGCATCGGATATGAGCGGTTGGATTCTAATGGGGTTACCCGGCGCAATGTTCGTTACTGGCTTTAGTAGCACATGGATAGCAATTGGTTTGGTTATTGGTGCGTGGTTAAACTACTTTTTAGTTGCGCCTCGTTTGCGTGTTTACACTGAAAAAGCAAGCGATTCAATCACCATTCCCGACTACTTCTCTAATCGTTTTAATGATAAATCAAACCTTTTACGTGTAGTTTCTGCGGTAGTAATTATTGTTTTCTTTACGCTTTATACATCATCGGGCGTTGTAGCAGGCGGTAAATTGTTTGAAAGCTCATTTGGCTTAAGTTACGAAATGGGTTTATACATCACCACTGGTGTTGTTGTTTTATATACCTTATTTGGTGGCTTTTTAGCTGTTAGCTTAACGGACTTTGTGCAAGGCTGTATTATGTTTATCGCCTTGATACTTGTACCAACTGTTGCTTACTCTTTATTAGAGCAACCGCTAGAGTCGACGCTTCATAGTGTTAATCCAGGTATGCTTAATTGGATAGGCGCAGGCTCTGCACTAGGTATTATTTCGGCAATGGCATGGGGCTTAGGCTACTTTGGTCAACCTCATATTATTGTGCGTTTTATGTCTGTGCGCAGCGTAAAAGACATGCCAACGGCTCGCCGTATCGGTATGACATGGATGATAGTTGCAGCGATTGGTGCTGTGGGTACTGGTTTATTTGGTGCCGCGTATACATACGAAAACAACATTGTTGTTGACGACCCTGAAACCATTTTCTTAATTCTTTCTGAATTATTATTCCACCCATTAATTGCTGGTTTTTTATTGGCGGCTATTTTAGCTGCAATCATGAGTACTATTTCTTCTCAGTTACTTGTTAGCTCAAGCTCATTAACAGAAGATTTTTATAAAACGTTTTTACGCAAAGAAGCAAGCGACACTGAGCTTGTTACTGTAGGGCGCGTTAGTGTTGCTGCGGTTGCACTGTGTGCGATTTACTTAGCGTATGATAGAGACAGCTCAATATTAAGCTTAGTAAGTAATGCATGGGCAGGTTTTGGTGCGGCATTTGGCCCACTGGTTCTATTTAGCTTGTACTGGAAACGCATGAACTTTGAAGGCGCTCTAGCAGGTATGATTGTAGGTGCTGGTACGGTTCTGTTTTGGATTTACTCACCATTTATGATTGATGGGCAAAGCTTAAGCAGTTACATGTACGAAATTGTACCTGGCTTTATTTTGGCAAGTATTGCAATTGTAGTGGTAAGTTTAGCGACGAAAGAACCAGCGCAAAACATTACTTCGCTATTTGATGAAGTTGAAAAGGAACTTTAATTAAATAGCGTACTATAAGTATAAAAAAAGCCACCAAATTTAATTAGGTGGCTTTTTTATTGCTCGTGTTTTATTGAGACACCATAATCAATAGTTATTTAGCGGGTAATACAGTACTTTCTACGCTGCCAAAGCCAATACGTGCAAAGCCTTCTCTTTCACACCAGCCGCGCATAATTACGTTATCGCCATCTTCTAAAAAGCTGCGTTGCTCACCATTACTCAGGGTTATTTTTTCTTTTCCACCACGAGAAAGCTCTAATAAAGAACCCGCTTCTTCATGTGTAGGGCCTGACTGCGTACCTGAGCCGAGCATGTCACCGGGCATAAAGTTACAGCCATTTACTGTGTGATGAGCCACCATTTGCGCCACTGTCCAGTATGAATGTTTAAAGCTTGAGGCAGAGACCTGCGTGGGTTGGTGGTTTTCATCACGCATTTTTTGAGTCTGAATTTTAACATCCATTTGAATATCAAACGCACCTTGCTCGCGGTTAGCTGCAGATTCTAGGTACGGCATTGGTTGCGGGTCGTTTTCATCACGTGTCCACGCCGTTCTAAAAGGCGCCAGTGCTTCAGTGGTAACAATCCAAGGCGATACGGTTGAGGCAAAGTTTTTAGCTAAAAACGGACCTAATGGTTGGTATTCCCATGCTTGTAAATCTCGTGCCGACCAATCGTTAAATACACAAAAACCAAATACATGGTTTTCAGCGTTTTCAATGGCGATAGCATCACCCAGTGCATTACCTTTGCCTAAGTAAATGCCAAGCTCTAACTCATAATCTAGGCGTTTACATGGGCCAAATGCGGGGGTATCTGCATCGGGTGCTTTAGTTTGCCCTTTAGGGCGGTGAAACGTTTGCCCCGATACATCAATAGATGATGAGCGACCATGATAGCCAATCGGCACCCATTTATAGTTTGGTAAAAGCGGGTTATCAGGGCGGAATAAGCTGCCAACGGCCGTTGCATGGTAAATTGAGGTATAAAAGTCAGTGTAATCACCAATACGACATGGCAGTGAAAACTCTATATCAGCTTGCGCAATAAGGGTACTTTGCATGTCTTTTTGTTGCTGTGCGCCTTCGCGTAATGCCTTTGAAAGCGCTAAACGAAGTGCTGACCAATACTGACTACCTAAACCCATAAATGTATTTAGTGTTGATTCGCTTGCTGCATCAAGGGCTGTTTTAGCATCACCTGTAAAAATGTTTAAGCGGCTCAATTTTGCTAAATCAATAACCTGATCGCCAATAGCAACCCCGCCTCTGAATTCCTCATTTGTGTTTTTAGTACGAAATTCTGCAAAAGGTAAATTTTGAATCGGGAAGTCACAGCCTTTAATATTGGCCGACTCTACCCAGCTGGTTATATTAATGTCGTGGGTTTCGTTAATTTGGCTCATTACTTATCCTTTAGGTTTGATGTGAGGTGCATGTATTTATTTAAGCATACTTGTAACTTGCACCCTACTTTTTAAATATTAAAACGACAAAAAGCAGCGAAGATCGCTGCTTTTAATTTACTCAAAAAAAGTTATAAAACGCCGCGACGCTCTTGGTCTCGCTCAATTGACTCAAACAATGCTTGGAAATTACCTTCACCAAAACCACCGTCATCTACACGCTGGATCATTTCTATGAAAATAGGTCCAAATAAGTTTTTAGAGAAAATTTGTAATAGGTAGCAATTTTCACTTTGGCTATCGACTAATATTTGATGCTCGCGAATTTTTTCTTTGTCTTCTGCAACCCAAGGCACACGGTCAAAAATAGTGTCGTAGTACTCAGGAATAATGTCTAAAGTAGCAATGGTCGACTTATCAAGCTTATCAAGCGAGCTTACTAAATCGTCAGTTAAAAACGCGAGATGTTGTACACCAGGACCATTATATTCGCCTAAGTACTCATCAATTTGGTTGTTGTTATTGCCTTTACCTTCATTAATAGGAATTGAGAAGGTGCCACAGGGTGATTTAAGTGCATACGATAGCAACGCTGTTTTTTGCCCTTTAATATCGAAGTAGCGTACTTCTGTAAAACCAAACACGTCTTTGTAAAAGTTTGCCCATGTTTCCATAGTGCCTTTATAAACGTTATTAGTTAAGTGATCTATACGAATAAAGCCTTTATCTTGAACTACATTTGGAGATGATAAATCTTCAAAGTCAGACTCATAAATAGACCCTTTATCACCAAATTGCTCAATAAAGTAAATTAGGCTGTCGCCAATACCGTAAATTGCGGGATAAGGTAAGTCTTTATGGGTAGAATCGGTTGCGGGTTTTGCACCCCTTGCCACAGCTGTTTCAAATGCATGCTGTGCATCGTTTACGCGCCAACCCATAGAGCAAATTGCTGGTCCATGACTTTTTGCAAATTCAGCAGAAAAGCCATCACGTTCGTTATTTAGTAAAAAGTGAATGTCGTTTTGGTTGTAGTAGACAATATCTTTGCCTTTAAATTTTTTTAATTTTGAAAAACCAAAATCAGTAAACACTTTATCCATGTAGTCTGCATCAGGTGTTGCGTATTCAGTAAACTCAATACCAACTAAACCTAGTGGATTATTTGCTTCACTCATTTTTATTACTCCTGCAATAAATATTGCTACTGCGATTATGTGTTGTTGTCGTGTTGAGCTAGATAATCAACTAGATTTTGGATTTGGGGAAGAGGGGGGGCAGATTTAGCATTTGAGTAAACTGTAAATTTAATAAGACGTTTAATGGGTCAGTAGGTTTATACCTTACGCTTTAGCGTAAACAAGTATAAATTAGCTTGATAATTTTAGTTTATTAAAGTTTAAGATGCTGATTTAAATAAATAAAAAAGAGGTTTTATAAAAATAAAACCTCTTTTAAAAATGTGGTTACGTATTGTTTTTTGTACTTAATTGTTTACACTTTGTGTGCGATTGTTAAAAAACGTGTTGCGCTGCTCGAGCCAAAGGTTAGGTTTTACCGTGGGTGCTGCTTGGTAATGGCGCTCAATAGCTTGGTTTAATACCCGTGTTGTAGGGGTAAACGTAAGCTTTGATTGAGCGCTGCCCATGCTTTTAATTTCGTCTCGACTCAGGGCGCGCCCAGCATATAAAAGGGCGTTTAAATAACCAGGTACTGTTTCAAAGTTGTTATCTGTAAAGAGTAAAACAGCTGATGTTAATGCCCAGGTGTTATTTATTTCACCGTCTTCTTTAACACCAGCAAGCTCGCCGTCAATGTACACTTCAAATACCCCATTGCTGGGGGCGGTATAAAATACAAATGCTACACGGTGCCAGTTTTCAGGCTCTGTTTGCCCAAAATAACCACTATCACTGGTTGATTTACCGTAACCGCCCGTTGGGTCGATAAACATATCGGCATCATCAGTGAGGTAATCTTGTGTGTTTGCTTGCATAATAGCGCGATAAATATCTTTACCTTCTTCAGGCCAGTATAAGTCCATTACTAAGGTGTAGTCAGAGACCATGCCTTCGCTTGCATAATCACCATTGGCAGGTGTATTGAGGGTTATTAATAGCCCCTCAGTAGGCGCGTGGCGTGAAAACGCCATTACCCCGGAGCTGCCATCAGCAAAATCAGAAATACCAAGCGCTTGCGTGGTACTATATTGAGTTTCCTCAGGGCCCCAGTTTGTTTGCTCAGGGTCAAAGTAGCTTAATACCGAAGGACCATAATCTGGTGTTAAAGGGTTGTTAGCATCGTCAAAATTCCACACTGTGATGTTGTTTTGTTCATCACATGAAAAGAGTCGATTATCGGTATCTAGGTATAGGCATTGGCTGGTTCTAAAGCGCGCATATTGATCAAGTAACCACCATGCTTCGTCAATGGCTTCTACGTTTAAAAAGTTGACGCCATTAAAAAATAATTCAGGATTAAGCGCTGCGCCTTTAAATAAAGCAACTTGATAGGTGCTCGACGCTTGTATATCGTCTGGTTTGAGTAAAAACCAATCGGGTTGACTGGCAAACATGGTGTTTAAATCGCTCCCAGTAACCGTTACGCTATATAACGAATTAAAGCCGGGTGTGTTAGAGGGCTGGCGCTCAACATAGTAGGCTTTATGAAAGTCTTCTTGTGTTACAGCCCCTGGTGTCCACCTTGTTTGTACTAACTCAGGGTTGAGCAGGGCGGCCGTTATATCACTAGCATGGGCTGCAGCTAATGCCGTTATTTCTGCAAGCTCGATACTACTTGGGTAATTTTCAGAAATAGCAATTTCTGTGTTTGCATCGGGCGCATAACGCCCCATAATTTCGTCGATGGCACGTTTTGTTGCTTCATCACGTTCGCTAACGCTGTCAGTTTCAATGGTGCTGTAAGCTATCGTTGGCGATGTTTTATCTTGCAGATTAAATGTCAGGGTAACATCGGTAATGCCTTTGGCATAAAAATCTGGCTGAATAACCACAGCGCCGTTCTCGAGCGTATTATAACTTTCTCCGCCATGAGTATGGCCGCCTAATACTAAGTCTATACCGCTTACATCGGTTGCCATATCAATATCTAAGCCTTCACCTAAATGGCTTAGCATTACCATATAATCAACGTCGTCTTGATACTGGCTTACTATACTTTGCGCTATTTGTTGCCACTGCCAGCTCATTTTAAATTGTTGGATAAAATCTGGAATAGGCTCATCATCTATCGGCTCATCTAGTTCGTTCCATGGTACAGAGGTCATGCCGAATACGCCCAAGGTCACACAGCCCACTTGTACTTTAGCGAAGCCTACAGCGGCAAAATCTTGTAATTGTTCACCTTCGTAGCGCGTATTGCTGGCAAGCACAATGGCATTGTCATCTTGTGAATAGCTTAATAATTTTTCAGGTCCCCATGCATAGTCGTGATTACCTACCACACGTAAATCAAACTGCATGGCTTTAATGGCCTCTTCTGTAGCGCTACCTTGTGATAGTTGCTCAGCAACCGTGCCTTTTTCGTAGTCATCACCCCCGTTGGTAAACAGGGTATGCGGCGTTTGTGCAAGTACTTGGTTGTAGTAGGCTTTTATGCGGCTAAAGTATTGCTCTTCATAACCGAATCGAGCATGTAAGTCGGCAACGTGAATAAACCTTACTGATTGCTCTGTTGCCGTGCTGTCACACGTTGGGCCAATAGCAGCAAAGGCCTCTTTACGCTGCATCATTATAGCGAAGGTACCCAGAGCTGTTACTTGTGCACTGACAAAGCCATCTTCAACAAAAGAGTTATCAATAACCGCCCAGCCATCGCCAGATTGTTTAGCAATAAATAGCTGGCCACCTAATTGGTAATCATCAGGTATTTTTATGGCGATCGTAATTGGGTTGCTAAAGGAAAGCGTACTTGGGGTCAGTAGGTGTATATCTGAGATAATATTTAACAGTGCATTGGCATCATCTAATACTGTTTTTTCGTAGGTAAGCTCAGTACTTTGAGAAACAGCATTGGCGGGTACAGTCAGCAAAAAACTTCCTTCATCAAGGCTGACATCTAAACCGGTAGTTGTAGATACGGTTAACTCGCTTGGCTCTGGCTCGACTGGATCGTTAGGGTTAGTTGTCACTTGATCGTCTGAACCACCACAGGCAGATAATAAAAAAATACAAAAAATTAAAAATGGGGTGCGATATAAAGTTAACAAGCGCATGTACTGCGTCCCTGAGACAAGTTAAAAATTAATCAGCAGATAATAGCAGTTTACAGCGAGGTGATATAGAAGTTTGAGAAAATTTCCCCCATAGCGGCTATGGGGGAAATTATAAGTAGTATTACGCGTAATTAAACGTGCAATATTATGCGGTTTTTTCTTCCAGACCTTGTTTTTCCCATACTTTCGCTTTAAAGCTCATTAGTACTAAAACAATACCAACACCAATGCTAAATAAGGCAATTTGTAAATATAAGTTAGGGATTTCTTGAACGTTATTCGGATCAAAGTTACCCGCAAGTATACCCGAGATAACATTACCAATAGAGTAGGTTAATACAAATACACCCATTAACTGACCTGTATAACGGCGAGGTGATAATTTGCTTACTGCACTTAATGCTACAGGGCTTAAACAAAGCTCACCCACTGTATGTAAAAAGTAAGTAGTAACAAGCCAATAAGGCGCCACTTTTAAGCCTTCAGCAGCGTACTGAGCAGCCATAAACATGACTAAAAAGCCAGAAGCCATAATAATCAAGCCAAGTGCACATTTAACGCTGTAAGTAGGTGATATCATTTTTTTAGATAAATTAATCCAAAGCGCTGCAAAAAACGGCGACAGTACAATAATAAACAGTGAGTTTAAAGATTGAAACCATGTAGTTGGAATTTCAAACGTACCGATAAGGCGGTCTGTGTAATCACGAGCAAATAGGTTAAGTGATGAACCCGCTTGCTCAAAACCAGACCAAAAACACGCAGAGGCAACACACACTAAAAATAGTGCCCACATTCTTTGTTTTTCTTCACCAGTTAAATTGCCTTTAAAGTAAATAAGGCCAAAATATACAAAAAATATAACAGTAAATATAACGGCTGTGTAACCAGCTACAACCGACGGGTTTATGGTAATAACACCCGTCATAGCGGCTACTGTAACGCCAGTAACAACAGCAACAAACAATGCTATAGCGCCCCATGTACGAGATGCGCCTTTAGCGCTTAATGGGTTGGCCGGTAATGCGCTATGCTCAGGAAGGTTGCTAAGTGTGCGCTTATATTGGATTAAACCAATAGCCATACCCACAGCAGCTGCACCAAATGCCCAGTGCCAGCCTACATTTTCCATAAAGTAACCACATACGTAGTAACCTATTAGCGAGCCCAAGTTAATACCCATGTAGTATATAGCGTAACCGCCATCACGGCGCTCATCAGCATCGCTGTATAGCTGACCTACCATTGCGCTGATATTTGGTTTAAGTAAACCAGTACCAGTAGCTACAAATATTAAACCAATAAAAAATGAATACTCATGAGGCACGGCCAAAATAATATGGCCACACATGATGATGATACCGCCATACCACACGGCTTTTTGGCCACCGAATAATCTATCGGCAAGCCAACCTCCTGGCAGGCCTAAAAAGTATACTGCACCTGTGTATAAACCGTATATTGCAGCTGCTGATGCAACAGTAAAGCCTAAGCCTTCTTGTTGTAAGCTTGCTGTCATAAACAATACGAGCATTGCTCGCATGCCGTAGTAACTCATACGTTCCCACATCTCAGTGAAGAACAATGTTGAAAGTCCTTTAGGGTGGCCAAACCAACCGCTATCTGGAGCTGAACTCATATTTACTTCCTAACTTTAAGAATTGTTGTAATGGCCTTATAATTTTTTGCTTTAGCTGTTTTGTGCTATGGGGCACTAATACCAATCTGCATTAATACTTAATCATTTTCAGGGGTTAAACGTGTCGTTATCTGCGTTAAAAAATTCTCATTTAGAACAACTAAATAGCGAATTTTTTGCCTAGTTATCAACACGTTTATCCATCCTCAAAATAGATCACTTAATTATGCGGATTGGTATAAAACGCTCGACCATCTGTATATTATTTGTAGCTAAGATAATGATTTGCTAAATGGTAGTAACACCACAAGGTAAGAGACACACCCTTATCCTAGTTACAATTGCGCTCAAGTATACATATACCTTAGTGCGAGGGGAAGCATTCGCGATGTATCACCTTGCGCTGCGTTAAAAGTCTGCATAAGGAACAATTGGGGTGCCAGGGAACTCTAACGTCCCGTACACAGGGTTGAAGTAATAGCGAATATAGAGCTGACCAAAGTTGGGTTCGTAAAAATCAGCACGGTCTATGGCTAAGTAGCCCCCAAAAAACCAATGCGGTGTTATACGGTACTCAAAGCTTCCTTCAAGATTGTATGAAACGCCTGCGCTGTCATCACCTGCAAATACTGGATCAACTCCAGTGATAAGCTCTCTGTCGTATGCCTGTAGTTGTAAATCAGTGTCATTGGGGTAAAAGTCAATCGCTTGGGTTTTCGTTTGCGAGTACGATATACCTGTTTTTAAGCGATAAACAAAATCATCGCCCCAGCGCGCATCGTAGCTTAAAGGCAGTGACAACCCAACGTAGTTTTGTGGGCTATAGTAACCGCCGTGACCCCATGTTTCTTCACTTAAATTATACTGATACGCCCAATGCAATAGGCTTGCGCCGACAGTAAATTCGCGTTCTTGATTGCTAATAACGCGATAATACGACCCACCCATAACTCTATAGCGTTGGTTATCTTTAACATTTTGACCTTTATAAAGTGTAAAGTCGGCGCTTGACCAAAAGCCCCAATCGCCACCTAAATCATGAGATAGATTGGCCGTTAGGCCAGTTGAGCGCACGCCGCCCCAAATTTCACCGGTATTTACATCCTCAAGGCCAGCATAAGAGAGCACAGAGCTAGTTACAGGGCGTTTTTCGAGCTCTAGGCTATAGCCAAAATCGCCAATGCTGTTTGCGTAGTTTACACCCCATACTATGTCTTCAATCAAAAAGCCAAGTGGGGTAGTACCCACATCAACACGCCAATTTTCATTTTGCCATCCAATACCTATATCGACCCCATCTTGCTCAGGGCTAACCTCATCAATGCCGCAGGTAAATATACACAGTGCACCTTGGCCGTAGCGGCTTCCAGCAAATTGCTCATCAAAGCGCGTTGTTTGTGCACTGATGCTAGTTGGATCTATTTTAATAAACCCTTGACCTTGCCAAAGTGGAAAATAGGCCTCAATAGGGACTAAGCCAGCGCCAAGCGTCGCTTCGCTTTCTGTACTTGTTTGGCCACTAAAGTTAACCCCAATGGCAATGTATGCTTGGTTTTTGCTTTGCTCATTTATAAGCTCGCGTTTAGCACCATTTATATACCACGCGTCATTTTCATCTATACGCGCAATTTGTTTGTAAAACGATTCATCGTTTAGGCCTTGCTCGCTCGATAGTGTTTTTAAATACCATTGCTTAGCTTGGTCTTGCTCATTAAAGTTTCGGGCAACTTCAGCGCCCAAATAACTAAGCTCTTTATCATTGGGTGATTTAGCTATTAATTGATTGGCTAAAGCTAACGCATCACCTGCGTAATTAAAGTCATTTAACGATGCCATAATTTGGCGCTGTAAATAGGCCTGCTGATCATCTGTTTGCGCTATTGCACGCTCAGTCACTTCTTTTGCTTGAAAGTCGTTACCTAATTCTCTATGAGCTTTTGCTATTGCTAGCATAGCTTGAGGGTCAATTGGCTGATTGTTTTTTAGTTTTTGTTGATAAACAATAATTGCCGACTCACGCTGCTCAAGGGTTAAATTAGCATTAATTAATGCCGTAGTAGTTGCGGGGGTACTAGGGTACTTTTGATCAAGCTGGTTAAGCTTAGCTAATAGTTCGCCGCCTTCGTAATACTCATTAATATATGTAGTGTATAAATTGACGTACTGCTCTATTTCGCCAGTACTGGCATTACTAGGTAAACTGTAATTGGTAAACCATTGCTCTACAGATGGGCGCTCATTTTGCTCGAGTAGCCATTCTCCATACAGCATATGCCAATAAGGTGATAAAGAAGGCTCAGTATTTAATGCATCATTAATTAACTTTATAGCGTGTTTTTTCTCATCTATTTGATACCAGCTACGCGATAGCTCGGCTTTCATTACGGGTGTTAAATTTTGCGCTTCTAAATTACTTAAATGAAAAATAGCCGTGGTTCTATTTTTGCTATTTAAGTGGCGCTCACTTTGTCTGAGAGATTCGTTCAGCCTAAGCTGTTGCTCAAGCGTAATTATGTCGTCATTTCGCTCATTAACTGGTACATACTCTAAGGTGTTTAAAGCACCTTGGTAATCATCTATTGAGCGCAAAAATAGGGCATGGCTGTAGCGTAACTGTGGATTAAGAGGAAACTGCCAAAGCACATTGTTAAATAACGTTTTTGCCTTTTGCGTTAACCCATTTTGTTGATAAATAAACGCTAAGTCATAATAAAGCCAAGGCTGCTCAGGGGCTAATTCTATGGCCTCTCTTAAAGTCTGCTCTGCAAGTCCTACCTCTCCCGAATCGGTGTACTGACGTGCTTTTTCGCGAAGCAGGCTACTCAATGAAGCTACATAAACGGGCTTTAGCTGTGCTTTTTGCGTATCGGATAAAGCATTGTAAAAGTTGATTAACGACTGCTCAGAGTTATCCAGTTCAGCGATTTCTAATAACCCGGTCAAGGCACCATTATTTAAAGGATCACCTTTGAGCACCGTTTGGTATATGGTTGCCGCCTGAGAGTAGTTACCTTGTGCGAATTGTAATAGCCCTCGGTTATACAAAACAGTAGCAGGGTCTTGTTCTAAGGTCTTGGCTAAATCTAGCTTTAGCTTGGCTGTTTTAAATTCACGCTCGTTTATAGCTTCTTTTGCTTGACGGATATAAAGCCAAAATTTAGCTGTAGTAGCTAACGCTTTTAATGTTTCGCGCTCAGCAAAATCGGCAGTGTTACTTTGCGCCCGCGTAAAATAATTATATGATTTTTGGTTTTCACCCATTCGCAGGTATAAGATGCCAAGGCTGCGCATAATCGCGCCATCTTTTGGGCGCCCTTTGAGTGCTTCCAATAAAATGGGCTCTGCGGCAGCTAACTTGTTTTTTTCAAGTAATGCTTCTCCTTTCACCCATAACTGATAGTGCGGATTAGCTAATAGCTTTTGTCGCGCTTTAAGATCTTTTTTGAAATCTTGATACTGTAGCTCACCTTTACTACTGAAAGGGTACACAGTGAAGTAGCGCTGAAATTGCTTATCAGTAGCGCTGTTTAATTGCATGTTAGATAGAGCACCTAACCAAATCGCTTCTACTTCATTACTATAACGAGAGGTAGCGCCATATTTGCTTAAAAGAGATAACGCAGTGTCATCAGTCGGGTTACTTCTGAGTAAGTGGCGAGCGTATGGGATATCTATAGCACCAATGCTTTCATAGGTGCGTAGCAGCCTTTCGTAACCTTTTTTTACATTTTGCCATTGGCTTTGATCTTGTGCATACCAACTTAAATGCTCTAACTCAAACGCTAGGCTTGGATAGGCATTTTTAAAAAGAGAATTGTAAATTAAGCGTGCTTGTTCAAAGCGACCCGCACGGGCAAGTAATTTAGCTTGCTGTATGTCCGCTTTATCTTCATTTTCTAATCTAGCAACTAATCGTAATTGCTCTATACAAGGGTGAACTTGTGTATTGCTATTATCTATTCTTCTTAATATTTGATTTGCTTCCCCCGCTTTGCCATTGGCAAATTCATAGCGAGCAAGCGCACACTGACTTTCTATGCGATTAGGCGCTATTGCCAATAGCTTTTGTAAGCTATCGGCAACTAAGTCTTTATTTTCTTGTACTTCACCAATGTTGATTTGGCTTAAAAGCCACTCAACAGAGCGTGTATCAATGTCATTATTTGTTTTAGCATGTACACTTGCGCTGACTGCTAACGTACAAACAACAGCCCATTTTAGCGACATTCAGTGCTCCACATTGGCTTGAGCGTCCCGTCTGCTGATATTGAAAAGCGTTTATTAAGTGCGCTACTACCAAATAGATTTAATACACTGTCGTAGTAGCGAGTTCGTGTAAATGATTTATCGACCATCAACTTTTGTTGAATAGCCATAACCTGCGAATCATCCCCTTTTTCTTTTAGCATTGGCAATAGGGCAGCATTAAAACCAACTGGGCCACGCTTTTGGGTTTTGCCAGAGCTTGCATAAGTGTTTAAAGGCACATAGCCGCGGCTGTTTATAGCCTCTAAAAAAGGACTAAATTGTTCGCTTAGCTGCGTTTTGTAAGGGGCATCCTCTGCCATCATACTGGCCCATAAGTAAACCCGAATGGCATTGTAGCTGCCTAAGTCAGTTGCTTTATTATTATGATAAAAGCCTTTTGCAGGGCTATACATTACCCAATCAGGACTAACGCCGTTTTTAGCGGTGTCTAAAATAAGCTTGGCAGACGCTTCATGGAGTTGCTGCCACGGGGAATTGGGGTATAGTTTGCTAAACTGCTGATAAATAAACAACGGAGAATAGCTAGGGTTAAGTTTGTAGGTGTTATTTTCAAACTCAAACCCAGCCGGTGCGGGTAATAAAGTCAGCCCTAAACCAGAGATATAAGCGGTTTCCTCTCGCATAATACGCTGCGCTAATACGGCAGCTAAAATACTATAACGGCGTTCATCCCATAAGATGGCTGCTTGCGATAAACTATATGCTATCCATAAATCAGAATCTGATGCTGGGTTTGAGTCTAAAATTCCAGTGGTGTCATTACCTGTTTTGCCCCATTGCCAAGCAGGTAAACGTGTACTTAAATCACCTTCAGAGAGGTGCTCTTGCGTCCAGTCTAAAATAGTATCAAACGCAGCTTTATCATTTGCCACTAGCGCAAAAAATAGCGCGTATGATTGACCTTCTGAGGTGGTAATATTTTGCTTTGAGCCTAAGTCGATAACGCGCCCTTCATCACTAACAAAGTGGTTTTTAAATACTTGCCATCCTTGCCAGGGCTCGCACTGCTGTGTTTGCGCTGATACAGAAAAACTAAAAAATGTGACTATTAATAATGCACGGTTAAGTAATGTCATTATTCATCTCCTTCAGCTAAACGTTTATGGGTAAGTGCTTGCAGTAATCGCCATAAAATAAATGAGATCAATAACAGCGTTAATATCGAAAGTAGAGCTAAAATAAACGGGTGGTCAGACAAATGGAACCACACCAGTGTATGTACAGGAATATGGCCTACAAAGTATTGCTCATCAGTTTTTATGGTTTTAACACCTTGTGAGTTTATAACTGCGGCACTGCCTTTTAATTGACTTAATGTTTGTGAGTCCATAAGGGTTTTATCAATTAAGCCAAAAGCTTTTTCGGTAGTTGCATTGAGTGACACGACAGAGCGCTCAGAATCAAAAGGAGATTGATACGCTGTAATGACCGCCATATCACCACTGCTTTTTACACTTACTTGGATTTTGTCGGGCGTTTGCTCATCGTATGCACCGTTATAAATTGCCTGCTTTATTTCGCGCTGATTATTATTTAAAAGTACATTTGTTTGCACATCTTCATCTAGTTGTTGTGCTGTGTTATTAGGCTTTGCAATAACTAGAATATCTTTATCGTCTAAGTCAACGTTCTCATTTAAATGGGCAACGACCATTCTATGGGTTGGGTAACCTGTT
Source organism: Pseudoalteromonas sp. P1-25 (assembly GCF_001401805.1). Taxonomy (GTDB): domain Bacteria; phylum Pseudomonadota; class Gammaproteobacteria; order Enterobacterales; family Alteromonadaceae; genus Pseudoalteromonas. Next base: position 87,393 of record NZ_LKDW01000015.1, read on the forward strand.
ATAGCACCAAAATGTCCAGTAAGATTAAACAGTAACGTTAATGCTTTTGCAGAAGGTTGCTGATCAACAAGTACAAGTGTTTGTTGTAAGTCGGCATATTTAGTGTAAGGGAAACCACTATTAGCAAATACGTTTAAATCCGGCAGGGCAATGTAATGATCAAAACCACTTACATCAATGTGTGAATTACCATCAATAACACCAAACTCACCACCTGGCGGCGCTATCGCACATTCACCTTTTTTCAATACCGCAAATCTAAAATCAAAGTTTAGCTCGTTCCGAGTGGCTAAGTTGATGCCATTCAGTGAAAAGTTTTCTGCGTTTTGTGTGGTATCAGTATTGGCTATAAGTGGCAATAAGGTTTTTGTAGTATTAAGTGTAGAGTCGTCATTATCTAGCAAGTATCCACTAATAAACTTTTGATTAATCAACATATTCAATCGAGAGTCTAAAGACTCGCTCTCGGGCGTGCTGCGATACTGTAATGTGATGGGGATGCCTTTTTCGCGCCAGGTAAATAAATCGGGTGCAAAGCGCACGTTTAATTTCACGGGCCCGTTATTTAACCCCTGTGCTTGTAGTTGGGTATCAAAATCGATTAGTTCGTCAAAATGTACCGCTCTATCACCGCGTAACCAACGTGGGGCGTCGTAAGGCTTACGAAGCGGGAGTTGATTAATTGCTTCTATGCTTGCAGTCCTACCTGTCATTACTTTGTGCCCGAAAGCTAACCCAGTAACGGCTGTTTTTAAATCATCTTCATCACGACCCAAAATAAGCAACATTTTGCTGTATCTATGCAGTGGGTTTGAAATAATCTCAACGGTTGGCTTTTCAACATCTGGGTAATCTTTTAAAAAGTCAGGCTTTGAATCGTTGGTAATAAAAACTACGCTGTGCGTATCTAATGATTTATTAATGACTACCGGGAAATCAGCACCGCGCCAGTCAGCTTGTGCGCCAAACCAACTAGATAAAGTGGCTGCCGCTTCAATCGTTTTGGTGTTAGGTGTTTTTGCAAACACAAACGGTAAGCTTAACTTATTATAATCTTTGGCATCAAAAAAAGGCGCTGGTAAATATTCCAAACGACTATCTATTGCTAATTGCTTTTGATTAAGTGTGATATTGCTCGATTTATTAATTTCGGTCCAAATAGAGCGGCTAAAGTAGTCTTGGCAACGTAAATCATAATAGCCCACAAGCTCAAAGCGTACTTGGTTGTAGTCTTGTACATATTTAGCATTGAGTTTAAGGCTATGATTAACCGTATTTTTAACTACACTTAGTTGCTCATTGATGGGCAGTACAGTGACTAAGTTTTCATTAAAATACACTTTTAAATGCGATACGTTAGCAATTAATGATGGCGAGTTTGTGTAAGAAAAATTAAGCTGTAAATCGGTGCTTAATTTATCAATGCGGTTTGTAAAATCCACTCTTGAGTTATTGTTTATGCCATCTAGCTTGTAACCATTAAAACCTAAAGCAGCAAAGTCTAATCGTAAACTAGATACGTTGGCGCTCTCAGGGTAGCCATTTATAAACACAGATTTATCGTGCATTGGCTCAATAGCACATGCCTTATGGGCGCTGCATGTTATAAACAGTATTAGAAATGTATTAAGCAAATTTTTAATCATAATTATTATGCACTATTGGTTTTTTAGGGGTGAAAGAGTTTATATATACAACAATTTTTGTCATTAATTTTACAAACGGTTGTAACGGTTTAGGAGCATGAAACAATAAATTGCTAAATCCTCTTAAACTTGTTTTTTGTACTTCTTTAAAACTATAAGAAGGGCGGTCATGGCGAAAGTTATTTTGCCAATCAAGCCATGCATCCGCTCTTGAAAAGGTGCATTGTATAAATGCTTTTTGCTTTTCGAGCGAAAGATCTTTTAAGGTTAAGCCTATTTGTTTGTTTCGAGTGTTACAAACATACGTTGTAAACGAAAATTGCTTATTACCGCGGCTCATTAATAGCTCTATTTTATCGTTTACACGGCATAAGTGAGCATGTTCTGTTTCAATGCCCACCCCGTTATCAGAGTAATCAGTTATTTTAACTTTTAACGTATGGCCATTTGCTAAACGCACACCCGCTGGAAAGTGCGCCTTAATACGATGTGATTGCCTTACTTGTCTTGCTTCGGCTGCAACGGCTACCGCAGCGCCTAGAATAATAATATTGTAGATTGCCCACCCCATGCTTATCAGTAAAACGCCCACTTGGCTTGGGTCGCCAAAGCCTAAGCGTAAAATACCTACCAGCATGCCCACTAGGTTTATCAGCAAAAGCACCAAGTAAGGTTTAGATATTCCCCAATCGTAATGTTCTTTATCGTTTAAGCCACCTTTCTCGGTCACATTAAATTTACCCTTATTAGGGTTTATTAACGCAACGGTTGTTGGCTTTAATATGTACCACGCAAGCACAGACTCATACACTTCACCCCAAAAAGAGTAGCGATATTTACCCTGTATGCGCGAGTTGGTCGCTTTTATTTGTATTAACGTAGGCACTACGTAAATAAAAATGGCTAAAAATGGTGCATAAATAATGTACGCATTAAAGTATATAAGCGCTAAGGGGGCGGTTAAAAATACAATCCGCGGAATGCCTGATAAGAAATGCAACATGGCGTTTAGGTAGCATAAGCGCTGAGGTATATCGAGCCCTTTACCTAAAATTGGATTATCGAGTCTAAATATTTGCGCCATACCTCGCGCCCACCGAATACGCTGACCAATATGAGCTGAAAGGCTATCTGTAGCAAGCCCTGCAGCTTGAGGGATATTAATATATGCGGTTTTATAACCGGCACGTTGCATACGCAGAGCAGTGTGGGCATCTTCGGTTACTGTTTCAAAAGCAAAGCCACCAATATCATCCAGAGCTTGTCTTTTTAGTACAGCACATGAGCCACAAAAAAAGGTCGCATCCCACATGTCATTACCGTCTTGAATTAACCCGTAAAAAAGCATGTTTTCATTAGGTATTTGGCTGTGGTTATTCAAGTTACGCTCAAACGGGTCCGCAGAAAAAAAGTGATGCGGTGTTTGCACTAAACATACTTTACTATCTTTTAAAAATTGTCCCATGGTCATTTGTAAAAATGAGCGGGCAGGGACGTGGTCGCAATCAAAAATAGCGATGTAATCACCGTTGGTATAGCGCATGGCGCTGTTCATGTTACCGGCTTTAGCGTGGTTATTATCAGGGCGAGTTAAATAACCGACTCCCACTTTCTGAGCAAACTCTTTAAATTCAGGGCGTTTTCCATCATCAAGAATATACACGTTTAGTTTATCTGCGGGCCAATCAATACTCATGGCTGCAAGTGTGGTTGGCTGCACAACACTCAGTGGCTCATTATAAGTGGGTATGTATACATCAACTGTTGGCCATAAGTCGGTGTTTTCAGGCAACGGAACAGGTTTGCGCTCAAGCGGGTTTATAGTTTGGAAAAAGCCTAAAATAAGCACTAGCCACGCATAGGTTTCTGCCAGCAGCAAGCCTGCGCCCAAGGTAAGTGCTACAGGGTCATCCCAATTAAGGGTTTCTGTGTAGCGCCACCATAAATAACGCGATGAAGTGGTTACCGATAGGGTGATCATTACAATCGTGGCCATTTGCCCTTTTACGCGCTTAAGCCCATAAGCCACTATTAATATAAAACTAATAAACACAGCTTGTGCTTCTAAGCTAAACGGAATGGTGATAAAAATAGCCAGTAAAAACAATATAAAGGCTACAACCACATATTTGATTAGTTTGTTTTGCCAAATCTTAGCGTCAGCCATGGTTTTAAAAGCGCTTTTTTTAGGTCCCTTAGCATTTTTTGACAATAAGCGTTTTAGCATTCGCCCTAGCTTTAAATCAAACCAACGCAACTGTTTAAGTGAGTAGCTTACCCCATTATAAAACTGGTTAGAGAGCCGCTCCCTTACTGAATTTTTTTTGGGTCTGTTTTTAAAAAATAATAAATAAACACTTTGGATGATAAAGCGTAAAATATTTGAATAAATAAACGTACGGTACGGTAAGCGCAGATGCGGGTAGTAATCATATAAAATAAGTTCAAAGTTAATTTTGTGGTCTTTTATATTGATAAACAATGAACTGATTAGCGTAATAAAAGGCATTAAAAAGGCTTCTATTACGTTTACTTTGTGCTGATTAAAATAGCTATGAAACTTAAATAAAATATAACGGACAAGTTTTTCAGTAAATATAATGCTTAACAGTATATATAAAGTACTGTGTATTGGGCGCTTATAAAATAGAGAAAAGCTCATAATTACAAAGCCGACTTACTTACAAGCCAACCGGCAAGCGTTTCAAAGTCATCGTTAGCAACACTGTATGGCGCACAGTTAAGCGCTACATTTCGATAGGCTGTAGACTCTTTAATGACTTCATCACTGTTTATAAAAAAAGGCGCCATAAATGGTAAAGTAGATTGCCACAATGAAAACAGATCAAATTCAAGTGTTGATGCAGAGTTATAACGATTGACTAAAAAAAAGTGTTTCCACTGGTTGTCAGTCTGTTTTAACGTTTGTAGATTTTTGTAAATTAAGCTGTGACAAATAGCATCACAATTAACTATTTCAATTACTATGTCGTTTTTATCTAGGGGGTAATGGGTAATATCGACATGTGCAGGGCAATCGAATAGAAGCCAGGTATCTTTGTTATAATCCAGTTTATTGCAATTGTTAACAAGCTCAAATAACGCTTCACGACTTACGCAATTGTTGCCGAATGGCAAAAATACAATGCCATCACTATCTTGATGAAAGTGCGCTAAAGCGTCCTCAAAACGTTCCTCATTGCTCCAACCCTGGTTGTATTGCCAAGGCAGGCCAAAGTGCAGTCCCAAATCGCTTTTAGAATCTAAATCTATAGCAATCACATCTGAGCCTGATTTTTTTAATACGCAGGCTAAGTTGGCAACCATCGAAGTAGCGCCAGTACCGCCTTTAATGCCTTTTAGAAAAATTCTTTGCAAAGGGTTGTTTACCTGTCGTTTTAATTACACATTACGCATTTACCGCACGGTGTATTTCGTTTAGTAATGCGTATTTTTTTATTGTTTGTTTATTTTTCTGTTTATTAACAATTTCAACGTAATCTTCGCTTTTGCCACCAAAGCGTCGTGCGAGGTTCTCAATGTCGTTGGATGTTAAGGTTTCAGAGCTTTTTGTTGTTAATTTGTGCATTGATGCCTTTGTGCTAAAGTTTATTATTTTTATTTAAAGTGGACAATATTTGTCTATTATATATAGAATAGCGGTTAAAACTAGTAAAAAAGTATTTTTTATAGGCTAAATTCAGTGCAAAACTTTAACATTTCAGGCTTACAGCCCGCTGCTACAGAGCTAAAACCTGCATCGTTATATGCAATTTTAGCCCCTTTAGATCATTTTTCTACTGAACTGGCCCTACATGCAATTAATAAGCCCTCAACCTCTGATATTTATATTGTTTCTTCGCAAATAGAGACATTTTTTGAGGGTGCTTACAGCGATGCTTTAAATCACGCATTTGACCAGCACAAAGTGCACCCATTCAGGTTTTCTGCTGACACCCGCGACTGGCCCAAACAACAAATAATTAACAATACTTTAAAAGAGCTAAATGCTTATAAACAGTTAAACGAAGCGCTAGTTATTGTGCACTTTAGCACGACGGATTTAGCCTCGTTGGATCAGCGGCAACTGACAAATAGTATTCATGCCTTTAAGGGTTTTAGTAGAGATTCGGGGGCGACTACTTTATTTTTAGTTTCTGGCCCTGAAGTAACTAACTATCGTTTTCTATTCAGGCGGTTAAATGATGTTTTAGATGGGTTAGTTTATGTTGAGAATGATTCAACGGTGCGTGTGCTTGAATACGATTATTGGCACCACAGTACGGGTATTTTGGCCTCGGTGCAGTACCCTTTAATGAATGAAGATGGTCACTTTAAAGTCCAACAAGATACTATTACTGAAAAACAACCTTTAACTGCAGGTGTGTTTGCAGATGAAGATGAAGTGTGGATTGTGCAAGGGGCGATTCCTGAAGGTACTAAGCTTCCTGCAAAATATAAAATAATAAAAGACAACAACGCGCTTTTTTCAAAAGGTCCTAAACTTGAAGCGGCGACATTGGTGTTTGCAGTGTCGCGATATACCGATTTAGCTCTGCTTGCTAAGCAATGTTTTGAGCTTAGAAAAAACTGCGGTCGTTGGCTTAAATTAGTGATTCAAAACGTTGATGGTGTGATCCGCCATCAAGATGAATGCTTATTTTTGACTTTAGGTGTTAACCTCATTTTGTATAGTTTTTCAGAGCCTTCAAGGTTGCTTTCACAGGTTCAGTCAATTCAAGGGTTTCAGTTTTCAAGGCCCTTACCGCACTCTATTGAACATGTACTTCAATTTACCGAAAATACCTTTTCGAAAGGCTACTTACCTTTTATAGAGTTTACCAAACAGGTTGAAGTGCACAGCGATTCAGCTGTAAATCTAGGGGTTAGCGGGGTGTTGGTTAAACTTGAGCTTTTACCCCGAATTGACCCCATCCATCCATTGCATTTGTTTCATATTAAACGTGAAGGTGACGTTTTCAGTTTGGTAGAAAATACCGTGTACTTGTACTTGCATGCGTGTCGCGAAAATGATGTTAATAACGCGATAAAACACTTATTTAAATTAGAAACAAACGACTTTTTTGCACAGCAAAATATAATCTCCGATCATTTTTATATTCAGCAAGAATGTAAACAACTCAGGCGTTACTATGCAGGGCAGGATATAACGGATTACTCTGCCCAATTAACGGAAAATGAAAGCTATAAATTTACTCAAGCAATTGATGCAAGTGTTGCAGCAGATATAGAAACCCCTGAGTTTACTAAAAATGAGCGTGCAGATGCCGTGCCGTTTAAAATGGCTTTAAAGAGTAACTTATGAGTATTAATCAATTATTGATTACAGCAATTTTAGCGATGCTAGTTGGCGTATTTTTGTGTATGTCGGGGTCGCTACTACTGAATAAATTAAAAAAATACTATGCTCGGCTTACGTTTAAGCATGAAGTACTTGAACCTTACAAACCAAATAGAATAAAGAAGGGTAAATAGTGAAATTATCAGGCTTAGGGGTATGGAACCTTTATTTTTTAGTTAAGTTTGCACTTTTTTATTATGGTGCGATCGACTTTAGCTTATTGGCAAATGCGGCGTTAGCTGCTTTTTTTGCTATTTCTTACGCACACCCTTTACTCAATAAAGTTAAGCATTGGTTAGGCGCGGTAATGGCCATCGTTTTATTGTATAAAGACTCGTGGTTGCCACCAATAGAGCGTTTAACCCGTCAGGCCGGCAATGTACAGGACTTCAGTTTTGGCTATTTTTTGGAGCTCATGGCGCGTGTTATCAATGTTGACATGTTATTGGCTTTGTTTGTTATTACGGTGTGTTTTTGGTATTGCTCGCAGTGGATTCGCTTCACCACAGTAACCGTTGTTGGGTTAATGTTTGTAGCTTGGCAAAGTAATCACAGTGAAGATGATTTAATGACCCAGCCAGTAGCAGCTAATAACGTAACAACAGCTGCGCCTCGTGCACAAGCACAAGTAGTAACACAAGAAGCAAAATCACCAGATGAGCAGTTAAAAGCGTTTTATGAACAACAAAGTAGACTAATTAGCCAATTCCCACAGCAATATAACGGTGAGTTATTTGATGTTATTGTGTTAAATATCTGCTCTATGGCAGTGGCTGACTTGGAAACTATTGGTGTAAGTCTTGACGATTTATACAGCGACTTTGATGTGGTGTTTTCTGATTTTAACTCGGCTACTTCTTACTCTGGACCGGCTGCAATTCGTCTGCTAAGAGCAAGCTGTGGTCAAACAAGTCAAACGGCTTTATTTGAGAATGCGCCTGAACAGTGCCACTTATTTAAAAATTTAGAAAGCTTAGGGTATAAGAGTAGTGTGGTAATGAACCACGACGGCCACTTTGATGAGTTTAAGGGCTTAGTTAAAAGGTTCGGAAAAATAGATGAGCAGCCTTACGATATTACTAACTTACCCGTTGCTCAATATGGGTTTGATAACAAGCCTATTTATTCAGACGGTGCGGTACTTAATTCATGGCTAAATGAAAAAGGTGAAGACTGTGCGCCATGCGCTATGTATTATAATACAACCAGTTTGCACGATGGCAACCAATTAGCTAATCAGCCTCGCATGAGTAGCCTTGAAAGCTACCCGACCAGGCATAAAAACTTATTTAACGACATTAACGGGTTTATTAAAAATTTAGAAAAGCGTGGCCGTAATGTCATGCTAATGATAGTACCTGAACACGGTGCAGCTTTAAAAGGCGATAAAGTACAATTTGCAGGTCTTCGCGAAATACCAAGCCCAAGTATTGTATCTGTTCCGGTGGCGATTAAGTTTATTGGTAAAAATGTACAAAGCTATTCACAAACGCTTGTAAGCGAATCAACAAGTTACTTTGGTTTATCGGAGCTAATTAGTGGCGTGCTTAGCACAAACTTTTTTGCAGGTAATGGCAATATTGCTGACTTAGTTGATACGCTGCCTCGTGCACCTAAAGTAGCCGAAAACGCCGATACAATAATGATGTATGTTAATAAGCGCCCTTATATCCAATTAGATGGCGGAGACTGGACCCCATACCCGCAAAACTAATAGCATATAGGTATTACCCCTTTTTAAAACGCAGCTTACACGCTGCGTTTTTTACTTTTAAGCTGGGCGTTATTACAGTTTGATGTTTACAGGTGTAAGGTTACAGTAAAAAAGATCTGAGCTTGTCCAAATTTGTTTACAATTTACTGTATTGAATAACGCAGTTAGCGTATTATTCGGCTAATATAGTTTTTCCTTATTCGAGGATGTATGCGTCTAGATATTCATTGTGCCGACCGTGTGGGTATTGCCCAAGAAATCCTAAATATTTTAGTTAACTACGATGTTGACTTAAAAGGGATTGAGGTTGATTCGGTAAATTGCCGTATGTATGTAAGCTTTCCTGAAATTGAATTTGAGCAATTTCAAAAAATTATGCCTTCTATTCGTTTGATTGATGGCGTACATGATGTTCGTACCACTGCCTTTTTACCCTCTGAACGAGAGCATAACGAGCTCAATACACTGCTGCGCGCATTACCAGATGGAGTTATCTCGATTGACGCAAAAGGGTGGGTTCGTTTGTGTAACGATGCCGCCTGTAAAGACTTGCAACTAAGTGAAAAAGAAGTGGTAGGAGCCAATATTAATAACCTACTAAAAGGTTTTAATTTTACACGCTGGTTAGAAGGCAAAGAAGTACTTGGTCAAACAACCCGTGTAGATGTGGCCGGTGAAGACTTTATTGCCGATATTTTACCGATTGCCGTCCCGCAAGGTGGTGAAGGTGATGTGTTAGCTGGTGCGGTTATAAATATTAAATCGCAAAGCCGATTAGGTCAGCAAGTCAGTGCCTTTAGGCGTTATGGGCAAGAAAGCTTTGCAACTATTCACAATTTTAGTACTGCTATGCGCCGTGTTGTACGTGAAGCACGAAAAATGTCGCAGTTAGAAGCGCCCATTTTAATAACTGGCGAAACTGGCACGGGTAAAGAACTTCTTGCGCGTGCTTGTCACTATGCCTCTAACCGTTCGGTTAAACCATTTATCGCTCTATCGTGTGCATCGTTGCCTGATGATGTAGCCGAATCTGAATTATTTGGCTACGCCGGCTATGAAGAAAATACCGCGCCTAAGCGTGGGGTATTAGAACAAGCAGATGGCGGTACTGTATTTTTAGATGAAGTAGGCGAAATGTCTACACAGTTACAAACAAAGCTACTGCGCTTTTTGCAAGACGGTACATTTAGAAAAGTGGGCGATGAAAACGAAGTAAAAGTAAATGTACGTATTATTGCAGCCACACAAAAAGATTTACCAGCCATGGTACAAGAGGGCGTATTTAGAGAGGATTTATATTACCGAATTAATGTGCTCACGTTAGAGATTGCGCCACTGAGAGACCGTAAAGCTGATGTGGGTCCATTAGCCGAGCACTTTATCCAAAAATACGCACAGCAAAACGGCCATGCTATTCCGTTATTATCACAAGAATGCTTACGCTTTTTACAAGAATACCCGTGGCCAGGTAATGTACGCCAGTTAGAAAATGCGATTTACCGAGCTGTGTCGCTACTCGATGACAGTGAGCTGCGTGTGGAGCATTTACAATTGCCCACATTTACGCACGATCTAGGTTATTTAGAGTCAGATTTTGAGGGGACGTTAGATCAAGCTGTAAAACGTTTTGAAGCAACTTTATTACGTAAGTTGTATCCAGCTTACCCAAGTTCAAGGCAATTGGCTAAACGTTTAGGGCTGAGTCACACTGCAGTGGCAAATAAACTGCGTGATTATGGTATTAATCGCAAAACTGTTAAAGTTTAGTATCTGATTTACTGGGCGCTAGGGCGTGTTGTTCTTTGATGGTTGAATTTGCAGCAGTATGTTTGGTTTTTAGGCAAGGCAGGGCCTATGAAGTGTGGTTATTCCCCATAAATAGGCGATAACGCAGCATAAATACCAAACATGCGCTGCCCTTCGGGTTCTGCCTAGGGCGATCAACTCTTTGTTGCCTAGATGGATGTTGGTAAGGGGCGTGAGCAGGACGCGGAAGCTTTGCTCGGTTTTTACTTATTCTTACATGGATGTAAGTCATTAGAATAACGCAGGAGCAG
>NZ_LKDW01000016.1 GCF_001401805.1 Pseudoalteromonas sp. P1-25
GCAGTTATCGAGCCCACTAGGTTACAAACCTCGCGCCGCGATTTAATCGCCCCTAGGTTGAACAAATTTCAATCCGCAAAGGTCAACACGCCCTAGTTTTTAGTGCCCATGTTTTTTGTAACTCCATCAATGGCGATTGTTTCTATGCCATTTTCATCAAAATTAATCACTATGCTTGCGTTATTACGAGTAAAAAAGTAACTGCGGCCATTGAGCTCAATCACGTAATTGCCTTTTACGGGGTCTTTAAATTGCTGCTTTTTTAGACTGACAGTATGTTTACCTATATGCCATTCAAACGTTTCAATAAAGCCATTATTAAACTCTTGTACCCACACTTGGCTATCATCTTTAGCTAACGTGATTGCCACCGAGTATGAATTAGGTAATTGCGACATATCGTAGCTTTTATTTCCTATTGTAAATTTACCCAGTTGCTGCTGCCATGCAAACCCAAAATTAAATGGTTTTTCTATGCCTGTGGGGTAACTCACCGCGCCTGAGCCTTTAATTGTAAAATCGGCCAATGCGCTGGGGCTAATGCATAATAAACTGATGGTAAAAAGTGTCGCTAATTTATATTTCATACTATGACTTTTTTATATTTATAATTTGAGAGTAAAACGGAACATTCGCCTTAACAAGTGGTTATGTTACACTGAGTTAACTTTATACTGGTAAGACCTTCTCGTGAACTTATATATTAGACTTCTTTTATTATTTTTTAAAATTAAGCGCAACCGTGACTACCAACAGTTACTTGATACGGTAGATATTGATTACAAAGCACTACCCACAGATTGCGATATAAACCTGCATCTAACAAATTCGCGTTATTTGGCGATGATGGACTTGTCGCGCACCTGGATGATTGAGCGAATAGGCTTATTAAAACAAGTAATGAAGCGCCGTTGGTTTCCTATAGTTAATGCGACAGCCATCACTTATATTCGCGATATTAAACCTATGCAGCGTTATACCATCAGTACCCGGCTGGTGGGGTGGGATCATAAATATTTTTACATTGAACAAAAATTTCATTCTGCGCGTGGCCTGCACGCTATAGCGTATGTGCGTGGTGTGTTTAAAAACAAAAAAGGCATAGTTTCTATTGAAGAAATGCTTGAAGTAGCCGAGTTTGATGGCGTGGCGCCTATTTTACCCGCTGAAATTATGCATTGGAAAGAAATGCTTGAGCAAAAAAAGGTGAATAACCTGCCTAAATAATTTTCATAAAATAAGGCCTTTCGGCCTTAAACACATAGAACATAGGCACTGCACACTTAACTAAAAGTTGTACCTTACACCAAACATAGCAACGACTGGGTCAAGCTCAACGGTTGATGTAAGGGCTTTTGCTCCGTTTGCATACACTGTGGCATCGGTATCTATATCAATTATTGATACCATAGCATGTAGCCCCCAATGTTGATCGATTTTATAGTTAGCGCCTACTTGTGCTATAAAGCCAAACGAATCATCGAGTTTTACTTCAACATCATCAGTACCTAGGGTTGCTTTTAGCGCTTGTGAAGGCTGCTCGTCAAAAAAGGTGGTGTAATTTAACCCTACACCAATAAACGGTCGTAGCGCGTAACTGGTATCTAAAAAGTGGTATTGCGCAACCAATGATGGCGGAAGCTGTTTTATGTCGGCAATCTTACTGCCCGCTAGCCCACCCGCGCCATTTACATCGTGCGAAAACGGCGTAGCGGCAATAAGTTCTACCACCCACTTATCGTTAAATGCATAGTCGATTGTAATACCTAGCTGCGTGTCAGAGTCGCCTTTAAGGCCCAGTGTTGGCGCTTCGTTAATGGCCGAGCTGCTGTTATCTGGATTTACATTAATAGCGCCAACATTAACGCTTAAGTTAGCGTGTGCCGTAGGGGTCATAGCTAGTAAAGAGGTAAGTAATGCAATGCTGATTTGGGTTTTCATGTTGTGCTCCAATAACTACTTTTTGATTGCCGCTATTATTACAACCTCCGAGCGTTAAAAACCTGTTCTAGATCAAAGTTTCAAAAATGTTTGAAGCATGTGAATCCTTTTATTGATTTAGATTAAAGTTGCTGCAAAAAGTATTTTAATTAATTGACACTGCTATGTATTTAACAGTCATCGCACTGTATTAACTTTGCCATTATTTGGTCATATTAGCGCGCTTTAATAATCTCTCTTATGGTTATTGAGTGTGTTGTTATGTCTTTTGCAAAAGTATCGCAAAACAGTGTAAGTAAACCTTTAAGCGCGGTGGTCAAAAATACGCAAACGCTTATTAGGTTTGAATCTGTAACGCCTCACCAAGGCGGTGCCATAGATTGGCTTAGCAATGAGTTAGCTGCGCTTGGTTTTAACTGTGAGCAGTTTATGTGTGAAGACGTTACCAATTTAATTGCCTACATTAATTTTGAGCTAGAAGGGCCTTGTGTTGCGTTTTCTGGGCATATTGATGTTGTACCTGCAGAGCCGGGCAACTGGTTAAGTCCGCCTTTTGCCGGCAATATTATTAATAATGCCGTGTATGGGCGTGGCGCTGCTGATATGAAAGGTGGCGTGGCGGCTATGCTAGGTGCCACTAAGGCACTATTAAATGATACAAAAAGTAAAAAAGGGCGTTTTTACTGGCTTATCACCTCCGATGAGGAAGGCGAGGCAGAATTTGGCTCAGAGGTAATAGCCACGCGCCTTGCAAAAAATAATATACAACTTGATGGCTGTATTGTTGGTGAACCGACAAGCTCTGCACACGTAGGCGATACAATTAAAAATGGTCGCCGAGGCGCTATATCGTCTCGTATAAAAGTACATGGCAAGACTGGACATGTTGCCTACCCGCAGAACACTATAAATGCGGCGCATATTGCGGGTAATATTGTAAATTGTTTAAGCAATTTAACATGGCCTGAAGATGAGCCTAGCTCTAAAACCACCTTGCAAGTGACTGGTATTAATATAAATAATGTTGTTGATAATCTAGTGCCTAGTGAGTGCGAAATTACCTTTAATGTGCGATATAGCCATGGTTATACAAGCAGTACAATAAAGCAGTGTATATCAGCGGCACTGAGTGAGTACGCTCAGCACCTTGATGTTGAATGGGAGCGAGCGTGTGAGCCCTATTATACAGCACCAACAAACGGGTGGAGTTTATTACAGCAGTTAGAGCACACCATTTATGCGCAAACAGGAAACTACCCCATGTTAAGTACCAGCGGTGGCACGTCTGATGGGCGATTTTATGCAAACCAGCATACCCAAGTTATTGAGTGCGGAGTTAAAAATAGTACCATTCACCAGGTAAACGAGCATGTTCCAGTTGAGGATTTACTTAAAATTGAGGCCATTTATACCGACTTATTAGCGCGGATTTTTAGCCATAAATAGGCCTTATAAAAATAAACAGCGAGAATTACCTCGCTGTTTGACTAACCTAAATAGCGCTTAGCTTTATTTTCTTTTACGTTTTGTAAGTCTACCAGCACTAACCCATCAATACAGTTGTTAAAGTCGGGGTCGATACTAAAGCTTAAAAACTTTACGCCACCAGGCTGACACAGTTCGGTATATTGTTTAAATAGGGTGGGAACGTGTGCACCCATATTGGCCAGTACGTGTTTTAATTCTACAAAGTCTTCTTTTACATCATTGCCATTAAAAACAGTTTTACACTGAGTAAGTTGTTGTTCGCTTAATTTAAACTCGTTATTAGGGGTGGCGAGGTGCTGCTCTGATTTATAATAATGTTGATAGTAATACACGAGCATGGCTTTTGCTTGTTCAGGCAAGGCGTTAGAGACGCTAACTGCGCCAAATAAGTAACGATATTGCGGGTAGTTTTTAATAAATGCACCAATACCATACCACAAGTAGTCTAAACTTTTTCGCCCCCAATACTTAGGTTGCACAAAACTGCGACCAAGCTCTATACCTTGTTCTAAATACGGTTGCATTGCTTGTGTGTAACTAAATAAACTATCGGTGTATAAGCCTTCTCGGCCATGTTTATTTATTATTTCCTTTGCACAAGCAAGGCGATATGCCCCCACTAATTCTAATTGCGTAGGATCCCATAGCACTAAGTGTTGATAATCCATATCATATTTGTCAATATCGCGGCGTTTACCGCTGCCTTCACCTACCGCTCGAAAGGCAATTTCTCTGAGCCTCCCAAGCTCTCTAAACACCGCTGAGCTACCCGTGTATTGATATAAATGAATATGCATACCATCTTGTGTTTTACCTAATAACTGACAACTCTCTATGGCTTTTTTTAGCTCTTTGCGGCACTCGGGTATTGCAATAGGGGTTTGGGTTTTAAGGGGAAGGGGCTTTTTAGTGGTAAGGCGATAAAGTTGCTTGCGAATGAGGTTAACGATTTCTTTATCTTTTAAATTTTCGATTAAATATGATTCAGGCGGAATGGAAGCGCCAATTTCAAACTCTAATGACTTTTGTCGCTGCTTAAACATTTCTTTTACTAATAATAAGCTCGCAAGCGGCTTGTAAATCATTGATGTACCATAAAAGAGTGGGCTGTTTTTAGCTTTTATATAAATAGGTAAAATAGGGCTGTTTGCTTTTTTAGCCATGCGTAAAAAGCCACTGTTCCACTTGCAATCTTTAATTCCGGTAGGGCTTAATCTAGAGACTTCGCCGGCAGGAAAAATTAACAAAGCACCTTCATTTTTTAAGTGTTTTTGAATATTGCCTAATTCTTGTTTTTTACTGGTTCCAGATAAGTTATCTACTGGCAACAGCAATGAATGCATAGGGGTAACAGACATTAGCATGCGATTAGCAACCACTTTTAAGTCTTGCCTAACGCTTGATAGTACCTTTATCAGTGCGAGCGCGTCGAGCGAGCCAATGGGATGGTTAGCTACAATTACTAATTTACCTTCGCTGGGTATATTTTCAATTTGCTTTGGTTTGTAGCGGGTATCAAAGTCAAGTTCATCAAGTACTTGTTCAACAAATTCTAGCCCTTGTAAATGAGGGTAAGCATCGCCAAAGGCAACAAATTCTTGTTCATGTAATAAGTAGCCAAGCCCTTTTTTAACTAAACCTTTTACTTTAGGGGAGTTCTCTAACTGTGGTAAGTTTGCTGCTATTACTTTATCAACGCTTATCATATTAACCTCATTTACAATTTGGCCTATTCGCCATCCTGTTTAGAGTAAAAAAAGGGTGTGACATTTACTTTGCAGTAGTGTGACTTTTTAAAGAGTAAATAACCAAGAGTACATTTACTCAGTGAGAAATATAAAATTATTTAAGCTTATTAGGAGTTTACATGTCAGTTTTAGTTGCCATTACAGGGCGTGATAATACAAAGTTAATCGCAAGGCTAACTGAGTTGCTACCAAATGAGACCATTGAAGAATGGCCATCGTGTAAAAACCCCAGTGATGTAGAGTTTGTACTCGCCTGGAATGCCCCAAATGACTTGTGGCAACAATTGCCTAATTTAAGAGCTGTTTCTTCATTTGGAGCTGGTGTGGATAGTATTAATCTGTCGCTATTACATGAGCATGTAGATGTGGTGCGTATTGTAGATAAACAACTAGCTGACGATATGGCAGAGTATGTACTAACCCATGTGTTAGCTCAAAAGCTACGCTTACAAGAGTACTTTGTTAGGCAATCGCAAGGTAACTGGAAACCCAAACGCGGTTACAAATATAAGCATGTCGGTATTTTGGGGTTTGGTGAACTCGCAAAAGCATGCGCAGATAAGCTACTTATTAATGGCTTTACGCTAAGCGCATGGTCTAAAACGGCTAAAGAGAGTCAACATGTTAAGCTATACACTGGAACAGGGCTTGATGAAATGTTACCTCAAATAGATTTTTTAGTGTGTTTATTGCCACTAACTGACGAGACGAAAGGCATCATAAATGCACAATTATTAGCAAAGCTTCCCAAACACGCCTGCGTAATAAATGTAGCAAGAGGGCAGCATATTATTGAATCGGATTTATTATCAGCTTTAGATTCAGATAATCTAAGATCAGCAACCCTAGACGTGTTCACTGAGGAGCCATTACCGAGTTCACACCCATTTTGGCAGCACACTAAAGTGACTATCACACCACATTGCGCAGCAATATCAGACTTAAATAGTGTGGCAATACAAATAGCAGAGAATATTAATCGCTTAAATAGGGGGCTTAAGTTAAACAATCGTGTTAATAGAACAAAAGGTTATTAATAGATAACAAATTGGTTTAGAAAACACCTTGTTAACATTTGTAATTTTAATTAATGTAGAATTTAAACACCAAAATAAAAATAATAAGAGTGACGTATGAAATCAAGTCAAGGCGGAGTAAAACTAAGTTTAGTGGTGGTTTCTATTATTGTGTTGGGCGTTTCTGCTTGGTTAAACCAAGCGAGTGCCGATCAGTTACCTCAAAGTGGCAACGCACAGTCAACGCAAAGTGAGTAGTTACACTCTTCAGTATGCTCTAAAAAGGGAACTCTTTTAATTCATTCATGGCTAAGCCTGAATGTTCAAGAGTATCCCTCCTTTCATATAACCTTACAATTGCTTTAGCTTGCTTTAATTATCTAGCAACAAGTTAGTTAGTAGCTAGTTAATAGCGCTTAGCATGGATCTCTCGGTTTTCGTGTTTTTTCTCATCACTTTTTTTAAGTAATACGTAGGTTGCACCACTGCCACCGTGATGTTTGAGGGCGGTATGATAAGCTAAAACTGCGGGTAGCGCCTGTAGCCACTTATTAACATAGCTTTTAAGTATACCGGGCTTCGCTTTATTTTTTATGCCAATACCATGGCGCACTAATACAACACGAATGTTTCGTTGATGGCAATCAGTGATAAAGTTAAATAATGTTGTACGGGCATTTTTAAGTAGCTGGCCATGTAAGTCTAATGTGGCATCAACTTGGTACTTTGCTAAGCGTAAGTTTTTAAAAACAGCGCTTTGTACACCGTCTTTTTTAAAGCTTAATAATGCATGTGGGTCTAATAGTTCTACATGCTCAGTTTGTAAGTAATTTTCATCATTCGCAAGGCTAAGCTCAGCAGCTTTGCGTTTCTCTTGTTGTGCAAGGGTGACACTGGGATTACTTGCAAGAGGAGTTACAGTATCGTGGTTTATAGGTGTTACATCTTCCATAGAAGATAAAAATAAATCAAAATCAGATAAAGACATAGTAAGACCTAAATGAGGATTAATACGCGGTAAATATTATCTTAGTTCAATCTGTTCCCCAAGCCTTTTAATTTTTTAAATAAAAAAGCCCAGCAAGGCTGGGCTATAAAATATTCTAAGGGGAAATGTTAACTCTGCGTTACATTAAACTGCCCAAACGTATACACTTTGAACAAATAAAATGTATTGATCAACACTAAACTCATATTCGAAATAACACTCGACGACATCAAATCCAAGCTAAAAGACAAAAATAACAGTCCACACGCACTAATGGCTGCAACGCGCAGTATTGTTATATTATTAATAAAGAATGCACCTAGTCCTAGTGCAAGTAATACAGTGTTTAAAAGCCAATCTAGCTCGTTTAGCATGGTCGTTTCAATAGTTCAGTTGTTGAAAAAAGGAGCGCCATTATGGTGATCTTTTGCACACCTTTCAACCAAGTAATTTTAAATTTTCAGATTAGTTTTTTTAATGTTAAATGTAGCTAGTCAATGCAGCAAAAAAGCCATTATTTTTTATTAGTTGGTACTTTTGACAGCTTTGCGGGACCTTCATATCTGCGCATAAATAAAGGGCATTGCGCTTCTCGTCTAGTTGCGGGTGTAAGTTTGAGTCAAGCAGTGTACGGCCATAACCAAAAACGCCAGGCCAATAAATACTTTCGCTTACTAACCCTAATTTTTTATAGGTGAGCAAAGTTGGTTTTGGAAAAATAATGGCTATAGCAAAAATTATAGCCAACGTAATAAGTAACCCTTTTTTAGACTTTACTGGCTGCTCTGCTGGGGGAGCTATTGAGTTAGCCGAAGATTGCGGTGCTGTTTGCGACCTATTGCGAGGCTTTTTTACAGGGGTTTTTCTTTTTTGTGGTGTTTTACCAAGCAATGATTGTTTTTTTGTATTGTTTGACATAAAGCAAATCTGGCCTTTTGAGCTTAGGTCTCTATAATAAAATGATTAAATATCTAGTTATATAATAACTTATACAATGCTTTTAGCCTACGAGGAAGATACATGGATACGCAGCTATCAATTTTAATAGTGGATGATGTTAGCACAGTGCGTAGTTTTTTGAGCCAAACGCTCATGCACTTAGGAATAGAAAACGTTAAAGAGGCTTCAACGGCTAAACAGTGTATTAGCGAATGCCAGGCTGCTAATTACAATATGATTTTTTTAGATATAGAACTGCCTGATGGTGATGGTAAAGAGTTAATCGCGCAAATTAATAATATTAACCCTGAAACTAATGTAGTAATGGTGTCGGCCCATTCAGCAGTAGAAAACGTGAAAGAAGCCATTGATAAAGGTGCTAAAGGTTTTGTAGTAAAGCCATTTACACCTAAAAAAATAGCAGCTATGTTGAAAAAGTTTTATCCCGATCTAGAAAGCGTTTAGTCATTTTTTAAGCACTAAACTGTAGACATAAAAAAACCGGCCTAAGCCGGTTTTTTAATCATAAAACAAATTATAGCGCTTTAATTTTAGCTGCTAAACGGCTCTTATGACGAGCTGCTTTGTTTTTATGAATTAGACCCTTAGTTGCGTAACGGTCTAGGATAGGTGTAGCAACAGAGAAAGCTTGCTGTGCAGCTTCTTTATCGCCAGCTTCAATAGCAGCGGTTACTTTTTTGAAGTAAGTACGCATCATTGAACGACGGCTTGCGTTGTGCTGACGGTTTTTTTCGCTAGTGATAGCGCGTTTTTTTGCAGACTTGATGTTAGCCAAGGTTTGCTCCTAACAATCTTAAATAAAGCTTAAATTAAAGGCCGTGGAATATGCCTGTTTTTATCATGAATGTCAATGTAAATTTAACAATTCAAGAAAAACTGCTCCTTATAACGAACATCAATTTGCCGCTTCAGCAGTTAATATCGCTATTGTAACAAAGCACAGACGCCCAGCCTAGTGCTTTAAAGCGATTTATAAAAAAGACTGTGGCATAATTACCTCAATTAAAGGTTTTTAAGTAGGTTTAAGGTGTCAAAAGGATTATTTCGCTCCGGTATGATTGTAAGTGCTATGACAATGATATCGCGTATTTTAGGGTTAGTACGAGATGCCGTTGTTGCAAACTTATTAGGTGCAAGTGCTGCTGCCGATGTTTTTTTATTTGCTAACCGTATTCCCAATTTTTTACGACGTCTATTTGCAGAGGGGGCTTTTGCTCAGGCTTTTGTGCCTGTACTTAGCGAAATTAAAGAACACCATGGTGATGATAAAGTTAAGTTATTTGTAGCACAAGCGGCTGGTACGCTGGGCACTATTTTACTGTGCGTAACTATTTTTGGCGTTGTTGCCTCACCTGTTATTGCCGCGTTGTTTGGAACCGGCTGGTTCATTGATTGGTGGCAAGGAGGACCCAATGCAGAAAAATTTGTACTGGCAAGCTCATTACTAAAATTAACCTTTCCGTATTTGCTATTTGTAAGTTTAGTGGCACTTAGCGGTGCAGTAATGAATGTATATAATCGCTTTGCAGTGGCTGCTTTTACGCCCGTATTACTTAATGTTTCTATTATTACCTGCGCTATTTTATTGCACGACAAATTTAGCGTTGGGGCATATGCGTTAGCCGTTGGTGTATTTGTGGGTGGGGTGGTGCAATTGTTGTTTCAGTTACCATTTTTATACCGCGCAAAAATGTTGGCGCGCCCGCGCTGGGCTTGGCAAGACGAAAACGTTAAAAAAGTGCGTAAGCTTATGTTACCGGCCTTATTTGGTGTGTCGATAAGCCAAATTAATCTTCTACTCGATACTATGATTGCCTCGTTATTAATGACGGGGTCTATCGCATGGCTTTATTACTCGGATAGATTAATTGAGTTTCCACTTGGTTTATTTGGTATTGGTATTGCTACTGTTATCTTACCTGCACTTTCTAAATTACATAGCAGTAAAAAACGCAGCGATTTTCAGCATACGCTGGATTGGGGGGTGCGTTTTGTCATCTTTTTAGGCATACCCGCTATGGTCGGGTTAATGATTATAAGCCCGCTTATTATTACTGTGCTGTTTGATCATGGCGCATTTAAGGAGGCGGATGTTGATCATGTCAAAGCGGTAAGTTTAGGGGTGGTCGCCTACTCGGTAGGGTTAGTTAGCTTTATGCTTATTAAAGTCTTAGCGCCGGGTTTTTACTCGCGCCAAGATACTAAAACGCCTGTGCGCATTGGAATTATTACGTTGGTACTTAATATGGTATTCAATATTATGTTAGCCCCATTTATTGGGTATTTGGGGCTTGCTTTAGCAACGTCTATGTCGGCTAGCTGCAATGCCTTTTTACTTTACAGGCAACTTAAAAAAGAAAACGTGTATCAGTTTTCTGCTATGAGCCTACGCTTTACCATAAAATGCATAGTGGCAAGCTTAGCCATGGGGGCGCTAACTTGGTATGTTAGTAGCCGTTATTATTGGGCTACATGGCACTTTCATGAGCAAATAATGTTGTTAATTGTACTGTTGGTGGTTGCTGCAATAAGTTACTTTGCAGTGCTGTTTTTACTTGGCGTAAGACTAAATACGATAAAAAGTGTAGCAACTACTGAATCAAACTAAAAAAAAGATTATAATCGGCAGCCCTGTGGTTTTGAACAATTTTAAACTCGTTAATAATACTCGCTGAAAAAGGCATTAGGTGGCATGGAGTTAATTAGAGGTATACACAATATTCGAGCGCAACATTATGGTTGCGTATTGACTATTGGTAATTTTGACGGTGTGCATTTAGGCCATGGTGAAGTGTTAAAAGGGCTGTTAGCGGATGCCAAAGCACATAACTTACCCAGTACGGTGATGTTATTTGAGCCACAGCCGCAAGAGTTTTTCGCCAAAAATAATGCACCTGCTCGACTTACTCGGTTACGCGATAAACTTAAGCTGCTTAGTAACTTAGGTATTGAGCGCGTTATTTGCATTAGCTTTAATCAACAATTTGCCAATATGCACGCTGAGCAATTTGTTAGCGATATTTTAATTAAAAAGCTAGGTGTAAAAGCATTAACAGTAGGCGATGATTTTAAATTTGGTAAACAGCGCCAAGGGGATTTTAATTTACTGCGCAGTATGGGCAAACAAGCGGGCATGGATGTAAAAAGCACCGCGAGTTTTCGCCAATTAAATGCTAGAGTAAGCAGCACACTAATACGTGAAGCATTAGCAGCAGGCGACTTAGAAAATGCTAAGTTAATGCTAGGGCATAATTATGCTATTTCAGGACGTGTAATACATGGTTGGAAAAGAGGGCGAGAGCTTGGTTTTCGAACTGCAAATATAGCGCTTAAACGCCAAGTTTGCCCTGTAAATGGGGTGTTTGCTGTAAAAGCAAACATTGCCGGCAAGCAGGTTTATGGGGTAGCCAATATTGGTAATAAGCCCACTTTTAATGGAACGCGTGCTTTGTTAGAAGTTCACCTTTTTGACTTTGCACACGATATATATGGACAGTTTATGCACGTGGAGTTAATTGAAAAACTTCGCGATGAGAAAAAATTCGAGACATTAACACAGTTAACGGCACAAATAGCAACCGATGTTGCCGCCGCAAAACAGTGTTTTGGTTTAAATTAGGTAGCCGATAGATACGGAAAGTAGGATTAATGAGCGACTACAAACATACTTTGAATTTACCGGAAACACAGTTTCCAATGCGTGGCAATTTGGCACAACGTGAACCAAAAATGCTTAAAGCATGGTATGAAGACGACCTGTACGGTCAAATTCGCAGCGCTAAAAAAGGTAAAAAAACCTTTATTTTGCATGACGGTCCTCCGTATGCAAACGGCGATATCCATTTAGGCCACTCAGTAAATAAAATTTTAAAAGACATTATTGTAAAGTCTAAAACTTTATCTGACTTTGATGCCCCTTACGTGCCTGGTTGGGATTGTCATGGCTTACCAATTGAGTTAATGGTTGAGAAAAAAGTAGGCAAGCCTGGCGTTAAAGTAACTGCGAGCGAGTTTCGTGAAAAATGCCGTGCTTACGCTAAAAAGCAAGTTGAAGGTCAAAAAGTAGACTTTAAACGTTTAGGTGTGTTTGGCGATTGGGACAAACCTTACCTAACAATGAACTATGACTTTGAAGCAAACGCCATTCGCGTGCTTGGCCGTATTATTAAAAACGGCCACCTTCATAAAGGTGCAAAGCCTGTGCATTGGTGTACAGACTGTGGCTCTGCACTTGCAGAGGCAGAAGTTGAGTACCAAGATAAGCAATCACCAGCAATCGATGTGCGCTTTACTTTTGCAGATCAAGACGCGGTTGTTAAAGCTTTTGATTTAGCAGAAGGCCATGAAGGGCAAGGTAGTGTTGGCACTGTTATTTGGACTACAACACCGTGGACCCTACCTGCTAACCGTGCAGTAGCTGTGCATGCAGATTTAGAGTACGCCTTAGTACAAGTAGATGATGAAGGGTCGCAGCAACGTTTAATTTTAGGCTCAGAGCTTGTTAAAGATGCAATGGACCGTTACGGGTTTAATCATTTCCACGTACTAGGTTATGTCAAAGGCGCAGCACTAGAGAATTTACAGGTTGCTCACCCATTTTACGATTTTGATGTACCGGTCATTGTAGCAGAACACGTTACTACTGAATCAGGTACGGGTGTGGTTCATACTGCGCCAGGCCATGGTCAAGAAGATTTCGCGGCAGGCTTAAATTACAATCTTGAAGTAGCAAACCCTGTAGGCGCTAATGGTGTTTACCTACCTGATACAGAATTATTTGCAGGTCAGCACGTATTTAAAGCAAACGCCAGTGTAATTGATGTATTAACAGAGCGTGGTGCCTTAATGCACCATCATGCGCTTACGCATAGCTACCCGCATTGCTGGCGCCACAAAACACCTATTATTTTCCGTGCTACACCGCAGTGGTTTGTAAGCATGGATCAGGCTAACTTACGCCAAGACTCGTTAAGCGAAATTAAAAACACGCAATGGTTGCCAGAGTGGGGCGAAAGCCGCATTGCAAACATGGTTGAAGGTCGCCCAGATTGGTGTATTTCTCGTCAACGTACTTGGGGTGTGCCAATTGCTTTATTTGTTGATAAAGACACCGGTTCTTTACACCCAAATACGCAAGAACTGATAGAACAAGCTGCAGAACTAGTAGAAAAGTCAGGCATTCAAGCGTGGTATGACCTAGAGCCTGCCACCTTGTTAGGCGAAGACGATGCCAAGCAATACATGAAAGTACAAGATACGTTAGATGTATGGTTTGATTCGGGCGTAACACATGCCTGTGTTGTTGATGCACGTGAAGAGTTAGTTGGCCCAGCTGATTTATACCTAGAAGGCTCTGATCAGCACCGTGGTTGGTTTATGTCATCAATGATGACCTCAGTTGCTATTAACGGTCACGCTCCTTACAAGCAAGTACTAACGCATGGCTTTACCGTAGATGAAAACGGCCGCAAAATGTCAAAATCGTTAGGCAACGTTATTTCACCACAAAATGTGATGAACAAACTTGGCGCTGACATTTTACGTTTATGGGTTGCTTCAACCGATTACACGGCAGAAATGACCGTATCGGATGAAATATTTAAACGCTCTGCCGATCGCTACCGTCGTATTCGTAACACAAGCCGTTACTTATTAGCTAACTTAAGTGGTTTTGATCCTAAAACAGACCAAGTTGCTGTTGATGACATGGTTGAGCTTGATAAGTGGATTGTTGGCCGTGCCGCCCAATTACAAGAAGAAATTTTAGCAGCCTACGATAGCTACCAAATGCTATTAGTAACGCAAAAGCTAATGAATTTCTGTACAGGTGAGCTGGGTTCATTCTACTTAGATGTTATTAAAGACCGCCAGTACACAGCAAAAAGCGACAGTCATGCACGTCGTTCTTGTCAGACTGCGCTTTACCACATTGCAGAAGCAATGACGCGTTGGATGGCGCCAATTATGAGCTTTACAGCGCAAGAAATTTGGGAAGCATTACCGGGCGAGCGTAGCGATTACGTATTTACATCGGTATGGTACGACGGTTTACATGCACCGACAAACAGCCAATTTAGCAACGATGACTGGCAAGCGATTCTGAATGTACGTGACGAAGTAAACCGTGTACTAGAAGCTGCCCGTAAAGAAGAAGTGATTGGCGCAACGCTGCAAGCAAGCGTTAACTTATACGCCGAAAAATCACTGGCTGATAAGTTAGCAGCATTAGGTGATGAGCTACGTTTTGTATTATTAACGTCTGCGGTCACTGTATCTGCTGTAGATAGCCAGCCTAGTGATACACAAACAACCGAAATTGAAGGTCTATACATTAGCGTAGCAGCCACAGATGCAACTAAATGTGAGCGTTGTTGGCATTACAGCGATGATGTAGGCTCAGAGCCTGCACACCCTGAAATTTGTGGTCGTTGTGTAAGCAATGTTGACGGCGAAGGTGAAAAGCGTCAATTCGCTTAGGAGTTTTACTCAGTGAGCAAACTAGCCCAAAAAAGTGGTTTAGTGTGGCTTTGGTTAAGTCTATTACTGCTTGTAATAGACTTTGCCACTAAAACACTTGTTGTAAATACCATGGCTTATCAAGAGTCGATTAATTTACTGCCTGTTTTTAGTATTACCTACGTACATAACTATGGAGCGGCCTACAGTTTTTTAAGTGAAGCTGGTGGTTGGCAACGTTGGTTTTTAAGTTTTATTGCCATTGCTATTAGCGCGCTATTAGTATGGTGGTTGAAGCGCTTACCAGCGACAAATAAAATATTATGTAGTGCTTATGCGTTAGTACTTGCTGGCGCTATTGGTAATTTGTATGACCGCGTTGCTTATGGTTATGTAATTGACTTTATACATGTGTTTTATAAAAACTCGCATTTTCCAGTATTTAATATTGCCGACTGTGCAATTTGTATTGGTGCCGCATTATTATTATTTGATGCCTTTACAGGCGAAAGTCCGAAGGAGCATAAAGCATGAGCCAAGCTGTAATTGGTGAAAACTCAGAGGTTATTTTTCACTTTTCTATTAAACTAGAAGATGGCTCTGCCGCAGACTCAACAAAGGTGCATAATAAACCAGCCAAGTTAACGATGGGTGATGGCAGCTTAACGGCTAATTTTGAAAAGTGTTTGCTCGGTTTAAGCGCAGGCGAAAGCAAAACGTTTGAGCTAGAACCAGAAGATGCATTTGGCCAACCTAATCCAGATAATATTTACTATGTAGAACGCAGTAAATTTGGTGCAGAAACGCCAGCTAAAGTCGGCGCAATTATTGCCTTTACTCAGCCAGATGGTACTGAGCTGCCAGGACTAGTACGCGAAGTACAAGGTGAGTCGGTTACTATCGATTTTAATCACCCGTTAGCGGGCCAACGCTTAACGTTTGAAGTAGATATTATTGAGGTGCAAGGCTAATGGATATTTTATTAGCGAATCCGCGAGGCTTTTGTGCAGGGGTTGATCGTGCAATTAGCATAGTAGAGCGCGCTTTAGATATTTTTGAAAAGCCAATTTACGTACGCCATGAGGTAGTGCATAACCGCTACGTAGTAGATGGTTTAAAAAACCGTGGTGCCGTATTTGTTGAAGAGCTAGACCAAGTACCTGATGACAGCATAGTTATTTTTAGCGCTCACGGTGTATCGCAAGCGGTACGCTCAGAAGCTAAACGCCGCGATTTAAAAGTATTTGATGCAACATGCCCATTAGTTACTAAAGTGCATATGGAAGTAACACGTGCGAGCCGTAAATGTATTGAATGTATTTTAATTGGTCATCATGGTCACCCAGAGGTTGAGGGGACTATGGGACAGTATGACAACAACGACGGTGGTATTTACCTTGTAGAGACCGCAGAAGATGTTGCCAAACTTAACGTTAAAAATGCTGATAACCTATTTTATTGTAGCCAAACAACGCTCTCAGTAGATGACACTGCAGATGTAATTGATGCGCTGCGCGAAAAATTCCCAGCAATTGATGGCCCGCGTAAAGATGATATTTGCTATGCCACACAAAACCGACAAGATGCGGTGCGTGATTTAGCAGATAAAGTTGATGTGCTTTTAGTTGTGGGAGCAAAAAACAGCTCTAACTCTAATCGTTTACGTGAACTTGCAGATAAAATGGGCACAACCGCTTATTTAATCGATGATGCAACAAATGTTGAAGCACAGTGGTTTGCTAACACGAGCGCTGTGGGAGTAACTGCGGGGGCTTCTGCGCCAGAAGTGCTTGTTCAACAAGTTATTGCGCGCTTAAAAGAGCTTGGCGGTACGCAGGTAGTGGAAAACCCAGGTGAAGAAGAGAATATCGTATTTGCCGTTCCTGTTGAGCTGCGTTAGTCTATATAAATTAATTATTTAGATTACAAGGAGAGCCGTTATGAGCAAGTTGCCGCAAGGTGAAACATTGCTTTTTTCGGCTCTTTTTAATGAGCGAGGGGTACTTGCCACGCTTATTGTTACCCAAGTTGTTGCTACCATCTTAGCGTTTGCTCCTTTTGTTGAGGGGGATAGCTGGCAAAGCCTTGGCGTAATTAGTTTATTTTCTCATATGACCGTGCTGGTCAGTATTTCTGCTTTATACTCTTTTCAGCGTGTTTTACAAAAAAAGCCGCAAACCACTCAACTTTTTGCTTTTTTTATTTCCTTTTTAGTCAGTACCGCTTTATTCAGTGCGCTGTGTGCCCGCTACTTTTTAGATATTGCAAATAATGAAACGAGTATTTATTTTGTACTACGAAACTGCTTAATTGTTTTTTTGATTACGGCTTTATTTGTACAGTTTTTACTGATTTATTTTGAAAAAGAGCAGCAAACAAAAGCGCTTTCGCGCGCAGAGCTTGACGCTTTACAAGCCCGAATACGCCCACATTTTTTGTACAATAGCTTGAATACCGCCGCTGAGCTAACACACCACGATGCCGATGCTGCAGAGCAAGCAATTCTTGCGCTTGCAGCGTTATCGCAAGCAGCTATGCGTTCAGGGCAACGCGTTTCTCTCGAGGATGAGCTGACCTTATCAAAACAATATGTTGCGCTGGAAACATGGCGCTTTGGCAGCCGCTTAGAGGTTAACTGGCAACTGCCTGATGACTTGCCCGATATTAGTATTCCGTGCTTAACCCTTCAGCCGTTAATAGAAAATGCGGTGTGCCACGGGGTAGAGCCCAGTGAAACGGGGGCTGTGATTAATGTAGAACTGCATGTAACCACGGGATACTTAACATTGATTGTTGCCAACCCGATTACTCATAATGAGGCGTTAACAAGACCAAATAACGGTATGGCGCTTGAAAATATTCGCCAGCGATTGTTTATATATTACAAAGA
This sequence comes from Pseudoalteromonas sp. P1-25, assembly GCF_001401805.1. Taxonomy (GTDB): domain Bacteria; phylum Pseudomonadota; class Gammaproteobacteria; order Enterobacterales; family Alteromonadaceae; genus Pseudoalteromonas. The sequence continues at coordinate 17,488 of NZ_LKDW01000016.1, forward strand.
AAAAGCACAGCTTTCAGTCACGCACAAAGAAAATGTGTTTAGAGTAAAAGTGGTGATCCCTAAACAGTTTGAGAATACCTAATGAATGTTGTAATTATTGATGATGAGCCACTTGCTCGCGCTAGAATAAAACGTTTACTGCAGCACAATGAGCATATTTTAGTGCAGGGTGAAGGGGATAATGGCGCACAGGGGCTTGCCCTTATCAAGCAGATTCAACCCGATTTGGTGTTTTTAGATATAGATATGCCCGGGATCAATGGTTTAGAAGTGGCACAGCAGCTCAATACTTTAAGTGTGCCACCAGCGATAGTATTTGTGACAGCCTATCCAGAGCATGCACTTGATGCATTACAGCTTAGTGCAGCAGGCTACTTAGTAAAACCAGTCACTGAGCAAGCATTAGATAAAGTATTAGCACAGGTAGGGCGTTTAAATAAAGCACACATGCAAACGCAGCAGTCTACAAAAATTAGTTATCAGCTTGGCGGTACGATTAAAAGTATTGAACTTGATCTCGTATATTATTTTAATGCTCAAGAAAAATACACCAATATGGTATTTGAAGGGGGCGAGGCGCTAATTGAGCAAAGCTTAAAGCAACTTGAGCAGCGCTTCCCAACGCAATTATTGCGTATTCACAGAAATACACTGATAAATAAGCAAAGGCTTGTTGCCTTACACACCCTAAATTCAGGTGTACATAGTGTAGAACTCGCTGGGTGTAAGGAGCAATTAAACGTGAGTAGGCGAGAGCTAAAAACAGTAAAAAATATATTACAGTAGCTTTGTTTACCGTTTATCAACAAATTTAACCGTTTATCCTAGTATATATTGCATCTACATTTTCAATGCATAAACTTATGATCAGATAAAATTGATTTGGTTTTTACTATGCATTCATCTCACAAAAAACCTCAAAAAGGCTTTACCCTAATTGAAGTGCTGATTGCGTTTATTATTTTAAGCTTTGGCTTATTAGGCGCTGTTGCACTGCAGGCAAAAGCTAAGCAGGCAAGCTTTGACTCTATGCAGCGCGCAGCAGCAGTCGCGTTAGGAAATGACATTATTCAACGCATTAGAGCAAATGATACCGCACAGCTCGTTGCCTTATATACGCAAACATTCACGAGCAAAACCTCAACATCTACTTCTACTGCGTGTTTTAGTGGGTCGTGCACTGCAGCGCAAGTTGCAGCCCTCGATTTACAACAATGGAAGCGCGCCATTCGTGCACGCGAAAATACCGGCACACTTGATGATGCCACAGTGTGTATAAACCCTACGGCTGCAGCAGGCACGGGGGGGCGTGGCTTTAATATTGAAGTCATAGTGTCTTGGCAAGGTCGCCAAGAGTTTAATGCTAATGATGAAACCAAAGCGCTTAAATGTGGTACTGATGACAAAAAACGCCGCTTGGTCGCATTAAATAGCTATATATACCTAAGGAGCTAACATGAGAGAAAAAGGTTTTACACTAATAGAAATGATGATTTCATTATTTATTGGTGGGCTTATTTTAGGTGGGGTGATGTTTACCTATATTGGTATGAAGGTAACCACAAAAGACACAATGACAATAGGTGAATTGCAAGAGTCTGGTCGCTTAGCAATTAATATTATGCAGCGTGATATTGAGCAGGTAGGCTTTTGGGGAACTTATTATGATGATTCGTTCACGGCAGCAAACACACAAACGCTTGCTACCCCTGGTGGAGATTGCTTTGAGGGGCTTAATAACGGCAGCTTTCCAGATTTAACATCTTCTAGTAATTTCAGAACTATTTATGCAAAAGAAGCCAGTTCAACAAGCGAGCTTAACTGTATAACTAAGCCAATTGCAGGGACTGATATTTTACAAATTAAGTTTTTACAAGGCGAGCAGCTTACTGTTGATGGTACAACGAATGAAACACAGGCGGGTGAGAACTATTTTATAGCTGAGCAAGAAAGCGCAGAATTTACCCGAGGCGTTGTAGCTGCTGGTAGTTTAAACGTAAATGCCACGGTGTGGCCCTATAGCCATCATGTTTATTACCTCGCAGAGCAAACTTATACGGTAAATAATAAAAGCCTTACAGTACCAGCATTAATGCGAAAACGCTTAAATGGCGCTAACATGAAAGCCGAAACCATTATGGAGGGCGTTGAAAATATGCGCTTTGTGTTTGGTTTAGATACAGATAGTGATAGCCGTGTAGACTCTTACCGAAGCATTAAGGACATGCAACACACTGATTGGGAAAACCGCAAAAGCATTTTAACAGTGCAAGTTTTCTTATTAGTAAGAGCATTGCAGCCAGATCCGGGACTTAAAATAAAAAATCAAACATATACTTTAGGTGAAGATGAAGACGCTCGAGAGCTTACTTTTAATGACTCTTACAGAAGAACAGTATTTACCACCACCATTCGTTTAAATAACGTGGGAGCAAATTTATGGCGTATCTAAGTAAACACGCAAATAAACAACAAGGTGTAGTGCTTATTACAGCCCTCATTATGGTTATTGCAGTAACGGGTATTGCCGTTACATTAATGAGCAGTAGTAGCGTTGACATAAAAATTACCAATGCTGCCCAAGAGCGTGAAGTGGCTGAAAATGAGCTTATTGGTGAGGTACAGCGCATGATTTCTGATGAAGCAAGTAAAGGCGCTGCTAATCAGTTTTTTTTAACGCCAGATGAAGTCTCAACTCATGCAGGCGCAGACGATGAGGGAATGGTCATCGCTACGCACGGTGACATGCAAAGCAAAATGGTAAACCTAAATCAGGGGGCGCTTGATTTAGAATGCCCACGCCGATTTAATTTTACTGCGGGTATATCGTGCAACATGCTGCAAGTTTCTACCACTATAAAATATGGCTCTAAAGCAAAACACGAACTTACAATTGTAACCGGGGTTGCTCAAGAAATGGCCAGTATAAGTAAGGGGATTTAAAGATGAAACCGAATAAAGTTCTCGCCTCTTTAATTGGCATCACCTTAAGCAGCTATGTTGCTGCCGAAGATATAGAGTTGTATGTAAACCACGATGTAGATGTGGAAGAAAAGCCAAGGGTTTTACTTATATTTGATACCTCAGGCAGTATGGCTTTTTCATCCTCTAATGGTAATAACTGTGGTTATAATAATTTTTTAGGTTTGTATAACTTGTGTATAGACAGCCGCCTTGCAGCTGCGCAATTCGCGATGAATAAAGTGGTATTAGATAATGAAGACACTATCGATTTTGGCCTAATGCGCTTTGAAAGAAATTCAGCCGGAGGATATGTTGTAAATGGAGTTGGTAGTGATTCATCAGTAGTACGTACTTCTATCGCAGGGTTACCAGCAGATGGGGGGACACCACTGACAGAGACGCTTTGGGAAGCATATTTGTATATCACTGGACAGGAGGTTCAATACGGAGAGGGGGTTACCACTGCAGAGCGTGATACAAATGTAGAGTTACGCACGGGTAGCCAATGGACAGATGTTGAGTGTGAATGGGTTTGGAATCGCCGTCGAGGTTGGGTGTATGAATGTGAAAATATAGTCAGAGATAATTACGAGTATACATATATATCGCCATTTGCAGACAGTGAAGCTGAAGCGGCTCGTTGTGATAATTCAATCAACATCATTTACATGACCGATGGTGATCCATCTAATGATAACGGCAGCGATAGTGATATTAGTGATGAACACGAAAAGTACTTTGGAGAGCCATTAAACTGGGACACCGATAGTTATTACAGTAATTATTTACACCAAATGGCCAAAATTATTCATGGTACAAGTGATGTTACTGTTGATTTATACCCTGCTACTGCTGATATTCACGAAACAGGCCGCTTATACACCATAGGTTTTGGGTCTGGCATGAGTGACGAAGGTCAAGAGTTATTAAGGCGTGCAGCCTTATTAGGTGGCGGTGAAAACTTACCAGCGAGTACACCTGACGAGCTCTCTAACTCATTAAATAGTGCAATTTCTCGCATTCGTGAAGTTAACGATAGCTTTTCATCGCCTTCGGTAGCAAGTAACAACGTAGACCAAACACGTAGCCGTGATGCCATTTACTTTGCCATGTTTTATCCAGAAACAAACACACGCTGGGGCGGTAACTTAAAAAAATTAAAAGTATCAGGCAGTGAAATAGTCGACTCAGTTGGCAACACCGCGCTTGACTCTGATGGTTTAATCGATACTGATGCTAAAACATTTTGGTTGCCAGATGGCCAGTCTGCTGATGGTAACTTAGTAGCACAAGGGGGAGTAAATTATCACTTGTCTTCATTAACAGGCTCACCCGCTGAGGGCAGACGTAACCTCTATACCGATAAACAAGGCGATATAGTTGAGTTTACAACCAGTATTGTGAGCGACATTTTAGACTTAGTAACTAACAACCCGATTAGCCTAGCCAGTTCTGATATAAAATGGGCAATGGGAATAGATGTTGATGATGAAGATAACGATGGCTCTAACACCGATCAACGTAGTGATATTTTTGGTGACCCTTTACACTCTAAGCCCGTAGCAATCGACTATGGTAATAACGACATACGCATATTGATTGGTACTAATGCCGGCTTTTTACATATGTTTAAAGACGATGATACTAATAATCAAGTAACCGAAAGTTGGGCATTCATTCCCTCCGATCTTTACGATATTATTCAGCCTTTACGCAATGAAAACACCGGTAAACTCTATGGTATGGACGGCCCAATCAGTGTTTACTTTAGTGATAAAAGCTTAAATGATGATGGCATCAATGATGGTATTGTTGATGCGAGCGATGGTGATGACGTGTGGGCGTTTGCAGGCATGCGCCGTGGCGGGAAAAACTATTATGCCTTTGATATCACTAACCCCGATCAGCCTAAAAAACTATGGGATAATCCTATAGAGGGTGGTAAAGGCGATTTTAAAGAGCTTGCTCAAACGTGGTCAAAACCCCAAATAGCCTACATAAAAGCATTTGGCGATAAACCATTACTTGTTTTTGGTGCAGGGTATGACACGAATAAAGATGCCGTGGTGAGAAGTGAAGATTCTGTAGGCCGTGGTATTTATATTGTAGAAGCCGAAACAGGCAAAAAAGTGTGGGCTTTAACACCAAGCGAAAACGGATTTAAAGGTAAGCACTCTATTGCAGCAAATGTATCTACGCTTGATTCAGATTACGATGGTTACATTGACAGAATTTATGCTGCCGATACTGGGGGCGATATTTGGCGTATTGACATGCCAGGCACTAGCACCAGTAATTTTACGCATTTTAAACTTGCAGAACTAGGTAGCAGTTTAGCAAGCCAAGACCGTCGCTTTTTTTATCAACCAATGGTGGCGCGCACACTATATAGCAAGGTAAGTGAAACAACCGTTAATGGCGAAACAGTTATTACACGTTTAGATACACCTTATGACGCGATTGTGATTGGTAGCGGTAACCGCTCAAAACCCACCGGGACCAATGAAGACGATCAACTGTTTATGATAAGAGACGAAAACACAGTAACTCAGTCATTCACGACTGCACCAGCAGCGATTAAACCAGCAGATCTAATGCTAATGAACAGCGACCCGTTTGGTAATGCATTAGACGATGTAGATGAGTTTGTTGATTTAGAAGTTGATTTAGCTAAATTCAAAGGGTGGCGTTATGAGTTAAGCACGGGCGAAAAATCTTTAGCCGCTGCAACAGTGGTTGGCGGTGTCGCTTATTATACAAGCTTTACACCTTCATCTGAAACTTCCACAGAGAACCAATGTTCGTTAAGTGGCGGTGGCGGCTCGTTATATGCGTTCCATCTACATTATGGCACCAAAGTCTACGATGACCTAAAATTTACCACTAGTTATGATGTACCCGATACACCACAATTGTACTTCGGTGAAGCCCCATCGTGTGCAGATGGCAACGGTGATGGCATGTGTGATGATAACCCAACCATTGAAGTGACCGAAGAAAGCCAGTTTTACCTAATTGGGCCGGGGATAAAAGGCGAAAATGCGCAAAATCCAATGAAGCCAGTAGAAATAATGGGCCCAGGCTTAACGGTTGTAGATGGTACAGTACAATTAGTTAATGACGACGATAATGTAGGGTTTGGTTTTAAAACCCAACAAACCTATATTTATAAACGTGAAGAGAATGATGAAATTGATGATTAAGGAATATTAATGAATAAACACGTACGCGGATTCACGTTGATAGAGTTAATGATAGCCGTGGCTATTGTAGGTATTTTAGCCTCAATAGCACTGCCTAATTATACTGAGTATGTAAAACGCTCATCTCGCGCAGAGGCTGCAGCAGCGCTTTTAGATGCCGCAAACAAACAAGAGCAATACTTTGTAGACAATCGTGAGTACACAGAGTCATTTTCAGACTTAGGTATACAAGACACCACAGAAAACGGCCATTTTGAGCTGTCGATTGATGTGGAAGAGGACGACAATACCTTTGTAATTACAGCTAAACCTATTGCAGGTGCAGTAAAAGGCGACGGTGATTGCACACAAATTACAATCACTGATACGGGCTATAAAGGCGCAAAAGGCACTAAAGGTAACTCAGACGTTGAGTACTGTTGGGGACGTTAACTTAATCTGGTTAACTAGTCGCGCTGACATTTGTCGGTTGATTTAATTCGTATACGCCCTGTTTGACTAACAGATAAAGCCAGCCCCTCAAGGTTGGCTTTTTCTTTATTTGGGCAGTATATAAATGTTCCATTTTGAAAACCATTTAAAGAGCCATCGGGCCGAAAGGTAATTGCACTTCGGGGGTACTGCATAGAATCGGCATTATGGATTTTTTCAAAAGTGCTTATTAACAAGTCGTCGGTGTCTAATGATGTAGACTTGTCGTTATCAATAAATAACGACATTTGTCCATCCCACTCATCTTTAGTGCATTGATTATTTTTTAAAGCACACAAAGTAACATAAGTGCCATTTTCAATGGCGTAAAGGCGGCCATAATTAATGTTTCGGTGCAGCAAACTAACATGGTTATCGGCGCGGTTTTTCGCTAAAAAGTCAGGAAAAACCGATAGAGAAATTTGGCTAACAATACTCACAATAGCAATAGATGCCATCAATTCTAAAAGCGTATAGCCAGCCTGAGTTTGGGTAGATAACCTCATCCCTGAAGCCCTGAGTCAAAAAATGTATTAGCTCAGTGTAGTAAATGATAAAAATATGACAACTTAAATTGTGTATTTTTTAACCGCAGTTGAGTGCGCTGTCACCGGCATAAAAAGCGGTGCCAGATTGCGATAAAGTAAGGGCTTTATTATTTTCAGTACCACCATTGGGGCAAAAAACAAAGTCACCTGGGTTAGTGGTAATTCGTCCACTGGTATTAAATCGTAAGCGACGCTCATTGCCTGTAAAGGTTAGTTTGTCGTTATCTGAAATTTCTTCCATTACTCTCAGCAATGTATCGGTAGCACCATTATAGTGCCCGTCGTTATCTAAATCGATAAACACAACAATAATCTTATTCTCGTCCCACTTTTTGTTGCAATTGAAAGTGTCTTTGCTGTTTTTAATTTTACCTTGACCGGTAGGGCATACAACAACAATTTCATCTGTACTGGCGGCTTGCGAACGGGCAAAACTAATATTACGTTTTAGTTCAAGTAAGAAGTTTTCAGCGCGGTTTTCTTCAAGCATATCGCTGCTGTCCCAAAGCGCTATAGAGGCAATAATACCCACTATGGCCACTGCCACCATAAGCTCTAATAAAGTTAAACCGGTTTGGAATTTTTTCATATTTTTTACACCTACTACATTTGTTATTGTTATAGCGAGTTGAGAATATTTATAAATTGGACTTGTAAGTAATTATACCATGCTTGGTTGTTTTATCATCGAATTCAATTGCTTTGTTTGCTATGAACCCCATGATTGTCTAAAATCGAGGCAACTAAAGCTTTAATAAGTAGTGAGCATGAAAAAAATAGAAGCAATCATCAAGCCCTTTAAGTTAGACGATGTACGCGAAGCCTTATCAGATGTAGGTATTACGGGTATGACTGTAAGTGAAGTAAAAGGCTTTGGCCGTCAAAAAGGGCACACAGAACTTTACCGTGGCGCTGAGTACATGGTGGACTTTTTACCTAAAGTTAAACTTGATATTGTACTAACCGATGAAGACGTTGAGCGCGCAATAGAAGTAATAGTAAAAACAGCGCAAACCGGCAAAATTGGTGATGGTAAAATATTTGTCACTGATGTTGAGCGTGTAGTGCGTATCCGTACAGCAGAAGAAGACGAAGAAGCAATTTAATTTTATAGCGCAAAACATTTTTGTATATAAAGCTAAAAAGGCTGCAAATAGTTATATTTGCAGCCTTTTTTGTAAGGTACTAATCTTTAAGTAGTAAAACTACTAAAGCTTATTGCTCTTGAGAATGCGCTTCACGAGCTTCTTCAATCTCTTGTGCAATTTCTTGCGCTTTTTGCTTTGTTTTTTCAGTTAGCTCGCCTGCGGCTTCTTTACTTTTTATCCATGCATCAACGGCAATTTCTTTGCCATCGTCGTACATGTCTAAGCCCATCGCTTTACTTTGCTCAAGTAGCTCATTTAACGACTCATCGTTTTTAAGCTCGTTGGCTTTATCTTTTACATCGTTCCATGTATCACCAAGCTGCTCTTGCATTTGTGCGCTTTTATCTTTTGCATCTTCTTGTGCTTGTTGGGCATCTTCACAGCCCGTAAGTGTAATTAAAGTGCCTAATAAAGCTAAACCTGCTAATTTGTTCATGTGCTATCTCTCCTTAGAGACAAGTAATTAATTCACCCTAATAATAGAACAACGAAAATGAACACACCTGTAACAACACGCTTAAATTTTGAATTAATGAATGAACACGACTGGCCTTTGTTGTATGAACTAGATCAAGACCCCGCGGTAATGAAATATATAAATCGGGGCACCCCTTCTTCATTAAAGCAAATTAAAGAAATAGGAATCCCCAGAATGCTTGCCTACAAAAATGCAAACAAAGGTTGGGGGCTATGGAAAATCACCCTAAAAAAAGACGGCTCTTTTATAGGGTGGGTACTTATTAGGCCTATGCACTTTTTTACTCAAACGCCCGATTTTTCAAATATTGAAATAGGATGGCGCTTTAAACAATCTAGTTGGGGGCAAGGCTTTGCAACTGAGGCTGCGAGCGCATTATGTAACACTTTAAAAATGCAGCCAGAGATAAAAACATTATCGGCAATGGCACTGGCCGATAATAAAGCTTCAATTAGCGTCATGCAAAAGCTTGGGCTTAGGTGGGTCAAAAATTATGTGCATACCGATGAGCAAGGCGACTTAAATGCCGTTTTATACGCTAAGCCGTTATAGCATACAAAAATTAACGTGTATAAACATTGACCTAGCATTCTATGGTATGCATAAATGAGCCAAGCGAGATTAAAATAATAAAGTAAGGATGTTTTATGGGGTTATTTTTTCGACCAAGCAGGCTCATTGTTAAGAGTGTATTGATTGCACAATTTTGCATATTTAGCGTGCAGGCAGAGCAAGTTGCTAAAAGCGCGGTAGCAATGCCTGACGCTTTCAGTGCAGATGTCGCGCAAGCTATTTTAGAACAAGGTGGAAATGCTGTTGATGCAGCTATAGCTGCGCAATTTGTATTGGCGGTAACACTTCCCGAGGCAGGTAATATTGGCGGGGGAGGTTTTATGCTTATACAAAAAGAAGGAAAAAGTGATTTTATAGACTATCGTGAAACCGCCCCCCAAGCAGCGCACAGAGATATGTATTTAGATGCCAAGGGCAATGTAATTAAAAACAAGTCAATTTATGGTATTCACGCCAGTGGCGTACCGGGGAGTGTAGCTGGTATGTGGTTGGCTCACAAAAAACACGGCACCTTAAAATGGCAAACATTAGTACAGCCGGCGGTTACCTTAGCAGAGCAAGGCTTTAAGGTGCCGCCCAAATTGGCCAAAGGCGTTAAGCAATACATTGCTCATTTAGACAAGCAAAAAATAAATGTAAATTTTAAGCACTATTTTGCAGATATAAAAGCAAATCAGGTGTTTAAACAACCCGAGCTAGCGGCTACTTTAAAACGAATAAGAGATAACGGCCAAGACGGATTTTATAAAGGTGAAACAGCCCGCATTATTGCCAACTTTATGCACCAGCATGGCGGTATTATTAATGAAGCAGATTTGGCTCAATACTCTGCTGTGTCGCGCACGCCTATTAAGGCTAATTGGAATGGCTATGAAGTATTAACTGCTCCACCACCAAGTTCTGGTGGAATAGCTATTTTACAGTGGCTAAAAATGTTTGAGCTTAAAAAAAGCGAAATGGGGCTAGTACATAACTCTACTCAATACGTACATTTACTTGCTGAAATAGGCAAACGTGTGTTTGCCGATAGAGCAGAGTACTTGGGCGATCCTGACTTTTTTGACGTACCAGTGACTGAGCTTACTGATATTGATTATTTAAAAGGGCGCAGTAAAGATATTTCTTTAACCGCTATTTCCACCACCGAAAATATAAAACCTGGGCTTAAAGAAAGTGAGCAAACCACACATTTTTCTATTATTGATAAAATGGGTAATGCGGTGGCCAATACCACAACAATTAATTTAAGCTTTGGTAGTGGCGTTGTGGTTGAAGGTGCGGGCTTTATATTAAATGACGAAATGGATGACTTTAGCGCTAAACCTGGGGTAATGAACGCCTTTGGCGCGCTCGGTGGTAAAGCAAACGAAATTCAGCCAAAAAAGCGTATGCTTAGCTCAATGTCGCCAACCATACTGCTTAAAAACAATCGCGTTAAAATGGTTACGGGGTCGCCTGGGGGTACAACAATCATTAGCTCGGTGTATCAATCGATTTTAAATGCGGTTGAATTTAACATGAGCGCCGAGGAGATTGTTAACAGCACGCGGTTTCATCATCAGTTGTGGCCTAAAAACGTGATCAGAGTGCATGCAGGGCTTAGTGAAAACACAAAAACTGAGCTTATAAAAATGGGCTACACACTGGATGAGCGAGGCTTTGGTGACTTGCAGGTTATTGTAAACAAAGACGGTGAGCTACAAGCTGCGTCTCAGGCTACAGGTCGCGGTGAGTCTCGCGTTTTTTAAAGGCTTGGAGCTAACCCCTTTAAGCTAAAGGGGTTAGCCTTTAATTTATCAACCAATAGCGGGTACTAATCCCAACATTTGCATAAATTGGGCGACAATAATTGCAATACCGCACAGCCCAGCAACGGCTAAACCAACATTACCACTTCGTACTTTATACCCTGATTGCGGGCCCACCTTACGCTGCTTATAAACCATCGACACGGGTAAAAATATAGCTAGTACCACAAGGGCGATGGCTGCATAACCCAGCGCCATTATAAATCCCTGAGGGTAAAACAACGCAAACCCTAAAGGAGGAATAAAGGTAATTAGTGCGGTTTTTATTCTCTCTGATTTGGTATCGCCTTTATTAAATGCATCAGCAAAAAAATCAAATAAGCCTAAGCTAACACCTAAAAAAGAGGTGGCTAATGCTAAGTCGGCAAACAGTGTAACGGCGCTTGTTACTTGCGGATTATGCGCAATATTCGCGACACTCTCTACAAAGCCAGTTAAGCCATTACTATTGAGTAAATCACTTTGCTGCATAATACCTTGGCTAAGCAGTTGCCAAAAAATATAAATCACTAAAGGTAAAGCAGCCCCTGCAATCATTACTTTACGCAATACTTTTGTTTCTAGCCCTACATACTTAACAATTGACGGAATAGAGCCATGAAAACCAAACGAGGTAAAAATAACCGGCAAGGCAGATAAAATAAGCCCTTGCTCTACGGGCATTTCAAGTAAATGCTTACCTTGTACATGGGGCGTAAGCATATAAAACAAACTGCCTAATACTATAATTTTAATGGTAAATAATACGCGGTTGAGTTTATCTACTTTACTGGTACCTAAAGTAACCACGCTACCAATTACAGCGGCCAAAACCACAGAGGCTATTTGTGGTGCGATGTTTATGCTTAAATCACTACTAATCCGCGACTGTAACTGTGCGCCACCACCGGCAATATAAGCTGCACACAGGGCGTAAAATAAAAATACCATCGAGAAATTAGCAATATATTGCCCACGCTTTCCTAACCAGCGTTTTGCTAAAGTGTTCAAGGTTGCATCTCTGGGAGCGTGTTGGTGGAGCTCTAGCATTAATAAAGCGGTGTAGGTCATTAGTAACCAACTGGCTATTATCAGTGCAAGTGCAGTATTAAAGCCAAGCCCAGCAGAGGCAATGGGTAACGCTAGCATACCAGCGCCTATGGTGGTGCCTGCAACAATTAACATGCTGCCTATTGTTTTATTTTTAAGCACTTAACTATCCTAAAATGTGTGAGAGGCACTCAAGATATAACTAGTTACTTAAAACATAAATAGTTTTGTAATAAATGCGCGTAAATAATAATGTAACCATGAATTTACAGCTGTATTTACGCGCTTAAAGTAGTTACATTTTCGCTATTTGAATAATTAAGCGGCGGTTTTTATTTCGGCCTAAAATATTTTCATTGGTATCAACAAAGCGTTTTTCACCAAGGCCTGTGGTTTGTACTTTGTTTTCATCAACACCTAAGCTGACCATATAGTCTTTTATCGCATTGGCACGCTTACGCGATAAGTCTAAGTTATTCCAGCGGCCACCGTAACTATCGGTATACGAATCAATACTGATAGATTCAATACTCGTGTCATTTTTTAAATACTCAGCAATTTTATCTAAGCGCTTTTGTGACTCTTTAGTGAGCTTGCTGCTATTTGATTGGTAGTTCATTACGGTAAATGAAATATCCTCAAAACTGTACGGTAAAAGCTCATCTCGGCACTGCAAAAATGCCCAATAGGCTTGTTTAAAATTAACGCTTGAAATACCAACGGCAATTTTGTCGGCACTATTTTGCCAGTCTTGGTAGTAAAAGGTAGGATGAAACCCTTTTTCAAGTTCGCTCAGCATTTCCCATGCGGTTTTATTACCAAGCTCACCATCAAACTTTTTAAGTAACTTCATAGAAGTTATATCACGCGTGGGCAAGCCTGCTCGCCATGCTGGTGGCACCGCCTTTAAACCTGCTATATCATAATTTTCCGGACGCACAACCATATCTAAATTAAAAGTTAAATTTTTATTTTTACTTGCCGATGCCTTAAAAATAGCCTCGCCATAGTAGGGCACTTCGTGGTTTAGCTGGCACTGTAAGCGTGTTGTTTTTATAACTTCCCAGTTAGAGTTATCTTGATTTGCGCTGTATTGACGCATAGCCGCTTGCGATGAATAGCTCATCAGGACGGTGCCAAGGCTTACGCTAATAAAAAACAACTTACACTTCATAAAACGCTCCAGTTAATCTACTAAGCCAATATTTTGGCGTGCTACAAAAGCTAGGCTCAATTAATAGCCAATACGGGTAGCAGTTATTAGAAAGCAAATAGCATGCCTACAATATATTCATTAAAAAAATTATAAAGCCCTAGCCGAGTCGCCCTCAATTTTGACATAATAGTGAGCTTATCCTCACAAACCAAGAAGACTATGGCAAATACTGAGCAAACACTTTTCGCACAACGCTTTCGCGGCTTTTTTCCTGTTGTAATCGACGTTGAAACCGCCGGCTTTAATAAAGAAACCGACGCCTTACTTGAAATTGCCGTATCCATTTTAAAAATGGATGACCAAGGGTTACTCAGCATAGATCATACCGTTCATTTTCATGTAGAGCCTTTTGAAGGTGCTAATATAGAACAAGCTGCCATTGAATTTAACGGCATAGACCCGTTTAGTCCACTGCGTGGCGCTGTACCTGAAGAAGAAGCAATAAAAGAAATTTGTAAAGCAGTACGTAAAGCGCAAAAAGCCGCCGGGTGTCAACGCTCAGTTGTAGTGGCACATAATGCTGCCTTTGATCATGGTTTTTTAAATGCAGCCATTGAGCGTAACAATATTAAGCGTACGCCATTTCATCCATTTGTAAGCTTTGACACAACCTCGCTTGCAGGATTAGCGTTAGGCCAAACGGTACTGGCTAAAGCATGTAGAGCCGCGGGCATTGAGTTTGATAACAGCCAAGCACACTCTGCACTTTACGATACAGAGCGCACAGCAGAGCTGTATTGTTTAATAGTAAATCGTTGGCAAGAATTAGGGGGCTGGCCGTTAGCGCCACTACCTGAAAGTGACGCTCAAGAAACTGAAAACACTCAAGAGGATACTAAAACGACTGAGTGATTTTCCCCTCAGACAGTTTTACCAAGTGGGGTGGGTAAATACGCGAAAACTGTTTTGTGTCTTTTGCTATTTTAAGCTCCACACCTGGGTGCATTATTTCATTAATTTTTAAGCGGCTAGTGGCTAATAGCTGAGAAATTTTTTGCTTCACCAATCTTTTTTGACGTTGTACGTGCATAGCACGCGTTTTTATATGCTGCTCATTAGCGGCAATTTTATCTAACAGCTGTTGTCGTTGAGCTGCAACAGGAATTTTTATCGCTTTTTCTTTAGCTTGATTAAGCGCCGATGTTTTACTTGCTAACACCTTTTCAAAATCAATTATCTGAGACTGCTTTGAGCGCAGTTCATGCCAGTTTTGAGCTAAAAACACGCGTGTTTTAGTGCCTGCAGGTGCACCTAGTTCCCCTGTTTCAATACGCATAGCATCAAGAATATTACCCCCAATTATTTTTCCGCGCGGGTTACCTGCTTTACCTACCCGTATTAAGCGCCTTGCACTTAAATTACAATGCAAGGCCTGGCGCTCTATAAACAAATCCTGTGCACTTTTAATATTACAGTACTGGGCATAGCCAATAGAAATGGTACGCTTAGCTGAAATTTCACAAGTAAATGCTTCTTCATTTTCACGCTTGCGCCCAATAGCGCCGAGCATAATAGTGACCGCGCTTTGGCTTTCAATCGTGCCTGATTCAACAAACCCTAATACAGTAATATCGCCATTGGCTTTGACCCGCATACCGTCTTTTACATCACCAGAGATAATTACGCTGCCATCAAAATCAACATGGCCTGTGCTTACATCTACATTATGAAAGCATAAAACGTCGTCCACCCGCATGCCTCTGGGTAGTGCAACAGGCACGCCCTTACAATCGGCAATGAGCATGTTTGGGTTGTTAGGGTCTATTTTTGTGCCTTCAAAGGGCTGTAATTCATGCTCTTTACCTGGCGTGGCCCTAATTAGGTCGCCAAAAACCGTATAGCCATCCTCCCCGGGTGTAGCAGCTACACGCTGCATTAAAGGAGTGCCGGGTTTTACGGTAATAATGGCGCCAAGGTCTTTCATATCCACCTTGCCACCTTCTTTTGCTTGAGGGCTAAGTACGCGGTCTTGCGCAGTAGAGCAAAGGCGAACAAACCTCGCATCACTGCCTTCTTTGGGGTTTCGGCCATGGGCCACAATAGCGCTATATGCTGTACCTGCAGGGTGAGAAAATTGCTGTCCTAAAAACGTATCAAGTGCACGAGGGCTAATCCCTTTTTTCACACCAGCTTCAGCCAGCGCGGCTTGAGCGGCTTCCATAGAAAGTAAAGCACCGCCTCTGGCCGTGGTAAGTGTTGCCTCAGCAACCATGTTTTTTTCATCAACATTAATAACAAGGCTCGCGTCCGTTGCTTTGGCAATTACTAATGACTCTTGCTGATAATTTTTACTTGGTGAAAATAACTTACCAATATTGCCAGAGAGCACTTCAAACTCGCAATAATCCGACTGCTCAAGTAGCTCAATAAGCTGAGCGCTTGTTACCGGAAATCCATTATCAATAGGGTGCGCAGATAACGCCAGCTCACCCGTTTGTTCATTAAATAAAAAAACCGACATTTATAAATTCCCTACGATTATGCCTGTTATTATGATTATTACTTTCACTACAAAAACTTAAGCCTCTGCGTAAAAATTAACTCCTTATTTGAGCACAACTTGAACGGTATGTTAAGTAAATGTTCAGTATTTGTTTGCTTTTTTGCAAACTTGTGCTTATTAACTGTTCACTTGATTCTGTAGGCTAAAATAAAAGTGTCACACCCCTTGAGTATCAGACGTTTACTCAGTTATACTGCCCTCACTGAAAGAAATTCATATTTCAGGGGCTGATTAGGATTCGACGGAATTCAAGAAGCCTGAGGTGCATGTCGAGGTGCGGTTTGCCTCGTAAAAAAGCCGCAATTTAAAGTAATCGCAAACGACGATAACTACTCTCTAGCAGCTTAGGCTGGCTAGCGCTCCTTCCATGTATTCTTGTGGACTGGTTTTTGGAGTGTCACCCTAACACCTGATCGCGACGGAAACCCTGGCCGGGGTTGAAGCGTTAAAACTAAGCGGCCTCGCCTTTATCTACCGTGTTTGTCCGGGATTTAAAGGTTAATTAAATGACAATACTAAACATGTAGTACCGACGGTCGAGGCTTTTCGGACGGGGGTTCAAATCCCCCCAGCTCCACCACTTTAAAACCGCTGAAAGCTAGTAAATACGTAGCTTTCAGCGGTTTTTTCACATCTACAACCCTCTATAACACTCTACAAAATACACAAGCTCTACACACCAGTAAATACGGGCTGTTTGGCTTAATTGTATATTTTATGTTTTCAGTGCTTTTTCACAAAAATACACAAAATATACACACAGTTTTTGTGTGATAAACCATTAAATAATTTTATATAACAGCCTTTTATTAGGAGTAGGTAGCACCACTTTAGATAGAATTTCGTACGAGCTAATAGATGGAGGTTTATTGATTGCCACCTCGTCATTAATTTTGATAAGGGTGAGTTTTTGAAAATACTTAAAGTAATTAGGCTAAGAATTTAAAACTCTAATTAATAAAGTAGTTAATTTCAAAACCCAAAATTTATCGCTTATAAAGCTTCTTATAATTAAACATTATTAAGATTTGTACAGGAAAGCCATCTCAGCTCACAATTGTTAAGAAGAGAGCAGTTTAAAAAACCTTTACCATGCTTTGAGTGAGATTTTAGCTGCAGCTTAGTAGCTCTTGATGCCACTAAAGCGAACTTCTGCTTGGAGCGATAACCGGACATTGAGGTTGGCTAAATATCATCGTTAATTGATTCGTTAGACTGCTCTTTGCGCATATATTCACGAAAATGAGCGCTGCGCGTATGTTAGTTCATTTAACTTTACCTAAAAAATTTAGAAAACTTACTGATAGTAATGCCTTAGTTAATTTGTTAAAACTATACAAATAGATAAATGAGCGTTAAGTCGGCAGAAATATGCGCGATGAGCGCACTATTAAATTGTTGAACTAAGCCGCTACGCGGAGATCCTATTCTGACCATTTGAGCCACACTTACCTTGGGGTTATCCCATATTTGGAGGTAAGTCATGAATACACTCATTGAACAAGTCAAAACTGAAATAGCCTACCGTGGTTATTCGCAAAGTACATGTAAAAGTTACTGCGAGCATTTACTTAAACTCAGCCATTATTTTAATAAACCACTCGATTTAATTACTGATGATGAGCTGAATATCTTTTTTAAAGATCCCGCTATTCGCAAGCTCTCCAGAGCGAGTCAAAAAATACAAATAAACAGCATTTGGTTTTTGTTTAAGAATATTTTACACCGGCCATTGAACTTAGATATCGCATTGCCAAAAGCGAAGTCGCGCGCACCCACCTATTTATCACGTGATGATATTCGACGACTTATAGAGAGTTGCACGGATATGCGCTTAAAAACATTAATAGTAGTGTGTTATGGATGTGGTTTGCGTATTGGCGAACTGCTGCGCATCAAAGTGCAAGACATCGATGGGCAGCGTAAAACCATTTTAATTGAACAGGGTAAAGGAGATAAGTCACGCTATGTTGTTGTATCAGATAGCGTGCTAAATCAATTACGTTGCTATTGGAAAATGTATCACCCAACGGGCTGGATGTTTTATTCACGATGGTTAATGGATAAACCCATGTCCCCCTCAAGCTTCAGAAAGGCATTGAAAAAACATTCACTGGCATGTGGTTTAGCGCACTGTAATCCTCATGCTTTACGCCATGCTTATACAACACATCAACTTGAATCAGGTATGCCACTTCATCAACTGCAACATCAGCTCGGCCATAGTGATATTAAAACCACGCAAAGTTACTTACACTGGTTACCTGAATTAGGTCATGGTGGCATTGATTTACTTGCGAGCTGGGGTAAACAATGAGCGCTTTACACCTCGCTGATATTTTAAACTCGAATCTTGAGAATTATCGCCAGCATCATACGATGAGCTATCAACAACTGCGTGTCTGTCAGCATCTTCAATCATGCAGAACAGGTCAGCTCGGTTATCAAGCGTGGCAATGTGATAACTGTGGTGAAGTACAACAAATTGGATGTAGCTGTCGAGATCGGCATTGCCCACGTTGCCAAGGCATGGCTACGGCTAAATGGGTGCAAAGACAACAAGAGGATTTATTATCGTGTCGCTATTTCCACCTTGTTTTTACGCTCCCCCATGAGTTGAATATCATTGCGCACTACAACCCAAACGCGTTGTATCACTGTTTATTTAAAGCCGCATGGCAAACGCTGTGTAAATTTGCGAAACGAAAGAGGCATGGCCAGTTAGGCATGACAAGCGTACTGCATACGTGGGGGCAGAACTTAAGTCAGCATATTCACCTGCATTGCTTGATACCCGCAGGCGCGCTTGATAAAGCGCACTGGCATGAAATAGAAAAAGGCTATTTATACCCCGTTAAAGCATTATCAACAGTGTTTAGAGGGAAAATGCTCGCGGCGCTCAATGAATGCGATAGTTCATTCGCGAAGGTAAGCACACCAACCAAATGGTGCGTGTATAGCAAAGCCTGTTTAACGTACAGTGAAAAGCTAGTTAGTTACCTTGCTCGTTATACCCGAAAAGGCGTGATGTCAGAATCGCGATTAGTGTCAGCGACTGAAGAAACAGTGAGCTTTAAATACCGCGATTATGCAGATAACAACCGCGATAAAGTCATGACTCTGAGTTGTGATGAATTTTTACGGCGCTACTTACAACATGTATTACCCAAAGGGTTTATGCGCATTCGCCACTATGGCTTTTTAGCTAATGCGTGTCGCAAGCGAAAGTTAGGGTTAATAAAGGCTCAAGTATCAGCAACCCCATGCAAAGCGGTCAAGCCGAAGGTAGAGCAAGAACGATTAATACCCCATTGGTCTTGCCAGTCATGCAAGACGGGTACCTTACGATTTATTGGTGTGATGAATTTAGATGAGGCGATAAATAAAATAGCGCGAACGAGTTAGCAGCCTTGCTTGCTGCATCAAATCAATAAGTTAACCTGCTTAATTGCTCAGGCTAATAGCGACTGTGCGAGCGAAAAATATCCTTGCTTAACGGTTAAACATTCGGTTTAATGAATAGATAATAAACGCTGAGCAATGCAGGGAAAGCTTAAATTATAATAGGTAAGCTTATTAAATTAGCTGATTTAGCTAGAGCCTCTAAAAAGCAAATTCCCATAGCATAAACAACACCAACTCTGACACACCGAGCAGGTAGCGCCTCAGTCCAACAAGCGATTATGCAACACAAACTGCGTGTCGCATAAATACTAAAGTGTTAAGCGTTTCTCTAGTATGGAGTTATCATGGATAGATTATATTCCCTTTTGGCATTTGTTTTTTACTGTATTGGGGTTGCATTATTTCTTTGGGTATTTAGAAGCCCTATAAATGATTTATATGAAATATCATTAAATGGAATCGAAAGTACAGCCACAATAATTGACTCTAAAGTTAATACAACTAGGGGAAGAAAGGGAAAAACAAAAACTAAGTACAGTCATCAAATTCGTTATGCTAATAATAAAATCGCATGGATAAATCTAGATCGAATATATCCAAACCAGACTCAGCTTAATGTTGTTTATAGCAAAACCGATTATACGAACGTCAGAGTAGGTTTTGAAGGAGATTCCTTCTATGAACACCTAAAAGCAAAGTATGGTGTAGTTGGGATTATTGCTATTATTTTAACCTTATCATTCCTTTTTTATAATTGTTTAAAGTGGATTTACTTTTTTGTAATTAACAAACCGATAGTAAGTGCAAAAAACGCTTAACAAGTGACTAAGGTTATGACTGTCCGCAATTGGCACTTTCCAGAAGTTTGACTTGGGCTAAATAGCACTAATTAATAGTAGGGGTGGGTTAGCTGAGTAGAATGCGTATCAAGCCCACACACCACCCCCTTCAAATGTATTTAACTAAGCATTAAGCTCTCTTTCATACTCATCGATAAAACTACCATAGTGCTGATAGAGTATATTAGGTGAAGAGTGCCCCATAAGTTTCGATACCTTCCAGTGATTTATTCCCTCAGAAATCAACTGAGATGCAAACGTATGTCTCATCTGGTAGGGGTAACGGTACTGTACACCGCAAGAGTCTAGTAAGTTTTTCCACCGGTGCTTTCTAAACGAGTCTTGGTTCCAAATTCTTTGCTGAGAATTTAAAAATAGGTATTCAGAGTCATGTTTTTTCATTTCTATAGCTAATAGATCACAAACATCTTCAGAAATAGGAATTTTTCTTCGACCGGCTTTGGTTTTAGTTGCCTTAACTATACCGTCAACAATAGCTTCGTAAATTGACACCTGTTTTGTTTTTAAACATACGTCAGCTTTTTTTAATGCAACCCACTCACTAGAGCGAATGCCTGTGTTGAATACAAGGCTTACAATTGCTCGTGTTGTCCCAGATGAACCGTTTATGATCTTGGCTTTTTCTAGTGGTGTGAATGGGTACACATCTTTATGTGCTCCCCTTGAGTCTATGTTATTTATTTTAGGTAAATATTCCCCTATTCGTATATTTTGAACAGGGTTTGATTTTATTAATTTATCGATCACAGCTCGAGCTAGGCAACAACGTAAAAATGAAATCCGGTTTGATAGCGTCTTTCTCGATACAGTTGATTTTTCGATTAGCTTTACAACATCAATGCTTTCTACTTCGGAAATGTTACAGTCCCACAATGGTTTTAATCCGTTTTTAGCTTTCTTGTACCCAGCAATCGTTGATTTTTCTAGCCCTCTCTCTATCCCCCTTTCAATATATAGGTTCATGTAATCAAGAACTTTTGCGTCGTTTGGGATAGTTGTAAATAGCTTTACTTTGTTAGATTTTGGAAAATGTTTGGCATAATCAAAAGTGTCATGCGCTATTTCATTTTTAATTTGGCCCAAAAAAAATCCTGCAGATTTTAGGCCTTGCTTATTAGGTATGAATGGTACTTTTTCTCTACATAAAACACCTTTGTAGGTGAAGGTGAGTTGGAATGATGTTGCTTCACCTTTTGAGTTGTAACGAATTACCACGCCCGAGGGCGGCTTAATTTTTTGAGTTTTTAATAGCATTTTAGAGTTATCACTTTAATATTTTAATCTTATATATTTTATCCATAAAATACTGTATTTTAAGGATTCTTTGCTGCGAAGTTCAGCCCAAAATCCTTTAGTAACTAAATCACCCCCCTTGATTCTTAACCCATTCAGTTACACTATTTAGATCAACCCAACGCTCCCTGACGCCTTCAACTTTATAAAAATGTTTGCCTTCTATCCACGCACCTCTCTGGATTCGAGATTCTACGGCTTTTTTACTTTCACCTGACTCTTCGCAATATTTGCTGATTAGTACTACGTCTATCATTTAAATTTCCTAGAAATGTATTTGATTTTTTAAAAAATTCTCAACCTTTCTATCTACATATCGACATTTGAAATTTTTTTTTAAGTAGTTGAAGCAGTAAAAACTTAATAAAAATTAAAAAAACAATAAAAATAAAAAGACAATCCCTTTAAAATCAAAGTGTTGTATATTTTGAAAATATTTTGATTTTTTATCGATGATATTAAAGTTTTCGGTGTTTCTAAGATCTATTGTGTGTAATTTGACCTTAATTAGAGTGTGTATAGTTTAAAATATAACTCTGAGAAGATGCGGGAGGGTAAGGGTAAAAGCTTATTATTGAGTTGAGTGTCTATGCAGTGGCATGGTTAATTTAGCCACCCACTAAAAAAGGAATATTACTTTCTTACAATTGAATAGGGGGTTATATGCAACCTACTAACTTTCTTTATTGTGTGACAGAACAAGTTTTATCAAAATTAGCGTCAGTACTATCGCTGGTATTATCCAAATAAAATCAGTCATATTGTTCATTCTCGAGGTGAAAGGTCCTTAATCAACATTAATGATTTTTATTATTTTTGCAAATTTAGCCAACAAAAACGCAACTCTTCATTTTTACCCACCGCTTGGCCTAGTTAATTTCAGGACAATTAACGAGGACAAATCATGAAAAACACTAAATCTCAATTTATTCGCCAATACGTTCGAGCAAGTAAATCCCCTTGGGATGACAGCTCTACAATTTTATTGCTAGCAGATGTAGTTGACGAACAAAGTTTGGAGTTAAATTTCAATAATTACATCTATTTACATAGGGATAGCGTTGGAAAAATACTTGGGATTAGCATTTCAAATAGTATGTTAGAAAAAAATACGAGTTTTGAGAATAGATATTTAGAGGGAGTAGATATGACACTTTTTTTACTTGTCTACATAGAGCAAATAACACAGTTTTGTGAGCTCTTCTCTGAGGAGTTCCAGCAAATATTTATGCAAACGCCAACTACATTTTTTGCAGCAGCAGAGAGTGATTGGGTCGATATTATCGACAATGCATAACCCCCTAAGCAGACTGTAGTCTGCTTTTTTTTATATTTTTTTCGTAAACCGATTTAAATACCCATGCCTGATTATTACCTAATAATGAGTTATCGATTTTGATAACAAACCACACAAGGAAAGTTAAGTATGGAAAATACATACGTATCAACATTGGATTTTTTAAATTTATTACACTCATTTAGCCGGGTAATCACCGCGAATGACCACCAGATAAACTTATTAGAATTACGCAGTGATAATGCGAATTTAGATGAGCTTTGGGAGGTAATTGGCCCTGAAATTACAGCGAATAAAGCGCTCAACCAGTATGCTATGCGAAAATTCACCTACGAGCTTATGCATGCTCTAATTAGCGACCCTGTAGAGCGTGTGGAGCTGCCGTGCGACTTTGAAGATGATGTTTTTGCTTAGTGTTAAATTGGAAATAATTAGCGATTGAAACTGAGGTCATAATAGTTATTTTCAAAATCAAAATAACAGCCTAATCATGTCTCCCCAAATATGCCGTGAATCATTATTTGCTGATTCGCTGCCCTAACTGCAATAGCGTTTAATAGGGCATTTTACTCAGTTACTGAGTATCAAACCTGGGAGGAGGTCCTGCGCAAATACAGGATTTCGTTACGGTGGCTCAAAAGCGCAGTCATTGTAATAATGTTTGGCAAGGCGGCGTAGAGGTCAAATGCAAAAGGGAGGTAGATTTATATCTACCTCCCTTTTGCGTATTTCAGTAAGGCAGTCAGTTCACTCAGTAGTTTCATTACAAATGATAGTGGTGAGGTAAAAAAAATAAAAAATAATTAATTTATTTTTTAACCGTCAGAAATAAATTAATAAAAAATAGAAAGTGGCAAATGTGCCTTTATTTTTATTTTTTCTATTTTAATACTTTTAGAGGATGTTATCTTATTGAAATTAAATAAAATATTTACTGTGTTTGTGGGCGATTTATATGTTTATTGTGGCACTTTATACGAAATGAGTAGGCAATTTATACGGTTTAGGGGGGCACTTTACCGTGAATAAATAAAAATTTTATTAACCAAAAAACTTACCGAAATTTCTTTTATTGGTTGAGCCGCGGTTAGCATAACTGCATCAACTAGAAATAAGGTAGTGACATGAGCAGTAAAAATTCTCCAAAAATTGTTTTCGCCAATAAGCTATTACATGCGGGTTATTCGCTAGAGATTAATGAGCAGCGGTTAATAAATCTCGCGTTGTCTAAAACTAATTCCAAAAAGTCTAACCCAGGAAAAATTCTGATTTATCCAACGGAATATGCCCAGTGTTTCGGCCTCAATAAAAGCAGTGTCTATGAGCAGCTGAGCGCAGCTGCAGAGTCACTCAGAGATAAATCTGTCACTATTTTAGACGATAAAGGTGAAGCGGTATCAATCCCGTGGGTGAGCAATGCCACATACGAAAAGGTGAAAAATCAGGGCTCGTTTATCACATTGGAGTTTTCAAAAGAAGTTGAGCCGTATATTTTTAATATTGAGGGTGATTTCACAGAGTTATTTTTTCATAATACAGTAAAATTAAATAGCCTAGCATCATTTCGGCTTTACGCACTTCTAAATAGGGTGCGAAATTACCCTAATTACAAACGACGGGACGCGGTAGTTGTGAATTTTCAATTACCAGAGATGAAACATAAATTATTTTTATCTGAATCATATGGAGCATGGCGGGATTTTAAGTCGCGTGTATTGTTACCTGCTATTGAAAAAATCAATGCCCACACAGATATATGCGTAACGTTTAAGCCGCTAAAAGTGGGTAACTGTATTACTGCCATTGAGTTTGCGTACAGCACTCAATGCCCTAGTAAAAGTGAACATATAGCTAGGCCAAATCTATTTCGCCGCCCTAGAGTTAAAAAAGGGTCAGCTAAAGAGGGCGAGTGGGCTCGTGCAAACCTCACGTTATTAGGAACCTATGAGCTGTTAAAACAGAATCAAAATCCTACTTTTAAGCTGAAAAAAGCAGATGTAAGGCGTTGCGTGGAATATGCAAAAATCCTTGGTGACGATGAATCTAAGATTTTTTACTCTAAACAATTGAATAAAAAACAACCATAACGCATTAATGTTTATACTACTGCATTACGAGTAAAACATTTTTTCAATT
This sequence comes from Pseudoalteromonas sp. P1-25, assembly GCF_001401805.1. GTDB lineage: Bacteria > Pseudomonadota > Gammaproteobacteria > Enterobacterales > Alteromonadaceae > Pseudoalteromonas. The sequence continues at coordinate 42,420 of NZ_LKDW01000016.1, forward strand.
TCAGAACAAAGTTTAGTTCGGTATATTATTGAGGCACGCAGCAGCTCAGCATCACTTTCACTGAGAAGTGGTGCGCGCGACTTTTTGTCGTAACGTTCAGGTAGCTCCGTAAATAGCTGCTCATGTAAACGTTTAATGTCATCAAAAATTTTGACCGACTGAGAGAATAAAAAAATCTTACTGTAATCGTTATTTTTTAACGAGGCCAAATATTTTAGTAAAATAGCCTGCCGTGCCGTTTTATTTTTAAATGAGTGCTCAATTTCAACTGCTGCAATAGAGCCATCGAGGAGTCGTACAGCACCATCTATCGTTCGCGTATCAGATAGGTTATTAATACGTTTAAATTCAGGCTCAGTAATAAGCCCATTCCACATGGGCGCGTATGTTTCATCACTTTGATAGTTATGTATACCGCGCAGCATGACAAATGCGTTAATCAGGTTATGCATAACATTATTTTGATTGAACTGCAGAGCAGGGTTTTTATTACTCCTAAAATATACGTCGATGCCCATTAATTCCTCGGCAAATTTGGCTGCAGTATAGGTAGGCACGTAGACACGACCGTCAGGGCTTCGGTGTGTTTTTACCACACGCAGCAAACTGTCCTTTTCTAGCCGGTTCAGATGCTCTAATGCTAACCGATGATTAATGCCGTAGAGCCAGCGAATAATCCCTGGTGTAACAATGGAAAACCGAATAGCAATTAAAGCGGTTAATCGTGTTCGGTTAACCCCTTTTTGATGATTGTTTACGCCTGGATAATACCGCATATCAATATCAAAATAGCGAGGGTAGTGAGTATGAAGAGTGTTGTTCGTTTCCAAATTTATTGATGGTTGCTGAGTCAATTCAAAAATCCTTTTGGTGAGTTAATTAGTAAAAGTAACTAGCACCGCAACACAAAAATTATCATCATTTTATAATTATATTGTCGTTTTTCATCCCGAGATGCTCTTACAGCATGCACGGAATCATTGTCGCGATAATTATCGCAACAAAAAGCAGCTTTCAGCTGATGGCCTCGTCGCTTCGCTACTCAACCATAGGGCCTAAAACGCCCGCCAGCTCTGGTTGTTGCTCCGCAACGAGCTGGCTCAACGCGCTATCGCGCTAGCGTTGTAGACCCTGCGCGAATGTACGAGCTACGCTCCGTACTAACCGCCATACTGCCGCGCCTGACAATGCAATGGGTGCCCCATAATTTGCATTTTTCATCTGCTGTAATTTTCTACGAAAATAGATGGTTCGATATCAATTTTTGCAAAATTTTAATCGAATTTCGCTGATGCGAAACACTATCGCGGTTAGTACAGACCAGCCTGTACATTCGCGCGACTCCACACATTTCCGGCTTCGCCTCCAATGTATTACGCGAGCTATTGGTCTCATTCTGAGACGCTATTTTGCAGTTTTTCGTGCCGAAAAATGCGTTTTTAATAAAGTCTTTCAGACAAAACCGCCTTCAAATTAAACTTATTAATGAACTTTTTAGATAAAGAGGAAAGGTTTTTTGCTTAAAAAAATTAAGTGAAATAGAAGAAAAGTGAATACCTTATTCAAACTTTTTGTTGCTGAGCTTCGCAGTCAAACAAGTTTGATTTTTATCACGAAACCATTAAATTTGAAAGTATAAATTAATAATTAATAAGGTTTAAACATGAAAAACGACGCTAATGATATTGCTATTAACCCAGCCAGCGGTCTGCCTATTACTAATGCGAGCGCTAATATCGTAGATGTTGGTGGCAATGTGATAGGCCAGCTAGACAGAGTAATGACAGTGCACGAAATAGAAGGGTCAATAGAGGACGATTATTTTGATGCATTTGATGACGGCTTTTAATGCTCAAAATCTTAAAAGCTATCCGTGGTTATCGAATAGAAACTATCTATTCGACTATTGCTTTTAGTGGCTCTGCTATACTGTTTTTACAGTACCAACTAACTCAAAATTTTGCCTGGTTTATAGCTTTGAGTTTGTTTTGCACTAAACTGATAACAGGTATCTATAACTACGAATATTATCGAAAAAGTAATACCCCAAGCATGAAGGTCATGCTTAAGCATCTCCTTATTAAATTTGTATAACCCTTGTTTATTTGTCCTAAACACAAAGCGCCCTGATTTTATCAAGGCGCTTTTTTAGTTTATAAGTATTTAAATGCTTTTAAATTATTCAGGTTCACAAACTATGGATGGTAAAAGGGATCTTAAAAACATAACTTCTTTATCATTTAATTGAAAAGTCCTACTTTTTATTGGGTGCTGGGTTTGTACTGTTATTTGATTTTCTATCAACTCAACTTTCCACCTCCTCATAGAATTGAGTACTACTGAAGAGATGCTATAAAACTGCGAATTATTGCCAAATTTTGCAGCACCATAATGTAACGCCGCCAGTAAATCATCGTCAGATAGGCTAATTTTTTCAATTTGTAACCCAGCACTACTGTAACTTTTAATCTTAATAAGCATGTCTAAGTGTAGGGCAGTAGCAAGTTTTTCAGCAGAGTCACAGCCTATATTAAAAGGTATGTCCTTCCACTTAGTACTATTTCGGTGAGCTCTCAAACTTACTGTGTAATAAGGAGTTGCCGGCCTTAAAATAATGAAATCTTGCTCCCTCATTAAAGTGTGTACATCGTGCATTTCAACATTTACTAATTTATAGCCAAGCGCTAACTCAAATGCAGTGTTGCTATTTTCAGGGGTAATGAATATTTGGCCCCACCAGGTAATTTTAATAGAGCTGTTCTTTGCCTTAAGTGATTTAAATAAACCATGTAATAGTGCTAAGGTTGGTTTCCAATCTTTTGCCATTACATCTACACTACTAACAGGTGATGGGTGATAATCAAAAATTACCCTGCGCTTTTTAGCCTGTTTGATTTCTGATAGTAAAGTTTGAATATTCATACAGACTCACGCTCAGCCATAATCTTTATGCTAAAAGATTGATGTCGCTTGCCAACCTTTCCTTGTTTTGTAATGCCTGTACCACTAAATGTAATTTCTGTGTCGTAGTAATAAGCATGTTCAAACCGTAAGCTAGTGGTTCTATTTTTAGTATCAATATGAGTAATTAAGTCACCATAAACCACACCAAAAATACGCTTTATGACCTTTAATACTATTTGCTCAATCTCCAGTTCAAGTCGTTCAGTTTGTACACTTAGCGTGTTCGACTCTTCATTTAAGTTAGATAACAGTTCATCATTAACTGCCGTTAGCACATTAGTACACTTGTCATCTAAATCTCGAATCGGCGAAACTATATTTTCAAGCTGCCAATATAGGTCAGAGGTGTTTTCAAAGGCCTGTTGTTTAGACTCCAGTTCACGAATTAATGATAAAACTAATGGCACACGCTTTTTATCTAATAAAATGCTTTTAATATTTCGCTCAGGTAGCGCTATATCGTTAATATCTACATATGGGGTAATGAAGTGAGGTTCTTTATTTGGGGGTAAAAGCCCTGAAAACGCAATTTTTGTGCTAGTTACATGTAGGTATGAAGTCATCGAATGATGATACCGATTGGTTAGCCCATAAAACCAATTGACCTCCGTAGTTTTTACAACCACCTCATAAAGATTATTTTCTTCTAGAAGCTGACGAGCCTTGTGTACTTCATTAATAAGTCTTCCGGCAAACTCAACTAAGCAATAAGTAGGTAACGTTAATCTGTAATGCTCGTTACGTTGTTCTTTATTAAGTAATTGCACTGCTAAACAAATAACTTGATGAGACATAGCAAAACCCTCCAACTTATATAGGTTAGCCTAAGAGTTATGCTATCGCCTTAATAGAATTGCTTATTAACCGTATTTTATATAGCATCACTAAACAGTATGAAACGCGTTGAATCAACGAGTTGTGCGCACTCATAGCGCAGTATTTAGGGATGGTTTAAGTTATGGATAAAAGAAAGCTCAGCGAAACCGATATAATCAGTAAGTTTATTCTGCCCGCAGTTAAAACCGCAGGGTGGGACGACATAACCCAAATACGCCAAGAGGTTAAATTACGTGACGGTAAAGTAATCGTTCGTGGGCAGCTTGGTGTACGTAAAACTGTTAAATCGGCTGACATAGTGCTTTACCATAAACCCAGCATGCCGCTTGCGGTTATCGAGGCCAAAGCGAATAAGCACGAAGTGGGTAAAGGCCTACAACAAGGCTTAGATTACGCAAGGCTGCTCGATGTGCCGTTTATATTCGCCTCTAATGGCGATGGCTTTATATTTCACGATAAAACCAAGCTAGGCACTCCTGATGCGCACAACCTTGAAACAGAAATACGCTTAGAAGACTTCCCATCACCGCAAGAACTTTGGGCTAAGTATTGTGCTTACAAAGGTTATACCGAATCGCAGTTACCTATAATTAACCAAGCCTATTATGATGATGGTAGCGGTAAACACCCGCGTTACTATCAGCTCCAAGCGATTAATAAAACAGTAGAAGCTATATCGTCAGGTAAAGACCGCGTACTCCTTGTTATGGCAACAGGAACCGGTAAAACCTATACCGCGTTTCAAATCATTTGGCGTTTATGGAAATCACGCGCAAAAAAACGCATATTGTTTTTAGCCGACCGGAACATATTGGTAGATCAAACACGTATTAACGACTTTCAGCCATTTGGTACTTCAATGACCAAAATTACCGGCAGAACAATCGATCCCGCATACGAAATACACCTAGCACTATACCAAGCACTAACAGGCCCAGAAGAATCTCAAAAAGCCTTTAAGCAGGTAGACCCTGATTTTTTCGACCTTATTATTATTGACGAGTGCCACCGTGGAAGCGCAAGTGAAGATAGCGCGTGGCGTGAAATACTTACTTACTTTAATGGCGCAGCCCAGGTCGGTCTAACCGCAACACCCAAAGAAACCGAAGAAGTATCAAACACCGATTATTTTGGTGACCCTGCTTATACCTATTCCCTTAAAGAGGGGATAGAAGATGGTTTTTTAGCACCATACAAGGTGGTACGTGTCGATCTCGATGTAGACCTACAAGGCTGGCGGCCAACAAAAGGCCAGGTTGATAACAACGGCGAAGTAATACAAGACCGCATATACAACCAAAAAGACTTTGACCGCACAATGGTCATAGACGAGCGCACACAACTAGTGGCCGAAACCATTACCAACTATTTAAAGCGTACAGACCCTATGGCTAAAACCATTGTGTTTTGTAACGACATAGACCACGCCGAACGTATGCGCCGTGCCATTGCCAACTTAAACCCAGAGCAAATGGCTAAAAACGATAAATACGTGATGAAAATCACCGGTGACGACGAACTAGGTAAAGGCCAGCTCGACAACTTTATAAACCCTAAACGCCCATACCCGGTAATTGCCACTACTTCAGAGCTCATGACCACAGGGGTAGACGCTAAAACCTGTAAGCTAGTGGTACTTGATCAAAACATACAATCAATGACCAAGTTTAAACAAATTATTGGTCGTGGTACCCGTATTGACGACCGCTACGGCAAGCTATGGTTTACCATACTCGACTTTAAAAAAGCCACTGAACTATTTGCCGATGAACGCTTTGATGGCACGCCAGAAAAAGTAATTAAGGTAACGCCAACCGACATTGAAAACGAAGACGTTGATATTGAATCACAAGACGATACAACTGGCGAAGAGCAGCCTGATAGCGTATTCGATGATCAATCAACCGGCGATGAAAGCGATGCCAATAACGACACTATTAACGATCCTAAAGGCGATGGCTCGCTTGATGGTGAGTGGGATGATGAAACAAACAAAATGGTTAAGTACCGCATATCAGGTGTGACCGTTAATAAAGTGGCAGAGCGAGTCCAGTATTACGATACCGACGGTAAACTCGTTACCGAATCATTTATAGATTACACCCGTAAAACCATGAGCAAACAGTACAGTTCATTGGATGACTTTGTAAAGCGCTGGAATGAATCAGACCGTAAACAAGCAGTAATAGACGAACTTGCCGAAGAAGGCATTATTTGGTCAGCGCTTGAAGAAGAAGTAGGCAAAGACATGGACCCATTTGATATGATTTGCCATGTAGTTTACGACCAACCACCCCTTACTCGTAAAGAACGCGCAGATAACGTACAAAAGCGTAACTATTTCACTAAATATTCGGGAACCGCGCACACCGTACTTGAGAACCTTCTGTTAAAATACGCCGATGTAGGCGTGCAAGAAATAGAATCTATGCAAGCACTTAAAGTAGCGCCGTTTAACGAAATTGGCAGCCTAAGTGAAATAGTAAAAAAAGGCTTTGGTGGCAAACAACAATACGAGCAAGCCCTCAAAGAGCTCGAAGCCGAAATTTACCAAATGCCAACGCCTAAAACAGCCTAAATTTATGCTTGTTGTTGCTATGTATTAGCGACAGCAAAGCATTAAACCAATCAAAATAAACAGCTTCCATATTTGCTTTTAGTCGCTGTTTATAAAAGTAATCAAACAAGAGAATACTATGTCTATCAGTTCAGCTATTAAATCCATTCAAGATATTATGCGTAAAGACGCCGGTGTCGATGGCGACGCACAACGCCTTGGCCAAATGTCGTGGTTACTATTTTTAAAAGTATTTGACGCACAAGAAGAAGAGCTAGAGCTAGAATTAGACGATTACCGCGAGCCAATCCCAGAGCAACTTTTATGGCGCAATTGGGCGGCCGATAACGAAGGCATAACGGGCGATGAGCTTTTAGAGTTTGTAAACGACAAGCTATTCCCTGAGCTTAAAAACCTAACAGCACCCATAGATAAAAATCCACGCGGCTATGTAGTAACCCAAGCCTTTAGCGATGCCTTTAACTACATGAAAAACGGCACGCTACTGCGCCAGGTTATTAATAAGCTAAACGAAATAGACTTTACCGACTCAAAAGAGCGCCACTTATTTGGCGACCTTTACGAGCAAATATTAAAAGATTTACAAAGTGCAGGTAACGCGGGCGAATTTTATACCCCGCGCGCCATTACTAAATTTATAGTGGCAGTAACCGACCCAAAACTAGGCGAGTCAATCATGGACCCTGCTTGTGGTACCGGTGGCTTTTTAGCGTGTGCGTTCGACCACGTAAAAGCAAACTATGTTAAATCGGGCGACGACCACCAAATACTTCAAAAGCAAATACACGGCGTAGAAAAAAAACAACTCCCGCACTTACTGTGTACTACTAACATGATGCTTCACGGCATTGAGGTACCGGTACAAGTTAAACACGGCAATACGCTCAATAAACCGCTTTCAAGCTGGGATGATCAAGTAGATGTCATCATCACCAACCCTCCGTTTGGCGGCACCGAAGAAGACGGCATAGAAAAAAACTTCCCAAGCGACATGCAAACTCGTGAAACAGCCGACTTGTTCTTACAGCTCATTATAGAATTGCTTAATGAGCCTTCAGCCGGTAAAGAGGGCGGGCGCGCCGCAGTAGTATTGCCAGACGGCACCTTGTTTGGTGAAGGCGTAAAAACCAAAATTAAAAAGCTATTGGTAGAGGAATGTAACTTACATACCATAATACGCTTACCCAATGGCGTGTTTAACCCGTACACCAGTATTAAAACTAATATCCTATTTTTTACTAAAGGCACACCAACAAAAGATGTGTGGTTTTACGAACACCCCTACCCAGCAGGCGTTAAAAACTATAACAAAACAAAACCAATGAAGTTTGAAGAATTTAAAACCGAACTTGAATGGTGGGGCAACGAGGCAGACGGCTTTGCCAGCCGTACTGAAACCGAACAAGCATGGAAAGTATCAATCGATGATATTATTGCCCGTAATTACAACCTCGACATTAAAAACCCGCATATAGGGGAAGTAATCAGCCACGACCCAGAAGAGCTATTAGCCGACTACTCAAAACAACAAGCTGATATACAAGCACTGCGCGATCAGCTTAAAGGCATATTGTCAGCGGCGCTGTCTAAAGATGTTGAGGGCAAGTAATGGCTGAGACTAAAGCACCAAACACAAGCGCAGAGCAGCTAATAACCGACCACCTAGATATTTGGACGACGTCCATTGAGCAAAAGTCGTCGTCAGGGCGTGGGTCATCTAAGAAGTTTTCGCTTCACGGTATTAAAAAGCTCCGTGAACTTATTTTAGAACTCGCAGTACGGGGTAAGTTAGTGCCGCAAGATCCAAACGACGAACCAGCTTCAGTATTGCTTGAGCGAATAGCCGCTGAAAAAGCGCAGTTAGTCAAAGATAAAAAAATTAAAAAGCCTAAAGCACTCCCAGAAATTAGTGAAGATGAAAAACCGTTTGAGTTGCCGAAAGGGTGGCTTGCTGAACGACTGGTAAACTTATCTTATTTAATAACTAAAGGTACCACACCTACATCTTTAGGGTTTGAATTTAAAGAATCTGGTGTGAATTTCATTAAAATTGAAAATGTCTCAAGGGATCGCATCAACCTACCTAGCATTAGTCAATTTATATCAAAAGAGACAAATGAGGCACTAAAGCGTTCTAGTTTAGAGGCAGGAGATTTACTTTTTTCTATAGCAGGAACTATTGGTAAAACTTGTATTGTAGTACAGGACGATTTACCAGCTAATACAAATCAAGCATTAGCAATTATTCGAGGGACAAAATTAGTATTCAGTGCTAAATTTTTATTAATTCAATTAAATTCTTTTGTCGCTGGTAAAACTAGAGAAAGAGCTCGTGGAGGAGCTATGCCAAATGTTTCTCTAGGTGATCTAAATGAGTTGATAGCAATAGTTCCTCCCTTTAAAGAACAACAACGCATCGTTACTAGAGTTGATGAGTTAATGAGCTTGTGTGATGCGCTTGAGGCACAAACTGAAAATAGCATTGCGGCACACCAAACTTTAGTTGAAGTGCTGTTAGAGGCTTTGCTAAAAGTACCAGAGCAAACCGCAACACCCGAACAAGCCACAGCACAGTTTCAACAAAACTGGCAACGCTTAAGCGAGCACTTCGACACGCTATTCACCACCACCGCCAGCATCGACACGCTAAAACAAACCATTTTACAACTAGCAGTAATGGGTAAGCTCGTCCCACAAAATCCAAATGACGAACCCGCCGCCAAACTCCTAGAGCGCATAGCAGCCGAAAAAGCCCAACTGATTAAAGACAAAAAAATCAAAAAGCAAAAACCACTGCCAGAAATCACCCACGAAGAAAAACCGTTTGAATTACCAAAAGGGTGGGAGTGGTGTCGATTTGATGATGCGGCGCTTAGTTCGAGTGCTGGTTGGAGCCCTCAATGTTTACCAACACCTAGAAATGGTGAAGATTGGGGAGTTTTAAAAGTTAGTGCTGTTACTTGGGGGATATTTAATCCAGAGGAAAATAAAGAACTTCCAGAACACTTAGAACCAAGAATTGAACATGAAGTTCAAAGCGGTGATTTTCTTATCTCAAGAGCTAATACCGCTGACTTAGTTGCGAAAGCTGTAATAGTGCCAGATCTTGCACCTAAAAATTTAATGATGAGTGACAAGATTATTAGATTTAAATTACATGAAAGTGTAAGTGGTGAGTATTTAAACTTGATGAATAATAGCCAAGTTTCTAGAGATTATTATAATCGAGTTGCAGGTGGAACAAGTAGTTCCATGAAAAATGTATCAAGAGAACAAATTAGAAGCTTAGTTGTTGCACTCCCGCCACAAAAGGAGCAACACCGCATTGTCGCTAAAGTCGATGAATTAATGGCACTATGCGAACAACTTAAAGCTCGTATAACCGACGCACAAACCACTAAACTTCACCTAACCGACGCCATAGTCGAACAGGCTTTATAATATGCAATTAGCTACTTTTTTAAAAAATACAATATTAGGTGATGATGCAGAGGGGCGTGCTACTGAATTTGTTAAAGTGCCAAAGAATAATAGTAAAAATGGTCTTATTGCTATTTCGTTAGAAAAAGATACTTTCCTATCTTATATCATTTGGCCTATGAATACATTTCATATCATTGCTCGAATGCTTGATACATTTGATGTGTATCAAAACGTAGTATCTTTAAAAAACTATAGTGAATTACCCTATAGAGGTTCAACAGGAAGGCATGCGCGAACGTGGGTCCAATCTATATTATCGAATGAAAATGAAAAAGTAATTGAAGTAAGCGACCGGTTTTATGAGCTTTTGTATAATTTATTTAAGAGTTCTAATGCGAGTCAACAAGTGAGTGATCTACTCAATAGCCCAACTTATTTTAGTCAGTTAATAGAGTTATTTAATGCAAGCGATAGCTGTTCTTTTAATATCAAAAACACTTTATTTTCAGAGGAGGCTCCAGCATATATTGCAGCCCAGGTTAAAAATCTAGCACGTTCAGAAAGTTCAGCCATATTGAGCTTTTCAAATTGTAATTCCAGCTACGGAAGTGTTCATTATAAAACCCACACACCACAATCAGGTATATCTTTAAATAGTTTGAGCCACGATTTAGCTTATATAAAAGCAGGTGTAAAAATATACTCACGACCTCAAAAAGTGGAATACGATAATGAGCAAAAAGACTTTAATATTTTACTTTTGCCTTGGCCATTGAAAGTTGAAGATAATTTCTTCAACACAGCTGTAAAACCATTATTACAAATGGATGATGAATTTGGGTTCTTCTCATACTCTAACTTAGAAGTAATTACAGCAAAAAAAATTATATATGCAATGGAGAGTTCTGGTAGCCCTTTAGATCTTGTTGTAATTCCAGAGTGCTCAATTGATAGTGAAAATAAGCAAATTATTATTTCAGAATTAAGTAGGTACTTTAAAAACAAGCATGTAGAAGTTCCGACTTTTATATTTGGCGTTTTTACAAAAGGAACAGATGGTACATACGGTGACAATAGCTTATCTGTATTAGTTTGGGACGAAAATACGAGTTGCTTTGCCGCGGAGACTCAACAAAAACACCACCGCTGGGCTATTGATCAGCAACAAGTAAATAATTATGGCTTGCAGAAGGTTTTTGAAGATAAAAAAGTAAAGTGGTGGGAAGACTGTTTGATTGGATCTAGAAAATTACTTTCATTTGAAAAAAGCTCAACCCATATTTGCCCATTAATATGTGAAGACCTAGCGAGGCAAGAGCCGATCTCAGGTGTGCTGAGGTCATTAGCCCCTCATCTAGTTGTCGCTCTTCTTTTAGATGGACCCCAGCTTGAAAGTCGTTGGCCTGGTCATTACTCACACACTTTAGTCGATGAGCCAGGTAGTAGTGTTCTTACAATTTCGCCGTATGGGATAGTTGAACGCTCTACAAATGGTGGTGAGTTTCCTAAAAGCAACATAATCTCTTTATGGAGCGAGCCGAATAAAACTGTAAAAATAGGATTAGATGATGAAAAAGTCGGTGTAGTTTTAACGCTAGCACAGGAAGAATCGAAGCAATGGACCGCAGATGGCAGATTAGAACCAAAGAAAAGGCTGACATATAAAGATCATCGGTCTATAGGGTCTGCGAATGAGTTATCTGCAAAATAATTATAACCTCTAAATACTTGATATCATTTAAAAAGGAATTATATGCCAACCTATAATAAATATAACTTCAATGGAGAACAATTAGGTAAAGCACCGCTTATTTTAGCGGTAATGAAAAAGTATGTTGCAGATAAAAAACCAACTTATGAGCAACTGAAACAAGACTTCCAAGAAATCGAAAAGAGTAGAAGTAAAAGCAAGCCAATATACATAACTCCACAAGAATTAGAAGAGAGAAAAAAGCATGGTAAAGATAAAAGAAAGCGATTTTTTGAGTCTGATACAGAGGCTTTAACTCTAGGTGATGGCACTCGAATTTTTGTCAGTAACCAATGGAGCATTGATGGTACTGAGAAAGTCATTCGCTTTGTTAATTCTAAGTTTGATTACGGTATTACTGATGTTGTAGAGCATAAGTCCATAAATGATTTATATAACGATTACCTCAAAAAGCCTAACAAAGGTTGGATCGCTGCTTATGAGCGTTTTAGTGCAGAAGTGGAGCAAAACTTAGGTAATACAGCCTCCAATTATGAAGCTGAATTTATAGAAAAGCTATGGAAGTCTGAATCCAATGGAATTGCTAGCGCTAAGCCTGGGACTCTGAGTAATGATGAATACAAAAATCTTTTAGACGACTTGCCGGAAATTACGGCTTTGATATTCAAAGAGCCCACTCCAACTACTTTAGAAAAAATATATAAATGGGCTGATGAGGCTAAGAAGGAAGGAAAGTTTAACACCGTCAAGCGTGGTGTGATCCACAGGGTTTTTGCTGCCGCTGACCCAAAAAAATACAATACGATTTTAAATGTTGATGGTTTAAGAGCTTTTACGAAATACTTAAATGATGCTTTTGGTTTAGAAATTAATGTTAGTTGGAATTGGGCAGAGTTAAATCAGGTTGTTACCGAGAAAGTCAAAAGTAAAGTAGACAAATCTGAAAGTGAACTTGTTTTTAATACATTTATTTGGTGGCTGTTTGAAAAGCTGAGAAAAGAAAGCCACGATGAAAGTTTATATATAGACGAAGATGAAGCGGATCCTTCAATGACTACTGAGCTAAATAAATCGGAAAAAAAATCAAAAAACCTTATTTACTACGGTCCACCTGGTACTGGCAAAACTTTTACCCTACAAAAGCTGTTAAAAGAACAGTACACAGAAACAGGAACTTCTGAAGAGCCTGTAGTTTGGCTTAACAATAAGTTGGGTGAGTTAAGTTGGTTTGAAATTATTACACTTATTTTGTTGGATTCAGAGCACTATTTATCTGTCACAGATATTGTGAATCATGAGTATTTTATCAAGAAGTTAGCGCTTAATGGCAGAACCGCAAATATACGTCAGACAGCTTGGGCTGCCTTGCAAACTCATACCATTCAAGACTCAGAAACTGTTAAGTACGCTAAGCGCATCGAACCACTAATTTTTGATAAAAATACAGATAGTAAGTGGACTATTGTTGATAAAGAACATGAACTAATTGCTAGTTATAAAGAGCAACTAGATGAGCTTAAGGCAGGTCCCCCTGTCGAAAAAGAAATAAAGCGCTTTGAATTTGTGACCTTTCATCAATCTTATGGGTATGAGGAGTTTATTGAAGGTTTAAGGCCTGTTACTAACGACGATGGTGATATAAGTTACGTTGTGAAGCCTGGTATTTTAAAGCGTCTGTGCAAGCGTGCTGAAGCTGATCCTAATCATCAATACGCCTTAGTGATTGACGAAATTAACCGAGGCAATATTAGTAAGATATTTGGTGAGTTGATAAGCCTTATTGAAATAGATAAACGTGCTGGTGAAGAGCATTCACTTACAGTTACTTTGCCATACTCAAACTTACCTTTTTCGGTACCTAGCAACCTCGATATTATTGGTACTATGAACACGGCTGACCGTTCTTTAACGCATATAGATATTGCGTTAAGACGCCGCTTTGAATTTATAGAGCTGAGAACTGATTACTCTTTATTAAGCGATAATGTAGATGGTATTAACTTAAGAAAGCTCTTATTCACGATTAATAAACGGATAGAACTTTTATTAGATAGAGAGCATATTATTGGCCATGCCTTATTAATGAAAGTTAGTAACTTAGCGGATCTTAAACAAGTATTTATCACTAACATTATGCCGCTACTGGAAGAATACTTTTTTGAAGATTGGGATAAAATTAAGCAAGTATTTAATGATAACGGGTTTGTTTCTGAGCTCAAAGATGCTCACAGTAATTGGCTTGGTGGTTCAGATGAGTATGCAGCAAAGTCTTACTATGTAGACCGTAAAGCCTTTGACAAGATTGAAAATTATACAGCGGCTTATCAAAATATAAATGATAATAATTTTGATGAACTGAAACAGAACTAAGGAAGGTTTATGCATACTTGGTCTGTTTATGAGTTTTCGCGTTTGTATAAAAGTAACACGACTGAACACAAAGGAGATAACTTAAAACTAGAGCACGCTCAATTTGAAGCGCTCAAACAGCTGTTAACTTGCAGTGAGGCAGACCATGATAAGTTATTTAGATATGGCTTTGAAAAGCGACAAGAGGTATTAGTTTGCCAAAACTACGTTGGTGTAATTTGTTTACCTTGCGGCGATCAAATTGAAATCTTACCTAAAACACATCGGAAAAGCGTACATGCTGAGAGTGATGAAAATATTAGCAGGAACCGCTCCAACCTTATAAAGATGTTAAAGGCAACACAGTATTTACCAGGTAAGGTTGCTGACAATGCATCGTTAGATATGGCTAAAATGCCGTTACTTGACGTATTCATTCAATTGTTTTTGCAAGAGATCAGCTTATTAATTAAGCGTGGTGTGGCAAGGCAGTATGAAACGCATGAAAGTAATGAGCCTTTTATAAAGGGTAGAATACTGGTTAGCCAGCAAATTAGGCATAACTTAGTTAATAAACACCATCACTTTATAGCCTTTGACGAGCTAACAACTAACCGCCCTGAAAACCGATTAATTAAAAGTGCATTGCTCTGGTCGCTCAAGCGTGTGACAGCAAAAACGCAACATCTTTGCAGGGAGTTACTATTTCATTTTGAAGAAGTAACAAGCTCAAAAGCTATATGGCAGGATCTCAATGCTTGGCAACGGGGCAGGCATTTATCTCACTATGAAGCGATTAGACCGTGGATAGAGATGATTTTTAAAGATCAAAGCCCTACATCGGTAAACGGTTCAAAAAGCATGTTGTCTATATTATTTCCTATGGAACGCGTATTTGAGGATTACGTACCAATTTGTCTGAAAAGACAATTTCAAAATTATGACATAAAAACACAAACCAGCAGTCAATACTTAATAAGCTATACGCCTAGCGACAATAAAAAACGCACTAATGATGGCAAGCTTTTCCAATTAAAGCCTGACTTACATATTCAAGCAGAAAATAAATTAATTATTGGTGATACAAAGTGGAAGGTGATTGATGAAAACTTACCTAACAAAAAGTATGGAATAAGTGAAAGTGATATGTACCAGATGTTGGCCTATAACCAAACTTACCAAAAGGAAGAATCAGAACCCGCAGTTATTTGGCTGATCTACCCTATGACACCTCAATTTTTAAAGCCTTTACCTAATTTTATTTTTGATAACGGGCTTACACTCAAAGTATTACCATTTGATATTGATAAGTCAGAGTTAGTTGAGAACACAGCTGATAATTAATGGTCAATATTGGCTGAACAGTAATGGTTACTGAATTTAAGCTTAAAACTTGGTCATATAACCTGCTTTTTTAGTGGTTTATCATTATTTTTTTGCTTATCACAGTTGATTTATATATCATCTCGCCACGACTAAAGTATTGCTTTATTTTAGTTGTGGATGTCGAAAGGGAACTTAAAGATTTTATGGATAAAAGCCGAGCAGTACTGCCAACCCCCCACTATTAATTTTATACCTCTTTATGATTCTTTTCCTCGCCATTATTGCGTGTTTTCTGCTTTGAGGTTTCAAAGTAGTTGTCTATTTAATTACGAGAGTACAAAAGATAAATCATATGAATATACTAGAAAGTTTACTACGCGGTTTTGATACAAACGTTGTTAGTGGTGTTGTTTTAATTTTAATGCTTTTTGTTTTTGGTTTAGGTTTGTTTTACACCAAAAAAGCTAAGCAAGTTGAGTTTGTTCAGTTTGTTCCAACACTATTAACTACTATGGGTATATTTGGTACTTTTTTAGGTATAGTTCTTGGTTTATTAGAATTTAACCAAAGTGATATAGAAGCCAGTATTCCGTTGTTGCTAGCGGGTTTAAAAACGGCATTTATTACAAGTTTAGCGGGTATATTTTTATCTTTAGTGTTTAAAACACTGTCTACGTTTTCATTTTTAAAACCTAAGCAACTAGAAGATAGCATTTCTCATGCAACGCCTGAGGCGATATTAGGTGCTATGCAAGCGCAGGTTGCAGAAACAAAAGTTTTAAAAGAAGCGATTGTTGGTAATGAAGAGTCAACACTGTTTGGGCAATTAAAAATATTACGTGGTGATATTAATGATAATGCAAAAACATCGATTAATATTGCCCAAGAACAAGCTGTAAAACAACAAGAGAACTTTGAGGCGTTTAGTGAAAAGCTATGGCTTAAACTACAAGACTTTGCAGATACTTTATCAAAGTCAGCTACAGAGCAAGTTATTGAAGCGCTAAAACAGGTAATTAGTGATTTTAATAATAATTTAACAGAGCAGTTTGGTGATAACTTTAAACAATTAAATGAAGCGGTAGTTAAATTAGTTGAATGGCAAGAAAACTATAAAGTTCAGCTTAAAGAAATGAGTGACCAATACGCTCATGGTGTTGCTTCTATTTCTGCTACTGAATCATCTGTTGCCCATATTAGTGAGCAAAGCCAAATAATTCCTCAATCTATGGGTGAATTGAAAGGTGTTATGGAGGTTAATCAACATCAATTAGCTGAGCTTGAACGCCATCTAGAGGCCTTTAAAGATATGCGCGATAAAGCTGTTGAAGCCGTCCCGCAAATTCAAAAACAAGTGGAAGCTACAGTAAACGATATATCGGCTGCCGTAACAACAGCAAGTGATCATTATAAAACCCTTCTTACGCAATCAGACGATTACATAAAAGCTCACGTTCAGACATCTAATGATTTATTAGACAAGTTTGCTCATGAAACAGAGAAAGGCATTAATAGTGTTGGCGATCGTTTGATTGAAAGCTCAGACAAGATTGGTAAAGAAATCCAAACTGCAGGTAATGAGTTTACAGATAATACAGCTCGAACCAACGAAAGCTTAAAGACAACATCTGATCATTTACAGTCGCAAACTGAAGTAATTAAGCAGCACTTACAAGATACAGTGACTGACTTAAATAACAATATGCGAGACATGATTGAAAAATTAGTCGATGACGCTAAAGATATTACTTCAACTATGAAGCAAGCTAATCAAAACCTTGTGACAGATACAGAGCAGGTGCGTGATACTGTAGTTAAGTCGGCTGAAAAACTACAGCAACGCCTTAATGAAGTGATTGATGACGCTGCGACACAGCAAATTAATCAAGCTAAACGTACTTTTGACGCAATGGAAAATGAGGTTAAAAAGCAGGTCGGTATGACAGGGGAAGCTGTCGACTCGCAACTAAAACTTATTGATACAGCGATGCAGCAAGAAATAAACCGTGTAATGAACGAAATGGGTAAAGCACTTGCACAGGTAAGCGGTAAATTTGTTGATGATTACATTAAGCTAACTAAAGCGATGAATGAAGTTGTAAGTCAGCGAGTAATGTAATGGAAAAGATATTTGGCTCTCAAAACAACTCACAAGATAGTGGTGATCATTGGTTAACTGTATCAGATTTGATGGCTGGTTTAATGGTTGTATTCTTGTTTATAGCTATTGTTTTTATGATGATAACTCAAAAAGAAAATGACAAAATTAAAGATGTTGCTGTTGCTTACCAACAAAATCAAGTTGCTATATATGAAGCTCTAGAAAGCGAATTTGAAAAAGATCTTGATAAGTGGGGAGCAACAATAGACAAAGAAACGCTAGCGTTCAATTTTCAATCTCCTGATGTTTTATTTGCTAATAATGAAACTAGATTAAGCGACGCATATAAAGAAATATTAAACGACTTTTTCCCCCGTTATATCAACGTGCTTGCCCCGTTTAGAGACTCTTTAGATGAAATTCGTATTGAGGGTCATACTTCAAGTGTTGGTTTAAGAGGCTCTACAGAGGCGCAAGCATATTTTTACAATATGCGATTATCTCAAGGACGAACACGTTCTGTATTAGAGTATGGTTACGCACTTATGCCTGATGAGTCTGATTGGATTAAAGCTAATATTGCTGCAGTTGGTTTTTCATCTTCGCGCTTGATTAAAAAGAATGGTGTGGAAGATGCTGCAAGGTCAAGGCGTGTATCATTTAGGGCTATTACTAATGCTGATATTCAAATAAAACGGATACTGGAGGCGCAGTAATGAAGCTAACAGTTGATTTTAGTGCGTTACATAGAGCGGTAGCACCTTTAGGGAAAATAGTAACTGACTTTTCTATTACCAGTGATGCTTCTGAACTCGAAAGCATTGGCAGTCATCTTAATCAAGGGATGATTTTAGGTAAAGATGTACAGTTAGATGAAATCGATGGGTCAAACGGTGTATTAAACTATGATGGCCATCAGGTTATGCTATACATACCAGATCAAGGAGATGACATTGAAGCAGTGTTGTCTAATGGTAAATTAGGGCGACGTATACATGTGGCAGAGTGTTCTACTCTTGAGTTGATGCGAGAAACAGGCCGGTTTAAACGCTATGATGTAATTAATCGGGTTGATGGCTTTTTCCCTGTATTCGGCTCAAGCTACAGAGGTGGACCTAATACAGAGGGAGAGGCTGATTTAGGTGTATGTAAAAACTGCTTAAAAATACTTAATTACAAGGGTTACTCTACTCAAAGTCCTCAAGTTAAAAATCAAGTATTTAATAGTTTTTCGTTTGAACAATTTTTCGAAGTTTATAGCTCCTACTTTAAAAGTTTACCTGTTAACAGTAAGAAACACACAAGTGGTTATACGCCAGATTGGCCATCAATTTCAGCTAAGTTAAGAAGCGATTTGAATTATACATGTGAGCAATGCGGCGTTGACCTTAAATCTGAAAAAAGGCTCTTACATACTCATCATATCAATGGGAATAAAGCAGATAATGAACGAGATAATTTGAGAGTACTTTGTGCAGATTGCCATAAAAAGCAGCCACATCATGATCATATATATGTAAGCAACTCAGATATTCTCAAAATTAACCAGCTAAGACGAGAACAACATAAGTTTGACGTGTTTAATTACGATAATCTGCGAGAGTGTGCAGATACAGCATTAGATGGCCTTTTACAAAAATGTGAGTCGACTAGGTTACCAGGTGCTGAGCTAGGGATTGTTATTCAAGATAAAGAAACATTTGTTTCAATCGATCTTTGCTGGCCAAGGCGTAAAGTAGCGGTGCTTATTAATATGAGTAATTCTAATATATTAAGAAGACACGGCTGGACTGTATTTACTGCATTCGATGCCTTAAATAACTTTGAGAATTTTCAGCGCCAAATTAGATAAGAAATTTTAATTTTAAAGGATTAATTTATATGCACTCTAAAGCAAGCTTTGTTTTTTGGCTTACATTAGCACTTTATTTGCTAACACTATTTACTGTTACTTATGTAGGGGTTTATCTAACCTATATAGCTCTACCACTTTTGGTCATTTCAGGCCTAATCATGAAGTGTACAAAACCAAAGGCTGAGGTACAGAAAGTTTATGATGATAGTAAATCTGCAGCTACTCAGGCGCTACTAGGCACAAGTAATTTTTTAGATGATGTTACTGAAGGTATAAGTGAATTTAATAGGAACTTAGAAATTAAAAATAAAATACATGATCTAGTCACAGAGCGTACGAAGGCCTATAAAGCTAAGATACAATTGTTGAAAATAGAAAAAATACCCTTTGAAATGAAGTTAAGCCATGCAGAGCTAGGCTCAGAAAAGCGCAATCTACAAGATGAAATAGAGCGTATTGATAGGGAAATAGAATTGAACAGCAAGCATATAGAGCAGATTAAGATAGCCTGTGAATTAGAAGTTAGAGCTCCGTAATAATTGATATTTCTGAAAGCTACTATCTTTATAGTTGTTTTAAACTAATTAACCATAGCTCTATAAGTGATTAAAATGCTCATTTTAAGGCAAAGTACAATTCTTGATATTATTCCCTTGAGCCCTAGGTATATCTCCTCACATGAAATAATGGTTAAACTCAACCAGTATGGCTTTGATATTTCAACTCGCATGCTTCAACGAGACCTGCAATCACTTTACGAACAAGGCTGCTTCGGGCTTGAAAAAGATACGCGTAGTAAACCGTATGGTTGGTCTATCAATGCGCATTGGAGAGGTGGTAACTCTAAATTAATGAGCAGCGAAGTTGCAGAGCACTATTTATTGCTTGAGCAATTACTACCGCAATCAGTCCCGAGTGACGTTAAGCAGTCAGTTCACATTAAAGCAGAGCAGGCTCTTAAGCGTTTTAATGGCCATGTGCCTGACTGTCTTGCAACCCTGCCAAAACCTTCGTTAAAAGTGAATATTGATACTCAGTTAGTTAATCAAATTGAGCACGTGATTAAGCATAAGCGTGCAGTGAGTGCTGAGCTTTATAGGGTGCTTTATGATGAGGCGCATTGGTTAAAATTTGCTGAAATAAGCTTTTATAACTTAGTTCAGCAAGGCGGTGTGTTAATGGCGCAGTTTATGGTGGGGACGCTTCACGATAAGTGTTACCAGATGCCGGTTTACCGCATTCGTAATGTGCACATTTTGCAAAAGACACGACGTGAGCCAAGCACTGAGCAGTTAAAGTCGTTACGTAGTGCGATTAACAAAGGCATGTCGCAAGAAGCGATTGAGTTAATTGTAAAAGTACCCAAGCACTCTGCGGTTAATCAAGGCTTTATTGAGCTTGGCGAGCTGAGTGACAAGCAACAGATTGACGATAAAAACGTATTATTTACCTACCAAACTATTGATACCGAGCAATTGACCGATGAGCTATTTAAATGTGCCCATTGGCTCGAGGTTGTTAAACCCGAAAAGCTGCGACAAAGAATTGTTAGCAAGCTTAAAGCGGCCGCTAACATTTATAAATAACTCCTACTAGTTTGGGTACGTCAAAAATTGACGCACCTGTTTGCTATGCTCCTTTTAAAGTTAAGGAGTAGTTATGTTTCAGTTAATTCAACAAAATGATGGTTTATCGATTGGTGTATTTGGTATTGGTGGGTGTGGCTGTAATACGCTGAACAGTATTTTTGAACAACGCGAGTCTGAGCAGGCGCACTTATACAGCGTTAATACCGACAAAGTAGTGCTTGAGCATACACAGAGTGAT
Organism: Pseudoalteromonas sp. P1-25; assembly: GCF_001401805.1. Lineage (GTDB taxonomy): Bacteria > Pseudomonadota > Gammaproteobacteria > Enterobacterales > Alteromonadaceae > Pseudoalteromonas. The sequence continues at coordinate 63,391 of NZ_LKDW01000016.1, forward strand.
GAAGCGGTACTGATAGGTGCAGAGCTTACTCATGGATATGGTGCAGGAGCAGATCCTAAAGTTGGGCTGCAGGCAGCAGAAGAAAGTAAAGATCAGCTTTTAACGCTTATTAATGGTTGCGATATAATACTCTGTGCAACAGGATTGGGTGGCGGTACAGGGACTGGCGCTAGCCCTTACATTGCACAACTTGCTAGTGAGCAAAATAAGCCAGTGATATTTGTAGCTACATTGCCATTTAGTAGTGAAGGGCAGTTTAGAAGCAATATAGCGCAAGCAGGTTTAAATGAGCTTAAAGAGCATGCTAATGCTGTTATTACTCTCCCAAACGATCAACTTATTGAAGTGCTAGGTAATGATATTGGCTTATTTGACGCCTTTAAGCATAGCAACCAAATACTCCACTCACTGATAAAATCACTCATCGATATGCTTTGCTATCAAGGCTTAATAAACGTTGATTTAAATGACTTTGCTAAAATTATGGATTGCCAGGGAGATGCTGTACTGGGTGTTGGCAAGTGCAATGATGAAAGCGAACTTACTACAGCACTTGATAGTGCACTCAATAACCCACTTGTTAATCAGGTCGATATGTCATCAAGTACGGGTGTAATAATACAAGTCAATTGCAAAGATGAAATTTCACTAGGTAGTTATAACCTCATTACCGATACAGTACGTCAGCAAGTAAGCTCAAATGCTTTAGTTATTTGTGGTGTTTCAAAAATAGAAAGCTTATCAACCAATTATGAGCTGCTAGTTATTGCTACGGGCGCGAGTTCTAAAATGGTTATTGATGACTTGAATAAAGACAAACAGCCTGAAGAAAAAGAACCTAATAAAGCCGAGCCAGAAACAACTGACATTTTTGATATTCCTGCTTTTATTCGCAATCAAGCTCCGGCTCCATGTACAAAATAAAAATTTGCTACTGTTCAATCAGTACAGACTCATCAACAGTTTTGTATCGACATGATGACTATAAACATGAGTCATACTAAGAATAGAAATTAAAAAATACACCATTTATACACAAATTATTTTAAGTTGTTGTTTTTAAAGAGGTAGGCGGGGGTTCAAATCCCCCCAGCTCCACCAATTCGCTGTTCGATAACATCCGAACAGATACAGGAAACCCGCTAACCATATAGGCTAGCGGGTTTTTTATTGCCTGTAATATCCCAAGATGTTTACCTGCATCCAGTATTTTTAGTACCATGGTTAGTACCACAGCACTTATTCGTGAAAATGCTGTGGTACTAAAAATAAGAAAGCCTTGAATTCACAGGGCTAGAACATGGTATACATAAAAGAAATGGCCAGAACTGTAAAACCCCTCAACGATACACAAATTAAGCAAGCTAAGCCTAAAGAAAAAGAATACTTACTTTCAGATGGTAGTGGGCTTCAGCTATCTATTAGACCTAATGGTACTAAAAGTTGGATATTTAAGTACTACAAACCACTCACTAAAAAAAGGACAAACATTTCTTTTGGACAGTATCCTCAAATTACCCTTGCCGCTGCTAGAGTTAAAAGAGAAGAAGCACGTGGGCTTCTTGCAAATGAAAAAGACCCAAAAGAGTTCAAAGAGCAACAATATATTCAAGAGACGCAAGCGCGTTTAAATACTTTAGAGAAAGTAGCGATGGAATGGTTTGAGATTCACAAACCAAAAATAAAGCCTAAGCACGCAGAGGGCATTCTGGGAAAGTTAAAAAATCATGTATTTCCTGAACTAGGCAAGCGGCCTATAAGTAGTATCGATGCTGTTGTAACAATTAATGCATTGAGGCCTGTTGCTGCAAAAGGCACTCTTGAAACAGTAAGAAAGACGTGTCAGGTACTCAATCAAGTTATGGGCTACGCAGTAAATACAGGAATTATAAAGCATAACCCTTTGGAAAGAATTAGAGATGGCTTTGCAAAACCAATAACAAAGCCGATGCCAACGATAGATGCTAGCAGGTTATCTGAGTTTATGGCGGATCTTTCGAGAGCCAGTATAAAGTTTCCTACTCGGTGTGCGATTGAGTGGCAATTACATACAATGGTAAGGCCAAATGAAGCCACTAAAGCAAAATGGTCTGAGATAGATTTAGAAAACAATGTGTGGATAATACCTGCAGAAAAAATGAAAGCAGCTAAAGTCCATAAAATACCATTAACTCCAAGAACGCTAAAATTACTTGAGTTGATGAGCCCGATAAGTGGACACCGAGAATATATTTTCCCTGCTGATAGAAACCCTAGAGATCATATGAACCCTCAAACCCCAAATGCAGCAATAAGTCGAATGGGCTATAAAGGGGAGCTTGTTGCACATGGCTTAAGATCACTTGCAAGTACTGTGTTAAATGAATCTAGGTTATTTGACTATGAGTTAATAGAAGTTGCATTAGCGCATCAAGACACGAACCAAGTTCGAGCTGCATATAATCGAAGTGACTATCTAGAAAGTAGAAGAGAAATGATGTGCTGGTGGAGTGAGTATATACACAAAGCGAAGGTACAGTCTCTTGTCTAACTTTAAAGCGTTAGCTAGCCTTAATTTGCTACAAGAAACAACAATCCAACGGATTGATTTCGAACCCTCTCGGCTTCAGGCTGCAGAGGGAGGCAAAGTTTATTTAAAGCAAATATTAAAAGATGTTATCGCGTCTATTTACGCCATTGAGGCTAATACATCGGATAGGATATTAAATGACTTTGATTTATTGCATTTAACAGGGGTTAGCCTTAGTCATTTAAAAACAAAAGCGGAAGAACTTTTGTCTAATTTGCTAAATAATGAGCAACCTGAAGGCTTAGAGCTGTTTACATTAGGTGCTCTAATAGGCGAATACAACACCCTTCATCGGTTTGCTAATAGCTTACTTCTACATCAACAAACGAAAGAAAAAGCGCAAAAAGCTAATATTGGCAAGCAAATAAAAACTCAAACTTATTTAAAGCTTTCTAAAGAAATTTTTTGCGCAATAAAAAATCTAGGTTTTGCAAATAACGATTGGGCGATTATTAGTGGCGTGGATATTTTTTTGAAGGCTTCACTAGATAGTGCAATGCTTATAGAAAAAAAGAATTCATCCCAAAAAATTGCTAAATATTTAAACATAGAAATAGGCAAAGGAAAGCCAAATAGTGCAATGCTGAAATTAAGAGATAAGGTTGTTGCTTTTTTAAATCGCGAGTATAGCTCTGATATTTATGAACTTTACTCAACATTTTATAAAAGTGAAGAGTTCGAATACAAGAATCACACTATCACTGACTCAATAGATGCTAATTTAAGCAAGTGTCTAGGTGCTTTACATTACTTATTAAAGTATGAATTGCGTTACGATGAGAAAGTAGATCCACTTCATGTTCCTCTTGTTATGAGGCTCTCAGCAAAGCTTGTAACTCAATATATACTCTCACATCTTAAATCATTAATTAAAAATACAGGTAGCAAGCCTTTAACCGATTTAAATGAGTTTATGTATAGCCAGTCTATTTATAATGAGATAAAAGCAATAAGCCCTACATTTTTTTCGCAGCCAAGTAATTGTTATTTAACACCTATTGAATCACAGCTACTTGAGATCAGAATCAAGTACTCATTTAAGGAGGCTGGATTAGCACACCGCCAAAAGGTTAAATACAAACTATAGAGCACATCCACAAAGCCTTGTCAGTTTTTAACTACAGGCTTTTACTATAAGTATGCAGTGCTAATCAGTTAAAACTTACTGTAGACAAAACTAATAATTAACCATAAACACTCTCTAAATTACACTCACATATTAGTAGCAACTCAATTCACTTATAAAAAAATTAAGTTTTATGTATGATTTTTGTGCACTTGAGTTGTTTTAATGCCGATTCCTCACGGAATAGTTAATTAAACGATGAAAAAAGTTTTGCAATATAGCTTCGTACCTAGACGGACATATCTGTCTATCTTAGAAATTAACGGGACTAAGTCTCAAATGATTCGGAGCAGTATCATGAATTTAGATAACCTATTAACTAATAGCAAAAGAATTCTTCGCCTTAAAGATGTACAAACTTTGACTGGTTTATCTCGAACTATGATTTACGATTTACAGAGTAAAGGCGAGTTCCCACAAAGTATAAAGTTAGTGCAAAGTGGGCGAGCTATGGGGTGGCAATATAGTGATGTTATTAATTGGATTGACTCAAGAGTGCAAGCATGAGGTTTTTAGCTAAACGAGAAGTTAAAATTGCTGATGAAGATATTTTTATTTCAAAAGTTGCAATTCAAAAGCACTTTGGTTTTTCGTCTTATTTAGTCGGCAAGCTAGTAAAAGAAAGGACTCTTTCAGAGCCTGTGGAGTTAGCTCAAAAAGTTACTGGTTGGCCTTTGACAGAGGTAAAGCAACTCAACCAAATTAGCACTTCTTAGGATAACAAGGGATGTTATTTCATTAGTTAGACCCTTTTATATGACCTTTACTTGCTTAAAGCGTCAGTAATAGTGCGGTTAACTTCATTGTTGTAGTGCAGGTTATTTATAATATTTAGAGAAAATCATGCCATCTCAGTTAGTTCAAAAATTAAAAGATAAATATGGTGTTGAAGTACATTATCAAAAACTATCAGAAGAGTCTTATATAGCTTTGGAGATAATGAATTTCCCAAGTGGATATTACTACGACATTATTAAAGCTACCCTAAAGCAATTGGATGTGATGCTTTGTAAGTTTTCAAAAGTGCTCGTACTCAGGCTCGATTTAAGATTAGAACAATATAGTAAAGACAATAAAGTTGTTTCACAGTTTATTAATAGTATTCAAAAGAAAATAAAGAATACATACGGTGAGTTCGCCTATATATGGGTAAGAGAGCAAAACAAAGCTGATAAGCAGCATTACCACATAGCTTACTTTTTTAATGGTCATAAAATCATACACCCTAGTAAGGTCATAAGTTTAATTCAGGCTGGGTGGTTTAAAGCTTCGGCTGGTGGAACACTTTATGTACCTGAACATTGCTTTTATCAGTTATTTATTAATCAGCCTAACTTTTACGATAACTTTAAGGAGGCCGTTTACAGACTTAGTTACCTTGCTAAATGCTATTCTAAACGGCGTGTCTCGCAATCCGTAAAAAACTATTCTTCAAGTAGACTCGAATATAATGAGGGTAGTTAAATGGCTAGGGGTGGCAAAAGAAAAGGAGCAGGTGCGCCAAAAGGCAACAAAAATGCTCTTAAGCATGGTGGCAGGGCTAAGGTAATGCATGGTGTACCCTTAGATAAAGAGCTATCTGACTTTGAATATAAAGCCTTGTGCTTAGTGCAGTTAGAAACGCTCAAAAAGCTCAATGAAGATAACAGTTACGAATCCAAACTTCTAATTTATAAACATTTTATGAGATATAAAGGCACTTTGTCGTTCGAGTTTTAAGGGGGTCGCTGGGCTTGGTACATAGCTGAGTCGCTTTAAAACGGTAAAATAAAAAAAGGAAAATAACCGATCAAGCTACCAAACAATCAAAGATTTTTTATTTGTCATTTAAATTCAATAGCTTAAGGTTTTAGTGGCAAGCCTTGTATTAATTCTAAAAGGTGATCGCCTTTGTATTCGATCACCTTTGGTCTTTAAATTTACCATTTCACTACCATGCAAGAGTTAAAGCGGCCTTTGTTTTGATAAACGGGTCAGTTTTATATAATATCTTTTACTTAATAATGGATTATAGCTACTTCGCCAGTAAAGGAACTCTATGTCACTCCCTGATTACCAATCTTTTATGACCCCGTTACTTGCATGCTTAGCCAATGGTAAAACAGTTAAACTGCGTGATATTGATGCCGATGTTTACCGTAAACTTGGGCTTAGCGCCGATCAACTAAAGCTCCGCATACCGAGCGGCAAGCAAACCTATGCCTATCATCGCTTGGGATGGGCTAAAACTTACTTAGTTCAAGCGGGTTTAATAGAGCAGCCTAAAAGGGCTTTTTGTAAAATCACACAAAAAGGGCTAGCTGCAATTGAGTCGGGCGAACCAATCAATAATCAATACTTAAGCAAGTTTGCAGCTTTTATTGATTTTAAAACACGTTCTAAAGACGCAAACGAGCCCACACAAGCAAATGCCACCAGCATAGTCAGTAATAACTCAGATAAAACCCCTGAAGAACTGATTGAAGCCGCAGTTGATACCCTCAATACCAACCTAACTGACGAAATACTTAAAGCGATATTAGCAGCATCCCCCGTATTTTTTGAAAACCTAGTGGTCGATTTAATGCTCGCTATGGGTTACGGCGGATCACGTAAAGATGCAGGCCAAGCTACTCAATACACACAAGATGGTGGTATTGATGGTGTAATCAAAGAAGATAAACTCGGCCTTGAAATGATATACTTGCAAGCCAAGCGTTATACAAATAAAACAGTTGGTCGCCCAGATATACAAGCCTTTGCAGGTGCGCTTGATATGCACCGTGCTAAAAAGGGCGTGTTCATTACCACCAGCAGCTTTAGTAAAGATGCCCTCGAATATGTAGGCATGATAGAAAAACGCATAGTGCTGGTGGATGGCGCACAACTAACCGAACTCATGCTTACCCATAATTTAGGCGTAAGCACAAAACATGTATTTGAAGTAAAAGCGCTCGATAGTGATTACTTTATGGAAGATTAAAATGACAACTAATAATAACTTTTCTCAAACCGCTGCTTTTATCTGGTCAGTAGCCGATCTCCTTCGCGGCGATTTTAAACAGTCTCAATATGGCCGTGTTATTTTACCTTTCACCTTACTACGTCGCCTTGAATGTGTGCTCGCACCAAGTAAAGATGCAGTAGTAGCTGAGTTTGAGCGTATTAAAGCGTTAAACCTCCCAGAAGATGCACAAGAAAAGCTGTTGATCAGAGCCACAAACGGCTTAACCTTTTTTAATACCTCGCCTATGGATTTAGGCAAAATGGGTCAGGGTGATATTAAAGCCAACCTTGAGCGTTATATTCAATGCTTTTCAGCCGATGCCCGCGAAATATTTGAGCACTTTAAGTTTGATGAGTTTATAGGGCTATTAGATGACGCCAACTTACTTTTTAAAGTCGTTAAAAAATTCGCAACGACCGACTTAAGCCCACAAGCTATATCAAATCACGATATGGGTTTAGTGTTTGAAGAGCTAATACGTCGCTTTGCTGAAAGTTCTAACGAAACCGCAGGGGAGCACTTCACACCTCGCGATATTGTACGTTTAACTACCTCACTGGTATTTATGGAAGACGACGACGCCCTAACTAAAGAAGGGATTATTCGCACCATTTACGACCCAACAGCGGGAACTGGCGGCTTTTTATCTTCAGGTATGGAATACGTACACGAGCTTAACCCTAATGCGGTTATGCGCGCATTTGGTCAAGAGTTAAACCCAGAGTCTTACGCTATATGTAAAGCCGATATGCTTATTAAAGGGCAAGACGTAAGCCGCATCAAACTAGGTAATACTTTATCGAATGATCAGCTAGCAGTAGATAAGTTTGACTACATGCTGTCTAACCCGCCATTTGGTGTCGATTGGAAAAAGATTGAAGGCGATATTAAAGAAGAGCATACAATTAAGGGCTTTGATGGTCGCTTTGGTGCAGGCTTACCAAGAGTGTCTGACGGTTCGCTATTATTTTTAATGCACCTTATTAGTAAAATGCGCGATGCCTCTGCAGATGTTACTAACAGCGGCGGGCGTATTGGTATTATTCTAAATGGCTCACCTTTATTTACGGGCGGGGCAGGCAGTGGTGAAAGCGAAATTCGTCGTTATATTTTAGAGTCTGATTTACTTGAGGCAATTATAGCCTTACCGACTGATATGTTTTACAACACAGGCATTGCTACCTATGTGTGGGTTTTGTCGAACAAAAAAGCACAGCAGCCAAGCGCTGAGCGTAAAAATAAGGTTCAACTAATTAATGGCGCTAACCTATGCGGTAAAATGCGTAAATCTCTTGGTTCTAAACGTAATATCATGAGCGGAGATGACATTAAAGTTATCACTCGTAGCTTTGGTAACTTTGAACAAGTAGAAACAACAACACTTGAAGAGCTAGGTTTAATTAAACCAACCGAGGCTAAAAGTAGCCGAGGTCGCCAAGCGGCTAACCCTAAAGCCGATGTAGCAAAAACCTTTGCCAGTAAAATATTTAATACCTACGAGTTTGGTTATCGCCGTATCACTATAGAGCGCCCACTTAGGTTATCAGCGCAAGTAACTGATGAAGCCATTGCATCACTGCGTCTTGCACCTAAGCCTTACAATGCAGCCATGATGGCGCTTTATGAAAAATTTGGCGCACAGTGGACTACTGACGACAAGTATGGTGATTTAAGCACTGTTGAAATTGAAGCCAGAGCGATTATTAAAGCCGACTTCCCAGAGCTGAAAGAAAAACAAATTAAAGATGTATTAGAGCCTAAGCTTTGGTTATTCCAAAAATCACTCATGGAAAAAGCGCAGCAGCTACAAACACAATTAGGTGACGATGCTGGTGGTAAGCAGCTGCAATCAGACGACTTTAACCAGTTTGATATTACCTACACACAAGCGCTTAAAGCGCTCAATATTAAGCTCGACAGCAAAGAGAAAAAACAGCTGCTCGATGCCATTACTTTTAAAAATCCAGCGGCAGAGTGCGTGGTTGATAAAATCTATAAAGATTCAGCAGACCCAATGTATGGCGCATTTGAATATCAAGGTAATGTTAAAAAGTGGCAAGGTAAGGTCGTGACTTATAAGCAAGATGGCGACCTGCGCGATAACGAAAACGTCCCGTTAAAAGAGGCCTATTTAAACGGCTCAGCTCAGCCAAGTATTAGTACAACTCAAATGGTTGAAAACTATTTTAACCGTGAAGTAGCTCCCCATGTAAGTGATGCATGGATAAACGACACTAAGTGCGATGATAAAGACAACGAACTGGGTATAGTTGGCTACGAAATACCGTTTAACCGCCATTTTTATGAGTACGAGCGCCCGCGTGATTTATCTAAAATTGATAAAGAGCTTAATGCAGTGAGTAATGAAATCAGGGAGTTATTACCAGAGGTACGTTCATAATGGGCAAGTATCAATCTTATCCAAATTACAAAAAAGCCTCAGTAACTTGGCTAGATGAAATGCCAGAACATTGGATACTTAGTAAAGTAAAGTATATCGCTCCTTTTCAAGTCGGGTGGACACCACCAACAAAGAATGACGAAAATTTTGTTGGTGAAAACCTTTGGGTCAATATTTCAGACCTCAAAGAAAAGGTTATTACTAATACATCGAAACACATTTCTGACAGGGCTGCCAAAGAAGCGTCTATGAGTATTACTCCTAAAGGGTCGCTAATGTATAGCTTTAAGTTGTCAGTTGGCTCAGTATCCTTCGCTGGTGAAGATATGTATACCAATGAAGCAATAGCGTCTTTTTTAGACTCAGCTCGATTACCTCTATCATATTTATATTATGCATTACCTAAGTTTGTGATTGAGAATGCTTCAACGAATATTTATGGCGCAAGAATACTTAACCAAGAATTGATTAATAATGCACAGTTGCTTGAGCCAACATATGAAGAAGCAGAAAGTATCGCTAATTTCCTCGATTACGAAACCGCTAAAATCGATACCTTAATTGAAAAGCAGCAACAACTGATTAAGCTGCTAAAAGAAAAGCGCCAAGCGGTGATCAGTCATGCAGTGACTAAAGGCCTCAATCCACAAGCCCCAATGAAATATTCAGGTGTTGAGTGGTTGGGTGAAGTACCAGCGCATTGGCAGATAGTCCCTTTAAAATATTTATGTACTTTCAGTGGAGGCGGAACACCTACCAAAGATAACTTAAGTTATTGGACTAATGGCACTGTACCTTGGGTATCGCCTAAAGACATGAAATCTTTTTGGATTGATAAAACCCAAGATTACGTTACTGAAAGAGCCGTAAAAGAATCATCTACTAACTTTGTTGATGAGGGGGCATTATTAATGGTTGTCCGTTCTGGAATACTACAAAGGACAATACCGATTGCCATAAATACAGTGCCAGTAACAATGAACCAAGATATGAAAGCTCTTAAATTTAATGACAGAATTGATGTTCAGTATGCCGCAGGGTTTATTCTTGGTAGCGTAAACTCATTATTACTTGATTGGTCTAAAGATGGTGCAACGGTAGAGAGTATTGAATATGAATACTTATCAAATGGCCTCTTCCCAGTTCCTCCTAAGCAAGAACAACAAGCTATTATAAGCTTTATAAATAAACAGCAGAGCGCTTTTCAGATGTTAGAGGATAAAGCCGTATTGGGAATTAAACTACTTTCAGAGCGCCGCACGGCTCTAATCTCTGCCGCAGTAACAGGTAAAATCGACGTGCGCAATTGGGAGCAGCCTAATGACTAATAATGTTACGCCACCGCTTGGGCAGTTTATTTTATTTGAAACAGACGAAGGGCAAACCAAGGTTGAATGTCGTTTTGAAACTGAAACACTGTGGTTAACTCAAAACCTAATAGCTGAGCTATATCAAAAGAGCGTACCGACTATAAATGAGCATTTAAGTAACATTTATAGCGAAGGCGAACTTGAACAAAATGCAACCATTAGGAATTTCCGAATAGTTCGAAAAGAGGGTACGCGCGAAGTTGCTCGTGATGTAACGCATTATAATTTAGAAGCCATATTAGCTGTAGGTTATCGTGTGCGTTCCAAGCAAGGAACAAAGTTTCGCCAATGGGCGACGAGAACTTTACAAGAGTACCTGACTAAGGGCTTTGTAATGGATGACGAGCGTCTTAAAAACCCAGATAACATGCAATACTTTGACGAGCTATTAAACCGCATCCGCGATATACGTTCATCAGAGAAAATATTTTGGCGCAAGGTATGCGACATATATGCCACCAGCATTGATTACGATGGCAAAGCACAAACCAGTGTTGATTTTTTTGCCAAAGTACAAAACAAGATGCATTGGGCTGCCCATGGTAATACCGCAGCAGAGCTAGTGTTTAAACGAATTGATGCCGACAAATCTCATTTAGGCTTAACCAGCTTTGCAGGCACAGAGCCAACCCGTAAAGAGGTAGTTACAGGTAAAAACTACTTAAATGAGCAAGAACTTGATACGTTAAACAGGCTGGTTAACTCCTACTTAGAATTTGCAGAACTTCAAGCCCGTAATGGCAAGTTAATGAAAATGGCAGACTGGGCAAGCAAGCTCGATGACTTTTTGCGCCTAAGTGATTATGAAGTGCTTAACCATGCAGGCAATATTTCACAGGCACAAGCGACTGAAAAAGCCAAACAAGAATACGATAAGTACCGCAGAGTAATTGAAGCCCAGCCATCAAAGGTTGATTTAGACTTAGCGAATGCGCTAAAGCAGCTGCAGGATAAACCTGAAAAGTAACTTAAATATATTTTGCACATAAAGTAAAAAAATAACAAAGGGATAGAGAAATAATGGATATAGAATTATGGAAAAGGATTTCAGGCTTTGTTGACTTAAACAGCTACCCTGAGCTTCCTTGTCCTTATTGTAATAAATATGCACTGAAATTGGACAAAGACAGTGTACAAACACGTCCTGTAAATAAAGATAGTTTACTTATTACCAGTCGAAAATACCGATTTGAAAAAGAAAGAAAACAGATACTAATTGATAAAAGTCGTGAAGTAAGTAATAAAAGTGAGGGGTTTTTCATTCCATTACTTCTTACCTTTGCAAGTGCTCATGCTGAGGCGGTAGAGCCTACGAATGGTAATACTTTTATATTTAACAGCTTTTTTGAGTGTGCGAACTGTCAACAGAGTATAAGTGCTTCAGGAATGTTATTGGAGCATCAAACAGGTATGAGTCAGTCATCATCAAAGGCTAAAAAAATTAAAATTGAGAACTTTTCTCCATCTATTTTTATATTCCCGATATCAAAAAATGTTCCCTCACATATAGCTGAAGAGCTATTAGACGCATTTAAACACTTTCATTTTGATCCTCCATCGTCCGCATCTAAATTAAGACGCGCAATTGAAAACTTTTGCAAGGATATGCAAGTTGAGGAGAATAATAATAACCTCGGACGTATGATAAAAAATTTAGAGAAAACTCATCCTGAAGAGGCTAAATACCTTGATGCATTGAGGCTGATTGGTAACGAAGGGACGCACGGTTCAAATGTTGCTGAACTCGATTTATTGTACGCTTTTCAAGTTTTCCAGTTTGTTTTAGAACTTTATGATCGAAATGCTCGCTACAACGAACTCAACCATGTGTATGACAAGTTGGCTAAAAAATATGAGAAAAAGAAGCAGCAGCTACCCAAGCTCGAACAATTAGATAATGTTAAATAACAAAATAAGAATAAAATCATGAACGATTTAACTCAAGAACGAATTTTTCAAGACGACATAATTAGTCAGATGGTAGCTAATGGCTGGGCTGAAGGCACAGCCGCTGGCTATAACTGTGAAACCGCTTTATATGAACAAGATTCGCTGACCTTTGTTAAAAACACCCAACCTAAAGAGTGGCAAAAGCTGTGTAAGGTGTTCCCCAATGACCCTGAACGCCACTTTTTAGAAGCGCTGGTGGCCAAGCTTAAAAAAGCAGATAGAAACGCCACAGATAAAGCCTCACGCACTTATGGTGTATTAGGTGTACTGCGCCACGGTTTAAAAATTCGTAATGCGCGTTTTGAACTGTGCCAATTTAAACCAGAGCACAACCTAAACCCCGAAACCTTAGCGCGTTATGAGCAAAACACCTGTCGTATAGTACAAGAATTGGTGTATAGCCCGTATGCCAATGCTGAGCACTTAGCTGCGACAGGCAGCAAAGCCAAGAGCTGGCGCATAGATTTAGTGCTGTTTGTAAATGGCTTGCCCGTATCAACCCTAGAGCTTAAATCAGAATTTAAACAAGCGGTTGAAAATGCAATTAAGCAATACAAACAAACCCGCTTACCTAAAGACCCTGCGACTAAAAAACCAGAGCCACTACTTACCTTTAAGCGTGGTGCATTAGTCCACTTTGCTGTAAGCCAGTATGAAGTGTATATGACGACTAAGCTTGCAGGAGATGACACCTTCTTTTTACCCTTTAACAGAGGCACAAGCGAAGGTGGTGCAGGCAATGATGTGCCTGAAGACACTAGCTGTTATGCCACCGATTACTTGTGGAATGAAGTATTAGTGCCTAAAAATCTGCTTAACATTTTAGGTAGCTTTGTACATTTGCAGATAGAAGACAAGGAAGATTGGGAAGGGCGTAAATACAAAAAAGAAACGCTTATTTTCCCGCGCTATCATCAGTGGGATGTAGTAAGTAAGCTGATTGATGCAGCAATTGAAGAGGGCACAGGTAACAAGTATTTAGTTCAACACAGTGCGGGCTCAGGTAAGTCGAACTCTATTGCTTGGACAGCCCACCAGCTTTCTACTCTGTATGATGAGCAAGGTAATAAACAATTTCATTCAGTGATTGTTGTAACAGATAGAACAGTACTTGATGATCAGCTGCAAGATACTATTTATCAGTTTGAGCATGCAGACGGTGTAGTAGGGCGTATTAATAATAAAGAAGGTGATGGCTCTAAATCAGAGAAGCTCGCCAGTGCACTTGAAAACGCTCAGCCTATTATTATTGTAACCATTCAAACTTTTCCGTTTGTATTACGCGCTATTGAAAACAGCACGAGCTTAAAAGAGCGCAGCTATGCAGTTATTGCCGATGAAGCTCATTCATCACAAAGTGGCTCTACAGCTCGCCAGTTAAAAGAAGTACTAATGACTGAAGAGGCTGACGATGATGTTGAGTTATCGTCAGAGGATATACTCGATGCAACCGTTGCAGCCCGCCGTGGTAGTGCGAACCTTAACTACTATGCGTTTACTGCCACACCTAAAGCAAAAACAATCGAGCTATTTGGTCGGTTACCTGACCCAGAACTACCTCCATCAAAACAAAATAAGCCAGTGGCGTATCACATATATTCAATGCGCCAAGCAATAGAAGAAGGCTTTATATTAGATGTACTTAAAAATTATACTAACTATAAGGTGATGTACCAACTGGCTCAAAAAATAGAAGCGGCAGATGAAGAGGTTGATAGTAAAAAGGCAGCGGTAAAGCTTAATCAATGGGTGCGTTTACACGACCATAATATATCGCAAAAAGTTAAAGTGATTATTGAACACTTTAAAGATAACGTAATGGGTTTATTAGGCGGGCAAGCCAAAGCAATGGTAGTAACGGGCTCACGTAAAGAGGCGGTACGTTATAAGTTAGCATTTGATAAATATGTAGCTGAAGCCCTAGCAGAGCAAAAAACAGGTTATTCGACAATACGCGCTATGGTGGCATTTTCAGGCGAAGTTGAATTTACTAAAAGCGATCCTGATAGCGCTGCATTTTTAGATAAAAAGTTTACCGAAAAAAGCATGAACCCTGAACTTAAAGGCCGCGATATGCGAAAAGCCTTTGATAGTGACGATTACCAAGTAATGCTGGTGGCTAATAAGTTTCAAACAGGGTTCGACCAACCAAAACTATGCGCTATGTACGTAGATAAAAAGCTAGGCGGCGTTGAGTGTGTACAAACCCTGTCGCGACTAAACCGTACTTACCCAAGTAAAGCTGAAACAGGCACGTTTGTATTAGACTTCTTTAATGACCCTGAAGACATATTAGATGCATTTCAGCCTTACTACCAAACAGCAGAACTTGCTGATGTTACTGACCCTCAGATTGTTTTTGACTTGTTTGAAAAGCTACGTGCTAGCGGTATATTTTTGTGGGCTGAGGTTGAGCAGTTTTGTGCAGCCTTCTTTACCAAGAATAAGTCAAACGCGGCTATCAGTAATATTATTCACCCAGCTAAAGAGCGTTGGCAAAAGCGTTACGCATCTGCAATTGAGGCGTATATAAAAGCCAAAGAAATGTTTGAACGCACTAAAAAGACTGAAGACGCTGTATTAATAGCTAACGCAGAAACAAGCTTTAAAGAGTGTAAACAAGAAAAAGACCGCCTAGAAATATTCAAAAAGGATTTAGGCAGCTTTACCCGCTTTTACGAGTTTATGTCGCAGCTGGTGGAATACGATGACAAAGAGCTTGAAAAGCTAAGCTTATTTGCTCGCCACTTGCGCCCACTGTTACGTGAAAAAGTAGTAACTGAAGATGAGCTTGATTTAGACAACGTAGTAATGAGCCATTACCGCCTATCAAAAATACGCCAGCAAGATATACAGTTAAAAGAAGACGCGCCTGATTACAAGCTTGAGCCAAGTAATGATGTGGGTAGTGCTAAAGCGAAGGATAAAAAAGAAGCGTTCTTATCGCAGATAATCGACAAGCTTAATGAGGTTTTTATTACTGATAACCTAACTAATAAAGATATGCTTAATTACGCTTTTACAGTGCGCGATAAACTAACTGAAAACGCCTCTGTAATGAGCCAGATTGCAAACAATAGCCCAGAGCAAGCTATGTTAGGTGATTTCCCTCAAGCGATGGATGACGCCATTTTAGGAAGCAGTGACGCACACCAAGAACAAATGATGCAACTGTTGTCAGATCCCGCAAGAAACCAGCAATTTGCACGAGTGATATTTGATATGTTGAGTGGATTAAATAGTAGAAAGTGATTCTAGGGTACGATTACAATATTTGAGAAGTAAACTTAATGATAAAGGAGTGACATGATGAATGTTAATAAAACCACTTTGGTTAAGAAGGAGAAGTTAGTTGTTAATAGTAATCAAAAAACACAACTTAGTGATTATGAATTAAATAAAGTAGCCTCAAGAATTGAGGATGAAATAAATACCAGCCAAAATAGAAAAGCAACGGTTAAAATTTTTGAGGTGGAGTAAAGTATATGGATGTGCGTGTTTTTGTTAGTGAAGAAGTAAAGGCCAGTTCTTCACAACCGTTATTAAAAAAAATTGTTGATGAATTTAAATTGTATAAAAGTGGAAAGGGTAGGCCTGCGCACTTTGGTAGAGATGTGCCATATGATTTCCCTTTTTCTGTAAAGGAATCTGGCCTTGCCCATATACATTTAAAAGACTCAACATCAAAAGGTTGGCATTTAAAAAAAGTATCGTTTAGCAAAACCAGTAATACAGCTTTAATTTATTGCCAAGGCTCGGTTCAAAAAAACTGTTATTTTTTAATTTCAATTTTAGAGAATGCACATGAAACATATAAGGTTAAACCTTTATATTTAGAATACCTAGCTGAAAGAGCCGAAGTATTTAGAGAAAAGTTTTAGATAGAGAGTATTTATGAAAAACATCAATTGGTTTACTGATGAACCATCAGAGGTAGGTCTTCACTTTGTAGCTGTAAAATATGGTGAAGGGGCTGGGACATTCGATTTTATAGAGTGGGATGGCAATAAATGGCTTACTGAATATGAAGGTACAGTTATTGCATACACTACACTGGAAGGTTTAATAAGAGATAGTAATATAGAATGGCCAGAAGAAACTAAAAAAGTAGAGCTGAAAAAAGACCCAAATGTAGATGCTGATAGTCTTTGGGAAGAAATGTAGGACAAAAAGTTATAAAAGTTTTATTAAACGAATTTAACGTAGGGGTTCGAATATGACACTTGTTTTTAGTACCATGGTTGGTACCATCAACCCTTTTTTGATTTGGTATTTATAACTAAATCAATAGATTGCATTTCCTACCAAGACTCCCCCAGCCCCCAATACAGGTATTTAAGTTCGTTACTTAAAAACCATAAAAAACCGCCAATTTGAGCAATCAAATTGGCGGTTTTTTATGGGCTTAATCTAAGCGGCGCTTATCGTGGCTAGCTTCATTTTTAACGATCTTACTTTCATTTTAATACTAATAATAATAAGCGTTAAGAACGACATTAAGCTAATTAGCAGAGTTAAATCTAAAATTGGTGACTTGGCGAGTTGTGTGTTTGTAGGCGAGGCCGGTAAAGCGTTAGGCTTATTTTGTTGTTGCCTAATATAGCTTTGGCTTATCCAGTCAACGGCGTTGATCCACTGAATTTTATCTGGGTTATCATTAGCAAGCTTGCTCATTACATGGGCGTCGTTGTTGAGCGATTTAGCAAGGTTAATTAATTGCTCCCAAAATATATATTCCGTGCCTAGCGCGTCTATTTCTTGTAAGTGCTGCTTTAACTTTCCTGCGCCCATGCTGTTTATGTTTGGTTGCTTTAGAATCTTTGCGTAACTGTTTATGTGCGCTGAAAAGCGAGCAAAATAGCTATCAATTTTTTGCTGCGCCCTTTGGTTAAGCTCATCTGTGCTGTGGGTGTTAGGCAAGGTGACTTCTGGGTGCTTTTTTTGATTTGCTAAGTACTGCTTATAATTAACGTAATTTAATTTTGTAGAGGGTGAAGCTATTGAGCTGTCTATCATACTCATTTTAAGTGTGTTAAAGCTTATTACTGCTGAGCAAATAAGGCAGATGAATAATAGGCTATAGCAAAAAAATAACGCACTTTGCAGTGCAAGTTTAGGCAGGGTGGCAGGGCTATTTACGCCGGCCTTTTTAATGCTGGTTATTGTATTGGCTATGTTTTTTACCGCTGGCTCGTTGTTAGTAACAATTAGTTTAGTTCCCGCTGTACTTTGGGGCGCCCTCACACTTGCATGCGGTTCAACCTTGGTTATTAATCCAAAACTCTTTAGTTTAGATTCGGTTTTAACTGCATCAATACTCGATAGGTCTTTAACGAGTGCATAGGCTCGGCCATCAAATAATTTTACAGCGACATTATGGGGAATTTTTAAAAACTGACAAAGTTGCTCTTGTACGGTACTAATGTCAGCATTTTGATGTAACTGACCATTAAAAATAATTTTAAATGAGGCGCTCACGCTATGTCCTTATTCGTGCAACTTCCGTTGAGGAATTTTATTATTGTTTTAACACGCTGTTAATTTACCAGATAAAATAAGGGGTTTCTAGTATTTAACCTTATTAAACTAGTAAAAAAGCCTGAACAAAAATTAACCTTTCATAATCTCAACATGCTGTTTTATAGCCGTTTTAACGGAAATACTTGTTTTTTCTGTGCTTTTATTAGGGACGATGTTGATTTGTGTTATTAAAGCGATTTAAACGTGTTGTTTACATTTATAAATTTAAAGAAGAGGCGGTGCATAGAGGGTTCTGTTGCACCTAAGTAGAGTGCCCTTTGCATGGGAGTTGCAAAGGGCAACAAGGCCTAATTTATTTTACAGCTGTTTTAATCGGTGTTTCACCATCAAATAACTCAAAAACGCGGTTGCCATTAAATGTATTTTTAGCAATATGCAACAAGGCATTGGCTACGTTTTCGCGGCTAATTTTAGCTTTAGAACGATCGCTTGGGCGCTCTGTGGTTACTTTCATCGAGGCGCTTTCATTGGTTAAAGTACCAGGGCGCACTATGGTGTAGTTTAAACCACTGTTGATAAGGTGCTCATCGGCCATATGTTTGGCAACTAAGTAAGGTTTTAAGTCGCTTTCTATCGAGTCTGGATCGTCAGCGCCAATAGAGCTGATCATAATAAAATGCTTAACGCCATGCTCTTTAGCATACGTGGCTGCTTTGGTAGCCGCCCATAAATCAATTAGCACAGTTTTATCTGTGCCTGTACTTCCGCCAGAGCCTGCAGCAAATATTACTTGGTCGCAATCTTTTAACGCAGTAGAAAAATCGCCTTCGAGGTCTTGCTCTACAATAGTTAAAAACGGGCTATCTAAATCACTTAACTTGCTTTTATCGCGCACTAATGCAGATACATTTTGCTCATTGTTTAAAAGCAGCTCGGTGGCCATTTTACCTATTTGTCCGCTAGCGCCAATAATTAGGGTCTTACTCATAATTAATTCCTTCTCAATTTAGTGTAAAGGTGTTTAGTACAAATAGACCTTGGGGTAGGCATGCGTTTTTAAAGGGTAAAACATGATTATTCTTCACAAATGGTAAATTTGCTGGTGAATAAAGTAGGAGTCTGAACTGAGCGTGAAAATTAGCCGCTTTTTGCCGTGTTTATTCAATCATTATACTGACTTCGGTAACATAATTATAATGGTATAAGCTAATGCGTACGGCATGACTTTGATAGTTATAGTAAAGGGTGCGGTAGTTGTTATCGCCTTTAATGTTGAGAGGCTCACCAAGTGCGTGTTGATAAAATTTAGCAATATCATTGATAGAGGCGGCTAAATACCCAGTGCGTACCTTTGGGTATTCGTTAGTTACATCCATGGTAGTGACAAACTCTTCGGGTAAGGGGATCTCGCTTACGTTTTGGCTAAATGCGTTAAACGATATAGCAGCAAGTATTGCTACAGCATAAGTTAAAGCTTTCATTTTTTTCCTTTTATTTATACCCATTCGCATTCGTACATAGGCTGCGCATGGGTAATATAAATTCCTTTTAAAGGTATTATTTTACGCAAAAAAAGAATGATGTCATTTAAATTTTATTTCGTATTAAATCACGCACTATAAAACGCGCTGGGTGAATAGCTTGGCTTACACGCTCGCTTAATGGACGTGGCTCGTTATTTAAGGTGCTAATAAAGTGCTCACTTAATAGCGGTGCACTGCATAATGCACGCGCTCCAAATCCGGTAAAAATATGTAAGCCTTGTTGTGGCTTTTGCAAAGGCAAGTATTGATAGCGTTTACCTAAGCGTAAATTAGCAAAGGCGTTGATGTAATCACTTTGCTCACACCATTGCCCCGCCATTGGCAAGTGATCTATAAATGTGCAGCGCACAGCTGCTTTAGCAGACGTTATATCACCTAATGAGGTGGCAAAGTCGCTTTGGTGGTAAAAGCTAAGGAGTTGCTCGTGGTTTAATTGGTTATCTTTTTCTGTAACAGCGCGGCTTTTTGTGTTTTTTTCAAATGTAGCGCCCATACAGTGTTTACCTAAATAGGCGGGTGTAAAATAACCTTTATGGCACAACACAGTTTTAAGCTTTTTAGAGTGTTCACTGGCTTGAATATGCGATACTTGGCCGCGTACTCCTACAATAGGTAGTGCGTTTGTTTGCTCAAACGCATCGCTATGCTCACCAGCACATATTATTACATCACTAAATGGGCCGTACTGAATGTTATTAGCGGCTAAATACCAGCCTTCGGGTGTTTTGTTAAGCTGCTTAACATGACAGTTAAAATGGCGGCTAAAAGGCTGTAAAGTGTGGGCAGCCTGAAGCATTGCTTCTACTAATTGTGGTGGGTTTACCCAACCGCCTTGCTCAAAATAAACGCCGGGGTAGCCGGTTGTTACGCCTGCAAGTGTGTCTCCTTGCTCGGCAGTTACATTGCGCATTAAGGATTGAGGCCATAGCTGTTTTTGTTCTAAGTTTAGGTGTTTATCGGCAAGTGGTTTTTTTACCGCATGTTGCAACACACCGCACCAACTATGATCAAAATTAAAGCCGTTTTTAAGTAGTTGCTGGTAGCTGCGTTTAGCGTATAAAAAACTATGCGCAAATAATTCGCTGTGCGGTGAATTTTTAGCTTGTAAGTGCGGGTAAACCGCACCTTGTACATTATGTGAAGCCCCCATAGCTGGTTTTTCATCTTGACAAAATAGGGTGCTTTTAATGCCACGCTTAGCCAAACTGTGTAAAATACAGCTACTTGCAATTCCGCCGCCTATTACAGCAACATGCTCTAGCTTGGCAGGGGGGTGTTCAAAGTACGGGGGTGATGACTGTGCACTATTAGCATCGGCTAATTGGCCTATTAGCATTTCCCGTTTGCGACCAAAACCTTTTGCTTTTTGCATATTAAAGCCTGCGGCTATCAAGCCCCGGCGTACAAAGCCTGCCGCGGTAA
Source organism: Pseudoalteromonas sp. P1-25 (assembly GCF_001401805.1). Classification (GTDB taxonomy): domain Bacteria; phylum Pseudomonadota; class Gammaproteobacteria; order Enterobacterales; family Alteromonadaceae; genus Pseudoalteromonas. Next base: position 84,240 of record NZ_LKDW01000016.1, read on the forward strand.
AGGTGGCTAGTGTTGCTTGCTTGCGTGATATATCAACCATGGCATTAAACACACTTTGTTGCCACATGTCGGGGTTTTTACTCGGTGCAAAGCCGTCTAAAAACCATGCATCGACCACCCCCGATTGCGGGTAGCTCATCGCGTTTATGGAATCAAGCACGTCGCCAAAATACAAATCAAGAATAACTTGGCCGTTATTAAATTCAATACGGTGGCAGCCAGCTAAATTAATAGGGTAATGCGTTGTTAATTCATCACTTAGCTTGTGCAGTGTTGGCCACGCTTGTAATGCTTTTTTTAGATCATCAGCATTAAGCGGGTATTTTTCAAACGAAATAAAATGCAAACGCTTAACACGTTTGTCTACTTGATTTTGAACTTGTTGATTGGCAAGGTGGTCATTAAAGTGCTGCCATGCATTTAAAAAGTTTAAACCCGTGCCAAAACCGGTTTCGGCAATAACAAAATGCGCTTGGTCATGATTTTGTAACCGCGCCTGTATATTGTTTTGTTGATAAAACACGTAATGCGATTCAGCAAGGCCGTCGTCATTAGAAAAATAAACATCGTCAAAGTTATCGGCTACCGGTGTGCCTACTTCATTAAAGTGTATTTGGGCGTTTTTTATCATGACTTATTAAATTTTTAGACAGTATTTTTTTATTATTTTACGGGTTTTCTTTGAAATAGTCTGGCGTTATTTATAAGCTATTAAATTCAGAGTACAGGTGTACGCTAGAAAGCTGACCACTTAACACCTAAAAACAGCGTAAAATACACAGTAATTTAGTTTCAAGCTAAGGGAATTACCCATGAGAAGAGCCGTAATTACGGGTATCGGTGTTGTATCAAGCATCGGTAATAACAAACAAGAAGTTTTAGAGTCATTAAAAGCGGGTAAAAGCGGTATTGCTTTTAACCAAGAATTTGCCGATTACAACTTACGCAGTAATGTATCGGGCAAAATTGATATTGATGTTAAAGAACACGTAGACCGTAAAGCAATGCGCTTTATGGGAGATGCTGCTGCTTACTCTTATATTTCTATGAAGCAAGCAATTGAAGATGCTGGCTTATCAGATGAGCAAGTATCTAATGAGCGCACGGGTTTATTAGTAGGCTCAGGTGGTGGCTCTTCAAAGTGGCAAGTAGAAGCAGCCGATATTTTGCGCGAAAAAGGTGTAAAACGTGTAGGCCCATATATGGTACCGCGTACAATGGCGAGCACCACATCGGCCTGTTTAGCAACGCCATTTAAAATTAAAGGTGTTAACTATTCTATAAGCTCTGCGTGTGCAACTTCTGCACATTGTATAGGTCACGCGGTTGAGCAAATTCAATTAGGCAAGCAAGATGTTATTTTTGCCGGTGGTGGTGAAGAGCTACACTGGACCCTTGCAATGGAATTTGACGCAATGGGCGCGTTGTCTACTAAATACAACGAAACACCAGAAAAAGCATCACGTACGTACGATGCAAACCGCGATGGTTTTGTTATTTCTGCTGGTGGCGGTATTGTTGTCGTAGAAGAGCTTGAGCATGCACTTGCTCGTGGCGCACATATTTACGCAGAAATTGTAGGCTATGGCGCCACATCTGATGGCTACGACATGGTAGCACCGTCAGGTGAAGGTGCTGTACGCTGTATGCGCCAAGCAATGCAAGGCGTTGATGCACCCATTGATTATTTAAACACGCACGGTACCTCTACGCCAGTAGGTGATGTTAAAGAGCTAGGCGCCATTCAAGAAGTGTTTGGTGGTAACTCGCCGCTTATTAGTGCGACTAAATCATTAACGGGTCACGCATTGGGTGCTGCGGGTGTTCACGAAGCTATTTTCTCAATTTTAATGATGGAAAACGACTTTGTAGCGCCATCTATTAACGTAGAAGAGCTAGATGAGCAAGCACAAGGCCTTAACATTGTAACAGAGCGCCGCGATACACAGCTTAATACGGTAATGTCTAATAGCTTTGGCTTTGGTGGTACAAATGCCACATTAGTTATGAGTAAATATAAAGGTTAATTCGTTTTCTCTTTATAGTGATTAAAAGCCGAGCATTGCTCGGCTTTTTAGTTTGTGTAATTGCTTGGTTGTTCGTTACAATAGCGCCTCATTTTGCCATACGGACTCCCCAATGAAGATTCTTGCCGATCAAAACATGCCTTTAGTTGAGCAGTATTTTGCAGACTTTGGTGAGGTAACGCGCTTTGATGGACGAAATTTAACACCTGATGCGTTAATTGATGTTGATGTACTCCTTACGCGCTCGGTTACTAAAGTAAACAGTGATCTGCTTGCAAAGGCTAATAAATTAAGCTTTGTAGGTACCGCCACCATTGGTGTTGATCATATAGATACACCTTTACTTAACGAGAAAGGCATTGCTTTTAGCAGTGCCCCTGGCTGTAATGCAATCGCGGTGGCTGAATATGTAATAAGTAGCTTATTTGCTTTAAGCCAAGAAAACGCAACCTCACTGAGTGGGCAAACAATAGGTATTGTTGGGGTGGGTAATATTGGCAGCTGTTTAGCTCAAAAACTAAAAGCACTTGATGTTGATGTTTTATTATGTGACCCAATTAAACATGAGCAGGGCTTATTAACCGAGCATGTAGAACTTGATGACCTACTTGAGCGTGTAGATGCGGTTACTTTTCATGTGCCGCTGATTAAAACTGGTGAGCATAAAACACATCATTTAATAGATGAAAAACGCCTAAACGCGTTAAAGCCTGGGTTGGCTGTTATAAATGCTAGCCGTGGAGAAGTGATTGATAACCAGGCTTTGTTATCGGTTATGGAGCAAGGGGCAGACTTAGATTTGGTTCTTGATGTGTGGGAAAACGAGCCTAACATTTTAATTCCATTGCTTGATCATGTGCGCTATGCCAGCGTGCACATTGCCGGGCATACCCTTGAAGGAAAAGCCCGCGGCACACAAATGCTGTATCAGGCTCTATGTAAATTAAAAGACGTAACCGCAGAAAAATCGCTTTCTGATTTTTTACCACAACCTGCTGTTACAAACTTAAATTTAGAAAGCACCTTTACTGAGGCTGATATTGCGCGCTTAGTGCATTTAATCTACGACGTACGCCGCGATGATGGCATTTTGCTACGTCACTTAGCAAAAGATGGGTTTGATAGTTTACGTAAAAACTACCCAGTAAGGCGTGAGTTTAGCACTTTAACAGTGCAAGGGAATGGGCAGTATACAAATACACTCGCTCAGCTTGGTTTTAACACCGCAAACTAATTTAACTAGCATTGTTGTTATAACAGTGCTTAAAGAGGATAAAATATGTCGCAAAAATATAATGTTGCTGTGCTTGGCGCTACAGGCTTAGTAGGTCGTCAAATTATTGAAACCCTGGAAGATCGTAAGTTTCCGGTAGACCAACTCTTTTTACTAGCCAGTAGCCGCAGCGCAGGTGAAGACATAAAGTTTCGTGGCGAAACCATTGAAGTACAAGACGTAGAAGGCTTTGACTTTAGCCAAGCACACATTGGTTTGTTTTCAGCCGGTGGCAGTGTGTCAGAAAAATACGCGCCAATTGCGGCCGACGCTGGCTGTGTTGTAATTGATAACACTTCACATTTTAGAAATGATTTTGAAGTGCCGCTAGTGGTACCAGAAGTGAATGCAGCAAGCCTTGAAGACTTTAGAAACCGCAATATTATTGCAAACCCTAATTGCTCTACTATTCAAATGATGCTTGCCCTTAAACCCATTTACGATGCTTATGGTATTGACCGCATTAATGTATCTACCTACCAAGCTGTATCTGGTGCAGGCAAAGAAGCAGTCGATGAACTGGCAAAACAAACCGCCAATTTGATGAATGCGCGTCCAATGGAAAACGAAATTTTTCCTAAGCAAATTGCATTTAACGTTATCCCTCAAATCGATACCTTTGAAGATAACGGCTACACACGCGAAGAAATGAAAATGGTAAACGAAACACATAAAATTTTGGGCGATACTACCATTGCGGTTAACCCAACCTGTGTACGTGTACCTGTATTTTTTGGCCATTCTGAGTCAATCAATATTGAAACACGCATGCCGTATGACTTTGAGCACGTTAAGCAGCTTTTAAATGATGCGCCAGGGGTCGAACTTATTGAAGACGAAGGAGATTACCCAACCGCGGTTTCAGATGCCAGTGGTAATGATACGGTTTACATTGGCCGCTTGCGCGCCGATATTTCGCACCCGCATGGTTTAAATATGTGGGTTGTGAGTGACAACACCCGCAAAGGGGCTGCAACAAATAGCGTACAAATAGCTGAAGAGTTAATCGCTAACTACTTATAAATAGCAGCTAATATTGTGTGTAAATTAAGCGGCAAACTTTAAGAGTTTGCCGCTTTTGTTTTTGGAGAAGCCAAATTATTGCCGCTTAGCGTTGCTACTAAGCTAAACGCCTTGATCTATCACGATAAAATAGTATTAAGAATAAAGTTTTAAGGTATTTATTTTCAAAGCGTTGCAATGGATATTAGACCGTAACTGGTTTATAGTTTGTAACTGGAATAGAGCTTGCAATAAAAATAGATTGTAATAACAAATGTAGATCAGCTGTTTGGCTGGTTACGGCAAGAATAATTAATGTTGAGCAGCTTAATAAATAGCAAAGCATTTAACATTTACACATTAAAGGATCAGCATGCGCGGTTTAGCTTCACTTATTATATTAGCGTCTGCATTGGTAGTAACTCCAATTTACTCTCAAGACAGCACCCAATTAAAGGGGCCAAAAGGCGCTGACTATGGTGCGCAAGGGCGATCAATAGGGCCTATAAAGCCAACCGATACACTATGGCGTATTGCTGCCAAAGTACGCCCAGATAATTCAGTTAGTATCTACCAAGTTATGCAAGCCTTGTATAACAAAAACCCTAATTCATTTTTAGAACAAAACCTAAACCACATGCAAAGTGGTGCCTATTTAAAAATACCCACTTTAGCGGAAATTAGACGCGTAGATCCACAGCTTGCTAAACAGCGCTCAGAGCAAGACGACGCGCTGTGGGAAAAAAAGAAAAATGGCACACTAACCACCAGTGAAATTAACGCTGCGCAAACTAAAGTTACTCAAGCACGTAAAGCCGATGTTGACGACGCTAAAAAAGAAATTCAAAAAGAATTAAATGAAATAAAAACGCAGCAAGGTAATAAACTTGTAGAGCTGCAGCAGCAATTTAAAAGTTCGGTTAATAATGTAGAAGAAATATTAGCTGAAAATAATAATCTCAAAAAGCAACTGTCGGGCATTTCAAAAGAACTAGCTAATGTAAAAGAGCAACTAGGCCAAGACAGCGAAATTCAAAAACAGTTAAAAGAACTCATTGAAAAGCAAAATGAAATAATTGCGCAACAAAAAGTACAAGAAGTACCAAAAGAAGAACCTTTTGACTTAGGCGCTTTCATGTCTAAACCGCTTGTACTTATTTTATTAATGACCATTCCTGCATTATTAATTATTTTTGCTGTGGTGATGTTTTTACGAAAGCGCACCAACAAAGATGAGGAAACGCAAGATGACGACGACTTTCTACCACAAACGCCCAGCTTTACCGAAGGCGAGCCGCAAAGTAATGATGCGCCAGACGATCCAATCATTCCTGACCCTCTTGATGATTTAGATATTCAACTTGATGACAATCATAGCGACGATATTTTGCCAGAGGGTGATATTGCATTTGACGATTCTCTTGATGATGCGTTAGACGAGGAATTTTCTGATACTGAAAACTTGCTCGATCAAGACGAATTAGAAAGCTTATTAAGTGATGATATTGTTTTTGATGATGAAGGCGGTGCAGGAGACGAGTTAGATATTTTCATGCAGCAGGGCTTTGATGAGCCTGTAGATGAGAAACCAGAGGATGAAATTGACCTCGATTTAGGTGATGCAAAAGAGTCAGACGATATTTTAAGCAGCGATGATCTAGACGATTTATTTGATGAGGACGATAGCTTACCTGAAATTGACTTGCCTGAGGTTGAGCAACCGAGTGTTGATAGTAATGTCGAAAGCAATGATGAGTTGGCCGCCTTAAGCGAAGAGCTTGCCCAAGAAGAAGGCGATGACTTTGATATTGATGAATTATTAGATCAACAAGCTGATACAGACTCACCAAAAGACGATGACTTTGACTTAGACGACATAGACAGCTTAATTGATGAAGCGAGTGATACCACCGATACGGCCTCTGCTGATGCACTCGTTGAAGAAAACGACGACTTTGATTTAGGTGACATTGATAGCCTAATTGATGAAGCGGGCGACACACCAGATGAAACCCCAGCTGATGCGCTCGTTGAACAGAGCGATGACTTTGATTTAGATGACATAGACAGCCTAATTGATGAAGCGGGCGACACACCTGATGAAACCCCGGCTGATGCACTCGTTGAAGAAAGCGATGATTTTGATTTAGATGACATAGACAGCCTAATCGATGACGCGGGCGACACACCTGATGAAACCCCAGCTGATGCGCTCGTTGAAGAAAGCGATGACTTTGATTTAGATGACATAGACAGTCTAATTGATGAAGCGGGCGACACACCTGATGAAACCCCGGCTGATGCACTCGTTGAAGAAAGCGATGACTTTGATTTAGATGATATAGACGGTCTAATTGATGACGCGGGCGACACACCTGATGAAACCTCAGCTGATGCACTCGTTGAAGAAAGCGATGACTTTGATTTAGATGACATAGACAGCCTAATTGATGAAGTTGAAGATTCACCTGCAGCTCAAGTAACAACAGATAATGATACAGAGCGAGATATAGATAGCGCTTTGGCTGATTCTGTTGAAGAACTGGCTGATGCACAGAGCGATTTTAACGAAGATGATATTGAAACTTTAGCGTCTTCACTTATTGATGAACCAGAGCTAGGAGAACCTGAGCTTGTAGAAGAACCTGAACTTGTAGAAGAACCTGAGCTTGTAGAAGAACCTGAACTTGTAGAAGAACCTGAGCTTGTAG
>NZ_LKDW01000017.1 GCF_001401805.1 Pseudoalteromonas sp. P1-25
CTGATTAGCTCGTTCATCGCTATGCGTTGCGCTCTGCCGTCTCAGTGGGGTCGCATTATAGGGAGAACGGATTTTTACGCAAGCGTTTTTTAATAAAAACTATAAATAAAAGCTATTTCGTGTATTTTTCACTCTAAAGGGCCAAAGCAAGTACAAAAAACAAACTAAACCTATATGCAAAGCCCAGTTTGTTTTAAATATAACGATGTATAAAACGCAAAAAGCACCTATAAGGTGCTTTTTAGTTAATTTATTAACTACGGGTATTAATACAAAATACTATATAGCTTTCTTCTGTATTTCGCTGCAAGTGCATCTCCATCTGGTAGAGAAGCGATAATTGCTAAAAAGCTTGCTTTAGCGTCATTAAAGTTAAGATCCTTTTTAAGTACGCTGAAGAGTGTTTCGAGTGCTTCTTCTTTTCGTCCTGCATCGTTTAGCAATTGGCTTAGCTCTGTTTTTAAGTCTAAATCATTTGGGTACTTTTCTACTTGAGATTGCTTTTCATTTATCTCTGGCGAGTCGGTAGCTTCGAGGGCCGCTTCGCATTTTGCTTTTATGTTATGAAAGTAAGCATCTTGCTCTTGGGCGTCAATTGTATCAATAAGTGCTTGAGCATCATCTAGCTTATGTATTTGAATACATATATCAGCTAATACAAGCTTTATACGGGCGTTTGCACTGTTTATTTCATACGCTTGCTTTGCGTAATTAAATGCAGCATTTAGATCCGACTTTAACAATGCTTGTTTTGCTTGTTCAAGAAGTAGGTCCTGTTGCGCTGGTAAATGCTTACTCAGGGCTTCGCGAATTTGCGCGTCTGTTTGCACGCCCGCTAATAAATCGACTGGCGCTGAATCTTTTAACAATACAAGTGTAGGTAAGGTTTGCAAACCAACCTGCTGCGCTAATTGCGAGGCAAGTGCTTGTTCTACGTCACAATCAAGGTTAGCCACTACAATATGGTCTTTATATTGCGTAGCTAAATTTTCTAATATGCCGATTTGGCTAATACACTCAGGACTTTGTGGCGAGTGGAAGTTAAGCAGCACCAACTTTTGTTGTGATGTTTCACCGAGTACTTGCTGAAGGTTTTGTGCGTTGATACTAACTATGTTGCTCATTGAATTAATTGCCATATTCATTTATTTAGGTTTTTATATGGAGACGAACATAATAAATACAAGTATTAAATACTTTCAAATAATGAGGGAAAACATGAAAATCACCTATCTAGCTGCAGCATTTATGATAGCAAGCCCACTTACTTATGCTAAGCCCCTAAACTTAGATTTAACTAAGAGTATGCCAGCTATTGAAAAGTTTTACCTCGGCTTACACCAATCTCCAGAGCTTTCATATCATGAAAAAGAAACTGGTCAAAAAATAGCATCGCGATTAACAAAACTTGGGTTTGATGTAACAGATAAGGTGGGCGGCTATGGTGTGGTAGGGATTTATAAAAATGGCACCGGCCCTACAATAATGATTCGTACTGATACCGATGGCCTACCAATCACAGAGCAAACCGGTAAACCTTATGCATCTAAAGTACAAGTGACCAATGAGCATGGGAATAAAGTAGGTGTAATGCATGGCTGTGGCCACGATATACATATGAGCTCGTTTATTGGTACTGCTGAGCAACTTATTGCCCACAAAGATAAGTGGCAAGGAACGTTAATGATGGTTGCTCAACCTGCAGAAGAAGTTGGCGGTGGCGCAAAAGCTATGTTAAGTGAAGGCTTATTTAGTAAATATGCTAAGCCTGATCATGTTATTGCGCTGCATGTGAGTGCCAGCGTGCCTGCGGGTAAGGTATCAATGAAAAATGAATACACTATGGCAAGTGTTGATTCGGTAGATATAACTATAAAAGGCAAAGGCGGACACGGCGCCTACCCGCACACTACCGTAGACCCAGTTGTTATTGCTGCGCGTACGGTATTAGCATTACAAACAATCACAAGTCGCGAGCTTTCTCCACTTGAGCCTTCTGTTGTGACTGTGGGATCTATTCATGGTGGTTCAAAGCATAATGTGATTTCCGATGAAGTAAAACTTCAGCTTACGCTTAGAAGCTACAACCCAGAGGTGCGTACGGCGCAAATAGCCGCTATAAAACGTATTACAGCCGGTATTGCTCAAAGTGCAGGCCTTACTAAGTCGCACTACCCTGTTGTTCACGTTCATGAAGATGAATCTATTCCATCTACTTACAACAACCCTCAGCAAACTAATATTGTTAGGAGCGCTATTGCTGATGCAATTGGCGAAACTAATGTACTTGAGACAAAAGCGGTTATGGCTGGTGAAGATTTTGGGCTGTACGGTAGAACTGACGAAAACATTCCTATTACGTTATTTTGGCTAGGTGGAGTAAACCAACAGCAATATACAAATGCGATGAAAAGTAACCAAACACTTCCCTCATTACACTCAAGTAAATTTGCGCCAGATTATAAAGTAGCATTACCGACCGGTATAAAAGCCATGAGTAACGCTGCAGTCGCGTTATTTAATAAAAAGTAAGCCGTATTTGAGAGTTCAGCAATTAAGTGGTTGCTGAGCTCTTTTTATAATTTGTTTTTTTAAATGGTGTTTTTTTACCACGCTTAGCAAAGCGCTTTTTAGGCGGTGCTTTAGGAAGCTTTGAAAATACATGACTATCACAACTAGCTGCTTGCTGTACAAAACCTTCAAGCTCCACCAGCAGTGGCTGTAAAAATTGTTGGTAGCTCATTGCTTGTTGAGCAATATTGCCTAAACTCGCCTCCCATTTAGCGGTCAAATCGGGGCTAGCTAAGCCCTCTGGTAAAACACTAATAAGTGCCAAACCTGTTTGCGTTGCTTTAATTGCTTTACCTTCTCGTTTTAAAAAACGACGCCTAAATAATAATTCGATAATTCCTGCGCGGGTTGCCTCTGTTCCTAATCCATCGGTCTCTTTGAGGATTTTTTTAATTTGCGCATCTTTTACATAACGACTAATGCCGGTCATGGCACTTAGCAATGTTGCATCAGTAAAATGAGACGGTGGCGTAGTGTGTTTTTCTACCACTTCACCTTTAGTGCAGTTAAGCGCCATTCCTTTTGTTAAACGAGGCAAGGTTGCTTCATCTTTTAGCTCGGCTTTACCCATTAATACCTTAAACCCTAAGCTTACGTCTTGCTTTGCGTTGGCTTTAAATAAACCTCCCGCAATGGTTACCTCTACTTTGGTTTCGTTATAAATGTAATCGGGGTAAAACTGGATTAGGTAATGCCTGCAAATAAGTTGATACACTTTTGCCTCATCAGGCGCCAAAGTCGCTGTTTTTAATTGTTTGGCGGTAGGAACAATTGCATGGTGCGCAGCCACTTTTGCATCGTTAAAACATTTGCTGCGTTTTTTAGCGTCTGCCCCATTCACAAACTCAGTATTTTGACCGCCGTTAGCTGCAATTGCCTTTAAAATTGCAGGCGCATCTAAATGCTGCTCTTTAGGCAAATAACGATTATCGGAACGAGGGTAAGTAATTAACTTATGGCGCTCATAGAGCGTTTGGCAAATATCGAGCACTTGCTGAGCTGCCATACCCAATGCCTTTGCTGCATCTATTTGCAGTGCCGATAAATTGTAAGGCAGTGGCGCGCTTTGTTTTTTTTGTTTTTGCTCGAGCGCAGTGACTTCAGCCGGTTGATTGGCTATTCGCGAGGCAACATTTTCAGCGAGTGCTTTATTTAATACACGCCCTTCTTCATCTTGATAAGGCTCGCAGGCTTTGCTTGGCACCCATTTGGCCACAAAGCTTTGCTGCTCGGAAGTTAATAAATGTGCTAACACTTCATAAAATGGTTTAGATACAAAGTTAGCTATTTCGTTATCTCGATTAACCACTAAGCCTAAAATTGGAGTTTGTACACGACCCACCGACAACACATTGCCAAAACCTGCTTTTTGACCCGCCAGTGTATAAGCACGTGTAAGGTTCATACCAAATAACCAATCTGCACGTGAACGCGCAAGCGCTGATACACTAAGTGGAATAAATTCACGGTTTGAACGCATGTGGTTGAGTGCTTTTTTTACCGCCGCTAGATTTAAATCACTTATTAGCAAACGCTGAATACTTTGCTTTTTGGTTTTACTTATTTTGGCTTGCTCTATTACCTCATCTACCAAAAGTTGACCCTCGCGATCGGGATCGCCCGCATGCACGAGTACTGATGCCTGCTTAATTAGCTTTTTTAAAATAGTTAATTGCTTACGCGTTTTCGTTTTTGCCTTGAGCTGCCACTGCTCCGGCACTATGGGAAGGTGTTCAAATTGCCACTTTTTAAAACGCGCATCATAATCATCAGGTTCAGCTTGCTCTAACAAGTGCCCGATACACCACGAGACACAGTCACCATTAGCCACTTCTATATAGCCATCGTGTTTTTTATGTGGTTTAGGCAGTGCATCAGCAATAGCTCTGCCAAGTGATGGCTTTTCTGCGATATAGAGTTTCATGGGAGTTGCTCGTTAACTGTTTATATAAACAGTAGTTTAGCACAGCTATTTAGAAGGTGGAGCGCTTTCTATTTTTGAGGGGGTATTATACCAATCCGCAATAATATCTGATCATTTTGCAGGGCTAAACGTGTCGCTATCTGCGTTAAAAAATTCTCATTTAGAACAACTGAATAGCGAATTTATTGCCTTGCTATCAACACGTTTATCCATCCTCAAAATAGATCACTTACTTATGCGGATTGGTATTACTTTTTTTAGCGAAAAACATAATTAAAGGTAAATAACACACTATGACGGTGCCAATATTGATAAAGGGCATTAACGTTTTATAAATAATGGTGCTGTACGCTAAATCCCAAAGGTGACGGTCAACTAATCTGAATAATTGTAATATAGGTGCGCCAATAACCACTAACTGACCAATAACGCATTGCCATAAATAAACTTTATCTTTTATTCCCCAGTAAGCTATTAACGCCATCCATATAATATCGGTAGCCGCCCATACTAAATAACGATAGATATAAATATCGTCAAACTCTCTCAAGCTAGAGGCTGTTATCCCTCCAAAAAAGAAAAAAGCGGCGGTCAGTAATGCAAATCTAAAGGCTAGGTAATCTTTAAATATAAAAAATATAAAAAGAGCCGGGCTTAGCATAAAAACCCAGCTTTTACTTAAAATACTAACGAAATACAAAAACCATTCAGGCAAAATGTTTTACCTTATTTTTCTTTTGTATCGTCGGTTCCATCACCGTTACCTGGCATGTCACAATATTTAATTATAACTTTCACAGCACGTCCATTACATATGTTAAGGAAATGTACTTTAAGCTAAAATGATGAGATTGCCAAGATACTTCAAGGGATAAAGTACCTTAAAATGAAACTAATTTAATAAAGTATAACGTCAGGCAATAACCTAGCGCACATCAATAGGGTCTGACTCTTTAGCCTTACCTTGTAAGATTGATATTTCTACTCGGCGATTTCTACGCCTGTCTTCATTAGAATCGTTAGGCACAAGTGGGCGAGTATCAGCACGCCCTACTACCATCATGCGGTTTTTATCAAACCCTTGTACCGTTTGTAATTCGCTTGCTACCGCCACAGCACGCTTTGACGATAAATCCCAGTTATTAATATATAACTCGTTAGAAACCTGAAAATCATCGGTGTGACCCGATACTGTAATTTCGCCAGGTACATCTTTTAATAACTCACCAATATCTTGAATTATGGGCTTAAACTTAGGTTGTAAAAAAGCACTGCCAGAAGGAAACGAGCCATTTTCACGGATACGAATAATGATTTGCTGACCGAGGGATTCAAGCTCGATTGCACCATCAATAATCTGTTTTTCGAGCTGTTGCGCTATTTTTTTCACTAGCTCGTTAGTTTGTTCTTGATCGGCCGCTGAAGTTGCTTGCTCTGAAGATTGCTGCTGCGATGTACTACGTGACTCGCCACCACGCTTATCGCCACGTTGTTCTTGTCTACCACCAGCGGAGCTTTCATCACCCGCTTGAAACTCAAGCATTTGCTGGGTCATTTCAACGGTTTGCTGTTGAATGGTTTCTATCGGGGTAGGCTCTGGCTTGCCAGGAGTAAATTCCATAGCAATAACTGAGGTCCCTTTTGGAATGTCTTTTACTTCTATTTTGTTTTGAACACCAAAAGCAAACTTCATCGAGCCTGCTATTTGCTTAAATTTAAGTACATCCATTTCTGAAAACGCGAGCAAAAGTACAAAAAAGCACATTAAAAGCGACATTAAATCGGCAAATGTTCCCATCCAAGCAGGCAAACCTGGCGGTGGGCATTTGCACTCTTGATCAGACATGGTTACTCCTCGGTATCTACTTTGCGCTTAGACTCAGCAAGGTAGTTTTTCAATATACCTTCAATTACTTTCGGGTTTTGGCCATCTTGAATACCTAAAATAGCATCCAATATTAGACGCTGATTCATCGCTTCTTCGTCTTTACGAAGCTCCAGTTTTACCTGAATAGGAATAGCCACTACATTTGCTAAAAATGCACCATATAAAGTCGTTAACAATGCCACCGCCATTGCAGGGCCGATGGCTTTAGGGTCATCCATGTTAGATAACATAGCAACTAAGCCTATTAACGTTCCTATCATACCCATTGCAGGGGCTATATCGGCAAGTGACTTAAATAAACCGGCGCCCAGTTCGTGACGAGTTGTAGTTAAAGAAATGTCTTTTTGAAGCGTGGCACGAACTACATCAGCATCGTGGCCATCAACGAGCATATCTACCCCTTTTCGCATAAAAGGGTTTGGTATTTCGGCTTCTTCAAGGGCTAAAAAACCGCCTTTACGAGCAGAGTCAGCAAGTTCAACTGCTTTTTCGATAAGCTCTTCTGGCGATTCGATTTTAAACATAAATGCTTTACCAACAACCTTACCTATGCCCAAAAACTGCGACAAGGTAAAGTTTGATAACACAATAAATAGTGAGCCACCAAATACAATTACGCTAGAAGGTGCATCGGCAAACATCCCCATTTCGCCGCTACTACTCATAAACATGGACATGACAATTAAACCAATTGCGCCAAGGATCCCAATTATGGTTGCTAAATCCACATTTCCTCCAAAGTATTATACTTTGTTATTCAAACTTTTATTATTAACTACTTATCGGCAAGATACTGAAATACTTAAGCCATTTTTGAAAAAAGTGTAAAACACTGTGTTTTGCCTAATTTTAGATCAAGATACCCTACTCGCCTAGCGACTAATTAATTTTTATTGTACACAGTGGGGGCTAATACGCATCTTATACGTTATAAAAATACGATTTAAACTGATATAACTCAAAAAACAGCGATCATCCTTTGACCTAGTTTAGCATTCCCCCTAAAATTGGCTCCTAAATTTATCATGCTGGCTGAAATTAAACATGGCGACTAAAAAACCTGAAAACCTAAGTTTTGAACAAGCTCTCGAAGAATTATCAACCATTGTCGGTGACATGGAACAAGGTGACTTATCGCTTGAACAGTCGTTAAAACAATTTGAGCGTGGTATAGCCTTAGCAAACGCCTCAACGGGCAAGCTGCAACAAGCCGAGCAAAAAGTCTCTATTTTAATGGGTAATGATGAAAAAGCAGCGCTGACTTCCTTTAATAATGAAGTGGAATAACCGTGAGCATACAAGAAAAAATAGAATGTGCTCAACAAGATGTCGTAAAGACCCTGCAACAGTACTTTGATCAATCCCTTGATACCGCACACATAGTAAAAGAAGCCACGCATTACGGCTTATTTAACGGTGGCAAGCGTTTACGTCCCTTTTTAGTCTACGCAAGTGGTGAAATGCTCGGAGCTAATAAGCAAGATCTAGACACCCTTGCTGCTGCTATTGAATGTATTCATAGCTACTCGTTAGTACACGATGATTTACCAGCCATGGATGACGACGACCTTCGCCGCGGGCGCCCAACTTGCCATATAGCGTTTGATGATGCGCATGCAATTTTAGCGGGCGATGCACTACAAACATTAGCCTTTGAGCTTATTTCGTCTCATAATTTTACTTGCAGCGCGACAACACAAGTAAAAATGATCAGCGCACTGGCTAAAGCATCTGGGCTTGAAGGCATGGTAGGCGGGCAAGGGTTAGATATTGCAGCTACAGATAAAGTGATTACAGTACAACAGCTTGAACGAATTCATAGATTAAAAACGGGTGCTTTAATAAACTGTGCCATTACTTTAGGTGCATTATGTAGCGAAAAAGCAGACAAACAAACCTTAGAAAACTTAAGTGTTTTTGGGTATGCTATAGGGCTGGCATTTCAAGTGCACGACGACATTTTAGATGTTGAAGGTGACACATTTACTTTAGGTAAGCCACAAGGCTCTGATTTAGCTGCTAATAAAGCAACTTATCCGGCCCTATTAGGTATGCAAGGTGCCAAACAAATGGCGCAAGATTTAATAGAGCAAGCACATCAGGCATTAAACAAAATAGATGCTGATACCTCTACTCTAGCGGCGTTGGCAAACTACCTGATTAAACGTGACCATTGAGTGTTACATATACGTATTGCCATTTAGCACTGACATTATTACTCAACAGCGGTAACAACGACTAAGTTAGCACCGCTGTTAGCGAAGGATAAAATAAATACCATGACACTTGATAGTAGCAAGTATCCATTACTTAACTTGGTTGACGAACCAGCCCACTTACGCGACATAGCGCAAGATAAACTCCCTGCGTTTAGCAACGAGTTACGAGACTATTTACTCAACTCTGTTTCGCAAAGTAGCGGCCATTTAGCGTCTGGTTTAGGAACTGTTGAGCTTACCGTTGCGCTTCATTATGTGTATAACACACCAGAAGATCGCCTAGTGTGGGACGTGGGCCATCAAGCGTACCCGCATAAAATTTTAACGGGCCGACGCGATTTAATGCACACAATTCGTCAAAAAGATGGATTACACCCCTTTCCTTTTCGTGAAGAAAGCCAATACGATACGTTTAGTGTTGGGCACTCAAGCACCTCTATTTCAGCTGCGCTCGGTATGTCTATTGCAGCTCAAAAAGAAGGCAAAGGCCGTAAAACCGTTGCCGTTATAGGCGATGGCGCCATTACAGCAGGAATGGCATTTGAAGCCATGAACCACTTAGGCGATGTAAAATCTGACATGTTAATCATTTTAAATGATAACGAAATGTCGATTTCTGAAAACGTCGGTGCGTTAACCAATCACTTTGCGCGTATTTTATCTGGCAGCTTTTACACAAATATTCGCGAAGGCAGTAAAAAGTTACTCTCTGGCGTGCCTCCTGTTAAAGAGCTTGCCAGTAAAGTAGAAGAGCACCTAAAAGGAATGGTTATTCCAGGCACCTTTTTTGAAGAACTAGGTCTTAATTACATTGGCCCAATTGATGGCCACGATGTAAATATGCTTGTTGATACACTGCGTAATATGCGCAATTTGAAAGGGCCTCAGCTTTTACATATAAAAACGCAAAAAGGAAAAGGCTATAAACCGGCAGAAGCTGATCCTATTGGTTATCACGGTGTACCAAAGTTCGACCCTAATACATCAAGCTTACCTAAATCTAAACCTGGCGCCGCCACTTTCTCTAAGGTGTTTGGTGATTGGTTGTGTGATATGGCCGAGCAAGATAAAAAGTTAATGGCTATTACACCGGCAATGCGTGAAGGCTCAGGTATGGTGCGTTTTTCAAAAGAACACCCAGAGCAGTATTTCGATGTAGCTATAGCAGAGCAACACGCTGTTACATTGGCGGCCGGTTTTGCTTGTGAAGGGTTAAAACCCGTTGTAGCTATTTACTCGAGCTTTTTACAACGTGCGTATGATCAACTTATTCACGATGTTGCACTGCAAAAACTACCTGTGCTTTTTGCTATAGACCGCGCAGGTATTGTGGGCGCCGACGGCGAAACACACCAAGGTGCGTACGACTTAAGCTTCATGCGCTGTATTCCCAATATGGTTATTATGGCCCCAAGTGATACTAACGAGTGCCGCCATATGCTTTACACCGGTTATAAAGCTAATTGCCCTGTAGCAGTTCGTTACCCACGTGGTAGTGCCGGTACTGCCGATATTCAAAGCGAAATGACACTATTAGAACTAGGTAAAGCTCATACCATTAAGCACGGCGCTAAAATTGCTATTTTATCCTTTGGTACTTTGCTTGAAAACGCCCAACTTGCTGCAAATGAGCTAGGTGCAACGCTAGTTAATATGCGCTTTATTAAGCCACTTGATACACGTTTATTAGATGAGCTTGGCCAAACTCATGATGTAATAGTAACGCTTGAAGACAACGCTATTTGTGGTGGCGCTGGCTCTGCTGTTAATGAATATTTAGCAGCGCAAAAAGCCAGCCTAAAAGTGCTTAACTTAGGTATTCCTGATGAATTTATTAAGCACGGCACTCAAGCGCAAATGCATGATGAAATGGGCTTAGGCGAACAAGGCATTTTAAATTCAATAAAATCCTTTATCGCTTAATTAAACAAAAAAAAAGGAGCTTTTAAGCTCCTTTCTTTTTAGCTAAGTCTTGTACAGCTTAGCTTTCTGATTACTTCATAGGTTTAGTTTATCTATCAATAGCAACACGCATGTAAAAGGTATCGATTTAACTTTATCGCATCCACACTTTAATATCTGCTAAGCCATTACTTTGTAAAATACCCAGCTGCTGATCTACATTCGAATTTTGCTCAAACTCAAACGCATCTAACTGTTTATCAAACGTAATATTAGCGACACCATCACCACCGCGTTTTTTAACCTGATGAAGCGCTATATCGGCTAAATTTATCGACGTTTCCCAACTGATTACTTGCCCACCTAAAAGTGGCAGTGGGTAAAAAGACCACCCTAATGACGCCGTTATATTGGTGGTTTTACCGTTCGGTAGTTGAAACGAATTTAATGCAATTGCTTGGCATAAATCAGAGGCATAGCTGTCAATCATGTTGCACTTAAAGTCGCGCAGTAATAATAAAAATTCATCCCCACTCCAGCGAGCTACATAGTCCGAGCCTTGGGTACGCGAATTAAGTAACGCTGCCATTTGTTGTAAACAACTATCCCCTGCGATTGGTCCATATGCATCGTTTATACGGCTGAAATTATCAAAGTTAATAATAAGCAGCACAAGTGACTTGCCTTGCGCTTGTAAAGACTGCGCATTACGTTGAAAGTGCTCAATATCTTTAGGAAGTTGATCAAATAAGAAGCGACGGCTACGAAGCCCTGTAAGCTCATCTGAGTGACTAACAAGTTTAAGTTGTGAGTTTACTTGGCCTAGCTTGTCATTGGCTTGACGCAGCTCTAATGTACGCTCTGTAACCAGGGCTTCGAGTACTTCTTGCTTGCGTCGCTCTTGCGCTCTAAATACCCAAAAAATAAAGTAAAATAGTAAAATAAAGCCACTAACAATGAGTAGCCTAAAGTAAATAGTCTCGTCAAAACGCTGCGGTACAATAAATGCGTACTCGGCAGTTTGTGCTCTATCCCAATCCTCGCCTTGACGTTTTGCCTCAAGCTCGAATAAAAATGCCCCTGCCGGTAAATTTGTATAAATGGCCTCTCGGCGTGAATTAGCATAGCGCCAATCGCTATCTAAACCACTTAACTTATACCTGAACTCAATACTGTTTGGCGCATAATAATCGATGGCGGTGTACTTTAACGTTATATCGCGCTCATCGGTATCTAGCAGAGGTTTTTCGCCTAATGCAGCGGTAGTTAACGCGCGCAGTGGTGTGGTCAGTGTTTCTACTTTAGGCTTTAATACATTTAAGCCAAATAGCTCGGTATTTTTAGGTATTTCTACAATGCCTTGTAAGCTTGGGTACCAAATTGAATAATCTGTCATGGCAACAGCATCATGCCCTAAACCGTTACAACATTGGCTTGCTTTACCATCAAGTTGCCTATCAAAAGAAGAAATAACCTCTTCCACTTTTAGGCTCGACACCTCGCCTTTAAATTGCGCTACAGGCATACGGTAAACACCTTTCATGGTACTTACCCATACACGCTTGTAGGTTTCGTCATACTCTAAGCTAAAAATAGAACCATAGGGTAAGCCGTTGGCTGCATCTAACTGTCGCCAATGCCCTTGTAAACTTCTGTAAAATAGGCCGTCGTTAAGCGAGCCTATTAAAATACCTACCCCGTCTATGTGTAATACGCTGGTGATGTATGCACTTTCGAGCGAGGTTTGGTCACCTATTTTTTCAATGCCTCGGTCAGTAAAGTAATACGCCCCTTTACTGGTACCTATTACACCAAAGTTTGCTTTATCAAGCACATAAGTTATAAATTTACTGCCTAAAAAGGCATTGTATGCAAAGGGTGTTAACCCGCCATAACTCAGCCTATACAAGCCACGCCCTGTACCTATCCAAAAGCCCCCTTTGCTTGATGGACTAATAGCAAATACAGGGTTGTCGCGCAGGGCTCTGCCCGGAAAACTGTATAGTTTATCTTGCTCGTAAAAAAACAGCCCTCGTCCGGTTGCGATATATAAACGTGAGCCATCAAACTGTAAATCGTGTACGGTTGCACGCCCAAATTGCGCACTGGGTATTTTATTAACAAAGTTTTTATTTAAATCGAAATACCCAATACCACTTTTATTTGCCACCCATAAATTTCCATCGGGCGCTTGGCTAATTGCCATAACGGCCTCGGTCATTTGCGATAAAGCAGAGTGGCGTTCAATACGTCCTTCGTGTGCAAGCCATAAGCCCTCGCTGAAACTGGCAAGCCAAATATTATTTTGGCTATCGTGGTAAATATCAGCAAACCAAATGCTTTGATCAAGTTGACTTGGCTCAACCCATTGCCATTCACCCGACTTAGCTCTAAAAAGCAGTCGCCCATACGTAGAAACCCATAAGCCACCATTGGTGTCGCTCATAAATTTATACACAGCTGAGTTATTTGCATTCGGCAGCGGGAAAGGTCTTAGCTCATCGTCTAAATCTAAAAAGTAGGCACCCAGTTCAGAGGCTAAGTATAAATTACCATTTAAAAAAGACAGATCATGAACAATGGTTTGTGCTAACCGCTCAGGCAATGATACCTTCGCTGTTAATTCCAACCTGAGTTTTGAAAAATCAGAGGCGCTTTTAGTTAAGCGTAGTAAATGACGGTCGTTAACCAGCCAAATCCCCTCTGGAGAAAGCGCCATTTGACTAACCGACCCCACTATTTGGGTGATCACGGTGGCATTAACAATAGGAACGAGTGCGTTCGCTTTATCACGTAAATCGACTTGGTTGCGGTCTACATAATAAAGCCCATTAGCTGCAATCCAAATGCTGCCTTTGGCGTCTTCTAATATATCTCTAACTGGGCCTTTAATATTAAATTCTTGTGCGGCAAGCGTTTGTGGGTTTATGACCACCAAGCCACTTTTAGTGCCTACCCATAAATAGCCATTACTATCTATGAGCAATTTATTAATACCATTACTTGGTAAAAAAGGACTATTTTGTGTGTTGTAATTAGTGAAGGTTGTGCCGTCAAAACGGCTAAGACCAAATTGCGTTCCGACCCACATATAGCCTTGCTGATCTTGCACAACACTTTTAAGCGATTGCGAGGGCAAACCATCTTTAATATTCCATTGTTTAACAACGTAATCAGTAATAGAAGCCCAACTTGGCATGGCACACAACATAAGTACACATACCAGTAAAAATCGCATCATTTCGCTGCCACCTAATTAAACAAATAAAACACAAAAATTAAAAGGGTAGTAAACCTGCTTTTATTAACGCTTGCAAACAAATAAGTGAAAAAATACCGGCAAGTACATCATCAGCCATTATACCCACACCACCGTCCATTCGCTTATCGAGCGTTTTAATCGGGCCTGGTTTGGCAATATCAAAAAATCTAAATAATAAAAAGCCTACAAGCAAGGTTTGCCAACTAAGCGCTGCGCCGATCATCGTAATGTAATAACCTGCAACTTCATCCCACACTATGGCTGGGTGGTCGTGCACACCTAAATCATCGGCGGTTTTGCCACACACCCAAATACCAAAAATACTAATAACCACAGCAAACACGATTTGTAGCCAAAGCGGAAAATACATGGTCATAAAAATAAATGGCAAAGCAGCAAATGTACCAAAGGTGCCTGGCGCAACAGGCGCAAGGCCAGTGCCAAACCCTAGGCCAAATAACTGGTGTGGGCGCTTTAAATTAAACTGTTTTTTGCTAGTCAAACCTGCTCCTTGGCAAAGTGCTCAAAGCCCTGTTGCTCAAAATTAAATTTTTCACCGTGGTGCAAAAGCTCAATGTGCCCTTCGCCACTTTTTATTTGCCCTATGCACGTTGCTTCTACGCCATATTGGCGTAATTTAAGCTCCAACATGCTTTTATTATCTTCAGAGACAGTAAAAAGTAATTCGTAGTCATCGCCATAGCCTAAAATATACGGCAATTGGGCCTCAAAGCTCAGGCTTGAACGCATAGCGTCTGAGGTTGGGATGTTTTCGATATTTATACTGGCACTCACTTGCGACATATCAAGTATGTGGGTTAAATCCGCTATAAGGCCATCAGACACGTCAATGGCTGATGAAGCAAGGCCTCGTAATACTTGCCCTGCAGCAACACGCGGCGTTGGGTAATCAAAGCGGCTATTTATGTACTTTAAGTTCTCAGGCTCAATACTGAGGCCACGCTTGCGAGATTCAATAGCCAAACCTGCATCACCTAGCGTGCCGGTTACACATACCCAGTCGCCCACTTTAGCACCTGCACGGCGTAAAGCTTTGCCCTCTGGCACTGTGCCTTTAGCGCATATAGTAACGGTTAAAGGGCCCTGTGTAGTATCGCCACCAATTATTTGTACATTAAAGTACTCAGCAATTTCGTGCATTCCCTCAGTAAACTCTTCAATCCACTGCTGGTTAATATTTGGTAGGGTTAATGCCACCGACACCCAAGTAGGCTCTGCTCCCATGGCTGCTAAATCACTTAGATTTACTGCCAGTGCTCGGTGTCCTAATGCTCGGGGAGAAATGTCATCAAAAAAATGAACACCCGATACAAGCGTATCAGTTGTTACTGCCAGTTGGCAGTTTTGTGGAACGGTAACTAATGCACAGTCGTCCCCTATTCCTAGGCTTACATCACGACGAGTTATACCACGACCTTTAAAGTAGCGGTTTATTAATTCAAATTCCTTCATACACAAAAAAGCCGACCTATGCCGGCTCTCCTTTTTAACGTGTACTAACTGTTAAAGCTAAGCTCTTAAGTAGAGCGCTTTAGCAAAGTTAGTATTACTTGCGTAAATGCTTAACAGCTTTATCAAGTACACCGTTTACAAATTTATGGCTGTCTTCAGCGCCAAATATTTTAGCAAGCTCAATGCCTTCATTGATTGCTACTTTGTATGGCACATCTTCGCGGAATTTAAGCTCATACGCGCTTAAACGTAAAATTGCACGCTCTACCATATCTAAATCATCGAATGGACGTGTTAAATGCGGAGAGACAGCTTCATCTAGTTGCTTATAATTAACGGCAACGCCACGCGCTAAATCTTTAAAGTATTCAACATCAATTTTAGTCACGTCGTTTTCGATCAACATTTGTTGCTCGATATCGGCAATTAAATTGCCACTTAATTGCCAAGAATAAACGGCTTGAAGTGCTAAGATACGTGCTTTACGTCTTGCTGCTGGTTTCACAAAAATTCCTTAAACTTAAATTTTATCTAACACATTAACCATTTCAAGCGCGCCTAATGCCGCTTCGCCGCCTTTATTACCCATTTTGGTACCAGCGCGTTCAATTGCTTGTTCAATGCTTTCTGTGGTTAATACGCCAAATGCAACCGGGATATCATACTCAAGCGATACATTTGCAAGGCCTTTGTTAGATTCGCCAGCAACGAGGTCAAAGTGTGGTGTACCACCTCTGATCACTACGCCTAATGCGATGATTGCATCATACTCTTTTTTTGCCGCAATGCGTTTTGCCGCTAAAGGTAACTCTACTGCACCGGGTACATACACAACGGTAATGTCATCATCGGCTACGCCACCAGTACGCTTTAGTTCATCAACAGCACCTTCAAGTAGGCTGCTACCAATAAAATCGTTAAAACGAGAAATAACAATAGCGAATTTTTTGCCTGGAGCGTACTTATTACCTTCAATAATTTTCATTTGATAACCCTAAAAATATGTTCAAGCGGTTGCGATTGCGCAAAAATTGCTGCGCATCATACCATAAAAATAAAAAAATAGACTAGTTAAAAGCACAGCCCTTATTGTGGCTCAACGTAATCAACCACTTCTAAATGAAAGCCCGAAAGTGCATGGTACTTTTTAGGGCGACTCATTAAGCGCATTTGCTTAATACCTAAATCAGCCAGTATTTGCGAGCCCACACCAACAGTACGTGATGTGCCTTTAAATTTACGCGGCGTAACATTCTCACCAGTGTCGGCAGCAGCAAATGCTTTAACAGTAGCCTCTAGCTCTTCAGTGCTTTCTTGCTTGCCTAAAATAACCAATGCACCATTGTTTTTTGCAATGTGCGCCATTGCATCTGAAAGCCCCCAACTACGATCCGCACTTCTGTCCGAGAGTAAAATATCGTTAAAGGTACTTTGTAAGTGTACACGCACAAGAGTTGGCTCGTTTTCTTTAATTTCGCCTTTTAACAATACGTAATGCAGTTGGCCGTCAATGGTGTCTTTGTAAGTTACTAAATCAAACTCGCCGTGCTCGGTGGGCAACTTACACTTAGCCACTTGCTCTATGGTGGTTTCGTTAAGGTTTCGGTACTCAATTAAATCTGCAATCGTGCCAATTTTAATACCATGCTCTTTAGCAAAGACTTCTAAATCAGGGCGACGTGCCATAGTGCCATCGGCATTGAGAATTTCGACAATAACCGATGAGGCTTCAAGGCCCGCTAACCGTGCTAAATCACAACCGGCTTCGGTATGACCTGCGCGCGTTAAAACACCACCAGGTTGCGCCATAATAGGAAAAATATGGCCAGGTTGTACTATATCGCTAGGTACAGCCCCCTTTGCTATTGCCGCTTGAACTGTGCGCGCTCTATCAGCTGCCGATATACCGGTTGTTACGCCTTTGGCAGCTTCAATCGACATAGTAAAATTAGTAGAAAACGCAGCACCATTATTTTTTACCATTAATGGTAAATCAAGCTGTTGGCAACGCTCCTGTGTCATAGTTAAACAAATTAAGCCACGGCCATGAGTAGCCATAAAATTAATGGCTTCGGCGCTAATATGCTCCGCAGCAATGATTAAATCGCCTTCGTTTTCTCTGTCTTCGTCATCCATTAAAATAACCATTTTACCGGCTTTAATGTCGTCGATGATTTCTTGTGCGCTGTGTAAGTTCATAAATTTGCTCGTGTAAGTTATCAGTGTCGTTATTTAACAAAACCAGCTTTAGCTAGTAAGCTCATTGAAATGTCTGAGCCCGTTGGCTGCTCAGCCCCTTTAATAAGGCGCTCTAAATAACGTGCAATTTGGTCAACTTCTAAATTAACGCGTGTGCCCACTTTAAAATCAGCAATGGTAGTTTGCTCGCTTGTGTGCGGCACTATGGTTAATTTAAATTCATTACCTTGGACAGCGTTTACTGTCAGGCTTATACCATCTATACATACAGACCCTTTATAAGGAATGTACTTCATTAAATTTTCATCTGTGCTTAACCAGTACTCTGTTGCGCGCGCATTACTCGTAATAGCGGTAATGGTGGCAATGCTATCAACATGACCAGAGACCAAGTGCCCCCCTAAACGCGATACCGGCTGCATGGCTTTTTCTAGATTAACTGTTTGGCCAATATTGTAATTTGCAAACCCAGTGAGGCTGATAGTTTCATTTGATAAGTCGGCACTAAAGCCATCAATGTGCTTATCTACTACGGTTAAGCATACGCCATTAGTGGCAATACTATCACCTAGCTTTACATCGCTCATATCAAGGTTAGCGCTTTGAATGCGAATGGCTAAATCGCCTTGTTTTTTTTGTAATAGCGCAATTTTGCCTGTGGCTTCAATTATTCCAGTAAACATAGCCCTACTCTTCAAATTAAGTGGTTGGAATGTGTTTTATAGCGGTTATACGTAAGTCATCGCCTATTTTCACACATTCTGTAAACGTCAAATTAACGGTATTTTGCATATCTGTCAGCGGTGCAAAATTAACTAAGCTTTTTGCATCGCCCCCCATTAATTTTGGCGCTAGATAAAATATATATTCGTCTATTAAATTAAGCTCTGTCATTTTACCGGCAAGTGTAGCACCCGCTTCTAAATAAACATGATTAAATTGCAATTTAGCAAGGTGCGCTAAAACAGACGTTAAATTAACTTTGTTATTGTGCTGTGGCACTTCTATATGCCTTACAAAATGTGGCCATTGCGCTGATTTATCAACCTTGGTAGTAAATATTATTATATCACTTTGAGTATTGAATAATGCCAACTCTGGTGTAAGCCTATTTTGCGAGTCAATGATAACACGCACAGGTTGGCGAAGAGGTAACTCGGTAGGTAAAGCCTCTGGGAGTTCGTTTAACCTGACATTAAGTTTAGCATCATCCGTAATGACCGTATCGGCGCCGGTTAAAATAGCGCAACTTTGTGCTCGGTGTAACTGAACATCTTGTCGCGCAGCTGAGCCAGTAATCCACTTACTTTGTCCATTTTTAAGCGCAGTTTTACCATCAATACTAGCGGCCATTTTACACGTTACGTACGGCAGCCCCTGCTCCATACGCTTAAAAAACCCCAAATTAAGTGCGCGCGCTTGCTTCTCTAACAGCCCAAAAGCAACCTCAATACCAGCATCGCTAAGTATTTTAAGCCCCTTGCCTGCTACTTGCGGGTTAGTATCGACCATCGCAGCAATCACCTTTACTACACCTGCCGATTTTAAAGCTTCTGCGCAAGGAGGGGTCCGCCCGAAGTGACTACACGGCTCAAGCGTAACATAAGCTGTTGCGCCTTTTGCATTTTCACCTGCTACAGCAAGCGCATTAACCTCAGCATGTCCCTGCCCCGCTAATTGATGAAACCCTTCACCAACTATGTGGTTATCTTTAACTAAAACACACCCTACATTAGGGTTAGGAGTGGTTGTAAATCGCCCTTTTTTCGCAAGTTCGATGGCCCGCGCCATATACATTTCATCTTGTTCGGTAAACGGTATTTGGCTTTGCATTACTACTCCCCTAAACGGGCAATTTCTTCACCAAATTCGCGTATATCTTCAAACGAGCGATATACAGAGGCAAACCGCACGTAGGCGACTTTATCAAGCTTTTTAAGCGCCTCCATTATGCACTCCCCCACCAAGTGGCTCGATATTTCTCGCTCACCGGTAGCACGCAACTGCGATTTGATAATATTAACCACTTCATCTACTTGCTCAGTACTTACAGGGCGTTTTTCTAGGGCGCGATTAAGGCCATTTAGTAGCTTGTCTTCGTTAAATGGTTCTCGGCTACCGTCTTGTTTAATCACACGAGGCATAACTAACTCGGCGCCTTCAAAGGTAGTAAATCGCTCGTGACACTCGTTACATTCACGACGACGGCGAACTTGGTGGCCTCCGCCAACAAGGCGAGAATCAATAACTTTAGTATCTTTTGCGGTACAAAATGGGCAATGCATAACTAGGTAGTTCCGTTTTAAACAAAAAAGGCCGCTATTTAGCGGCCTTTTATCTTAGCAAAAAAATAGGGCCTGTTGGCCTTTCAGGATTAAATTTGTTCTATCTAGGGGTGATTTAATCGCGACGCGAGGTTTGTAACCTAGTGGGCTAAATAAAAACCGAGCAAAGCTTCCGCGTCCTGCTCACGCCCCTTACCTACATCCATGTAGGCAACAAAGAGTAAATCGCCCCTAGGACGAACCCGAGGGCAGTGCATGTTTGGCATTTATGCTGCGTTATCGCCTATTTGTGTGGAGTAACCACACTACATAGACTCTGCCTTGCCTAAAAACCAAACATACTACTGCAAATTAAACCTCGAAAGGTAAACAGGCCCCTTGTTGTGCTCTAAATTACTGCTGCTTATGCAATTAAGCGTATACAGGTAATTTTGCACAAATTGCTTTAACTTTTTCTTTAACTTGTGCTTGTACAGACTCATCGTTGATGTTGTCTAACACGTCACAAATCCAGCCAGCAAGCTCTTTAGACTCAGCTTCTTTAAAGCCACGACGGGTAATTGCAGGTGAACCAATACGCAAACCAGAAGTAACAAACGGTGAGCGAGGATCGTTTGGTACAGAGTTTTTGTTCACGGTAATATTTGCATTACCAAGCGCTGCATCTGCATCTTTACCTGTAATATCTTTATCGATTAAATCAAGTAAGAACAAGTGGTTTTCTGTTTTATCAGATACGATTTTGTAGCCGCGTTCTTGCATAACAGCAACCATAGCTTGTGCATTTTTAACAACTTGTGCTTGGTATGTTTTAAACTCTGGTTGTAGTGCTTCTTTAAATGCCACTGCTTTTGCAGCAATAATGTGACACAAAGGTCCACCTTGACCGCCAGGGAATACAGCACTGTTAAGCTTTTTGTAAATTGCTTCGTCGCCACATGCAGAAATAATTAAACCACCACGAGGGCCTGCTAATGTTTTGTGGGTTGTTGTTGTTACAACATGCGCGTGAGGTACTGGGCTTGGGTAAACACCCGCGGCAATTAAACCTGCAACGTGAGCCATATCAACAAATAAATAAGCACCTACTTTATCAGCAATCTCGCGGAATTTAGCCCAATCAACAATACCTGAGTATGCAGAAAAACCACCAATAATCATTTTCGGTTTATGCTCTAGTGCTAGCGCTTCTACCTGTGCGTAATCAATTTCGCCGGTTACTTCGTCTAGCCCATATTGGATAGCATTATATAGCTTACCAGAGAAACTTACGTGTGAACCATGCGTTAAGTGACCACCATGAGCTAAGCTCATACCAAGTACAGTGTCACCGGCTTCTAATAACGCTAAAAAAACAGCGGCATTAGCTTGAGAGCCTGCATGAGGCTGAACGTTCGCATAGTCAGAACCAAATAACTCGTTCGCACGATCGATTGCGAGTTGCTCAACAACGTCTACGTGCTCACAACCGCCATAGTAACGTTTGCCCGGGTAACCTTCTGCGTATTTGTTTGTAAGCTGTGAACCCTGCGCTTCTAGTACGCGTGGGCTACAGTAGTTCTCTGATGCAATTAATTCAATGTGCTCTTCTTGGCGAGCAGTTTCTTTGTTTATCGCGTCAAATAACTCTGGATCAAAATCCGAAATATTCATGCTACGTTCTAACATTGGGGTCTCCTAGGGCAACGTGTATGGTGTTTTTTAGAGGCTTTATTGTACGCTTTAAACAACGCTTTGCCTACGCTCTTAAGTTGAGGATATTTAAACAGGGATTGAATCTATTTCACAGCATTTTTAAGATGATATTTTTTTATAAATTCATTAATAATTTAAATGACTTTTAATTTTTACATTTAATTAGTTAATGACAGTAGTTTTATAAACTGCATTTAAAACACAAAAAAAGCGGCCAAAGCCGCTTTTTTAACACTAAGTTAGTTAGCCCAACTTAGTGAGTATTTCATTACGTAACGCGTCGTAATCAGCGTTAATGTCCTTTGCTAAACAAGGTTTTGCAAGTGCGTCGCTCAGTGGTTTTGGCATCTCAAGTTCAATATTAAGAATCTCTTCTACGCTTTCTTTAAACTTAGCTGGGTGAGCAGTTGCTAAAAAGATACCCGCGGCGTCAGCGGCTTTATTCTCTACAAGGCCTTGGTATGCAATAGCGGTATGGGGCTCTGCAACATAACCAATTTGTTGAATATTTTTCATCACTGCTTGCGTATTTTCTTCGCTCACGCTGGTTGAGTAAAAATTATCGTAGCTAAACCAGTTATTATCTAACATTGTTTGCACACGTGGCCAGTTGTTTGGTTTGCTCACATCCATCGCATTTGAAAGCGACTCAAGCGTGGCATTTGGCGCCCAATTTTTATCAAGCATGTAGCGTGGCACGGTATCGTTTTGGTTAGTCGTTGCGCTTAGTTTACCTACTGGCAAACCAATTACAGCACCAATCATGGCGGCACATACATTACCAAAGTTACCACTAGGGACTGAAATATGCGCGGTAGCACGCTTTTCTTTTGGTAGCTGTGCAATGGCCTCAAAGTAATAACATACTTGTGCCACTAGGCGGCTAATGTTGATTGAGTTAGCTGAATTAAGACCCAGTGTAGATTTAACTTCGTCATCTAAAAACGACTTTTTAACTAGCTCTTGGCAATCATCAAAACTGCCATCAACTGCGTAACAATGAATGTTGTCACCAAGCGTAGTAAATAGCTTTTGCTGAGCAAGCGAAATTTTGCCTTTAGGGTATAGAATAACCACATCTATATTTGGCTTGTTGTAAAACGCATGCGCTACAGCAGCGCCAGTATCGCCAGAGGTTGCCGTTAAAATCGTGACTTTTTCGCCTTTGTTAAACTGTGCTAAACACTCAGCCATAAAGCGTCCACCAAAGTCTTTAAACGCAAGCGTAGGACCGTGAAAAAGCTCTAAACAATAGTTATTGTCTTCAACCTCTACCAATTTTACGGGGAAGTTAAACGCATTTTTTACCATTTGAGCAACAGTATCAGCGGGCAGTTCATCGCCAATAAGGTGCGATAAAATTTTGCTACTGCGGGTAACAAAATCCATATCTAATAACGTATCTACATCTGTTAGTGGCGCTAAGCTTTCAGGGAAAAATACCCCCTGATTGCGCCCAAGCCCTGTTTTTACCGCTTCAACAAACGACACTTTTTGAGAATTTTCTTTTAAATTATGTAATTGCATAAATGCCTATCCTATAAAACTGTTAATTGACGCGTGCCATCGTTATCTAATTTACAAATGTGGCAAAAGCCCTGCTCATTTATATAGTTTTGCGCTAACCACTGCGCACATTTTTCAGCCGCTTCTAATGTTTTACACACTGTAAATAACGTAGGGCCTGCACCTGAAATACTGACAACTTCAGCGCCTAATGCTGGAAGGTTCGCTTTTGCCTCACTGAAGCCGGCAATTAAAGGCGCCCGGTACGGCTCTGCAATATCGTCTTGCATAATGCTTAGTGCATCATCAAAACGCTGCGTTAATAACAAACTGCTAAATGCCGATAAACGCTGAGCAAACTCAACCCCCGCATACATACTTAACTCTTTTGGTAATACCGAGCGTGCCTTTGCGGTATTAAGCGAAAAACCAGGGAACGCCGCTACGTAGTACCAGTTTTCATCAACTGGTAAAGCAATTGACTTATCAGGAATTAAATCGCCTGTAATCTGTAAGCCCCCTAAATAACACGGGGTGATGTTGTCGTAATGACGCCCACCACTGACTATCGCTTCAAAATCAGCCATTAACTCAATCAGCTCAACTTGGCTTAAATTGGTTTGAGCAAACTTATCAAGCGCTGCAAAGGTTGCGACCACCGAGCACGCACTCGAACCTAGCCCTGAGCCAATTGGTAAGTTCTTTTTAAGTTCTAATTTTACACTTGGCATATCTGGCGCCACGTGCGCTCTAAAATGCACTAAACACTGATATGCTAGGTTTTCGCTCGCATCGCTTGGTAACTTATGCGCGTATTCGCCTGAGCAAGCAAACTCATCACTTTGAGCGGCGCTTACTACGGCCACGTCACCTAATAAACTGCCATCAATAGGCGCAAGCGCTGCGCCTAGTGCATCAAAGCCCACTGCAAAATTACCTATAGACGCCGGAGCATATACTTCTATCATTTTTAACTCCTAGCGCGATAACGTTTTTAATACGTCGGCAAATACACCGGCTGCTGTTACTGCAGAGCCTGCGCCGTAACCACGTATTACAAACGGGCGTGGTTGATAATACTGGCTTAAAATAGCTAATGCGTTTTCACCATCACGAATAACATTTAATGCATGCGATGAATCGACCGCTTCAATACCTACTTTACAGTGGCCTTCTTTAATTGTACCTACATAACGAAGTACTTTACCCTCTGCTGCGGCACTTTGAATACGGTCGTTAAACTCAGCGTCTAAACTTGGTAGTTTAGCCATAAATTCATCTACGCTGTCGTCTTGTGCAAAACCTTGTGGCAATACCGACTCAACTTCTATATCGCTAAGCTCTAATTTCATGCCGGCTTCGCGAGCAATAATCAGTAATTTACGTGCTACATCAGTACCCGATAAATCATCGCGTGGGTCTGGCTCTGTAAAACCGCTTTCTTTTGCTTTAATTGTTGCCTCAGAAAGTGATAAACCATCTTCTAGTGCACCAAACATGTACGACAGTGAGCCTGATAAAATACCGCTAAATTCGAGTAACTCATCACCTGCACCAAATAACGACTGTAAGTTATCGATTACCGGTAAACCTGCACCTACGTTTGTTTCGTATAAAAATTTGCGGTTATTTTTTTGTGTTGCTGCAATTAAGTTTTGGTAATAATCGTACGAGCTGGTTGTTGCCTTTTTATTAGCGGCCACAACATGGAAACCCGCATTTAAAAAATCCACATACTGAGCCGCTAGCGCATCAGAAGACGTACAATCTACAATCACTGGGTTTACTAAGTGATTTTGTTTTACAAACTGCTCTACTAAATTTAAGTCAAACGCTTGCTCTGATGCTGCTAGCTTTTGCTGCCAATCATCAAATGCAATACCTTCGCTGTCTAAATGCAATTGACGAGAATTAGCAACGCCATATAGGTTTAATTTAATATTTCGTTTTTCAAGCCACGCCTGTTGGCGTTCTAACTGAGAAATAAGCTCTTGGCCTACTAAGCCACAGCCAAGTAAAAATACGTCGATTGAAGGGACGTGAGTAAAAAAGTTTTCGTGGCATATTTTTACTGCATCGTTACACAGCTCACCGTCAATAACCGCTGAAATAGCACTTTCTGTAGAGTCCTGCGCAATGGCTACAATGTTTACTTGGGCCTGTGCAAGAGAAGCAAAAAACTGCGCAGCTAAACCTTTGTGTGCACGCATGTTATCGCCCACTAAAGTAACAATGGCAAGGTTACGTTGTACGTGTACCGGCTCAATTAAGCCTGCTTGTAATTCAAGCTCAAATGCACTTTGCAAGGCCTCTAGCGCTAGCGCTAAATCACTTTCGTGCACACAAAAGCTAATACTAAACTCGCACGATGATTGCGTAATTAACACAATCGATACGTTATCGTGCGCAAGAGCATTAAATACCTTAGAGGCCATACCCACCTTACCTTTCATGCCAGGGCCTGACACGGTAAGCATTGCTAAGTCTTGCAAGCTAGAAAGCGCTTTTACAGGTTCATCCGATGAATAATCGTTACCAATTAATGAGCCTTGAGCATCTGGGTTATGGGTATTTTTAATTTCGCACGGTACACCCGCTTTGGCGCACGGTAAAATGGTTTTAGGATGAAGTACTTTAGCGCCAAAGTAAGAAAGCTCCATTGCTTCTTTATAAGATAAAAAGTCAACTTTAGTCGCTTTTTTGATGTAACGCGGATCGGCGCTGTACACCCCATCAACATCTGTCCAAATTTGACATATTTCAGCATCTAAACATGCAGCAGCAATTGCCGCTGAGTAATCAGAGCCGTTACGGCCAAGCGTAGTGAGTTCACCTTGCTCATTGCTGGCTGTAAATCCTGGCATAATATAAATAGTGGCTGGGTTTTCTTTAAGTACTGCTTGAAAACGTGCTTTACTCGTTACTAAGTCGGCTTCAGCATCAATGTACCCCCCTGTAGAGGCAACACAGCGTGTTGCTTCTAGGTATTGTGCATTGTGCGAGCTTAATAAACTTTGCATAAGCGATACACTTACTCGCTCACCAAAACTAATTACAAAAGCACGAATTTGATCTGGGCAGCATTTAATAAGCGCCACACCATCTAGCTTATTTTTAAGCTCATGAAAATCTGGCCAGTTTGCGACTTCGCCACTGCTTTTTTCTACTTCTGCTTTTAATGTTTCGCATCGGCTTAGTAAAGCTTGCC
The DNA here is from genome assembly GCF_001401805.1 of Pseudoalteromonas sp. P1-25. Taxonomy (GTDB): domain Bacteria; phylum Pseudomonadota; class Gammaproteobacteria; order Enterobacterales; family Alteromonadaceae; genus Pseudoalteromonas. The sequence goes on from NZ_LKDW01000017.1 coordinate 26,133, forward strand.
ATTGCTGTGAAAAGTCCAGACCTTGCTCTGCGGCACTTGCCAGCGCAACTAATGAGTCAGTCATACCACCGGGTGCAGAAAGCACCAGTAACATTTCATCTTTTAACTGTGCTTTGACAAGTTGAGCTACTTGTTGCAAACAGGCAAAGTCAGCAAGCGAAGAGCCTCCAAATTTTAAAACGCGCATTATTTATGTTCCTCATCCCATAAAACGAAAAAAGGCCTGTGTTCTTAGTGAACACAGGCCTTTAAATTTGTTGCACCGACCTATGCCACTATCCAGTAAGAATGGTGGTTGTAATAATAATGGTCAGTACGCGATTAATTGTTTTCATAACACTAAGACTGCCTTAACAAAGGCTATGCTGTCAACCCCAAATTAAAAGATAAAACAGCCTTTTTGAACATGAAAAAACCTAATGAATGCCAAATTTATGCAAAACTTCGCTTAAGGCTGATTTGTTAATAGGTTTATTTATAAAGTCGATAGCACCTAACTGCGCCACCTTTTGCTTCATTTGTTGTTGAATATCAGCGGAGATCACCAATACAAAGCACTCTATTTTTTCTGCCTTAATACGCTCTAGCACCTGTACACCGTCAACTTCTGGCATGGTTAAGTCTAAACACAGAAGATCAAATTGCTGCAAGCGTAAAAGCTCAAGCGCATCGGCCCCGTTTGCAGCTTGCTGTATGTCGGCATTCACGCACTCATTTAAACAACGCACAACTTGTTTACGTGCAACAGTGGAATCATCACACACTAATATAGAAAATTTCATCATGTTTACTACTAAAATAACCTTCTAAAAATTATAAAAACGAGCCATCCGTTGGTTTTTTTCTATTCTAACACGTTCCTAAAACTCTAACACTTTGCTTGTTCGTATAGTGTGATACGGTAACCTTACAATAAAACTTTAACTATTATTAATAATTCCCCACCCAATCGATACTTATGTAATATAAGTGGGCATTTGGATTACTTTAAACCAAATTAGTGCACTATTATTAAAACAAAACGACTCACAAGAGTCAGTCTCTTTAAAATATAAGTTTTTTTATTTATTTTTAAGGTTTTATTGACTAACTTTTAGGATAGAAATTGCAACTTAGATATAATTACACCGGATGAGTAAATCCCATATGTTACAAAAAAGCCTTTCTAAGAAATTGTTAACTAATGTTTTATCAGTGTATTTTTTACTCACCTTTGTGGTGACATGTGGACAAGTGCTTGCTGAATTTGTAAATACTAAAGACTACATTCGTGATGAGCTCAGTACACTACAAAAAACCTTCAGTAGAAGCTTAACGCGTGCAATTTGGGAACTAAATACAAAGCAAACAATAACAACCGCAGAAGGCTTACTTGCCATCCCTATGGTGGAGGGCATTATTGTACGCGACGACAGCGGCGAAATTATTTCGCAACTGGGGCGCTCTCTAGATATACATAAACTTTATAATCAACAACTTGTTCAAGAAGAAGTTATTATAGAGGACACTAAGTCAGGTCTATTTGGTTATACATTCCCACTCATTTTTGAGTTCTCAGGACGTGCTACGCAAGTGGGTGATGTAACCTTATTTTCGAGCCGCGACGTGGTATTTAGCCGAATAATGGTATCTATTTACTTTTTAATTGGTAACGCCATGATCAAAACCACCTTTTTGATCATCTTGTTTTTAATGGCATTTAGAAAACTGCTCACCGACCCGTTAAACGAATTAACCGATCAAATAGAAAACCTTGAGCTTGATGACTTAGAAGGTCAACACATAGAAATTGAAACCGAAGAGCATAACGAACTAAACGTTATGGAGCAGTCTTTTAATAACTTAATAGATAAAGTAGTCCAATACAGAAAGGAGCTTGAACACACTCAACGTGAACTGATTGTTAGTAATGAAAAGCTCGACCAACACAATATACAACTTGAGCAGGATGTTGCTCGTAAAACATCAAATTTAAGTCAAGCAATGATGGATTTACAGCAACAGAAGTACGAACTAGAAAAGCAAAAACTAGTGTTAACCGAAGAGGTTGATTTACGTAGGCACACCGAAGAAGAGTTATTAACCAAACAAAAAGAGCTCGAACGCTACCTTGACGAGCTAAGCCTTGCTCAAGAGCGATTAGTAGGCACAGAAAAAATGGCCGCATTAGGCGGGCTTGTTGCTGGCATTACACATGACATAAATACGCCTATTGGTATCGGGGTAACCGCTATATCGTTCTTGCAAGAGCGTTTAAATACCTTAGAAAGCGCGTATAAAGAAAAAACTTTATCGCCTAAAGCATTAGAAGAATTTATAAACGAAGCCAAGCAAAGCACGAGCTTGCTTACAACCAACCTTGATAGAGCCTCTGAGCTCATTGCCAGCTTTAAACAAATAGCGGTAGATCAAGCCAGTGAAGCTGTAAGAACAATTAACTTTAAAGATTACTTAAACGAAGTGATTTTGTCGCTTCACCCTAAACTTAAAAAAACCAAGCACACCATAAACTTGCAGTGTCCGGATGATTTAGTTCTAAATTTACCTGCTGGGGCGATTAGCCAAATTTTTACCAACTTAATTATGAACTCAATTATTCATGGTTTTGATAATATTGCGCAGGGCAATATTGATATAAATATTAGTGCCAATGACACGCTCCTTGTGATTGACTACAAAGATAACGGTAACGGTGTAACAAAAGAGCAGTTAGCTAAATTGTTCGACCCCTTTTTTACTACAAAGCGCGACCAAGGCGGTAGTGGCTTGGGCACACATATAACCTTTAACTTAGTTAAGCAAACGCTCAGCGGTTCAATAGAGGCTAACAGTGAACCCGGTAAAGGGCTGCATTACCATATTGAGTTTCCTAAAAATATGCCAAAGCCATTATTTAATCAATAAAGGCTTTGGTTAAAATCAGCCATTTCGAGAACCCCATTTTATTGCTATGATTGAGCAAATTTATAAGATGGAAAAGTTACCTTATGTGGTTTAGTAACCTGATTTGTTATCGCTTTAAGCAAGATGTTTCGTACACTCAAGAAGAGTTTGAAAAAGCGTTAGAACAAGATGTATTTCGCCCGTGTGGCTCTCAAGACCTCTCTACATTTGGTTGGACAAAAGCATTTGGTAAGCATGGTGACTCGCTGGCGCATTTTTCACAAAAAAGCATTTTAGTGTGTGCCAAACGTGAAGAAAAAGTGCTACCTGCATCTGTTGTTAATGAAATGGTTGCCGAAAAAGTAGATCAAATAGAGGCGGAAGAAAACCGCCCGGTTAAAAAGAAAGAAAAAGACGAGTTAAAAGAAAACATTTTAACGACCTTATTACCTCAAGCGTTTAAAAAATCAAGCCTGCAGTTTGCCTTTATCGATCAAGAAAACGGGTGGGTTGTAGTAAACAGTGGCAGTTTTAATAAAGCAGAAGAGTTACTTGCATTGCTGCGTAAATCGCTGGGCACTTTACCGGTAGTTCCTGCGTTTGCAAACTACGACCTGGATGTATTTTTAACTGATTGGCTAACTAACTTCAGCACGCCAGAAAACTTTGCTATAGGGTTTGATGCAGAACTCGAAGAAGCCGACGACAGTGGCGCACAGGTTAAACTAAAAGGCCATGATTTATCATGTGATGAAGTTAAATCGCACCTAGAAAATGGTAAACGTGTGACTAAACTTGCGCTTGACTGGCAAGAACGCCTGAAATTTATGCTGCAAAACGATGGTTCTATCAAGCGTTTAAGCTACTCAGAAACGTTAAAAGAAGAAAACGCCGATATTCCAAAAGAAGATATGGCGGTTAAACTAGATGCTGACTTTATTTTAGCCTCGGAAGAAATCAAGCTACTGCTTGAAGAGCTGACGGCCGGTTTAGGTGATGCAGAAGATTTATAAAACGCTAAAATTATAAGCGCTATTAAAACTAAAAAAGCACGACTCAGTCGTGCTTTTTGCTTTCACCTTTATAACTGCTAATTAGCTAAATGTGTCTTTCACACTTTCAAGCATGTCGTTGTATTCGTCACTTGAAAATAGCTGCATAGAAGGAATAACACCTTTATCTATGTAGGTTTGTAAAGCCGCTGATTTATCAGACACCTGTAATGTTCCCTCTAAAATAGCGCCAATACGAATAAAATCAACATAACCAATCTCTTCAGGGCGATATGTAGGGTCAGCCCAATGCCTAGCAACATTTACAAATTCAGGTGGGAACTCCCACGCGCCCATAATTGAGCCACCAATTTTACCACTGAGTTTTTGAATTGCATGCGCTAAAAAGCTTGGGTTAGCAAACACCTCTGGGTGGCGCTCAGCTTCGGTTAAAATAGGCAGTACACCAATGTTATATACCAACGACGCCAGCGTTATAGAGTCACTATTTAACGATGTGCGTTTATTATTTTGTAAATAAAACGCCATAAGCGTTATTGAGTGCCCCGCCACATTTAGCGTTTTTTGCCACGCTTTACTCATGTAGCCTTTTATTAGCTCATTATTAGAAACAAACAGCTGCTCCATTGCCATTGCGGTTGCTATATTTTTAATTTGGCGTAAGCCAATGCGAGTAACGGCTTGCTGTAAGTTAGATACCTTAACTGTGCGACCCATAATTGCGCTGTTGGCAACTTTAATCATGCGCGCTGAAAGTGCTGGGTCTTGGCTAATTACCTCTGACATTTGCATTAAGTTTACATCAGGGTTGTCAGCCGCTTGACGCACTTTAATTGCGACTTCAGGTAAGGTAGGTAAAACCAAAGTATCGTTGTTGATTCTATCAACCAAAATCGTTAATAGTGCATTTTCTGTAGACATAGAACTGTCATCCTTTTGTTTCTGGGCCGCAATGCAACTGCTAACCTCGGATAAAATGAGTAATACAATGAGTATTATCTAACTTACCGATAAAGTTAAGAAAATTATATAAATTAATTGTTATTAATGTGCCTTCATCGCCCTAAGATGCTACACAACGCCAAACACTTGCTATTTACTATTTAGTTTTGTTTTAATGCAGTCACTATAAGGAAACGTTTGTATGCGCTAGCGTTCAGAGTTCGCCCATACAAATAATTAAACTTACTTTTTAACAGGCATTCAAATGATCTTAAACAAAATTAGCCAAGCAATTTTACTCTCTGGCGTCGTTTTTCTTAGTGCATGCTCAGAGCAAGCCCCCTCTTCGACCGAAGCCACAAGTGTAGAGCTTGCTCAAAAAAGTGCCGCACAAGCTGGCCCAGATTTAATTAACATTGATAAACAACGTTTAGATATTTACACCGACTTTAGCCTCGAAGCCGACCTATCTCATTTAAGTGAGAATCAAAAAGCCATGGTAGCTAAGCTTATCGACGCTTCTAAAATTATGGACGATCTATTTTGGAAGCAGGCTTTTGGCGATAATAAAGACGCTTTTTTAGCAAAGCTGAGTGATGAAAAAGTACGTAAATTTGCTGATATTAACTACGGCCCATGGGATCGTTTAAATGGTGATGAACCATTTTTATCAGGCTACAAAGAAAAAGCCCTTGGCGCGCAATTCTACCCAGCCGACATAACAAAAGAAGAACTAAATAATGCCGACGTAGATGATAAAAAAGGCCTTTACTCATTAATCAAACGTGATGAGCAAGGTAATCTTTACAGTGTGCCTTATTCAAAAGAATACGCGCAAGAGTTAGCTAAAGCAGCTGACTTATTACGTGAAGCCAGTAAACTTGCCGATGATAAAGAATTTGCCAATTACTTAAACCTACGTGCTGATGCACTTCAAAAAGATGATTTTCAGGGTTCTGACTTTGCTTGGATGGACATGAAAAATAACCCAGTTGATGTGGTTATTGGCCCAATTGAAACTTACGAAGATCAACTCTTTGGCTACCGCTCTGCTTATGAGTCGTATGTACTAATTAAAGATTTAAAATGGAGCGAGCGCCTTGCTAAATTTGCGGCCTTTTTACCAGAGCTGCAAAAAGGTTTACCGGTAGATGCTAAATATAAGCAAGAAGTGCCAGGCTCAGACGCCGATTTAAATGCTTACGATGTGGTTTACTACGCAGGTCACTCAAATGCGGGCAGCAAAACTATTGCTATTAACTTACCAAACGATGAGCAAGTACAGCTTGAAAAAGGCACTCGTCGCCTGCAGCTTAAAAACGCAATGCGTGCAAAATTTGATAAAATTTTAGTGCCGATTGCTGAGCAGTTAATTGTACCTGAGCAACGTAAGCATATTACTTTTAACGCCTTTTTTGCCAATACCATGTTCCACGAAGTCGCTCACGGCCTAGGTATTAAAAACACCATTACAAATAAAGGCACTGTGCGCCAATCATTACAAGAGCACGCAAGCGCACTTGAAGAAGGTAAAGCCGATATTTTAGGTTTATACATGGTTGAGCAGTTACTTAAAAAAGGTGAAATTACCGAAGGTACATTAGAAGATTACTACACCACCTTTATGGCAGGTATTTTCCGCTCAGTACGCTTTGGTGCATCAAGCGCACATGGTAAAGCTAACATGATCCGCTTTAACTTTTTTGCTCAAGAAGGCGCCTTTTCTAAAAACGAAGAAGGTTTCTACCGTGTCAATATGGAAAAAATGGGCGTGGCTATGGCTAAACTTTCGCGCTTAATTTTAACATTACAAGGTGACGGCGATTACGAAAAAGTAGATCAGCTAATTGCCACCCATGGCGATATTAAAGAAGAGCTTGCTAAAGACTTAGAAAAACTAAGCCAAGCTAATATCCCTGTAGATGTAACCTTTAAACAAGGTAAAGACGTGCTAGGCCTTAACTAACCCAACACGTAATACTTTAATAAAGCGCTGTAGATTATAACTGCAGCGCTTTTTTTAGCGCTATTATTTGCTCATCTGTGTATGGTTTTGCAGGGAACTTACCCCACACCGGAGCAGGCCATGCTGCATCAGTCGTAAAACGTGCAATGTGATGAATATGTAATTGCGGCACCATATTACCCAAAGCGGCCACGTTTAATTTATCAGGGCTAAACACTTGCATAATAAGCTTGCTGAGTTTGGCCGACTCTTTTAAATATACAACTTGGTCGTCTTCAGACAAATCTATAATTTCTTTTAAATTAGGTTTTCTGGGTACTAATACAAACCAAGGGTATTGGCTATCGTTAAGTAATAGCACTTTACATAAAGGCCAATCTGCCAGTTCTATACAATCGCGCTTAAGCTCTGGGGCAAGTTCAAAAGTGGGAGTTGTCATCATCATATCCTAGTTAGTCTTTAATAATGGCCACTTTATAGCATTTATTTGCAGTTGCACACGCTTAGCTTTACCATTTAATACACTATTTATAATAAGCTAAGGCAATCTTGTGCTAAAAAAAATAAAATACCTAACCCTCGCACTCCCACTTGCTGTTGGTGCACTGAGCGCGCAAGCAAAACCATTATCACTAGAGCGTATTTTTGACGACCCGAGCCTGTCGGGTAAAGCCCCCGTACAACTTAAATTTTCGCCAGACGGTAGCCGCGTAACTTACCTGCAAGGCAAAACCGACGATTACAACCGCTATGATTTATGGGAATACAACTTAAAAGATAACACCAACAGAATACTGGTTGATTCTGCAAAGCTGTTTTCAGGCCCTGAAAACCTCTCTGATGAGGAAAAAGCACGCCGCGAACGCCAACGTATTTTTGGTAAAGGTATTTTAGAGTACAAATGGTCTAAAGACGGCAAAGCCCTATTATTTCCACTTAATGGCGATCTGTATTATTACGAGCTAGCGTCTGGTAAAAGTAAAAAACTTACCAATACAGAAGCGTTTGAAACCGATGCCCGCTTTTCTCCTAAAGGTAACTATGTATCGTTTATTCGCGAGCAAAACCTTTACGCATTAGCACTTGATACTGGCAAAGAAATACAACTAAGCAAAGATGGCGGCGGCGTTATTAAAAACGGCATGGCCGAATTTGTAGCGCAAGAAGAAATGAGCCGTATGACCGGCTACTGGTGGGCTGGCGATGAATCTAAAATTGCATTTACCCGCGTAGATGAAACCCCAGTAAAAGAAGCTATCCGTAACGAAATATACGCAGACGAAGTAAAGCTATTTAACCAACGTTATCCATTTACAGGTACCGACAACGTTGAAATTCAACTTGGCGTTGTATCTTTAAATAATCAAAGCGTTGACTGGATTGATTTAGGCGACGATAAAGACATTTACATTGCCCGTGCTAAATGGCTAAAAGACAGCACAACTCTTTCGTATCAATGGCAAAATCGCTCACAGCATAAGTTAGAACTACGCTTTTACAATAGCGATACTAAAACGCAAAAAGTCGCATTAACTGAAAACAGCGATACATGGATCAATTTAAACTTTGATCTGCATTTCTTAAAAGACAAAAAGCATTTTGTTTGGGCTTCTGAGCGCGATGGTTTTAAACACCTTTATTTGTACCGCACTAATGGCCAGCTAATTCGACAAATCACCTCAGGAGACTGGGTTGTTGATAGCTTAAAAGGCGTGGATGAGAAAAAAGGCATAGTGTACTTTGCAGGACGTAAAGACACCCCGCTTGAAAGCCATTTATACAGCGCACCACTGTTTAAAAAAGGCAATATAAAGCGTATCACTGAACAAGGCCAATACCACAAAGTAGTAATGGCAAAAGACAGCAAAACATTTATTGATAACAGCTCATCGGTAAACAAGCCTAACTCGGCGGCTCTTCGTAAAGTAAATGGCGAATTTATCACATGGCTTGAACAAAATAAGCTTGATGATAGCCACCCACTAACACCTTATTTAAGTGATTTAGCAACTCCAGAGTACGGCACAATTAAAGCTGAAGATGGACAAGTAATGCATTACCGCTTGTTTAAACCAAGTAATATTGCAGACGGTAAAAAGCACCCAGTCATTGTTAATGTATACGGCGGCCCACATGCACAGCGCGTAACAAATAGCTGGCGCAGCAAAAACTTATACTTTCAATACATGGCGCAACAAGGTTATGTTATTTTTCAGCTCGATAACCGAGGCTCTTACAACCGTGGTAAAAAGTTTGAAGACGCTATTTACAAAAACTTAGGTGTTGTAGAAGTAGCAGATCAAATTAAAGGCGTTGAGTTTTTACGCACGCTTGATTACGTAGACCCACAACGCATTGGTATTTATGGCCACAGCTACGGCGGGTACATGGCCCTAATGACCATGTTTAAAGCGGGCGATTACTTTCAAGCCGGTGTATCGGGTGCACCAGTGACCGACTGGGCGCTTTACGACACCCATTACACTGAGCGCTACCTTGGGCACCCAAAAACGAATGCCAAAGGCTACGAAGACAGCGCCGTATTTCCATACGCTAACGGCTTAAAAGGCCCATTAATGATTTACCATGGCATGGCCGATGACAACGTGTTGTTTACCCACGCCACTAAATTATTTAAACAACTACAAGATAACGAAAAACAGTTTGAAATGATGACCTACCCAGGCTCAAAACACAGCTTACGCGGTAAACAGGTGCAAACACATTTACACCAAACCATCACAAACTTCTTTAATCGACATTTTGATGATAAATAATCATATGACGACTAAATAGACTAAAGGCTGATTGAAAAATCAGCCTTTTTTTTGTCTTAATGGTGCTTACACCTAGCTTAAACTCGCTTTTTTACTACCATTAAAACAAGCACATTGAGTGTACACACATAAGGATCAATTTATGCTAAATTTAAGGCGTTTTAGTATTTTTCAGCGGCTGTCATTACTTGTTGGCATAGTTATTTTTGGCTTAATTGTATTAAGTATCTCTAGCTTAACTCATCAATATAGCTCACTAAAAAACGAGCAATATCTAAAAACCCAAAATGTGGTAGAAACGGCATACAGTGTTATTGAGCATTTCCACCAGCTTGAACAAAATAATACACTCACACAAGCACAAGCTCAAACGCAAGCACTTGAGGCCATAAAAGCGCTGCGCTATGACAAAACAAATTATTTTTGGGTAAACAACTACCAACCCAAAATGGTAATGCACCCAATAAAGCCTGCGCTTAACGGTAAAGACTTAACTAATAATAAAGACCCCGATGGCAAAGCACTTTTTGTAGAAATGGTTAACATTGTAAAACAACAAAAAGAAGGGTTTATTCCTTATAAATGGCCAAAACCAGGAAAAGAACAGCCAGTAGGTAAAGTCGCATTTGTAAAAGGCTTTAACCCGTGGCAATGGATTATTGGCTCAGGCGTATACCTAGATTCAATAGATGAAGCGTTTAGTGAGCAGCGTAATCTAATCATAATTAGCGCCTTAGTGATGATTATTGCTGTCATTGTATTAAGTTACTTTATTGGTAAAAGTATACTCACGCCGACTCGCCTTGCCGCAGAAATGATGAAAAACATATCGCAAGGTGAAGGTGACTTAACCCGTACGCTAAACGAGTCGGGCAATGATGAAATATCCGAGCTGTCACGTTCTTTTAATTTATTTGTTTTAAAAATGCGCGAGTCGTTAGTACATGTATCGCACAGTGCAGATGATGTAAGCCGACACGCTCACACAGTTGATGAGTCTAGTAGAACAAGCCATTCCTTCATTGAGCTACAAAACGACAGTTCTACACAAGTTGCCGCCGCCATGGAGCAAATGACGCACCAAATTCATGATGTGAGTCGCAATGCCGAAGCCGCTGAACAAGCCGCCAACGATGCAGCACACAATGCTTCAACCGGTAAAAATGTGGTGGCCAGTACCATTACCGCCATAGAAACACTCTCCAGTAATATAGAAACAGTGAGCCAAGTAACTGAAGATTTAGCAAACGAAAGTAATAACATAGGCTCTGTGCTTGATGTGATCAGAAGTATATCGGAGCAAACAAACTTACTCGCACTCAACGCTGCTATAGAAGCGGCTCGTGCAGGAGAGCACGGCAGAGGCTTTGCAGTTGTTGCCGATGAAGTACGTACACTCGCAAGCAGAACCGGGCAAAGCACAGATGAAATTCAAACCATGATCACCAAATTGCAAGAAGGCGCTAAAGCAGCAGTAGAGGCGGTAAAATCAAGCCAAGCACTGTCGGTGACGACTGTAGAGCAAGTTTCATCTGCCGATACATCGCTCAATGAAATAGAAAGGCTGGTATCCATAATTACCGACATGAACAGCCAAATAGCCCGTGCCACCGAACAGCAAACGCAAGCCGCTGACGAGGTTAATTTACGTATTAACGAGCTATCTCAATCAACCGAGCAGTCGTTAAATAATACCAAGCAGCTTACCGATGCCAGTGACAACCTTAAACAAAGTAGCCAAGGGCTTTCGAGTGTGGTTAATCGCTTTAAGTTAAAATAATTTAAAAACAAAAGCCCTGAATTAACAGGGCTTTTTTATTACATAAGCGTTTTTAGCTTATACCATTTCGCATAATTAAGTGATCTATTTTTAGGATGGAAAAACGTGTTGATACCTAGGCAAAAAATTTTCTATTTAGTTGTAAATGAAAATTTTTACCACAGATAGCGACACGTCTAGCCCCTAAAATGATTAGGTATTATTGCAAGTTGGTATTACAAACAGTAGCGTGCAAATAAGCTGGTTACTGATGCAGCAGTTGGCTTGCCATGCTGCCAATCACCGCCTTCAACACCACTACCAGCAATGTCCATATGTACATAAGGAAGCGGCTGCTCAGAGTCGTTACCGTGTTTATCAAGTCCGCCAACAACGGCTAAAAACGCCATAGGGAATTGATGCCCGCGAGCGGTAACCGCAGAAGCCGCATTATTACTTGATAAAACATCATCAGCTAAGGTACGCGGTTTTATAAAGTCGTAGTCTTCACGGCGAGAGCGAGAAACCTCTGCTGCATCTGCCCATAAATCACCGCAATCCGCTATTTGACGAGACGTATTAGCACTGCGTGCTGGGCCGTTTTCAACATACGCACCGTAAGGTCCCATAGCACGTGCCGCATGGCCTGTAAGAGTGGCTACAGTAAATAGAGTTGGGTTAACTTGTGTTTTAGCCAAGTCTTTCATTTCGCTAAGTAGGTCACCCATAGCTAAACGCCCTTCGGCATCGGTGTTACCAATGCGTACGCGTACGCCTTCACGACTAGTAATTATTTCATCTGGTACAAAACAATCTGAACCAATCGAATTGCGAACCACCGCTAAATAAGAAATCACTTTAACGCCTTTTGGCTGATAATCAGCAACCGCTTTCATAAAGCCCGCTACAGATGCAGCACCGCCTTTATCGCGGCTCATACCTGCCATGTAACCGCCTACTTTTAAATCGGCGCCGCCGGTGTCGTATACTAAACCTTTACCCACAAACATTAGCGTACGCGTTACTTCACCCTCTGGTACGTACTCTAGTTTTACTACGCGTGGGTGGTGGCGCTCAACCGCATAAGATGCGCGCGCAACGGTGCTAAGCATAGGGTAGTTTTTATCTATTGTGTCTATGTCGTCAATCACATCAACTGCCACTGTAGAGCCTTTGAAAAGCTCAACACAGTAATCGGCAAAGCGTGGTGGCGCCATACGTTCAGGCTCAGTACCGCATAAATCGCGCGCAGCATATTGGCCTGCAGCAATTGCGTTAACAGCTTTTACTGTTTGCTCACTCGCATCAATTAAACCAATTTGCGTAATTGGCTCAATACTTTCACCGTGGTATTCACGCGCCTCTAAAGGTTGCCATAATGCTTGGCATGCACCTAAATACGCCACCTCTAATGCATGCTGGTAACGCGCATCCGTATGTAATTTAGGTAAGTAAATAGCAGGGTTTACACTGCCCGCGGCTTTTGCTTCGTTAATCGCGAGTTTGGCGGCATCAAAGTAGCGTCTTACATCATCGTAATCGCGATTAAGCGGCCCTGTAGGTGCTAAAACAACGCGTAGATTATCAATTACTAAAAACGTAACTTGTTTACCAATACGAGAGTCTACTTTAGCCTGTGATTCAATGGCATCACGTAGTGAGTTATTCGGAAGTTGAGAAAAGTCATCACTAATTATAATAAGTGCATCGTGAGAAAATGCTGCAAAGCTTGCACTGAGTGATTGTGCAGCTATCGCTTGAGGATATGCCATAAGTAAAGCTCCTGTTAGAAAACATAAGGGGCTATTATCGTTGATATAAAAACACAAAACCAGCCACCTGCGATGAGCTCATTTTAATCTGGCAACTTGGTGTTACACTCAAGTACACTCTAATCTAGAATGCTCAATTGTAGATTTAAATTAGGTTCATTTTTAACACCCACCCCTATGCCTAGTAAACGCACCGGTTGCTGCATACCCCGTTGATACGCTTTTGAAAGTAGCTCAGTAAAAATAGCTGTGTTTAATTGATGATGAGCTTGATCGGCACTGGTCACCACAAAATTTGCAAATTTCACTTTTACGCTTAATTTATTTATACGATTTTGTAGCTGTTGTTTATTAAGACGCGCTGTCAGCTCTTCCAGTAATTTAGGCAACTGATCTAGACACTCTTGTAAGCTATTTTTGTTGTATTCATAAGTATGCTCAACACTGAGTGATTTACGTACTCGCTCGGTTGTTACTTTACCAATGTATTCGCCAGCACATTTTTGATAAAGCGATACACCAAAATTCCCCACATGCTGTTGCATCCAATTCACACCTTTCTCGCGAACATCTTTACCTGTATACAATCCTTTTAAATTAAGCTTTTCAAGGGTGACCTTACCCACACCAGGTATTTTACCCAGCGGCAAATTATTTAAAAACGAATCAACTTCATCTGGTAATACAACGAACTGGCCATTGGGTTTGTTTTCATCGCTAGCAATTTTCGCAATAAACTTAATGGGAGCAACGCCTGCAGAGGCAGTGAGGCCAGTAGCGTTGAAAATATCGGCTCTAATTTGTTGAGCAATAAGCGTAGCACTACCTTTAAATGCCGAGCTATTGGTGACGTCTAGGTAGGCTTCATCAAGCGACAAAGGCTCTATTAGGTCAGTATAACGTTTAAATATAGCCCGTATTTGGTTAGAAATTTCTTTATAAACAGCCATTCGCCCAGGCACAATAACTAAATCTGGGCATAATTGTTTGGCATGATAGTTAGACATAGCCGAGCGTACACCATATTCGCGCGCTTTATAGTTTGCTGTAGAAAGCACGCCTCGGCGACTATTACCACCAATGGCTAAAGGCACATTGGCAAGATTGGGGTTATCACGCATTTCAACCGCTGCACCTGTGAAACTTCGGGTATAAAAACGTAGGCTGACAAATAAAGCTTATTAAAGAAGACATTTCAAACCTACAATGAAAACCTACATTATAAAAACCTCTATATAGTGCTTTAAAGTAAGTCTACACACCTCAGCTTGTTGTTAATCAGTTGTAGTAATTTATGACTAAGGACAGACATACCCCACAAGCTTAAATATAATAATTCTTTTCTTAAGTATATTTAACTAAATTATCTCTGTATAAAAAGCCATGTTGGGAATAATCGCTCTCAATTTTTCATAGAAATCTTTTCTCAAAATTAAATCACAACCTTCTAATTTTGATATATTGGAATCTAAACCAACAAAGGAAGCCCCTTTTCCGATTAAACTTTCTCTCCAGTAACGATATATCAAAACGGCTTCACCATTTTCATTTATGGCTCTGAGTCCGTTATCATGATTATCTACACTCAAGCCTAATATACTCAGCAGTTCACCATTCATCCAAATAACTTGTGCTGCCTCTAAGCTATTTTCATTAAAACAAAATCCTTGGATGATTGGAGTTCCATAACAGTATTCATCTTTCCAAATGTCTTGAGTGCAAGGAAAGCTTTTCAAGGGGTTCATTTTAATTTTCATTGGCAGGCAACCTTCACATACCACTGCGCGATTGCCTCTGGTGTTGCTGCCATACTCTCTAGCTTCAAACTGACGCTCAAATCTAGCAATGACAACAAAATCGTTTAATTCATCAGGAGCACTAAATCCAGTTGATTTATCAAGCGGCTTTACTAAGTTAGGCCTATTAATAAGAGAGTTAGATGTTGCAATCATTGTTCTAACATCTATTTTTCCATCACCTTCAAAAATGACTGATTCTCTATATCGTTGATATAAAAATTCATTTACATGCTTAAAAACTAAATCATAGATATAAGTGTTCGGAGAAAGCATCCCGTTGGATCTATTAATAAAGTGCTCAATTTCATCTTCATTAAAGTTCTGTATTATTACGTTTTTCACGTCGTCCACCCCAACACCTAATGAACTTAAATAATTGATAAATTTAGAATTATTCATTACATTTATGATATTGCTATTCATTACTTAACTCACTAAAAATACTCTCAACTTCATTGTGTATGTACAAGTTTTGCACCCCTATAAGTTTTTTTATCGATGGCTTTATCTCTAGTAATAATGACTTAAGCTGTTTTATTTCAATAGATATAAGCTCAAGGATTGAGGCAATTGTTGAGTGATGAAACATATGAAAGTTATCGAAAAACCAACTAAGGGGTTTGATTAAAAGGTTAGTGTGATTTTTAATTAAGTAGTTTAACGCACAAATAATCTCTCGTTGAACTGATGAATCTAAATTGTTTGCTTTACTAAGGAGCAATGTAATTGCTATTTCATCATCATTCATCTCAGATGTTTCAATGTAATCTAAATTTTCCCATTCAAATTCACTCTCGTCTGGCAACCTACTTTTGATGAAATCAAAACCTCTTTCATACATTGATAAAATACTCTGTTTATCAATGCCTACATATTCAAAAGCGATAATTAGGTTAGCCGTCGTTTTGGATGAATAGTCTTTATTTTGATAAAAAGAATATAAAGCTGACGCTAAACAGTTTTGCGCAATATCTTTATCGATCGTAACAGCTTGGAGTAATGAATCCTTGTCGACAAAACTAGAAAACCACCCGTCTTTTGAATGCACAAAATTGTTAACCAATAACATAACCTTATCTCTATCTGAGAGGGTAATTCCTCCAATCACTCCCCGCAAGTTTGTAAAGTACTCTTGCCCTCTTGGAAATCTTTTTCGGATAAGAGGCATGAGTATTTCATTAGCTAATTCGGTATTATTTTCCTCTTTAAAGAAAAAGTGTAAGTAATTGAGATTGTCGACCCCCAAGAACTCTTGGGAAACTAAATAATCAACTAGATCCTGCGTAGATTTATTCCTTAAGCTATCTTCTTTACAAAGCTGGGTAGTTAGTTTTATAGATAATTTTTCGTTATCAAATGAGTGCGGAGTTCCACCGTTTTTTTCCTTAACTTCCTCTAAATGTAAGTTAAGCCCTAATTTGTGAGCAATATTATTATATTTGCGAACGGTTTTTTGACTCAATGTATCATAAGAGTCATTCCAGTCTCTTGTAGATAGATTAATCATAGATGCTTTGGCTAACTTTTCATCCTTCTTTTCTAAACGCTCAATTACCTCCAAAAAACTATTGAGATATGAATCTTTAATGTTTGTTGGAGTTAATCTATAAAGAAAATTTAAAATACTGGGCTCGACGTTATCGCTATGCTTCAATAAATCCACATACATAAAGTCTAATTTCCAAAAATACCCATTGGTAAGCATTTCATTGATTAAATATTTCGCAGCTAGTTCGAAATCAACTTTTATGAACATTTCAAACCATTCTATAGTTAACCACCTTGTATCCTTGCCATCTTCGGTATGCTTCATAACAGCATCAGTGAGATATTTAAGCTTTTTCGTATATTCTTTAGCAAAACTGGGACTTATGTTATTCAGTGAGGGTAGCGGGTCGATTACTTCTGCTAAATTTCTATCTTTTCGAGATGTGTAGCTAGTTGTTAAATGAACAGCATTTTTAAGCTCTAGCTTAGCATTTTCAATATCCCCTACTTTTGCACGATAAATCGCTTTTTTGAATGAATTATCTGCATGTTCAAAATAATCACTATTTTCTTCATCAAAGCTATCATAAGTCTTTATCAAGAAGTTGATATTGTTCTTATTGATAAATCGCTTCTCTATTATTGGGATAATAGGAAATACAATTTGCCTTCTGATATCAAATATATTCTTCCATGCTACTTGTGAGGTAACGTGCACCAATGCTTGCTCAAAGCTTCTATCAATCAAGTCTCGATTATCAAAGAGAAAACTAGAATACCTCGCTCTAGGAAAGTTAGTCATGTCATCTGCTAATATCGACAAACTTTGAATTATGCTTTCTTCTAATGAAGAGTCCTTACAAGTCTTATCTATGACAAGGTTCCGTATATAAAACTTTATCCAACTGTGAGCAATGAAATCACAAGGAATTGTTTTTTCGAAGCTAATCAAACTATTTAAATCTTTACTTGAGTACAACACTAATTGTTTACAAAATCTAACCAGTTCGTTTTTTTCTATAGTTTCGCTGATGAGCGGCAATGATAATGGCTCAAGAGCCACATTGTTCTCTACCTTTATCGGTATTCTCGTCGAACAATTCTCCCTTTCGAAAAGGTTATTAATGATAAGCCCCGTTGACTCTTTTTCAATGCCCGTAAGTTTGCTATGTAGATCAACTAAATAATCACTGCCTTTGAGTCTAAGTACCTCTTCTAAAAGTATTCTAAGATAGGTTTTATCTTCATGTTGTATTGCTTTGTTTAGAAACGCCAAAAAATCATCATTGGTTTGGTTGAAAAAGCTAATATAGTATTTGAAATCATCTTTCCTTATCTCCCCTGAAAATAGCTCATTTACATCCTCCCAATTAGGAGAATAGTCATGCATTTCTAATACTCGAAATGCTTGCGCTGTAACTGAATTACTATGATTTTTTTCACCATTAAAATATAAAAGCGCGTTTGCTTTTTCTACTCCATAAATCAAGCAAATGGCTTCAAAGTATAGTTCGAAATTTTGTAGGAACTGACTGTGGTGCTCTTCTGAGCTAGTTGTGTTTATTGCTCTATTCAGTTCACTAGCATAAACAAATAGGGACCAGTTTTGTGTTTTTTTGGCGACATTAAGAAAGCTTTCGTAGTTTCTTCTAATCAATGATTCTGAGTGAGCATAATATAAGCTATTTGGTAGAAAGTTGTCAGATGCATATCTACTAATATCCTCATACTTCTTTGCTCGTATTAGGTAACTAAATAAGTAACGGTAAGATTTGTCACTTTCAAAAAAGCATTCACTATTTAGCCAGTCAATGATGAATTTATAGTTTGCATCTAAAGCTTCTTCGATATCAGCTAACTTTTCCATGTTAAATCGTCTGAAACTATCATGGTAAAGCTTTAGTCCACCCCTAGCTGTATTCTCAGAAATGACAGGAGACAGTACTTTCATACTAGAATTGAAATGGTGCTTCACCGGTATTATCTCTTGCAACTCTTTTCTGGTTACAGAAAAATCTAAGCAAGATAAGATTTCCGCTGTTGTGTTATTTTCAATTTTATTTGTTAAGTATTCGTAGTATTTTTTCAGGTTGAAATCATAGGGAGGTAGAGAATGTATGATCTCATCACTTATTACCTCGCTATTTTCTAGCGTTAACAATATATAAGTTAAATAAAGTGGATTACCCTCACTCTTTTTATGAATTAATGCGACGGTATCTGCATTATTGCAATCTAATTTTGTAATTCTATGTTTTTTTGCTAACTCTTTAGTATCCTGAATCTCCCAAGCAGGCAACTGGTGCTCTATATAACTAAAATCCTTTTTAAGAAAATTTAACTCTTCAACAGGCTGGGAGCCTAATACTATTGTTACGTTATCGGGAATACTTACCTGAGATATATTTTCTAGGATTTGAGTTTGTTCTTTAGATAAGCTAATGGATGAATCTAGAACTCTATTAATATGGTCTAAGCCATCTACTATTATTACTAGAGGTTCCTCTATTTTTTGCAAAAGCAGGTTCAGTTCATCTAGATTAGCCGCAAAAGTCTGATTTTTTACGTTAGTTAGCTCTGGATATACTTTTTGTATCCCACTTATTAGATTCCCAAAAAATGTATTAGAGCTGACCCTTCTCTCAAAAAATTCATCTTCAGTACTTGTGAAACAATAATGGCGAATAACATTTATTTCTTTACGTTCTAAGTAATCGATTAGATTGGTTAGAAACCATGACTTACCAGCTCCTGGTTCACCTGATAATATTACTTTCTTGCTGCTTACAGCAAAGTTATAGAATAAACTATATCTACAATCAGACTTTATGTTTTTACTCTGGTCAATTTCAAACTTTTGCTGAAGTTTTCCAAAATCAGTTTTGATGCGTAGAGCTTTCAATACATCTAGAGTTGTCACAACAGCAGAATTGGTTCTATAAATTCCAACCTGTTTAACAAGTCTCACTAAGAAATCAATAGTGTTAATGTCATTGTTTGGGTATTGCCCAATCCCTAGTTTAGTTGCTTGTGAGAGTAATATTTTTTCTAGTTCATGTGGGGAATCAAATTTTAAACTGGCTTTTGGAAAATTAACTTCAATTAGAAGGCTTTCACAAAATGTTTGGAATTCATCTCTATCAATATTATTTTCTTTTACGTATTGTTTTAGGCTATCCCAACGATTAAAATTCTCGGGCTCAGTTTCCCAAAGTTCGTTTATGTCGATCTTATAAACTTGAGTAGGAAATGAGTCGAATGACGATAGGTTTGAAGGCTGAAGGTTTAATACCTTCAGAATATTTTCTTCATTAGGCTCGCCCCAAGCTAAACATAATCTAAATTCAGTATGGGCAGTATTGAGTGCTTTCCATGACTCGTATAGCTTATATAATGCTATCTGTTTGTGACTATCGGCGGAAAGGTAATCTTTGGTTAACCTAACAGATGTTTGTTCATTGCTATATTTTACTTGCTTGCGCTGTACTTTTTCCCCGTTAGTTATAACTAAATCATCAAATCTATCAGGGGTATCTCCTGTCGTATGCTTTTTGTCTATTGAGAAGGTGCTTTCTCGATTGCCATTTAGTATATCTTCCAGTATGAAATAGCTTGTTATTAGATCTTGATAGTCATATCCTTCATGCGCACTATTTAAATTCAAATTTTCCCTCTCCTTGAAGTTTTACAAATTTTTTCCATCGAAAGTTCTTTAGGTATGAAACTTCATCAGCTTAGACTGGAACTTAACTAAAAACTTGATCACTACATAAGTATAAAGCATCCCACTCGAATATTCTGACTTATTACATTGCTGTAAATCCATTTAGACCCGAGACGACTAGAACAAAAACCTTCATGCTTAAAACCGAATCAAGGATTAAAAGTTCCTATTTTTATACATTATCATTCAATTTAATTTTTTCTAAAAATTTGATCTTATCTTTTTTGCTTAGAGAATTAAAAAACAAAACTAGCTCAGCCATATCTTCAGTCTCACAAAAAAAATAATTTAGTGGGACCCCAAGCTTTTCAGCTAACCTTTTCAAAGTCTGAAGATCTGGTGTATGCCTTCCTTTCTCATAATGATTCATACGTCCACTCGCTGAGCTAGGATCCAAACCAATACTAATCCCCAGATCTTTTTGGGATATATTTGCTTTTGTTCTAGCTTGCTTGAGGCGCAAAGGCAGTGGATTGATAAATTCCAAATGTCATTCATTTTAAAAATTTCTAATACTTAGATTCTCTAAGTTTAAATCTATCATGTATACTTAGGATCTCTAAGCTTTATAGGTGATTGATAAGTGTCTAGACCATATTCAGAAAAAATTCGAGACCAAGTATTTAAAAGAGTTTATGAACACGGTGAAAAAGTACAACACGTTTCGCAGGACCTAAATGTATCCAAAAGCACTATTTATTCTTGGCTTAAAGAAAATAATGAGGCAGCTAAAAACTCAAAAGGAAAATTTATTATAAGAAGACTTGAGGAGCAACTTAAGACTGTATCGGAAGATAGGAAAATCTTGATTAAAGCAGCATCAATTTTTGCTCGAGAGCTAAAATAAATAACGCTTAATAGTACAGCTTAGTAGATACTGTAAAATCCGCTTGAAGTAACTTGTTATGCATGACGCACGGCATCTATTAAGTCCATGACTCTTTGTGGAATTTCATGATTTTCTTGAAATTCGCCCAGGACACCACCGAATATTGGCTTACTCATTTTCTTTCCGCCTTGATTCAGACGGTAATCTTCTTGGAAAACTTTCCGTTTTCGTCTTGGCATTCTGTTCTTACAGCTGCAATGGAATCAACATTCCAGTTATCAGGAATGTCTCTATTATGGTCTATCAGATATTGTTCCCAAGCCTTGTACAGTGCCTCATTAGAGAATGCATCCTCAAACTCTTTCTGTCCCACGATATAATTACGAGAAGCAGGAATATCTAAACGATCTATCAACTCAGTTCTATCTAGTCCTCTAAGTGCCTAATATTGACAATACTGCCCTTCAAAACTTTCCAGAATATGGCTGAAAACTAGAAAGGTTTATACAATGATGGAGATTGCTAGTAATGCTGAATTCAATTGCATTACTAGAATCATTGACACTATAGAATGTCTACCTCAACATTTGATAACTCAACCCCTTTAGAGGCTAATGACTCACTGATTTTATCGATGTAATACTCACTCTCTCTTAATTCATTGGATTTTATTGATAGGCTAAGAGAAAAACTTGTGTAATCGGGCCATATCAAAAGCTCCCCTCCGCAATTAGTCTCCTTATCAATCAAAACAACCCCTATACTTTCTTTGGATAATACTTTTTTCTGTAACTCCTCAAAAACTAACTCAAAATCATTTGAGCTAGCAACCCGCCAGTCATACATTCCATCATCTCCCGCTGGGAGGTACGTAATTTTCCCATCATAAGAGGCAGCCCAACCTTGGTGCTCTAAATACTTTATAAATTCTATCGCATCAAAAGGTTTGCTAACTTCAAAATCAATGCTTGTTGTTTGGCTCATATTCGTTAATCCAGATGCTCAAAGTATGTTATCCCTTTTTTATCTAGCCATGTCTGCACAGGCTTAGGAATCGGTGTGTTCGAATGAAGCTGGTAAATTTTATTATTGTCTGTAGCAATTCTAAGCCTTGCACCCATGTCGCTCTTAAACTTTTCAAGAAGTTTGGGCTTGCTTATAATCCTATCCCAGTACTGACCTAACTTCGCCTTCCACCAAGTGTTTCCAACACCACCGTCTATATCTCGGCCACCAATCATAAACCCGCCATTTCCGCCTAATTTTTTGGTTAGCCAGTCTTCAAAATCCTTACCAACAAGCCCTTTAGCCCCACCTCGTATGTTCATTGTTTTGAACATTCTAGGTAATAAAGCGGTCAAGCCTGTCATTATCCAATTTTCTGCCATTTGCTGGCCAGCATAATTAGGATCGTCACGATTTGTGCTTGAAACTACATTGCCATCTGAATCAACGAGTGTTGCAGTTTGGTTGTTAGGGTCAATAACAAAAGTTTGACCATCACCATAAGAAATGCGCTGGATTGGTTGTGCTTCTCCACTGGTACCACTAGGTAAATCAGTAATAGTAGCACTGGTTAATCCTGCATAGGCATGATCTGTCCAATTATCTTCTAACTGCTGCTCCATCCGATTATTAAACTTCTCTAAGTTATCAGAAAAGCTTTGGTGCATATTGGATTCACCACTTCCTACATAAGCAGAGAAGGCTTTTTCCGTTGGTGTGCTAGTGCACCCCATAGGGTCTAAATCACACCCACTCGTCCTCCAGTTAGATGCATTGGTTCCCTGAGCAACATACCCTGTTGGATCTACTCCAGTCATTGGGTTATTCATAATGTATGTATATGGGTTTAAACTTTGACTGTTCAACGGGCTTTGTATGAAAGGATCAACACTCATAAACCTACCGAGGTTATAATCGTACACCCGACCGTTCATATGTATGCAGACAAAGTACGATCATCGCAACGTGTTAAAGAGCATCAGAATCAATAAGGTAAAGCATACTAATCAATAAAGTGAGTGGGGTCACCCATTAGAAAGTTCCGGTCAAGCAGGCAGCTGTGTTTTCTTGATCTTTTGTTCAAAAACCAAGAGTTGTTACTTTTTAAACTCAATTTAAATATGACTATGCATCTAGTCATGACGTCGATTGGTGTGAATATGCACCAGTCACCCATATGAATTTAGGCATTGTAATTAAGCATCATTTGATGATTAATTAGACCCTCGGCTTTCGCCTCAGTCATCGTTTAGTGCCAATGTCGGTCCAGTTTTTGGCAGTGTACACGCACTGCGCAATAACAAATCTGTGGTTTATGTTTACACATAACCAAACCTTTATGGCTCAGAGATTGGGCATACCCAACATTTAAATATGAGCGGTTAACGTGCAGGCTCATATAGCTTGCCCACCACTGGGGCGGGGTGGGGGTGGACGGGCTAGCTTTTATCGGGGAGTGACTATTTTGATCAATCTATCTCACTATTTCACCTGATTTAGTGGTACTAATTTCGCACTCAAGTGATAACTTCCGAGCTTTGCCTTTCAATTCTAGCTTACCTGATAAATCATCGGTAATTAGTAGCTTAAAGCTCCAGTCTTGCAAATCGATATCTTCAGATAAGGCATCGTTCTTGTCACCAAAATAATGAAAATCCATTTTAAAAATAGTTGTTTCTACCTCTAAGCCTTCATTTGAAACACTCTTGGACACTTTAAGTGTTTGTAAATCGGGAAAGTGAATATCTTGAAAGCACTTCCCAGTAACCTCAACTAGTGCCTCATTTCTCAATATAGACACTTTATTCAAACCGAAGTCGTGGTTTACATACGCTGAATATTTTACCCTGTCAACATCAACTAAATGAATTTCTTTAAGCTCCACATAAAGGTCTGGTATGCCTGTATATGAAAGGTCAGATTTCTCTTGCGATATTGCGCACGAGGTAAAACTTGCTAGCGCCAAACAAGCGGATATCCAGTATGTACTGTGCTTCATTTTTGATTATTCCTTAGTTGTAGATGACAGATATTTGTAACCATCTGGAGTTGCTAGATACAGCCCAGTTCCACCTTTAACAAAGTCTTCGTCATTTCGTGAGAAATTGTGTACATCAGCAGTTCCTCTCCTTTGACTAGAGTTCCAGACACTCGGATACATTTTTCTCAATTCTCTGGTAATCTTGAAGCGCTTAACGTGTGCATGTATTGCTTTGCCTACTGGAGATTCATTTGATGATGAGCAAGAATTCGTAGCGACACCGCATTGTAGTGGTGTTCCGTCGGTATAAATTTCAGCAGAAAATTTGTCATTCACAGTGCAGATGTTTGCACAGTGCTCAACGCTATTTTCTTGTGATAAGCCATAAACCTCTGCACTCAGCCGCATAAGAAAGCCCTCTTCATTTTCACCTTCAGTACTTCTCAAGGTTTTAACTTTTTTTCTTGTTGTCTTTGGACTTCCCAGCTTTCACTAGACAGTTTCTAACTCAGAAAAATACGCTTCCTCAAATTTAGCAGGTGAAACACCGCCTGTATGCGAGTGACGTTTTTTCGGATTGTAAAACATTTCTATAAAATTAAATATCTCTGCTTTCGCATCATTGCGTGTTGAGTAAATCTTCCTTTTAATTATCCGCTTTTAAATCGTTGCAAAAAAGCTGTACTAAATTGGGTGGAGTTACAGTTCGTCCTACCTTAACCTACTCATTTTCCCAACATCATCAATCCGTTACTAATGATTTCATAGTTGCCCATCATCAATAAAACTTGACCCCATGACACCTTTTTCGTTGTTAGCATCATTATGAAATTAGTTTGAAAGCATTACTAGCAATCGCCAACATTTAGACAATTAGGTGCTGGGTAGTTAGATAGTTTGGATGGTTGCGATGTTTAATATGGTCGAAAAATAGTGATGATGATTGGGTGGAGGCCGCTCTAATGCTCAAGACAGCCTCTCATCATTTAAGTCTCAGAAAAGTGAGTGTACTTTTTTAATGGCGGTTTACGAGATAGCTTCCGCTGGGATTGCTTATCGACTAAAAGAATATTACCCTTCCTTTGCTGGCTATCAAACAAACTGTCAGCATTTTGTTGAGCAACACTAAACCCCTTGTCATTCAAATAATTTAGCGGGTAATAACCTTTAATTGCACCCTCAGCTATGTCTTTAGGGTGCACTAACCACTTTGCTTCTTCGCTACCTATTGAGGTTGAGGTGCCACCAAACAACCCTTTTTTAATTTTCTCTTCAGTTACGGGTAAATAGTCACCATTTAAAATTCTACTATATCCGTAGGTAACAGTCTCAGCGACAGAATCGCAATTAAACAATTGAATCTCTCTTTTAAATCCCTCATCAAAGCTCGTTAGACTCGTAAATTCCAGCACTGAAAAATCAAGCTTTAGGTATGAAAACACCTTGTTTACTGTTAGCACGGGCCTGCTACTGGCATCATAAAAATCCAAATTCTCTAACTGTTCAGTGCTTAGGGATTCTTCCTCTTGCAAAAAAAGCCTTATATCTTTAATTTCGTCATAGTTAATAGAAAAATGCGTAGCTTCATACGTACTATGCTGAAGAAATGTATCAACTAAGCTACTCAAGTTTATCGAATTATCATCGGTTACCAAGAAATATGCTTTAGTAACGTTATATTTAGTTTTACTTTTGAAAAACATAATTATTTACCAAACCACTTTTGAAGTTGGACAGCCCAATTATTCACACTTACTGAACCAGAAATACCTTCATTTCTCATCTTATTAGCATTTCTTTGAATTAACTGAGCGGGATTATCTGTTTTAGATGCTATCTCTTTAACTCTGACAGAACCATCTTTAAATGCTGCTGCAACATCTGGACGCGGACCGTATTTTAGCCTCATGCTTTTCACGCCATCCATTAACCTTTTATACCCCAAATCCATGGTGACTTTTGTAACATTAGGATTTAAAGCATAAGCATATGCATACATTTTGGATATTGTTTCGTGCCCTAGTGTACCTGTAGATTGTGCATTACCAATAATTTTTGACCCTGCGTAGGAAAGGGCTTTACCACCTAATGCTAAAAACTCTCCTCCAAACAAAGCAAAAGAGGTATCTGCGGCTGTATTAGGCGTCCATAATGAAGAGAAAAATAAACCTGCGGATGCTACAGGGTCGTCAGTAAAGCCACCTCCCGCAGCAACCAACCTATTAGCCCAAAATTGTGCAGACTCATCGCCAGTCTGCGTGAAGGGTAAATAGCTGCCCCAAGTTCTTTCTGTATCACCACCTTGATTGGTACTACTAGGTAAATCAGTAATAGTAACGCTGGTTAATCCTGCATAGGCATGATCTGTCCAATTATCTTCTAACTGCTGCTCCATCCGTTTATTAAACTTCTCTAAGTTATCAGAAAAGCTTTGGTGCATATTGGACTCACCACTTCCTACATAAGCAGAGAAGGCTTTTTCAGTTGGTGTGCTAGTGCACCCCATCGGGTCTAAATCACACCCACTCGTCCTCCAGTTAGATGCATTGGTTCCCTGAGCAACATACCCTGTTGGATCTACTCCAGCCATTGGGTTATTCATAATGTATGTATATGGGTTTAAACTTTGGCTGTTCAACGGGCTTTGTATGAAAGGATCAACACTCATAAACCTACCGAGGTTATAATCGTACACTCGCCCGTTCATATGAATTAACTGCTGCTCTATTAGCTGCTCATGGCCTGTATACCCTCTGGCTAAATCATCCCAATCAGCAAGATTTATAAGCTTATTGCCAGTACCGGCATCTATTGGCCGCCCAAAAATACCATGTGCTCTATAACGAATAATGTTAGGTGTACTGTCTCTACCTGTCAAAAGTACAGTAGGACTACCTAATCTATCTTCTAATGAATGCAATACTGATGTCGGATAGCTTGGGTTACCACTTACTGCTAAATATAATGTGGTATGACCCCCAACATAAGTCTTGTCTAATACCTTGTTACCTGGCTGGATCTCACGCTCAAACCCTTTACCAATATAATAAGTAGTAGTTGTAAGGCTACCACTTTGTTTTGTTTGCTTAAAGCGCATACCGTCAGCGCCATAACTGAATGTTGTTGTTACAGCGTTTTTAATCAACCTTGTTGGTTTATTATCTACATTATAAATAGCTTCAGATAAGCCATCTCCAGTCAACATGTTTCCGTTGTTGTCGTATGAGAAATTGACACTTCCAGAACTTTTGATTACACGCCTCACTGCATTAGGCCCTGCATTTCCCCCCTGACTTCGGTTGCTGTTATAGTAATACGTGCCAGCATAATCACTTTTTTGCGTTAGGTTCCCTACTGCATCATAGTTGTAATCGATATTAGCTTCAGCTGTACCATTACGAGAATACTGTGCAGCCTGAACACGCATCAAATTATCGTAGGTATACTCTTCTTTTAGGTTTGTAATCAGATTTTGCTGGTGCGTTAGATTTCCCATACCATCATATCCATAATCAATGGATTGATACTTGGTAGCACAGCTGTAACTTGTCCCACTACAAATACCGTTGACTGAGCCATTATCATGCCGATAAAAGTTTTGGTATATATTCCCACTCAATACTTGCTTAACGACATTCCCGAATGCATCTATCTCATCAATTTTTCTGAGTGTCTCATCTGCATGTAATAGGTGTCGGAACTCGCGTTCTAGGTAACCGTACTCATTATATTCATACCCAATCACTTCGTTACTAGGGTATTTCTCAGCTTTCAATACACCTAAAGTAGAGTGATAGGCATATTCCTGAATAAAGTTGATGCCATCAATTGTGGTCGTAACCTTATTAACTCGCAACAATGAGTCATATTCAAAATTCTTAATTTCACCCGAACCAGAGTTGGTAGAATCGAGCAAGCCTTTTCCTGCACTATCATACGACCAAGTGCGGCCGTTGACTGTCCTGACACGGCCTAAAAAATCATACTCAGGCTGAACAATCACTCCTCTTGCATCTGTTTGCGTTTCTAACTCCCCAAACTGATTGTAAGTGAATGACCAGCTTCCCATATTAGGGTCTGAAAAACTTATCTTTTGACCAAGATCATCGTATACAGCGGTGGTTACACTTCCTTTTGCGTCTTTTATAAAGTCAGGGTTTCCAGCACTATCATATGCAAATAACGTTACTCCATCTTTAACATCAATAGTCTTAAGAAGCTCACCAAATGAGTTATAGATTCTAGACATTGTCCCAACACTATCAGAACGACTCCCTATATGAGAAACTGATTCGCCTTCAGCAAGTGATGTTCCAGCTACATCAATAGTCGTAATAAGTCCCGTATAGAAATAATTAGACACATAATTTACTAGTCCATCATCAACACTTTTAAATTCAGGCCTTCCAAGAGCATCATAAGCACCAAACTCTACCGAAGTTCTTGTTGAGTAACTCGCCGTAGGCGTGATAGAACGAAGTACATTCCCTCTCTCGTCGAATTCAGTTTCAGAAATTATTAAAGATCCATCAAAACCAGTCGTTTCTGTTTTGACCGAACGACCCAAGCTATCTAGATACTCTGTAACGACAGGCGCTCCATCTTGAACTGTTTTCACAATAACTGGATAATCTCCGCTTCCCCATAAATATTGTGTATAGACAATAGGAGATAAAAGAGTTCCACTTTTAGACACAGCAGTGCTTAATACCTGACCAAGAAAGTTAACGGTGCTATCAGTGCTAACACCGCTTGCATTAATTTGACTTTCCGCTGCTCCAGTTAATTTGTCGAAGTAGGAAGTTGATGCGTCAAAACTGGTACCCCACTGCCTATTTCTAACTATTTCAACAAAATATCCGTCATTTGAGTAAACAAGCTTTTTCCATCGTTCCCCTTCTGTTATTGTTTTGGGTTGTCCATAAACATCAAAGTCTGAAAAAACTTTCTTACGCTTGATTACCCCAGCGCCATTTTTCACTCCGCTTTCAGTAACTACATAGGTTGTAGGATCATAATTCGTATACCGGAGTACTTTTCGAATCGCTCTCTCACCTGAAGGGAGCCCACTTAAAGTGTAGCTAGTTCGACTTTCAACTTCTGCGCTATCTGGGAGACTGATATAACCGTTTGAAAAGTAAGTAGTGTTATTAATTACTGTTTTTGACGTGTAATCATCCTCTTTCAATACTGTTTTATGAGTTACCTGGCATAACGTGTTCTTCTCGATATCAGTTGTTGTCGTTGACAGCCATTCACCGCTTGCCCCATAACTCGTATTAACTGTTGAAGGGGAATAAAAACAGTATGGTTCGCCTGTAATATAAGGATTTACACTTTCAGCTCTTGAATAGGTTGCAGTACTTAACAGAAAATTGTTAGTTAAATCCTCTTTTCGAGTTGTTTTAACCATACCTGACCAAGGAAAAATATGCTCGAATTCTATTGTCGTTTTGAAATCGATGTTTGAACCTGTCACCTCCATTGATGGCGTTGATTGCACAGTTTCAATAGATTCGAAACCTTGAAACCCTCGACCTGCAAGATGGAAAATGGGTACTCCATACTGATATTGAGTTGTGTTTAATGAGCCTACGCCATTATCCTCTTCGAAAGTATCAACTACACGCATTGTGTTAGTAAAGCGCACATAGGGATAGTTTTCGAACAATGAAAAGCTATTGTTAGAAATAGAAACGTTCGCGAGTTGGTCATAGCTCACTTTAGCTTTAACCCCCATGCCTGTGGTTACCTCACGGATGGTATAATTTTCAGTTGAGTCTCTCAAATAAGTTAGGTATCCACGAGGGTTTGAGCCTATGCCCCCTGATTTTGAACCATAATACCAACGTCTCTTTACTGCTGAAGACTCAAAACCCAACCCACTGACAAAGTCATCGCGTCCGTCACCATCGAGATCTACTACTGACATAGTTGCTAGTGCGCCTATTACATTTGAGCCTAGGTCATGTACTTGAAAAGATACGCCATCTTCCTGTGTAATCCATACGTCCCATGCAAATGCGTCATAGATATGAAAGCGTGGCCGCTCTGCACCATCAATTGCTCTACAATCCTGATTTGTAGAGTGGTCCCAACATTGATATCGATAACTTGTTGTTCCGGTTGGTACTAATAAGTCCTGACGTCCATCACCGTTAAAATCGAAAACTTTGATGAAGTTATTATAAACTAACCCCTCTGCTTCATTTTCATTAGCCACCCCCCCATGCAAGGAAGAGCCGTAAGCAAACTCTCTTTTCCCCGTCGAGACAGGGCTTGCGAAGCTGCCATTGCCCTTGTTGATCGCAATCGAAAAAGTGTAAGTATTGTCTTGGGAGTTCGCAAGGTGAAGCGTTAATATGTCTGGTAAACCGTCACCATTAAAGTCAATCCATTTACCAGGAGCTGTTCGCAGAAACTCATTAAAATTTACATTCAGTGTATGCGAGCGATGTGTGAATGTGAGTTGTCCAGTATTCTTATTATAATTCGTTTCGTACCACCAAGGCGACTTACCAAATGTTGCGCCTGCAAGGTCTATCGTACCATCTCCATTAACATCAATTGGATTAACAGAGAAACGAATATTAAGCGCTATTTGACCAGCAAATGTAAAGCTATTCCCTGAGTTCATATATGCTTTGTAGGTTATAATGCCTTCAGTTGGGTCTGATGTTTCCGCCTTTGTAGCTACTAATAGATCTTTTCTCCCATCCCCATCGAAGTCAATAACAAAATTATTACACATTGCTAAAGTGTTGAGATTTGAATAACTCAGATAGCAGCCTGCATCAATGCCCGTATCTTTGAGTAATGAAATATTACCGTTATCATATGAGGCAATTTTTATTCTGTCGTTACTGTCTTTGTAAATGATGTCAGTGGTGCCATCACCGTTAAAGTCCATAGCTCCATTCACAGAAGTATAACGATATTCACCTATGTCGTTTGAGAGTGACGAGTCTCCAGAAGAGGTGCCAACCCCTGAAGACCCATATCCAGGCAAGCTACTCCATGACATGAAACCGCCTCCTGATAGATAGATACCATCGGCACCGGATAGGTCGAGAACACCATCATTATCATAATCACCTTCGCGATAAATGGTTTGCCCCACCAAAAATTGGTCGGTAATACTTTCGAGCGGATGATTAGCACCTTCAGAATAAGTGAAGCTAGAATTGTACCAATCGAAATCTGTTGCTATACAATCACTATTACCTGAACCGTCACAATATTTTAACTTGTTTAATAGATATATCTGATAGATGCCATCATTCGCAGGCGATGCATGCTCAAGTCGCCAGTTCGCCTCTAAGGTTTCATCTATGTAAATATCAATACGTTTTAACAGGCGATTTGATAAAGACTTACCACCGAATGAGAATTTTTCTGAGCCGTCAATGGTTGAGTAAACAAAGTTTGCTCTACGGGTACCTCGCGTACCGCTATGTCCAGTGTAAAAAATATTTTTCAGGTATAGGTTCCCAGTTACACCAAAGTATTCGTATTCCACTTCATTTTTAAACGCGTCTTCTATCAGCGCAAGCATCCAGCTTTCCGCAACGCTATGACCTGACCTTATCTTACGAGAATTAGAGCTATTTCCATAAATTTCTGTATTACCGTTTGGATAGTGAACTTTGAAGTACGCGGAATTTGAGCCGATGTGACCTCCAAGTTGCTCTACTGTAAAACTTGGGTCACGCTCTGTCTGATACGTTGCGCCGGCTCGGCCGTATGTCCCATTTACCTTAAGCAGTCTTTTTCCGTTTATACAGAGCTTGTCGTTGATATCATAAAGTACAGATGTGGCACTTCCATCTAAATCATATATCTCAGTACAACGGTGAACAGCACCGCCAGCGGACAAGTTCCATCCATATCCTGCGAGTCCCTCTCCGCTTTGGCTTGAGTAATTAAGGGAAATAGAGGGTTGCATTCCCCGTCTACCAGGGGGTAAAGTCACAGGCACAGAATAATTAAATGCCCCACCATCAACAGAGCTATGCCCCTTAATTTCAGCAACTAAATCGCTAACTAAACTACTTCCATTTAACGATGTTACAGCTTGATCATCAACCGTAGAAATTGCGCCTGGCGTTGGCACAATTTGTACTGTAGCCACCCCTGAATTCCGTACCCCACCACAGGTTACAAACCCTGATACTTCGTTACAAGCCTCTACTTTGAAACGGTAGGTTCCATCTTCTGTCACCTGATATACCTTACTTCGGGAAGTAACTTTAATCTTTGTCTGATTAACTACACCATCTTTTTCAATGAGGAGATTGTAGTAGTCAACATTACCTGAGGCTGCCCCCCAAGACAGACTAAATGTCCCTGTAGCACTGTTAGTAGGAACGCCAGATATTGTGCCTGGCGTTCCAGGTGTTTTAGCCACTTTAGAAACACTAGAGTATTTGAAGTTACCGTAAGATGTATAACTACCTGTCGTATTTTTACCTCGAACTCTGAACCGATATACTCCGTCATCTAGTGAAAAGCTTTTACTTCGACTTGTACCACTATACTTTACTGCCCACGAGCCACTATTAGTTTGTTGTTCAAGTTGATACGAATCTGCATTTGAAGCAGCCCCCCAACTAACCGTAAATGATCCGGAAGTTGTGGTCGCAGGATTACCGGAGATTGAGCTTGGTTCACTGGGCTTTTTAGCAGAATTAGTACTATCAGTATTACTGAAAACGCCCCAACCAGCAGAATTATAGGCACGAACTCTGAAAGTGTAGATACCATCGGAAGTAGGTTTATACTGGAAGCTTCTCGAAGTGCCCACATAAGCATTAGACCAAGAACCGCTATTTTTCTGTACTTGTAGATTATATTTTGAAATCGATGTTCCTGTACTAGCTGACCAAGAAATAGCAATAGAGTAGTCGTTATCGTCGGTATCTGCACTTGGTGTAGACATTTTAGGAGGAGGCGAAAGTTTATTGACTGATAAAGTGTAAGAGTCCATTAGCTGACGACGAATAATTGGTTCACCTCGGATCCATACAGTTGTTAAACCTTCAAGTTCATAATTATATGTACCATTGGCTTTTGCTGAAAAAGACTTACTGCTACCACTGCCGCTATATACCAACGTTCTGGTGCCTGATTTTGTTTCATATAAATAAAAACCAGAATCCCCGGCCTCAGCATTCCAACTTAATGTATAACTACCAGTAATGTTTGGTGAGGCTGGCAAGTTAACAAAATATGCAGCTCTGGCTGAGAAAGAAAGAAATAATAACGCAAAAAAAACAACACGGAACATGGCACGTCACTCCATTGACAATATTAAACCAAAGTTATAAATTAATTAATTATCAAACAATTGTCAATCAAACGTAAATAAAAGCATAGAGGTTTTATGGCCCAACTCAATTTTTTTGCTAGAATATTAGTTGTTTTGACGCTTTCATCAACACAATTAGTACACGCTAAATCTGACCCTGTTTATGATGCATTTGAGAGCTATAAAAAATGTATAAAAGCAATTAAAAAAGAAGGGAAGCAAACTGTTTCAACTGAAAATTACAAAGATTTTTGTAAATCTGAGTTGAATCACCTTAAAGAGGTAGCCCCTAATAGCTTTCCTCAAATTGATAAAGTTATCCAATCATGGTTATCAAGAAAATAATCTAGATTCATTGAAGTTTAAAGTCTGGTTTATAAAGTCATATAATAACTTTTATTACATTGCGTAATGTGTAACTTCTTCCAGACTTAAACCTTAAGTCGTTTGCAGCATAAGCATGAGTGTGCGTATCTTAATTTGGGGATTTAGCGATATTCTGCTTACTCCTAGTGAAATATAAAGTAAACGACTTTGAATCGTGTTATTGAACAATACTACCAATCAAATGAAATCTGTTCTGATTCAACTTTCTCAGGTGA
Organism: Pseudoalteromonas sp. P1-25; assembly: GCF_001401805.1. Taxonomy (GTDB): domain Bacteria; phylum Pseudomonadota; class Gammaproteobacteria; order Enterobacterales; family Alteromonadaceae; genus Pseudoalteromonas. Next base: position 59,980 of record NZ_LKDW01000017.1, read on the forward strand.
TAACCCTATATGCACACCGAGTAAGCGAACATGCTTTCCTCCGCCACGCAGGAAAGCTTCATAGAGCAACTCACAAAGGATTGTACGATCTAACTTTTCAGTAGAGAACTCCTTTGTCGTTTGGTGAAAATCAGAAAACTTTACTTTAATCCCAATTTTACTTATTCCTCTATTATTGAGGTACTTAGATGCTCTTTGTTCAAGTTCAGGTAATAGCTTCTCAAAGAGAATTCGTTCAAGCTCTTGAGTTTCAGAAATGTCTTCAGGAAAAGTCCTCTCAACACCTACAGATTTTCTTTCTCTACTTGTAACAACTGGTCTATCATCAACACCACTGCATCTTTCCCATAGCAGTCTGCCCAACTTACCGTATCTAGAAGATAAATATTCAAGGCTAGATGCCTTAACATCTTTGCCATATTTAAAACCATTTGAAAGCAGTTTATCATTTGTAACTCTCCCTACACCTGGAATTTTTTTTAATTCCATATTGTCTATAAAAGAGTCTACATTTTTAGGTGGAATGACGAAAATGCCATTAGGTTTATTTAGGTCAGAAGCGACTTTAGCTAGATATTTAACTGGGGCAATACCAGCGGATGCTGTAAGGTTAAGCTCTGCATATATTGAACGGCAAATATCCTGAGCAATTAATGTTGCGGAGCCACCAAACAAGTGACAATTAGTAACATCTAAATATGCTTCATCTAAGCTCAGAGGCTCTATTAAATCAGTGTACCTCTCAAATATTTCACGGATTTGAGAGCTTACAAGCTTGTAAACATCCATCCTCCCCCTCAAAAGAACTAGATCTGGGCATTTACGCAGAGCCACACTTGTTGGCATCGCACTTTTAACTCCAAATTGCCGAGCAATATAATTACATGTAGATAAAACACCTCTAGAAGTACGGCTTCCACCGACAGCAACAGGCTTATTGGCTAAAGATGGATTATCTCTAATTTCTACTGATACATAGAATGCATCCATATCAACATGAATAATTTTACGATAGGTGATTGATGAACTTTCACTCATTTGATTAGCATTACCGGTACATGATTAAATGACAAAAAGCTGTATATAAAAACAGTATATATAAAAAGTAATTAATAACAACTTCAATTAGGCAGACATAAAAGCCTTAATTTAAAGCTTTATAACACTTACTACCTTACTGTTGCTGACCTAGTAATTAGGTGAGACAGAAAAGAACAGTAAAACCATGTAATTAGGGATAAAATTTAATAAATAATAGTTCTGTTTAACTATCTATGACTGGGACTTCAATATCGACTACATTATCCACACCAAAAAGCTCTTCAGCTGCCAATATAGCATTAGCTGATAGTGCTTGTGTCGTTAAAACCGCTAATCGCTGCTTCGGCCTAGATATAGACACATAAAACAAGTTCCTAGATCTATAGAATCCATCGTGATGATCTTTATTTATTTTTTTTGTCTTTAATAAATCTAAAAATCTAGGCCAATTGTAATGATTCCAGCCTCCACTGAGTATGACTAAGACATTGTCATATTCAGCGCCTTTTACACCATGCTGTGTGGCCAGCGGCGTTCCACCACCCAAGAAAAACACAAGGTTAATTAATTCTGAATACGGAATTTTTAATAGTCTTTGATATTTAACCAAGCTATTTGATAATGGGGTATTTTCTATATTAGCTAAACCTTCCTTCAACTCTTTCTCTAGTTTTAGAACCTTCTTACTCTTCGGAAGCTTTTCTGAAGATAGAAGGAAAGAGATAACACTTCCAATATCTTTTGTTTCTCTGAGCTCATTAAGTTGATTAATTTCGTTTTTCCACTTCAACTTATCCATATGGCAAGTTATTGTGGGCCATTTACCGAGGATACGGAACATCTCCCCGTACTTTTTCATTTTGAAAGCTTCACACATTGGCTCTATTGTATCTGCCAAATACTGAACGACAGGATCCTCCTTCTTTGTAAAGGAGTCCTTATATCTACCGAATACTTTTGCTAATTGACCGTAACCTTGTTGCGAAGCAATCAAGTTATGCGTCAGCATAAGAACTTTTGTCTCTTTTAGATCCCATCCATTTTTTTTTAAGTCTTCTAGCAAAGTGTCTTTCAGAGCGATAACAGACTCAATGGGTAAGTCCCCTTTATTATGGCTATCCGTTCTTCGAGCTCCTTTGAAAGAGTTCGTATGATAAAAGCACGCTTCGCCCATGAAACTTTGTTGACGCTCACTTTGTGTGAGATTAGGTCTCAGCTTATTAAGTACATCAACAATCTTTTTAGTTGAACGGAAATTAGATCCTTTATCGATAGCATGTAAATCATAATTCTTTAGTTCAAAATCCGTAGAGTGTATTGTTTGCCAATGATCACCAAAGAAGCCTATCAAAGGGCCAAACTTAGTTGAGATGAATACTTCGTTCAAAGCATCCATAAATTGGACATTTGTATCTTGGTACTCATCTATGAACAAAATAGGGTACTGCTGAAAAAACAAACGCTGTACCTTCGGTAGCTTCAATATCCTAGCCATTAATAAAGGGACGTCATCATGCTTGATAGAAATCTTATCTGAGTAAGCTTTAAAATAACCTCTCTTATATTCTATGAGCTTCCCTTCTATTCCACCTTGAGCCTCAATTTCTTCTTTGTATCCTTCAAATTCATTAATAATATCTCTCATCGAACTTTGAAAGTGCCTCATGAAAGACCAGCAAAAGGAATGAATAGTCTCAACAACTATAGCTTCATGACTATCAATTTCTTGAATAATCTCGTTCTTTGCAACTTCAGTATATGTTATACATGCTATCCTCTGGTTAGCTTTAATAAGCCGAGCCCCTCGATCAAAGATAATTGCTTGTAACGCCTTGACTAATGAATATGTTTTACCTGCTCCAGCACCTGCTTCGAGTCTAAAACTAACACCCTGTTTAATACAGTCGTTCACTTCTTGTTGTGCTTTTTCGGCTGCTAAAATAGCTTTATCACTCATAAGCAATTTTTCTCCACCTCAGAAGTAACGGTTTCTACTGTGAGCTTAGGCGCTGAAAGCCATGTTAACCCTTCAACGATGTACCTTGGAACATTCCAATTCTCTTCCAATATTGCAAAGCGAAATGCAGTATCAGACTTGGCTAATTTTTTTGCCTCCAGCCAAGCTCGATTCGCATAATTCCCGCTTTTACGCATTTTAAACATCTTCATATTTGCTAAAATTAAAGCATCTTCAAAGCTTCTACCACATGCAGCCTGATTGTCCTCTTCAGGAACCTGGTAAGCAATTCTTCTATTCTCAATAACCTTCTCTGTATCAGTCTTATTCATTAATAGCTGCAAAAATGCACACTCTTCTTCTTTAAACCAATTTTTGATCGAAACATTGGATGTCCACTCCCCTTCGGCTACAGGACATTTAACTCTAACAAGCCTTGTTTTTCTTTTAACTTGCTTTACAGAGTCTAAGTCCGTAATTATTAGAGACTTTACTTCTAAAAAGTCCAATAGGGGGTAAAAAAGATGGGCGTATGCTCCACCAACTTCGATTGTAGAAACGTATTGAGAAGACAGTTTACTATTCTCTTCAATTTCTTCTTCGACTAGTTGAATCAGTTTTGGCATCAAGATTCTTTCTGTAGTACCTTCGACCAATATAGCTTTATCTGCGAAGTACAAATCACACTTCGTTAATGTCATGTATTTGTGCAAAAATTTCTTATCGTTTGGACTAATCTTCTTTAAACCTTTCTTAAGATCCTTAATAATGGTGTATGGATTAGATATATTTGGGTACTTTAAAAAATACCGAATTGCATCAAAGTTTGCAGTATTTGCTATATGAGACGAGTGGGTCGTAATTACAAACTGTACATTCCATTCTGGGTCATCTGGGTATGCCTCAGATAACTTTTTAACAATTTTTTGTAACTGACTTATAAAGACCTCTTGCATTTGAGGATGGAGGTGAGCTTCCGGTTCTTCTACAAAAATTACATGCGTTGCAGGTCGAACCTCCAAAGATCTATATTCCTTATGATAAGACTCCAAATGGAGTAACATATAGATCAAGTGCCTTGTCCCCAGACCGTTGTAGCCCTCAGGCAAATGTACGTTACCTTCCCCCTTGTAGCATATCTTTGTATGTTCAGAGAGCAAGGACTCTACATTCAGCAATGTTTGTGGCTGAATTACAGTTCCATCCATTCCGGGGAACCCAAGTAATCCCATTGCAGGCATAAGCTTTTGTAGCATCATGTCAAAGCTTTTCTGAATATCATGCTCCACTCCCTCTACAGAAGCTCTTAACTGTGATGCTAGCACTTGATCACTATTTATTGCATTGGGAGAAGATGCAGTTTGGAACATATTGTTCAGTAGCTTACCAATTACGTTTGTTTCTCCATCTTTTGCATGCTCTAGGGTTCGTTGAGCTCGGATAACATTACACATAATCAGAGGATTAAACTCAACAGAGCCCGAAAATGCCCTAGTGTTAGAATTATCAGTTGGATCTAAAGCCAATACACTTAGGTCGTAACAAGAATTAATATTTTCCTTGAGGTGCTTAACAAAATGTACCGTGGTATCAACTTTCTCACTTGTATCTAAAGGAGTAAGAAGCTTAGAAATAGAGTCTAATTTGGGCTTATATACCATACAAACAATAGCTTCATGTGATGCTTCATCTACGTCAATTACAAAAGGAGATAACGGGCCGATATCTAATGCTTCAGTGTCATATTCTAAGGTACACGTTAATGTAATACGAGGGAGTATACTTAAAACTTCAGCTACCTCTGCTTGATTATCTAAGGCTTTTTTAGCATCAAAAAACCTACTCTGATTTTCACTTGAAAAATCTTCTAGTCGAACTGACTTACCTTGATCTCTCAAAAAACGCTCGAATATAGAGGTTAGAGATGTTTTTCCACTATTATTCCTGCCCACGATAACAGTAGTTTCTTTCTCTAGAGAAAGATTAACATCTTTCAATAAACGAAAGCCTTCAACACGAACATTTGTAATAGCCATTCAGCACCTCAACTTTAATAGTCTTCCTTTACTAAAACCGACTTCATAATGAGTACTTAAAGTCTGAAATAGCATATTGGATATATCCTGCACTAAGAATATAACATTAATTACTTGATTAAAAATAAGTTATATTTTTTAGATAACTAGTAAATAACTCAAAAATTTTAGATCACGACATTTTCATATAATTTCAAAAAATACTCCTATTAGCTTTTTGATAAAACAAGCTGCGTGGTAACCAAAACTATCATGAAAAAGATTGTTATCTATAATATTGATGAGACTAACTGATCTATGAATGACATAAGAATAAGTTCATTGAATCGCCCCGTGTTTGCCAGAGACTCAATAACTTGAGAAACTGGAACTATGAAAAAATCAAATCGCTATACATCAGAATTTCGTGAACGTGCAATTAGGCTTGTTACCACACAACAGCATGAATACCCTTCTCTTTGGGCTGCGCTAGTATCGATTTCAGATAAACTGGGATGTACCCCAGAAACACTTAGAGCATGGGTCAAGAAATCTCAAGCTCAACCGTCTAAACCCTCTTCTAATACGCAATCAACTGAAGAACGCCTTGCCGTCTTAGAGCGCGAGAATAAAGAGCTCAAGCGAACGAATGATATCCTGAGGCAAGCTGCCGCTTTTTTCGCCCAAGCGGAGCTCGACCGCAAACAGAAGTAATAGTGGATTTTATTGATGCTTGCAGAGAGCATTACGGTGTCGAGTCAATTTGCAAGGAATTGCCGATTGCACCATCAACGTATTATTCTCATAAACAGATACAAAGAGAGCCTGAGCGACTGTCTAACCGCAAAAAGCGTGATGCTGAGCTGATAATACTCATTCGCGAAGTGTGGGAGGATAATATGTCAGTTTATGGTGCAAGAAAAATATGGAAGCAGCTACAGCTTGACGACCATCAAGTCGCCCGCTGTACAGTCGAACGATTGATGCGAGTTATGGGAATTCAAGGTGTTCGTCGGGGTAAAGCACATAAGACAACGATACCTGACGAGCAACAAGATAAGCCACTTGATTTAGTTAATCGTCAATTTACTGCTGAGCAGCCAAATCAACTTTGGGTAGCTGACATCACCTATGTTGCCACATGGAGTGGGTTTGTTTATGTCGCTTTCGTGATAGATGTTTTTTCACGATACATTGTAGGTTGGCGTGTATCAACGACAATGCACACAGAGCTTATTCTTGATGCGTTAGAGCAAGCTATTTGGCATCGTGGCAACCCCGAAGGGTTAATTCACCACAGCGACAGAGGCAGCCAATATTTGTCTATACGATACACTGAGCGACTTGCTGAAGCTGGAATTCAAGCGTCTGTAGGCAGTGTGGGTGACTCTTATGACAATGCATTGGCTGAAACAATAAATGGATTATTTAAAACAGAGATTATTCGCAGAAATGGCCCGTGGAAGAATGTTGATGCTGTTGAATACGCAACGTTAGAGTGGGTCAATTGGTTTAATAATCAACGCTTATTATCTTCAATTGGGTATATTTCACCAGCTCAATATGAAACAGACTACTATGATAATTTAAACGAGTCAGGTAAAGTGGCCTGACTTAAACAAACTGGTCTCCGATGAACTCGGGGCGATTCACATAAGCTAATCATTTTTCAAACACTCAATTTTCGTCTCAAGTCTAATGGCATTCTCTGTAGCATAAGGTCTAACGTATCCTTAACTGTTTGGCGTTCTAGCTCTTCAACCTTTTCTCTTAAAACCTGAACATCGTCAACTAACTCAGGTTTACACTTACTTCGGACACCCGTTCTTCGTCGTAATCTTTGCTTGTTTTGTTCTATTTCAAATAGGTCTAGTAGTTCCGAGTTAACATCATCAAAAAAAGCTCGAATATCATCACTAAAACCTGAAGTACGAAATAAGCTTTGTGACTTTATGGCAACTATCTCAGCAACGTCCGATTTTTTTATTTGATACAACGACTTCGGTGTTTTTCTGTCAGCTACTTTTCCATAATTTTTGATACTTTTTTCTTTTATCTCTTGGAGATCTAAAATCGCTCTCCAAGCTTTAAATGTTGTATGTCCAGTATCACCTCTGACCCACGATGGCTTATCTAACAATCCATCATTATTTTTGTTTGGGCTATCTAAGCCGGAAAGAAAGTCATCAGTCATCAGCTCATCTAATTCATTCGACATCTAAACCTCCATTTTATAAACATTTTGTTCAATATTAGAAATTGCCTTTTCTATCATCTTTAAAATTTTCAATACGTTGTTTTGGTTAGCTGAATTCTCAAGTTGTTTTATTCTTTTATAACCTGAACGTAATAAGGGCATATGATGCTCTATCACAACCCCCGGAATATTTTCATCTAAAGCTTCTTTAACAAAAGGCTGTATAGTTAACCAAATCCCTCTTAAATTTTCGCTTGTAATGACCGCATTTGAACAGTTTAAGCAAAATTCAGGTTTTGCATTATGAGGTGCCATATCTCCAAATTCAGCACACTTTGCTCGACTCTCTGCTCCCTCTCTGGGAATACATGTTGAGAAATGTGATGACTGAATAGAAATAATCCGCCCAGCTATTCGCTCCCTAAGCTCTAGAATCTCGCTAGGTGAGACTGCCTTTGTTAAGCTTTTTGCTTTACTTACATACCTTGAAAAGCCACCTAAATAGTTCTTACCGATCTTTTCTGAATCAATTAATAATGTATCTACAATAGAATTAAGCACTTTAATTCGAGCTGATTTCATCAACAATTGGGGTTCTTTGTTACGAAGGTAAGCCATAAAAAAGGATTCATCTAAGTGACAAAACTGATGTCGAATAACAGCAGCGACATCTCCTTGATAACGAGTTAAAACCGCTTCAGCCCAAATATGACGAAAGGCATGTGCTGTTGGGTATCTAACATCTTGCTTTAATTCATTTGAAATATCCATCATTGCCTTTTGATCTAAAGTAATACGGTCTGCTTTTAACCACTCTTTAGTTTCTTCGGAAAGGTACTTTTCAACTACCAAACTATGTTCAAAGTTTGATATTTTTCCAGTTTTATTAAACTCAATTAACGACTCTTTAAATCTTTTCTGGGGTTTATTTCCGGCAAATGAACTACATTGTAGCTTTGTTAGATCTCTATTAACTTCTCGATATGTTTCTAATAATTTCTGCGCCTTTGAGCCTGTAATATCGTATTTACTCATTAACACTTCTAATTTTTTTGCCTGTTTTTCCGACAGGTATTGTTTGCTTAATAACTTTTCTAAGAGCGAAACCTCTTTGAATGGTTTGTATCTTTGAACAAAGTTATCCCAATTGGCCTTAACTCTATGTTCAATAATATGTTCAGATTCATTTCGAGTATTCAAACTTTGGTTTCCGCCTGTAAACCTATACAAGCAGGGTTCACTGGCAGATGGTTTAAATAAATGGTTAAGCTGAGCTGCTATCTGATAACACTGAGATGTAATTTCTCTTTCGACTTTTAATTTGTCATGAGTTTTAGGAACAACCCATTTTAACTTAAACCTAAAGGGAACATGAGAGTTATCCAATATATCGTTATTAGGTTCAACATATATTGCTGTTAAAGGGAAGCCAAATTCACTTGCTCTGTAACCTAGCCATGAAACAACTAATGTAGTCATTGCATGAGTTACACGGTCCATTTCAACAGTTAGATCAGTTATATTTTTCCCAAGAGCTCCACCCATTAACTCCGTGGCCCAAGATCTTAATGACTTTTTAAATGCATTTATATTGAGCTTACGAGCGATGACTATTTCAGCCATCTTCTGATAAACACCTTCAACCGATACATCTGATAAGCGCTTACTATCTATAAATGTCTTATCTAATGATTGAAGATATCCCTCCCATACTTGAGCAGGAGGTTTAAGAGATTGAAAAGGATAAAACTTTTGAAGCATTAAAATGCGAATTATTTCTACAGCATCAAACCGTAATTCAAGCCCTAGTGACTTTACCAATGCACTGATACAACTGTCACTTAAAGATAAGGCTCTTTCTGCATGTAAGTTATATTGCTTAAATAGCTCTTCTGCTGTTGCTATATGTACCTTCTCTTTAGTGCGCCAAAGGCTTTCTTTCTCATGAACATTAGGTATAAATGTGCCTTGAATTGTCTCAAGTATCACGCGACCCCAGTAACTTCTGGTTCCATGCCCTGCATTTTTGAATTTGAACTTAGTTGCAATTGAGCCTATGACTTCATAACTAATTAAAGTATAAAAATAGTCTTTTTCGTAAACTTGCCTCATATAGTCAATATAATATTGTCCCATTTCCAAGCCCAAAAAGTTATAACTTCCTCCTAGTTTGTATTGGTTAAAACTAATGTTTAGAAGTGATTTACAAGCATCATCTAGAGAGTCTCTAAATGCTTTAAGGGTTAGATCATGACTTAACAGTCCTGTTATTCCTGTTACCTGCAGTTTATTTCTTATATTTATAATATTCGCATTATTATAAGTCGCTTTATAGGAAGGCGCTGATAAGCGATTAAAAAAACCTTTATCACCTACTGATTGGGTCAAGAAGCTTGTATGGAAATCTTCTATATTGCTGATTGATAAGCTCTTACATCCATTGAAGTTTAAGAAAGCAAAAAGGTGTATCACCATTTGATATATTGCAAAAGCTCCTTGGGATGAATTAGTAGATAAGCCATGTAAAAAGAATAACTTTGCATACTCTTCAGATGTTAGTGAGTAAAACTGACCTTTTAAGGTTAATTTAGCTGACTCCTCAAGCTTTGTAAGGTCTTTATGAAATATTGAAAAATCTAATCGCCTTGTGCCTTTGGTATTCCTGAAAACAAGAATTGAATCAAAAATGTCTCCTTCAGATTTTAAAAAATCGGGATGAGCCATTAGCTTTTCATTTTGGGTTTCCCAAAAGCTTTTTAACTCGAATGTGCTAAAACTTGGCTGCATTCTCCCCCCTATATTGAGTGAAACACACTGATTGAAACATTATTTAACTTCATTTTTTTAAACATATTGTTTCCCTCTAGTACTGAATGCTTTGTTAAAATACTTAAAACATAGCTGATCCACTCCACAGTAGGTACTACTGTCTTATACAAGTAGCTTGGGTTTGTACTCAGTAACTTTTTATAATTCGCTTCAAATTCATATAGATAATTTTTCATTTTAAAAACAGTTAAAGGGCTATCAATTACATAAATATGATCAAACCTTTCAGTGTCTTGTTTTTTGTCAGGAGATAAAACACCAACTTCATTAATTCTTCCTTTTTGCTGATTTGTTACTACCTTTAATCTCATAATCATTTCATGACTTTTTCGAGATATGTGTTCAGTAACGTCATAAAACTCTTCATTGAACCTAGATACTTCATTTTCATCAAATTCTTCAGCTAAATTAAAAACATTATTTATTAAATCAATCATCACATTACGTGTAATTCGACCAGAAGCATTTATCCATTCTTCGTTCTCTGCATTTAAATAATGCATTTTTTCGGTTCTGTTGGTGTGAGAATTTCTATTAGTCAAATAATATAATGTATATGGATCACTAAAAGCATGAACAGCTGAGTTTTTTATCGCTTTAAGCCCAAAAAGAACACTATGGCATAACGAACCAGACTCCCTAGCTAACACTTCTCGTTCTGATAGTGGCTTTTTAGTTATAGCTAGATGGTTGCTATTTGAGTGAACACCATTTTTAATTAACTTTATTAATACTTCAGAAATAACAGGAGGGATGTTTCCACTATGTAAATGTGTTTTCTGTATTACATCTTTAATGAAATCAAGATTTAAAAGCTCGAACAAAACACCGGATAAAGAGTAAAAGCCGTCAAATATTCCAGGTATGCTTGAGCTAAGCTTAACAAGACTCCCATCACCGCATTGATTTATAAAGCTATATAAAGCCTTCCCTGTTACCAATTTTGTAGATATAGAATGTGTTGTATGTATAGAATTTGCTCTTCCTTTAAAGTACTCACACTCAATGTGGGTTACTCGGCCTCCAATTTTAAGGTAACGGAAAGAATTTTTACTTAACTTCCCAATATCTGATGGTTGGACCGCAAAGCTTGCCATCAACCATGAAAAAAATAAATTTTCAATTTCTGATATTGGTAAGTTCTGGGTATCAGAACAAAGTTGTTTTAATTCATTAAGTCCGAATAATGGACTACTTGCTCCAGCCATAGAGAAACTCTCAGAAAGAAAGGAGTTACTTAACTGACCTTTAGTAGGCCCTTTAGTTGAAATAAAAAGTCGATTTAATTCTATTTCACTGTCTAAAGCAGGTAGGATTCTTACAAAACTCTTTTTATTACTTGTATTAGCTAATAAAACAAGTATTAAGGCATTTCGGAGTTTAGGTTCTTTTTCTTTCAGACGGTGATATTTATACAGTAAGCAAAATATTGACCGCCCTGTAAAAGATTTTTTATAGTATTTAACATTCTTATTTGGGCCTAGCATTTTGAAATCGTACAAAGAGAAATCAGATAGTTCTAAAAACCTTTTTAGAGCTAGCTTACATTCATAAAGCTCTATTATTATTGACGACGCTGTAGCTCTTAGTGAACGAATGGTTATTTTTGGCGATGCAAGAACCTGGTATAATTGATTACCAATTCCAATATCATCATTTCTTAGCCAGTCTAACTCACCAAAATAACCAGCTAACGAAATTTGCTTCTTATTGAAATTCGGACTTACTTTAGTTTTATAAATTTCGAAAAGATATTGTAATTGCTCTGGCTCAACAGATGAGCTCAATTCACTTGATCTTTCTAAAGCATAAAATAAAACTGTTCTTAGCTTTCGAAGTGCGCTTTCGCCTCCATGATTATTCAAGGTATCAAAACGATAAGACTCGTATTCCTTTAGAACAGTATAAGGATTTTTTATTTTTGTGTTGTTTAACCACTCTACAAAAAGGTGAGCTGAACCAGTGAAGCGATACTTTGCTGAAGGTGGGGCAAATTCATCTAAAAATGAATAATTATAAGAAGCAATAATAGCTTTAAAAATTAATCGTTTATATGCCCCACCTTTAATATCAAAAGAAATAACCCTCTCTGGTGTATTTTTTATCGCAGGTACAACAATCGAAGTAGCTGAGAGCGGATATCTGAAGCTTGCTGGTTCATTTGAGTTGGAATTTCTTCTTACTATTGATTCGTAATAGCTAGAGTTATGACTCGGTACTCTTTTCATATCATCCAAAGCTGCACTCCTTTAAAAGCTGCTCTTTTAGACCGCAGCTATGAATATATGATTTTGTTACTGAATTAGAAAATTGGCCATCAACTTTATGCCCTAGCCTGTTCGCAGTGGTTAAATAAATAGCCGATGTTGTTGTAATTGATTCATAATGTTTATTAGCTCCCTCACACAAATTATAAAATATATCAGTTCCAAAGGAGTGCCGAAGATGATGATAAACATTCGTGAACTCAATATTTTGATATGATCTATAAACTTCTGGATTATTTTGTATTTCCTTAATCACTTTATTGCGAGTCTTAGCAAAAGTATCGGTACCAAACTTTGTTGAAATACATCTTCCACGAGTCAGGTTAGTAGAATTTGAAACGAATAAATGATTTGAGTCTGTAAGAGGTCGTTCTAAACGAAAATACTGTTCCATTTTTTCTAATAAGTATCTAGGTATATATAGGAATCTAGAGCGGCTATATTTTGTATAGAGTGATGAGAGGTAATATTTGAACTCTTCTTTGTGCGGCTGCTTCTTCAGCTCCTTGAAAAGAGATAGCAATCCCTTGTATTTCTGAGTGCTTTCATTAAAGTCTTTAAGTAGAAACCCTTGATTTTCTTTAGAACGACACCCTAACTCACCTCCATTTCTCAAAATGATTTCTTCAAGTAAAGAGCTTGTACTTTGATAAATCAGCTCCCTTGTTTGAGGTAACAAATACTTCACACTTAAACTAGGTTTAGAGTTACTTCTCGCGATAGGGATATGGGAAGATTTGATGCCAATATTTTTATATTTATTGTCCAAAAAATACTGTAGCCAATTGTAATAAGCTTTTAAAGAGTTTACGGCTTGATTTGCAACAGCTTCGCTACTCTGGCATTCTGTTATAAGGTACTCATTAATATAGTCATTTATTAATTCCTGGGGCAAAGCTGTATGTATACTAAGAGTAATATTTCCTTCACCCTCGAACTTATCAACCCACTCTAAAAACCGCCCAAGATGATTACAAATTTTATAACTTGCATCTGCACCAATAAACACTTCTTCAAACACATTTTCAATTAGATCTGAGTTCCTATTTTTCCTCTTTATCAACTCTATTTTTTTACCTGCAACTTCTGTATAGCGAGCAAATAGGCAAGGAAGGAGTATAGGAACACTGTCACTATCTAGATAAATGTTGTGTTTATTTATTTTTTTATCACTGTATCTGTGCATCAATTAACTTACTTAGATAACTCTTTATCTAAAGTTAGCAGAAACAGGTTTACTTACAAATAAACCCCACAGATAACACCCTCGAGTTTAAAAGCAGTCCATGTCGATATGAATAAACTTTTTCATTACCACATAACAACTGTTTATTTATACAGCCATTATTAAGGATTCACTTTCATTAAGCAAGGTTAATAAAGCCAGTTTACTTGCTAAAGTAAAATCGCTAGTAAGTTTGGCGTTTAAATTAAGCAAGCTTTATACAGCTTTTAAAACGGCAGCTTAAAGCGCTTTTCTTTTTTAAAGCAATGTAGCCAAAAAACAAATTCCAATAAAAACCCCGCAGCTAAAAGCATGATACCGCCTGAAGCATTACCCATAGCGTAGCAAGCAAAAGATGCTATAAAAATTAAACTGGCTAAAGCCCAATTAATTATATTTTGCATGTGTGTTCTCGTGTGTGTGGTCTGTGTTAATTAACTGTAGTCCTAAAAATAAATAGGTACAATCATCTTATAAAAAAACATGGTATTTATTGTCTTGAGCTACAAACACCATATTGATAACCTGATTCATTTAAAACTAAGAGTACACATACATGCAAAGGTTCAAAGAACAGCACCCTATTCATACCGATATCACCGTCGCTTGGGCCGATATGGACGCCCTACAACATGTAAACAACGTGGTGTACTTGCGTTACTTTGAAATTGCGCGCATCGACTTTTTAAATAAAATAAACCAGTTTGATACGATAAAACCAGGTGACGTAGGTCCCGTTATTAGCGAAAACAACATTCGCTACAAGCGCCCTGTAACCTTTCCAGATACTTTAACCGTAGGTATTACTATTTCGGATATAAAAAGCGACCGCTTTATGATGAATTACTCTGTATATAGTCATGCACAGCAAGCTGTTACTACAACAGGCTACTCTCAAGTAGTTATGTTTGACTTTAAAACGGGGCAAAAGGCGGCGATCACTGAGCCATTATTATCGGCATTACACCAATTCGCTTAATTAAATAGTATGCGAGCTGGTATTAATAAGCCACACTCAAGATCTTACACAATTTAAGGATTTTACATGCAATACAGTCCGTTAGGCAGCAGCGGGGTTGATGTTTCAAGAGTATGCCTAGGTAGCATGACTTGGGGTAAACAAAATACCCAACAAGAGGCAGATGAGCAAATAGCCTATGCCTTAGCGCAAGGCGTTAATTTTATTGATACCGCCGAAATGTATGCCGTTCCTCCTTCACCAGACACTTACGGTAAAACAGAGCAAATTATTGGTAACTGGCTAAACCGCAACCAACAAAAACGCGGTGATATTGTATTGGCCACTAAAATTGCGGGCAACGGCTTGTCGTGGGTACGTGATGGCGGCGATATAACACGCAGCGCGGTCATTGAGGCTGTAGATAACTCCCTCAAGCGTTTACAAACCGACTACATAGATTTATATCAATTGCACTGGCCTAATCGCTCTACCCCGCATTTTGGCAGGCAGTGGCCAGGTAAACTTACTTTTAGTGACGTAAATACCGAGCAACAACAAGCTGGCATGCTAGATATTTTAGAAGGCCTTAATGAGTGCGTTAAAGCCGGCAAAATAAAATTTTGTGGTCTTTCAGATGACACGCCATGGGGCGTTAGCCAGTTTTTAAATTTAGCTAAAGCGCATAACTTACCGCGAATAGTTTCGATTCAGAACGAATTTAGCCTAGCGCACGCTAAAGATTGGCCCTACTTAATTGAGCAATGTATTCATGAAGACATTGCTTATTTACCTTGGTCGCCGCTTGCTGCTGGCCTACTAACGGGTAAATACCTAAACGGTGCACGCCCAGCGGGCTCGCGTTGGACATTTATGCAGCGAAACGGCATTTTCAGGGATACCCCTAACGCGCAAAAAGCAACGCAGCGCTATGTGGATTTGTCGCATGAAATTGGTATAACACCGGCACAATTAGCCCTTGCGTGGTGTAATCAAGTCGATGGCGTTACTTCATCAATTATTGGTGCGACTAATATGGCGCAATTAAAAGAAGATATTGACGCATTTAACTTAACTTTAAGCAATGACACCCTTGCTGAAATTGGCGCAATTTTTAAAGATTACCCGCAGCCATACTAAAGCAAAATAATAGGCGGTTTAATTACTGCCTATTCCGTTGTTAAATTTGAACATATGCAAAGTAAAACTATACTAAAGTTAACTTAAATGGATTATTTTTAGTGGGTTATGCTTAAAAATATAGTTTTATTTTGCGTTGTACTGGGTGGCTTTTCACATTACGGGTACGCTGACAATACACACCCAATTGAAGAAATTGTGTGGTTACAAAGTTACACGCCTCCGTTTCATATAGATAAAGACTCACACGCCCCTCAGGGTGGGGTTTGCGATAATCTCACAGAGCAACTCATCCAAACTATTGATGATGTAAAACACACGCGCTTAATTGTGCCGCAAGAGCGAATTAATAAGCACTTAAATGAAGGCGATAATGTGTGCTTTCCGTGTGTGATTCATAAAAAAACAGCTAATGATGTACTACAGTTTTCTACCCCAACAACGGTATACCCGCCCTTTTCGGTTTTAACCACGCAAAAACTGGCAGCAGAAATACAAGCTCGACACGGGAACCCTATTAAACTTATTCATTTATTGTCGGACGAGCAATATGTATATGGTCAAGCGGCGGCGCGCAAGTTTACTTCAGAAATTAATAAAATAATCGAAAATACCACGGTGTATCGTAAAGCATCGCTGAGCTGGAGTAGCGAAAATGAAAGCCAAGCAGTGATTGCTCGATTAAGCCGCGGCTTTTTAGATTACACAATAGACTACCCGTTTCTGGGAGATTATTTTGTAAATCACAGTCGATTTAAAAATATTGTCAGTGTACCAATAGAAGAAGACTCCCGAAAATTTGTTTTAGGAGCGATAGGATGTGCAGTAAGAGCGCCAAATAACTTTGCTACCAAAGCGCTTGATAAAATAAATAAAGCGCTACATAAGCAGGTATTACACTCGCCTGCTTATATAAATAGTCAGCGTTTTTGGTTAGAACAAAGTTTCCCTCAGTTTTCTAAGTATTACCAACAGCAAATACTTAACACGACTGAACCTGCCAACGTTGAGATAACAAACACGCCGAATTAGCATATAGGCTAACTGTAAATACACTGTTTGCAGGCACTTCCCCAACGCCTGCAGGTGTCCCGGTCATTATTACATCGCCATTTTCTAAGTGCATAAACTCATTAATTTCACTTAAAATATCTTTAGGCTTGTGTATCATAAATTGTGTATCACCTTGCTGAATAACTTTATCGTTAATTTTAAGCTCAAACGTAAACGCCTGCTCAGCATCCGCAATACTTACAAAGGGCGTTAGTAATACCGAGCCGTCAAATGCCTTCGCGCGCTCCCACGGTAACCCTTTATTTTTAAGCTTACTTTGCACAGTACGTTTAGTTAAATCTAACCCTAAACCGACGCCCGCTAACTCATTATTTTTAATAATAAAACACAGCTCAGTTTCAAAGTGCAGCGTGTCGTTATTATGCGTAGTAAATAAGGTATCCGTTATGGCACTATTTGGCTTATTAAACAATACCATTTGATCTGGTAGCTCATTATTAAGTTCGGCAATATGTGCGGTGTAATTACGCCCAACACACACTATTTTCGAGGGCGTTAATAACTCACTTTCTAGTTTAATTGACTGCATAAAATCACTTCTAAGTTACGTGGTGATCAAGGTTTCTAATAAGCTCAGATTAATCGGTTTTAAAAGTACATGATTAATATTTAAATCTTTAATCTGCTTAGGATCAGGCTCTGCACCACTAACAATCACTAAGCTTAAGTTAGGGTAACGTTCATTAATTTGCTTCCCTAAATCTACACCACGGCCGTCAGGTAAATGCATATCAAGCAATACCTTATCAAATTGCTGGTCATGATTTAGGGTTTGTAAACACTGTGCACACGTTGAGGTGATCACAGTTTCTACTCCTAGACTCTCTAGCAGTAACTGTGTAATTTGCGCAGCATCTTGGTCGTCTTCAACCAACAAAAATCGCTGTTTTTTCTCTACTACCGCTTTATCACTGTGTATGTTTTTAGCTTGAGGCGCGTGTTCTGGAGATACTAAAAAATCTTGTAAACACTGATACAAAGAGGAGCTATCAACGGGCTTAGGTATTACATCGTTAAAGCCGAGTGCGGCAAGCTCTTCGTGTATGCCTTTCATTGTTGCGGCTGTAAGCGCAATAATTGGGCCTGTGTAGCCCATTTTTCTAAGCTCTATGGTGGCTTCTTTCCCCCCCATTACAGGCATATGGATATCAATGAAGATGATATCGTATGGGGAGCGATACGCTTGTGCGATTCTTACTTTTTCAAGTGCTTGTTGGCCATGCTCTGCATAATCTACACGCGCACCACACGTGCTAATCATATGACCAACTAACATCCGTAAATCGCGTAAATCATCAACCACTAATACGCGGCCTGTTACTTTACACGGTGCAGATTTTGTCTGTAACTGCGAGCCACTACTAAAGTTTAATACTTGGCGTTCCACTTCACTAATATCGCCTGGGTACACTGAAATAGTAAAAGTAGAGCCTTCCCCCATTCTCGAGGTTAAATCAATACTGCCGTGCATACGCGTTAATAGCTCAGCACAAATAGCGAGCCCTAAACCAGCGCCGCCAACAGATCGAGATTCAACATCGGCTATTTGCTCAAAGGGTTTAAAAATGAGTGCTTGTTTTTCAGGGGCAATCCCCATACCTGAGTCTTTAATACTAAAAAATAGCATCTCTTGCCCTTCAACCCACTCGGTCCAAGCACTAACTACAATTTCGCCTTTTTCAGTAAACTTAACCGCATTATTGATTAGGTTAATGAGTATTTGACGTACGCGGGTGGCATCAAGTCTCACAATAAGCGGTAAAGGCTGTAGAGACTCAAAGCGAAGCTTTAAGCCTTTATCAAGCACAGATACACGCATTAAGGTGTAAACATCAGCAAGCATGCTATCTAAGTTTACTTCACTTAATGTAAGCTCTAATTTGTCAGCAGCAATTTTAGATAAATCGAGCACGTCATTTAACAAGCTCAGTAGGTGTTTACCGTTTCGGTAAATAACCCCTAATTCGTTCTCGGCCTGTTTGCTAAAGTCACTTTGCAGCAATAGCTCTGTGTAACCTAATATAGATGAAAGCGGGGTACGTAATTCGTGGCTTAAGTGGGCTAAAAACCTATCTTTTGAGCGGTTTTCAGCTTCGGCTTTTAAACGCTCTACTCGCTCGCCTTCAACATCTTTACGTGCCAGCGCATAACGTATAGCACGGGCAAAACGGCTCGAGCTCATTTCTGTTTTTATAAGGTAATCTACAGCACCGGCATCCAGCGCTGCGGAGTCTAATTCATCATTAGATTGCCCCGTAAGCATAATAATTGGCCCGCTAAACCCATTAGCAATGGCTTTTTTTAATACACTTAGCCCATTTGAGGCACCTAATCGGTAGTCAAGCAAGCATATATCGTGCTCGTTTTTACTTAATATGCTTATTGCCTGCTCAGGAGAGCTTATCCAATCTATGTCAAATGTATGTGAATCTAACTGGTCTAAGTAGTCGCGTGTAAGGATGTAATCATCTTCATCATCTTCTACTAAAAGTAAGCGAGTCACTTTATCTAACATGCTATCTCCTTTCAATGGCATTTAATAAGCCCCTATTTAGGGGCTTATTGTTGCTACTTATACCAATTCGTATGATTAAGTATTATTGCGGATTGGTATTATTTAGTCGTTAAACGTTGTTGGCAGCTCTACAAATTCAACCCAGTATTTTCCTAGGGTTTTCATTAAATCAACCAAGCCATCAAACGTTACCGGTTTCGTTATGTATGAAGCTGCGCCTAGATTGTACCCTTTAACCATATCTTCTTCTTGCTTAGAGGTGGTTAAAATAACAACAGGTATACCTTTAAGGTTAGGGTTTGCTTTAATAGCCTCAAGTGCTTCACGGCCATCCATGCGCGGCATGTTTAAATCAAGCAAAATCAGACCAGGGCGTGGCGATGAGCTTTTATCTTCAAACTTACCCTTTCGCTCTAAGTACTCTAATAATTCAACCCCATCTTCCACAAAATGCAGCTCGTTTAGTACACGGCTTTCAGCCAGCGCATCTTGCGTAAGTAGGCGATCGTCCTCGTCATCATCAGCCATTAATATTGTAATAGGTTTCACTTTTGAATACGGCATCTAAGCCTCTCCTTGAAGTGTGAAAAGCGTTGTTTCCACAGGTAATTTTATTATGAAGGTTGCCCCTTCACCGTCTTTACTATGAGCGGTAATTATCCCACCATGCCGCTCAACTATACGCCTACAAACTGAAAGCCCAATCCCTGTGCCTTTATATTCCGAGCGCCCATGCAAGCGCTGAAATGGTACAAATATTTTATCAGCATACTCTTGTGAGAAACCAATACCATTATCTTTTATAGTGATAATTTGCCAGCCCACTTTTTCGTTATGATCTTCGCTAAACTCGTCTTTATACTCGTACGCTACGCTTATATGTGGCTCTTCACCTGGTTTTCTAAACTTAACAGCGTTAGATAGTAAGTTTAAAAATAGCTGCTGCATTTGGCTTTTATCGGCCTGAATAACTGGCAGTTCACCCACCTCTACTTGCGCATTACTTTCATTTATGGCGACCTCTAAATCACTTAAAATATCGTTCACTACGCCTTTTAAGTCAGTGTCGTCAAAGTCTTTACCTCGCGTTGTTACCCGCGAAAACTCTAGCAAGTCGTTAATAAGATTAGACATACGTTGTGCTGCATTTTTCATACGGCCTATATAATCGATGCCTTTTTCGCCCAGCTCATCTTTAAACATGGTTTCTAGGCGATCACTAAATGCTTGAATTTTTCGTAGTGGTTCTTGTAAGTCATGGCTGGCAACAAAAGCAAACTCTTCAAGCTCACGGTTTGAGCGGCTAAGCTCATCTGAATATAAGGTAAGCTCTTGGGTACGCTCAGACACTTTACTCGCAAGTGTTTCGTTTTGCCTTTCAAGTTCTTCGCGGTATTTAGCCTCATTTCTTAAATTTAGCCGTGTTAATACAAACATACCTATTATTAAAAGCGCACTGGTAACCGCTGTAATAGCAAAGGTGATTTTTGCCTCATTTTTTATTTGTGCCAACTTCGAAAAATGACTTACCTTAAACAACAGTTCTCGGTCTTGAATATCATTAACTTTAGCGCGAATATCTTTGTACAGTTCTCGCCCTTTGTGCGTATTTAATAAATACAATGCACGGCGTTCTTTATCATTAGTGGCAAGTTTAACCGTTTTTTTAAGCTCGTTAATTTTAGCTTCGGTTAACACTAACAATTGTGCAATTCGTTCTGCTTGTCCATCAATTTCAGAATGTAGAGACTTTACATGCTGTATTTGCGATTCTATTTGCCCTATCGCATCGTAATAAGGCATTAGGTAGTCATCTTCTTCGGTGAGTAAGTAGCCACGCTGGCCAGATTCTGCCTGCACAATTGATAAATGAAGGCGCTCTATAGCATCTGCTAATAAGCTGGTATTATCCAAACTTTTTTGTGTTTGCGTTAATCCTTGAATAGTACTTAATGCTAAAAATGCATTACCTACCACTATGCATAGTACTATCGCGATAAAAGCGGCCCACGTTATATTCGTTTTACCCTGCTGCTTTTGCTTACTCATTATATGTAAATACCTAATTTTAAATGGCTACTTATTATTAAAATCAGTAATGTTTTGTAAGCTTTCGCTACATTGCTGACAGTTTGAAATTATTTTATCGAGTGCTGCTAACGCTTTGTCTTTTGGCATATCGTTTTCTAACACCAGCTTAATAAGCTCTGCATTCATAGAAATTCTATTTAGCGGCGCTCTTGCATCGTGTACCAGTTTATTTAGCGTATTTACTTCTTTTTCCTCACTCATATTACTTCCTATACTTTTTTAACCTGAACTCTGGTTAACAAACTTACTAAAATATTAAATTACAGTAATCACCAAATTTACTTTCTCTAGCCAGAGATTTTCAATGAAAACAAGGCAAATTTACGCGTCAATAGCTGGCCTATTGCAAAAAATTTCAACGTAGTTAACGTTGAAAATAGCTGCTAGAGATAGGTTTATTATTTACAGTTCAGGTTATTTATATTCTCCAATTCCACCGTATGCGTTTAATCGGTTATACAACGTTTTTGTGCTGATCCCTAGCATTTGCGCAGCGAGTGTTTTATTCCCTTGCACTTTATCTAGCGTGGCGTGAATTAGCTCTTTTTCAACTTCTTCGATTGTTTGCCCAGCCGAAACATGGTTGTCTGCTGCTTGCGTATTTACCCGCGAAAACGGCGACTCTAAGCTATCTGGTAAGGTAATTTCACTTGTCTGCGGATCGCTCATAATAAAGGCACGATGAATAGCATGGCGCAGTTCACGTACATTACCCGGCCACTCGTATTGCTGAAGCTCTTTGAGTTGCTCATTATGCCAATAAAACGCAGTGCCATTTTCATCGTTAAGCTGTTCTAAAAAAGCTTTAGCAAGCAATGGTATATCTTCTTTTCGTTCACGCAGTGCGGGTATATCTATAGGGAAAACCGCAAGTCTAAAATAAATATCTTCACGAATAACATTATTTTGTGCCAGATCAGTCAGTGAACGGTTAGTAGCAGAAATAACGCGGCAGTTTATAGGCAATTCACGATTGCCACCTACGCGTGTTACCTTTTTAGTTTCAAGCACACGCAGTAAGTTTGGCTGCATATCAATAGGCATTTCAGTGACTTCATCTAAAAATAATGTGCCGCCATCAGCTTGCTCAAATACCCCTTCTTTACGGGCAATTGCACCAGTAAACGCCCCTTTTTCATGGCCGAATAGTTCACTACCGATTAGCTCTTTAGATAAAGCACCACAGTTGCTTGCCACTAAAGGACCCTCGCATTGGCTAGCATTATGAATAGCCTGCGCAACCACCTCTTTACCAGCACCGCTTTCACCCATTAGCATTACATTAGCATTGGTTTTAGCTACACGCTCAATCATGGTGTAAAGCTTTTGCATTGGCGCTGATTCACCAATTAGACTATTAAAGTGGCGTGTAATAGCTGGAGCTTTTGTCTTTTTAACTGTTTTTTTAGGGCCGTTTAATACCAGCTCTAGGTCTTCGCGTTGTAGTGGCTTTAATAAATGCCCAACATCTTGCTCGCACATA
This sequence comes from Pseudoalteromonas sp. P1-25, assembly GCF_001401805.1. Classification (GTDB taxonomy): domain Bacteria; phylum Pseudomonadota; class Gammaproteobacteria; order Enterobacterales; family Alteromonadaceae; genus Pseudoalteromonas. The sequence goes on from NZ_LKDW01000017.1 coordinate 82,772, forward strand.
TCTGCCAAAATCCCTTTTACTGAAGGGTGGCCAGAAATAAGCGTTACTTTAGGAGACTGTCCAATCATTTTTAAATGATCAAGCAAATGAAGGCCACTGCCATCTGGCAGCATAAAATCGAGCAACACATGATCAAAGGTATTATTTTCAAACCATTGATGCGCTTCTTTTAAGCTGGTTGCAGTACAAATGTTGTGTCCGAGGAATTCGACAATGTGGCAAACAACGTCACTAAATTCAACGTCATCGTCGACTAAAAGTATGTTTAACATGATAAATCCCTATGCTTTTCTTGTTATTCTACGCGCCCTATTATGCAAATAAAAGGGGCGACAAGAATCTCTAAAAAATGATTAAACTATTGAGTCTTTTAACGTTTAATTTTAATAACCAAGTATGTACGTACACTTAAGCCATATCGATCATAATTTTTTTAGAAATTATAATTATTTTCATTACTCACCCATTATACCAGCTGATACAATTTTAACGTCATAAAAAGGAGACAAAATGCAATTATTAAAAACCATGGTTCATCCTGGTATAAATTTAAACCAAGGCACTCAATTTACTCGCCGTACAGGCCGCGCTATTGTGATTAAAGATGCACATATTTTATTAATGTATACCCGTCGCTACGAAGACTACAGCTTACCCGGCGGCGGTGTGGATGAAGGTGAAACCCTAGAGCAAGGGTTAATAAGGGAGCTTAGCGAGGAAACTGGCGCGCAAAATATACAAATTATTAAACCGTTTGGGTTATACGAAGAATACCGCCCTTGGTATAAAGACGACTTTGATATTATACATATTCAGTCGTATTGCTATCTATGCGATGCAGACAAAGCACTTGGTAAAGCACAGCTTGAACATTACGAGCAACAAAATGGTATGACGCCTAAATGGGTTAATATTCACGACGCCATTGCACACAACGAGCGCACAATCAGCCTTAGCGACAAACAAGGGTTGTCTATCATTCGTGAAACTTATCTACTAAAACAAATAGCACAGCAACTGTTTAACTAAGGCTGTAAAAATTGCATAAAGCAGTATTTTTTACTGCTTGCTCATTACTTAGTTTTAATTTTCGCCACATCATAAAACTTAAAGACATTACTATTCAAATACTTAAGCTAAATTTTGCTTTATAAAACAAACTGGCTTTGTGTTTGCACCCTTACCGATAACTAATTTGTAAGGAGATAAAAATGAGTAACACAGTTAAAACGATTAATCCCGCAACTGAGCAAACCATTGATACCTACACACTGCTTTCTCAAGAAGAAGCTGAACAGGTAGTCGAAAAATCTCACGAAACATATTTAAAATGGCGTCAAACTTCATTTACCGAACGTGCTAAATGTTTAAATAAATTAGCCTCTTTATTTGAAGAGCAAAAAGAATCTATTGCTAAATTAATGACCGAAGAAATGGGTAAAGTGTACGAGCAAGGCTTTCAAGAAATTGAACTGTGCGCTGGTATTTGTCGTTACACAGCCGAAAACGGCCCACAAGTACTTGGCGATGAAGAGCGCGATATGGATGGCGGCCGCGCTATTATTAGCTACCAACCAACGGGCGTATTATTAGGTATTCAGCCTTGGAACTTCCCGCTTTATCAAGTAATTCGTTACAGTGCTGCTAACATTATGGCTGGTAACACGACCGTCCTTAAACATGCGGGCAATGTATTTGGCATGGCAGAGAAAATCGATAGCTTATTTAAACAAGCGGGCTTCCCTGACTATTGCTTTAGCAACTTACTGATTGATGGCAAAACTGCCAGCGCGCTTATTTCGCACAAAGCAATCAGCGGCGTAACCTTTACAGGCAGTGATGGCACGGGTAAAAAAGTAGCCGAAGAAGCCGGCAAGCACGTTAAAAAAACAGTGCTTGAGCTTGGCAGCAACGATGCCTACTTAGTTCTTGATGATGCCGATTTAGACCTTGCTGTTGAAACCTGTGTTACAGGGCGCATGATCAACAACGGCGAAACTTGCGTATCGGCAAAGCGCTTTGTGGTTATAGAGTCTTTATATGATGACTTTAAAGAAAAAATTAAAGCGCAATTTGAAGCATTAAAAATGGGCGACCCGATGGCTGAAGATACAGACCTAGGCCCAATGGCTCGTGAAGATTTACGCGATAAAATTCACGACCAAGTAATGCAATCTGTTAAAGCCGGTGCAAATGTAGTTACAGGTGGCGAGGTACCTTCGCAAACAGGTTACTACTACCCACCGACTATTCTTGATAATTTATCGCCGGGCATGCCAGCATACGACGACGAATTATTTGGCCCTGTAGCCTCGCTCATTAAAGCAAAAGACAACGACGATGCAATGCGCATCGCTAACGACTCTCGCTATGGTTTAGGCGGTGGTATTTTCTCCAAAGACGAGAAAAAAGCCATAGAACTGGCTAAAAAGCACTTTGATACCGGTATGATCAACATTAACGGTTACGGCCTTGCCCAACCCAACCTACCGTTTGGTGGTGTTAAAGAAAGTGGCTACGGCCGAGAGCACGGCGGCTTTGGTATGCGCGAATTTGTGAATATCAAATGCATTATGATTAATAGCTAATTTAGCTACACACGAAAAATACGCGTATTAAAAGAGTATTTATACGCGTTTTAAAAATGTTATTAAGCCTAAAGGTGAGCAATCACTTTTAGGCTTTTTTATGCGCGAATCTGCAGGTTTTATGCACTTATATTCCTATCCAACAAGTGTATTTAAAGCCATAAACACAGTGAGAAAATTAAAACTAAGCTGACAATTGATATAGAAAAACTGATACTAAGATTAGAGTTCAGATAGGCTAGGCAGGTAAGAGCGATGTGCAACCGGTAGGTAAACTCGTTGTGAACATAACCTCATTAGGGTATTTAATCAGTAACGCCTCGCACCAGTGGCCGGCCGTAGGACGATTCGTATGTTCAGGGCAAGATCGGTCATTAACGGCCATTCAATCCCTATATAGGTAACCCACTGCACGCGAGCGTTTCAACGGGTTACTTGTCCGCCTCGAGTTACAGGGCCATGGACTATTACCGTCGACGAGATCGGCTCACCGTCCCGGCTCCATTCTCCGTGATCGTTCGCGTTAAGCGTGACGGTCACCGTGTTCTCACCCGGTTGCATCAAGCTGCCGGGTAAATGGAACCACATCGAATATGCCCGCGCGATCTTCGCGCCGTTCAAGTAGATATGGGCGTGGCCTTCGTTGAAGACCGATTTGCGGTTGATCCGCGACGGGGTGAAGGTAAAGTTCTCTGTCAGAATTTGCACATTGTAGCCGTCCATCGCGTCGGGGAAGACAAGATGCGTCACCGTGGGCGCGGGCAGTTCGGCGGACACTTCACGGGGCGGATGGGAATGGCCGACCATGCCGCTCATAGTCATTTGCATCGGTGCCTTGGCAGTGTCCGATGCCCCATTTGTATCTTGAGCAAGCGGGAAAAGAGTCATCACGATCACCGCGACGGCGGCCCCGATAATGAGATAGGCGAGCTTTTCCATCGCGCGCTGCCTTATTGACCCGGAGGCGGGGGCAGAACCGCGCGCAATTCATCGACCGAAATGCCAAGGGCTTCCGCAGCCGCGTCGAGATCCGGTGGGCCATCGCCGAGGGCCTCGGTCAGGGCTGCCTCACTGACGCCCAATTTTTCGGCCACAGCTTTAAAGTCGGGGCGGCCGCCACGAGCAGCTATTTCGACCTCTCCATGATAGCAATCAATGGAATAGGGGGCTTCGTCCGCGGTCAGATGGTAGTGATAGATGCCATCGGAAAACTCGGGGGTGACGCCAAAATGCCCGCCGCATTCATCCAGATCGGCATTGGTCATCACGACACCGCCCTCCCCCTGATTGGCATACGCGGGAAACCCATCCTGCAACACGCCGATCATTCTCGAATGCTCCCCTCTTACGTCGACCTTGGAACTCAGGCAGATCGGTACGCCATGATAGTGGTAGGTTGTGCCGTCGCCCAGAGGGTGGCCGTTGCATTCATCCACAAATGCCGCGTGATCGTGGATGATTTTGTCGTCGAGAGCCACGATGGTCTGCTCCATATCCTCGTAGTCATTGAAGATGCGTGCCCCGTTGATGGCGAACCCGATCTCCCCCAACATTGTCTGGGTGGGCGTTTCAGAATAGACGGGCTGCGTGGTGATCGTCGTGTCGATGAGAGATGCCTCGATGTCGCCTGCATCAAGCGTCCAGAATGTCGCGTCCGGGTTGGTACTGAACGGCATCATACTAGGATCGTCCGGAACCAGATAGGCATCGGCTAAATAGGTTGAGGGGATGCCATCTGATTGGTAGCGGAACGTCCGCTCTTCGGGGTTCAGCGTGATGGTGACGTTGTCACTCCACTGCGCAGCCTTGATTCCGGCAGTGGTGTCAACGGCGAAACCAGACACATTCTGCGTGTCGGATGACGAAAAGTGCAGTACGCATACGGCAACCAGGACCGATGCGGCAGCTGTGATGTAAAGAGCTTTGTTCGACATTCTGGGTATCCTTTTATATTTGAAGTTCTACCAAATGCAAAGCCTCTGGCTCAGTTCTCATCTAGATTGCGGCAGCTGTGCGGCGTCGCGCAACTCCGAGCCCAGCACCTTGCCCCCATGCCGGTTCCGCAGTCTTAATGTCAACGTGGTGAGCGCTTCGTTATCACGCCAGGCGGCGTGAACCTCAACAAGCGTGACCTGGCTCACCGCACGCTTCGTTGCGATAGGCTCGTTGTCTATCGCATAACAATTTTATAGTGCGCCATTCATGCATCTTCCTGCCGAGGTTACGCGCATGTGCATGTATTACTAAAACTATTTTTAACAAAAAATGTAATGCAATGCCAACTATAATATTTTTATTAACACTAAAGGTATTCAGAAAAAGAAGATACGCTCATCGTTCATTTTTTTGAATATATGCGCGAGCTACACAGTGTGGAAATCAATTAACTCTTATTTTAAGTCAAACTCAATGTTTAGCTATTTCTGAAAAATAGATATTAGGGCATTTATTCCAACTCACTTTGGGGCAGAAACGAGTTAAACCGGAAAGGCAACTCCACGCCCAGACCCACTCAACTGCATAAAATATTGATCATAAGGCAAGGTATTTTACTGTGTCGGATGGCGCTTCGCTTATCCGACCTACACAAGCTGATGAAGTACCATGAGTTAAACTTGGGCGTTCAAGTTTAAACATATTCAACTAACAGCTAATAGCTAAAAACTAATAGCTATCACTTCTTCTCAAACCTTGGCACCTTTCGCTTATCGGCTTTGCTCATAGCAAGCTCTTGAATTTCTTCTTGCTTAAGCTCTTTTGGTTTATCTTCTAATGATTGCTGCTTGGCGTTTTCAAACACCAGTTCGGTAAGTAATGCAAAATGATCAGAGCCATATTTAGCAAGGCGCTTAATGCGTTTTGCTTTAAAGCCTTGGCTGTGAAATAAATGGTCAAGCGGCCAGCGCATAAAAAAGTAACTTGCGTGAAAGGTGTTGTAAAAGCCACGGCCTTTACGTGGGTCTAAAAAACCACTTATTTGCATAAATAAACGCGTGCTGCGCGACCAAGCTACGTCGTTTAAATCGCCGGCTACAATGGTCGGGCGTGATGGATTTTTAAGTGCTTTTGCCACCATTATGAGCTCCGAGTCGCGTGGGCGCGATGAGTCTTCTTCAGTAGGGCTTGGTGGCGCGGGGTGTATAAAGTGCCCTTGCATTTCAAGGCCTTCATTGTTTTCGAACAATATATGAATTGAAGGTATATCGTCTTCAATGAGCTCACATATTTGCGCATCAAGGATTTTAAATTTACTGTATAGGTGCATGCCATAACGGTTGTCTTTTGGGCACTCTATAAAGTATGGGTAGTTTTTTTTAAGAACAGCTAATTTGTTTTCCCACCAGCTATCGCTTTCAAGAGTTATCAACAAATCAGGCTGGTGCTTATCAACTAGTGAGATTAGTTGCTCACTATTGTGGTTTGACATAAGTACATTAGCCGACATGATTCTTACACTGTGATCTTCGCTCACTGAGGCGGTTTTAACTTCTTTTTTAGCAAGCCAAGTGTAAGGAAATATCCATTTCCCTTGTAATATCATGGTTAGTAATGCGGTTAAAGCAGTATACAAGTACCCGCTATTGCCGCTTTGCCACAGTAAATACAACGACACGACTGCAACAGCGCTAGCTATATAAAATACCTGAAGTCGGACAAAGTCGCAGCTGCGCACTAAATAGTGCTGACTGTACGACATAGGTAACAAGGTCACTAATAAAAAAAAGCCAATGATTAGAGCCAGTGCAATGAGCATTTAAATATCCTTATAAAGTGTACTTAACGAGTTAGAATTGAAAGTATTTCTCGGGTGTCGTGCACCATATGAATAATTGTACGGTCAATTTTTATACTTACTGTACCATTATCTCTGGAGCGTTCAATAACGCGGCCTTTTTTATATACATTGCGATCTAGGTAATCGCCTTTGTGGTAACGCTTACTTAGCCCTGGTGGTGTCCAACCAGCACGTACTAATTTTTTGTGCTGCTTTTTAGATAGTTTATTGCTGCTTTTATAGTTGTGCTGCTGATGTTTATGGTGGCCGTTTTTATGGCCGTGATTGTCTTTATTGGGCTTTGCCTGGGCATTAATGCTAACCAAGGCGCCTGCTAAAAATACAGTGAATAAAAACGCTTTCATAAATAATCTCTAATAAAGTTAATGACTAAAGATTATCAAACACGGCTGAACATCGTATGAAACTTAAAAATAGCTTTTATCGCTGCTTATACTGTGTTTTACAGTGGCTGCGCATTATGGCTGGGTCTCGTAATTTTAAATGCTTTGTTTTACGCCCTGCATGACGTTTACGCCACACTTTAAAACTGCCCTTTGAAATGTGCCCCCTCATAAACGATACAAGCTGTGAATAATTAAGTCCGTATAACTGCTCTATAGCCTCAAAGGGAGTTCTGTCTTCCCACGCCATTTCTATGATTCGCGATTGTTGCTCTGCGTTAAACATGGTTATCTCTTAAAAATTTAAACTTATACGAGAAGAAAAAATACATAGATCATCACCTCGAGGGCGAATATCACTGTATAATAAACACACTAACATAAGAAAAAATTGGATTTATATTTATGCGCACATTACTGCTGCTTTTAGCTTTTAGTTTTTCTTCGCTATTATTAGCCGCGCCAAATAAAACGCTACGCTGTGCAACGACTCACTACCCGCCTTTTACAATTTACGATACCCAAACGCGCACTTTTACAGGCATAGATATAGACTATTTAACTTTTATAGAGCGTAATTTAGGTGTAACCATTGAGGTGGTACATTTACCGTGGGCACGTATAAAAAAAGAAATAAAGTTAGGCTACTACGATTGCTACTTTTCGTTGGCAAATAATACTGAGCGAGCACAATATTTAGAATTTACTAATGAACCACTACACACCACCCAATTTGGTTTATTTAGCACAGAAAAAGAAAACCTTAATAATGACTTATCAAATTCACGTATTGCTATGCTAAGAGGCGTTAAATTACCCAGTGTACTGGCAAAAGAATATAATCTTAAACAAAGCAACTTTATGCATTCACTTTCAACCAAAGCCACGTTTGATTTGCTTGATAAACAGCGTGTTGACTACGCAATTACTAATTATCAAGCCGGTTTATGGTACTCAAAAGGCTATAAAAACATACATGCTAAGCAGCTTGAAGGGTACGCCCTGCCTGTTTATATTGCTTTTAAGCACGGCGTAGTCGATACCACACTCGTTGATGAACAAATAAAACGCTATAAAGCGCAATTCGGTGTACGCTAATGAAGGTAGCCCATGTTAACTAAATTACCAAAATGGGTTGAGTATGGCGCGTTTGCATTAGGGCGTGTTGATCTTTGATGGTTGAATTTGCAGCAGTATGTTTGGTTTTTAGGCAAGGCAGAGCCTATGAAGTGTGGTTACTCCCCATAAATAGGTGATAACGCAGCATAAATGCCAAACATGCGCTGCCCTTTGGGTTCTGCCTAGGGGCGACAAACTCTTTGTTGCCTACATGGATGTAGGTAAGGGGCGTGAGCAGGACGCGGAAGCTTTGCTCGGTTTTTACTTAGCCCACTAGGTTACAA
>NZ_LKDW01000018.1 GCF_001401805.1 Pseudoalteromonas sp. P1-25
GGAGAGATAGGGATTTGAACCCTAGATAGGCTACAAACCTATGCCGGTTTTCAAGACCGGTGCATTCGACCACTCTGCCATCTCTCCGTGACGCAGAATAATACTTAGGTGATACCGTTGTGTAAATAGCAAATAAACTGTTTGCTTAAAAAGTAGACGTAATTGCGGTTTTTTTTGTAAATAGAGGGAAATTAGAAGGATTTAAACTAAAAATTAAAGGGTGGCAGTAAACTAAGGGAGCTAAAGAAGTGCTTTCAATAGTGGTTAGTTGTTTACTGCCCCTGCTTAATAATCATAACAAGGTTGATTATTTGTATTGCGCGGCACTGTTTAATGCTAATTTTTTGCCCATACGGTTTAATTTAGCCAGCATTTTAGCTTTACGGTTAGTTGGTTTTACGCCAACGTGGGCTGCTGCATTTTGGTTTAGGGTGTTTATTGGGTTCATGTCTTTGCTCCAAGGTGTATGTGTTTAAATCGCGAGCATTTTGACTCTTTTTTGTTTAAAAATACAACAATATAAACTAAGGCTTAGCTATTAGTTATTTTTATCTGAAATTGTTTTGTTTTGTTTTTATTTAAAGCTGATAAGAGGCGGATTTGCATAGTTATTTAACCGCGGGGTTTAATCTGTGAGTTGTTTTATAAGTGTTTTTTGTTTTTATAAAAGTTTGTAATAAATTTTTACTCACTATTGTGATTAATTATTCAGATAAATTAATTTTAACTTAATTTTTATTTACACTGGCGTGCCGACTAAAAGGGGATAAATTACTTGCAGTTGTTAATAATAGTTAAACCGAGCGTAAAAAAAGCGGTGTTAGAACACCTCGATTGGCTTAAAAAAACATGTCAGAAGAAAAATATTCTTTATATCACGGTCAAAACAACAGGTAATTATGAGTACGACTTAGCAAGCATTAAAGCGAATGCACAAAAAAGCCAAATAGCAGTGGCTATTGGTGGCGACGGTACGCTTAATTTGGCACTTAATGGCGTGATTAACAGTACCTGCAGTTTGGCAATATTACCTTGTGGTACGGGTAACGATTTTGCGCGAAGCTTTCATTGCACGGCTAAACAGTGGCAAAACGCTATTTTTAATGCCCCTACACACTTAATTGACATAGGTAAAATTAATACCCGTTACTTTATTAATGTGGCTGGTGTTGGTTTTGATGCTCATGTAATTAAGCAGTTAGGTCATTTACAAAGCATGCCTGCTTGGCGTTATAAGTGGACGAGTTTTAAGTCGCTCTTTACTTATAAAGCAAGCACACTACAGGGAGTATTTTTAAATAAACAAAGTGAGTACCCAAATTTAATAACTGTATTTGCGAACTCTCAGTATTTTGGCGGCGGAATTAAAATAGCACCTAGAGCTGAAATTGATGATGGCCTGCTTGATTGCTACCAAATGCAAGCGAGTAGTGTTGTTAATCACTTATTTAGCTTTATTAAACTTCTTTTTAAGCGCCATCACACCCTAAAAAGGCTCACTTATAGCCAATTAAAAGAAGCGCATATTACAACTAAAAATTTATTCGTTGAGGCGGATGGCGAGCTGGTAGGCGTCACGCCCGCGATTATTGCTATACATAAGCAGGCCATTAATTTTCATATACCAATAAAAAAGCGCCTACAGTAAAGTAGGCGCTTTTGTGTTAGTGCGTTAAAAACGCCTCTAACTGGGGACGGAACCATTTTTAGCAACGCAGCGGCTTGCTAAAAAGGCGTTAATTCTTTTTGTGGGGGTAAGTACAATTGCATTACCCAGTAGTACTAAACTAAAACCGGCAAAGGTGTTTGCGTGCCATTCAAAGCCTTCAAAAAAGCTACTTAATGTGACTGCCACCAACGGAAACAAAACGATGGCGTAACTTGCTTTTTCGGGGCCAATGTTTTTTAACAAAGCAAAATAGCAGCCAAACGCAATCACAGTGCCAAAAACTGATAAATACAACAGCGACAGCCAATAGCTGGTAGGGGCACTAAAACTGACCGTTATACCATTTATTAATACATAAACGGCTAAACCAACTGCGCTATATAACATGCCCCATGCGTTACCCTGCAATACACCTATTTGCCGATTAGAATTGCGTACACTGATCATATTGCCCAATGAAGCCACAAAGGTGCCCCCAAGGGCAAGTAGTAACCCGACCAACGCCCCATTACTCAAGTCGAATTGCTTTAAATGCGGCCAAAATAGACAAATAATACCTATCACACCGATTAGCGCGCCGCAGTAAATTCGTTTGGCTATAGGTTTTGCAAAAAATAAACGGGTGTTGATTATGTTCATTATTAATAGCATCGAAAAAGCAATAGAGGCCATTGCCGAAGAAAGGTAGTTTTGAGCCCAATACAAAAGCAAATAATTTAAGCCAAAGTTGCAAATGGCCAATAAAGCAAAAAAACCATGATCGACTAATGAAAATCGCATATTAGGTTTTTTGTAGGCCGCAAATAGCCACATACATACAGCTGCTATGGCAAAACGATAAAGCAAAGAAAGCTCCACAGCGATATCGCCTAGCTGAAATGAAATCGCCAGCCACGTAGAGCCCCAAATTAACACTGTTGTGAGATATAGCGCTGCGCTTTTCATGGCACACCTCTAAAAAACTGATTGAGTGGTTATTTTAAGGCCTATCTGTATACTTACCATATACAGAAAAGTATAAATGTAACCTATACAGATTTGAGCGAGATATGCAGCCAACAGCCAGTAAGCAAAAAGCCGAGTTTTTATATCAACAAGTTATTGAGCTAATCAAGGATATGCAAACGCAGAAGGTATTATTACCAGGGGAAAAACTTCCATCACTTCGTAAAATGGCCAATAACTTAAATATTAGCGTTCCAACTGTTAAGCAAGCGTATCAAGCGTTAGAAGATCAAGGAGTAGTGGAGGCGCGTGAAAAATCGGGCTACTTTTTAACGGTGCTTAATACGGTTTATAGTTTACCTAAGCGCGTAAAATTAAGCCGTGAACCTGTCACTGTAAATAAACAAGCGTTAATAGAGCAAGTATATAGTGCTATTCATCAGCCTAATATTATAGCTTTTGGTATCGCGAATCCCGTTGCTGCTGCCCCTACCGATAAAGCACTTGCGAGAAATATGCGCCGAGTTATGACAATTGCTGGACCGAGTGTTATAAATTATGGCCCTATTGATGGTTTTGGTGCGCTTAAAAAGCAATTAGTGCATAGATACTTAGGCTTTGGTATTGGCGTAAATATAGATGAACTGGTGATCACTAATGGTGCGCAAGAGGCGCTGGCTATCGCACTTAAGTGTGTTACTAAGCCCGGCGATGTAGTGGCTATTGAAACCCCGTGCTATCACGGCATTATTGAATTAATAGAGAGCTTAGGCTTAAAAGCGCTTGAAATCCCGCTATGCCCCGACAACGGTATTTGGCTTAATGACCTAGCTCAAGCGCTTGAGCAACATGATATAAAAGCATGCTTATTTTCGACCGCAATCAATAACCCGGTTGGCAGCTTTATGAGCGATGAAAGCCGTAAGCAAATGGTGGACTTAATAGAGTCACATAATGTTGTTCTTATAGAAGATGATGTGTACGGCGATTTGCACTTTACTGCCAAGCGCGGCACGCCCGCTTTAGCGTATTCAAAAAAGGGGCTTGTGATCAGCTGCGCCTCGTTTTCAAAAACGGCGGCACCCAGTTATCGAGTAGGTTGGTTAATAGCAGGCAAGTTTGCTGGTCAAGCGCGCCGGCATAAGCGTGCATTAAGTTGCTCTGCCTCACTTATAAATCAGTGGACGCTTTCTGAGTTTATAGCCAGTGGTGAATATGACCGTAATTTAAAAGTACTTAGGCAGCGCTTACGTAATAACAAAGAGCGCATGCGGTGGTGCTTATTAAACGCAATGCCTAAAAATACACGTATTAGTGACCCTAAAGGTGGGTGTGTTATTTGGCTAGATTTAGGCCAAGGGGTAGACAGTCAAAAGTTATTTTTACTGGCTTTAGAAGCTGGTATTAGCATAACCCCAGGTCTTATTTTTTCAGCAAGTAATAAATATAAAAGCTGTATTAGGTTAAGCTACGGGGTGCAGTGGAGCGAAAAAATTGAGCAGGCTATTACCACGTTAGGTGCGCTGGCTCACACGCTAAAAGAATGAAAAAAGCAGCACCTAATATACAAGTGCTGCTAAAGGGATGTTAAATACGGTTTTGTGTATTAGTTTTGTTTAATGGTAAATAACTCGTAACCTTTTAGTTGCGGTAACTGCGCTACTAATTGCTCTTCTTGCTGTGCAATGCTGGCAAAGCTGTCGCATAAAGAGTTAGCACGCTTTTCAAGTGCACTGGCATGTAGCTCTACTTTTTCTTCTATTTGCGCGCCCATATTTTCCATGCGTTGCTCAAATGCATCCATATCACCACCCGAACCAAGTAGCTCAGAGCCTAAAGCAACTAAAATACTGCCCATTGATTGCATAACGGCAGACTCAACCACGGTTTCTATTTGCTCCTCAAACTGGTGTTCAAAGTTTTCACCAAATTGATTAAAGCTTTGCTGGCCCATTACAAACGTACCTTTTTGGTAAAAGCTGTTTTCTACTTCCAGTTTTATATCGTCCATTAGGCCAGACAAGTCGTCAAGCCCATCAATATTAAATGCGTTGGCTACTTCCTCTAGTGCTACACCGGCTATTTTCACTCCGTCTAGGGCAATATTAGCAACCTCCGGTAGCTGCGTACGTAAGTTATCCGAATATTGGGCAAGCGCTTGGCGCTGCTCGCTGCTAATGGATACTTGTTCGCCATTTATAGTTAATTTGCCATTGCTGTTAAAGCGCATGAATTGATTAGATGCGGTAAAAATTTCTAATTCGCTAGGCTTAATGCGTACATCGTTTTTAAACTCTACATTGCACTGTTCGTTGCTAAACGAAATACCCGCATTGTTATCGTTATGTGCCATTGCAGCGGGTGTACAAATTAAAGCGCTTACTAATAGTAAATTTTTCATGTTTATTCTCTAATAATTGTTGATGACAGTTAAGTATTAACAAGTTTGATGCCATTATTTATTTTTATTTTAAAACAATTGGTTATGAAAATTTGTGTATTTGTAATGATTTTTAATTTTGATAAATAAACTACTTTTTAGTCAAAAACACTAAAAATAAATAAATGATAAATTTTATTTGTCGAAACGATAAAAAACTCTCACTTTCCACTTTCTTAATTTAGCGCTATTTATTCACAATATTGACATGAAGGCTATTTACGATAGTCACGTGGCTTTATTTTGGTGCTAATTTGTTCGTATTTTAGCGCTAAACTTTTTTAATTTACCAAGTGCAGGAATCAACCTGAGTTGGTCTTAAGCACTTTATGGAGTGGGTTGTGGGTAAGACATTTAGTTACGATGCGCTAGATGATGATTTTGTTGAAGACGAGTACGAAATGGTCGGGCGTAATCAGCATGATAAAAAAAAGCAAAAGGTAAAAAAGAAGTTGGAAGATTACCTTGAGCAAAAACGTTTGCGTAAAAACCTAGGTGAAGACGACTTAAACGATTACATAGACTAAATTGTGCTAGTTAAAATAATGCGCCTGTTTTAAGGTTTGAATGTGCGTATACGCATGTTTGAAAGCTAAATACTGGCAATAAAGAGGCTTTATGCCTCTTTATTACTTTTATGTACTTACTTTTTAGCGAGTGCTTGTTGAATGGTGCTTTCTAACTTTTCTGGTTTTGTAAAAGGGGCATAACGTTTAATAGGCGTACCGTCGGGTGCGATTAAAAACTTAGTGAAGTTCCACTTTATTTTTCGTGTTAAAAAGCCGGGCAAGGCCGATTTTAAATACCTAAATACAGGGTGTGCGTGACGGCCATTTACATCCACCTTTGCGGCCATTAAAAAGCTTACCCCATAGTTAATTAAACAGCCTTGTTGTATTTGCGTCGCGTCGCCTGGCTCTTGCTGACCAAATTGATTACATGGAAAACCAATTATAACCAAGCCAGCTTGCGCGTATTTAGTATGTAGCGCTTGTAGAGATTCATATTGCTTTGTAAATCCACACTCACTGGCGGTATTAACAATAAGTACAACCTTTCCTTCAAAGTCGCTAAAGTTAATTGTTTTTCCGTTTAACGCAGTAGCCGTTAATTGATGAAATTCATGCATGATGGGCGCTTTTTTATTGTTGTTTGCTACATTCTACCCGCTGTAGCGCGTTACTAAAAGTATAAACTTTAGACATTGTTAATGGGTTGGCTGTTATTTAGGGCGTGTTGAACTTTGCGGATTGAAATTTGTTCAACCTAGGAGCGATCAAATCGCGGCACGAGGTTTGTAACCTAGTAGGCTAAGTAAAAACCGAGCAGAGCTTCCGCGTCCTGCTCACGCCCCTTACCTACATCCATGTAGACAACAAAGAGTTTATCGCCCCTAGGCAGAACCCAAAGGGCAGCGCATGTTTGGCATTTATGCTACGTTATCGCCTATTTATGGGGAATAACCACACTTCATAGGCTCTGCCTTGCCTAAAAACCAAACATACTGCTGTAAATTCAAACGCCAAAGGTCAACACGCCCTAATTTAAAATTAAAAATAACCCCATACTGGCAAGCGTTGTGTAATAAATATTATGTGTTTTATAGGCAACAATAATCGCAACGATAGCTGCGCTTAAATAAGGGTTGTGCCAGTTTAGGTTGATCCCCTCTTCATTTATAAAAATAATGGGTACCCAAATAGCGGTTAGTACAGCGGGTGCGCTAAAGCTTAAAAACTGCTGCATTTTAGGGCCCACCTTAAAACCAAGGCGTTGATGTAAAAATAAGTAACGAGTAAAAAAGGTAATACACGCCATTAATAATATAGTGAGCATCATAATGGGCAGTCCTTTTTTTGAGTAAGCCTTGCAGTAAAGTAGCCTGCACTCATTGCAAGTAGAGCAGCACAAACTAACCACAATTCAAATCCCGTGCTTTTTAAAAGTGTGGCGCTAATACCCGCAACAATCACTGTAACCAGCGAGGCTAAATTTTTTATGCCCGGTACCACAAGTGCAATAAATGTAGCTGCAATAGCAAAGTCGAGCCCTAAATTTGTTAAATCAGGGAGCACACTTCCTGCAACTATGCCTATGAGTGTCCAAAGGTTCCATGCAATATAAAAACTAAAACCCGCACTTAAAGCGTATATTAGGCGCGCTTTTGTTTTATAGGCTTTGCGGTGATGCGAAAAGGCAAACAGCTCGTCGGTTAGTACAAAACTGATTGGTAAGCGCCACCGTAATGGTTGTGAAATAACTTTATGGCGTACGGCTAAACCGTATAAAAAATGCCGAGAGCTAATAATAAATGTGGTAAATAGAATAGTCAGTAAAGGGGTGTTACCGGCCATTAGTTCAATGGCAACTAATTGTGCAGAACCCGCGAATACAAGTAGTGACATTGCTTGTGTTTCTAAGGCGCTAAAGCCATTTTGAATCGCTAAAGAGCCACATAATATCCCCCAAGGAACAACCGCTAAGCAAAGCGGGAGCATGTCAAAAAAACCTTTTAATACTGCGCGTTTAGTTATATTCATTAATACAAGTAGCTAATATGTGTGTGCGTTTAGTGTGCCATAAATAGGGCTTTATGTAATATCATTAATGCAGCACTAGTAAAACTTTGGAATAATAGTTTTAGTATCAAAATAATGCGCCAAAGACTGGCAACAAGTTGAGGATTTATATGCAAAGTATAAAAGTATGGGATGGCTTTATAAGAAGCTTCCATTGGTTATTAGTGATTAATATAGCTGTGCTTTACTTTAGCATTGACGAGGGCATGATTGAGCTACATTTTGTAGCTGGCTTTTTCGCAATCGCATTAATAGTGACTCGTTTAGTGTGGGGGCTGGTGGGCAGTAAAACGGCAAAATTAAGTGCGTTACTGCACTCGCCAATAGCAGTACTTAAAGAGTTTAAAAATCCTAGTAAAGGGGTGGGTCATTCGGCGCCAGGTAGCTACATGGTTTTGTTGTTTTTTGTGCTTATTATAGTGCAGTTAGTAACTGGGCTAATGAGCAGTGATGGCATTTTGACTGATGGTCCTTTGGTTGAGTACGTGTCGAGCTCAACAGTTGATTTTGCAAATTGGCTGCACCGCCTTAACTTCGATATTTTATTTTATGCTATATGCCTGCATGTTACTGCCATAGTTGTGTATAAAATAAAAGGAAAGCCACTTGTCAAAGCAATGATCACCGGTAAACAGGCTAACAGCGAGCAAGCCACTCAAACTAATGTAGATAACACCCAGGCACCTTGGTTAGCGTGGGCTATTTTTGTTGGATTACTCGTGCTACTGGCTGTTACATGGGGCAAAGAACCACTTAATTACTTGCTAAGTTAATAGCTAACAAAAAACAAAACGGCGCATAAAGCGCCGTTTTAGTGTGCGTTGTTTTAATTGTAATTAGTCTTTAAATTGCTTGTGGCAATCTTTACAGCCTTTGGCCCAAGCGCCAAATGCTTTACCAATTACCGCCTTATCGCCAGATTGAGCTGCTAAAGCTAGCTTATCTGCATTGGCAGCGAAGGCATTGGCTTTTTTAACAAAGGTTGCATTGTCTGACCATACATCAGCTAAGGCTGCTGTATCACCTTTATCTGTGCCTTCGTAAAACGCTTCCCATGGCATTTTAGAAAGGGCGGCTGCGTTATTGGCGCGCATTTTAAATTGTTCTGCCTCAAAAGGAATTTTACCTTTTAGCATTGCGCCCATATCGCTAATTTGCACTGAAATCATAGAAAATGCAGCTTGACGGTATTCAATAGCATCACTTGGTTCTTTAAATGCAGTATTTGCAGATACGCTAAGTGTACATGTTGCTAAAGCAACCCCTGCTAAAAATTGTTTAAATTTCATGTTTTGCCCCTGTAAGAAATTATATCTACTAATTAGACATCTTGAATCGATTACTTATTTTATTCAAGTGAAACTTTAATGTCTCATAGCTTGTTTTCTGAATATATCATTACACCTTGTCATTTTATTGTTAACGACTGTAAACAGTGCGTTGTTATTAAGTGCCCTGTTGTGTACCTTGAGTCATCATAAAAATAAATAACGAAGGAAGTTTATGAAGCATAATATCTTTAAAATGTCGGCGCTTTCTGCCGCAGTAGTTATGACGCTAGCAGGGTGTGGTGGTAGCGACAATGACAATAATAGCCAAGTTGCTGTAGTAACTGATGTTGCACCAAAAGCAAGCGATGTAGCCGTTGCCGGTTTAAAGCAATGGGTACCTGTAACAGCTGAGTTTAATGCAAGTGATAACGATGGCGATACACTAAGTTATACATTTACTGAAAATGGTGAAGCGGTTGAAGCACAAGATGGCGTATATACTTTTAGCCACGGCTTACTCACTGTTGAAGGCGATACCTTTACCTATGTGTCTGTTACCGGTGAAGATGCGGTAATTGATTACACCGCTAATGCAAATGGTAAATCGGCGTCTGCGCAATTAGTTATTAGTGATATTGCAACTGATCCGTTAGCTAATCAGCAATGGCATCTGCGTAACACAGGTCAAAAGTCGTACGCTCTAAGCGATGAAATGAAGCAAGGCCTAATTGATTTATATGTTAACCAATTAGGTTACAGCGAAGAAGAAGCGCAAACTATTTTTGACGAGGATTTTGCTGAATCAGAAGCAGAAGAATTGGTTGTTGGCGAGGATATGAACGTAGCAGCAGCTTATGCTCAAGGTGTTACAGGTGCTGGCGTAACGGCGGTTGTTGTTGATTCTGGTATGGAAATTCGTCACGAAGATTTAGTTGATAACGTTTTACCTAATCGCTCTCTAAACTTAGATGCAGAGGCGCTTGACCGTACCGACCCTACAAGTTCGTCAAACAGTGGTGACCACGGTACTAGTGTTGCAGGCTTAATTGCAGCAAAAGGCTGGAATGGTAAAGGCGGGCGCGGTGTTGCACCAGATGCTGGTCTCATTGGCATGAACTACCTAGGTGGCGATAAAATTGAGCAAACCGATTTACTCGCTCATGGTTTCCCTGGAAGCGGCATTAGCACATCAGAAAACATTTCTGCTTTTAACCGCAGCTACGGTATTACCTTCCCAACGTTTATTGGTTACTCAGAGCTAGATGAAGCTATCGAGTCATACCCTAACCTTAGTCTTCGTGGTGGTAAAGGTGCGCTAAACATGAAATCAAGCGGTAACTCGTTTGTAGATGGTGGCGATGAAGGGTCATTATGTGCTGATAATGGCGCAAATGAGTTAGGTCTTACTTGTTATAACGGCGCGTTTGAGCCAAGCCAGGGTCATCCATATTACTTAAGCGTTGCAGCTGTAAATGCTGATGGTACACATACAAGCTACTCAAGTGGTGGTGCTAACCTAATGGTTTCAGCCCCTGCGGGTGAATACGGGCGCTGGGCGCCTGCCATGGTAACAACTGATCAAATGACCTGTATTAACGGGTACTCAGGCTTTAATGGTAGCTCGATTACAGCATGGGCTGCAGCATATGGCGAAGACTTTGCGGCATCGCAATACCCATTCAATTACCCAGGCCATGAAGATAACGCTAGCTGTAACTATACCTCAACGTTTAATGGTACTTCTTCGGCAGCACCTAATGCGTCAGGTGTAGTATCACTGATTTTATCAGCTAATCCGGAGCTAACATGGCGCGATGTTCGTCATATCTTAGCTACTACCAGCACAGTCAACGATACAGAAGATGAAGTTATAACGCTTAGCGTTGGTGAAGGTGAATTTGTAGCGCATGACGGCTGGGTTGAAAATGCAGCAGGTTATAACTTTAATAACTTATATGGTTTTGGGCGTGTAGATGCTGGTGCTGCCGTTGAGATGGCAAAAGAGTACGACGTAGTATTAGGCGAGCAAGTTATTACAGATTGGAGTGGTGTTGGCTCTGTTGTTGAAGAAGATGCCCTTACGCTAGAAATTCCAGACAACAGTGCTGCGGGTGTTACACAGCAAATCATTGTTGAAGAAGAGTTAAACATTGAAGCTATGCAGTTCAAGTTTGATGTGAGCAACACTGAAATGGGCTTTGGTTTAGCGGATGGTACGCAAACCTCTGCTGGTACCGATTTAGCAATCGAAGTAACGTCTCCATCAGGCACGCGTAGTGTATTACTAGCGTCTAAGCAAGCTCTATTCTACCCAGCTTATAGTTTTACTAATGGTTGGAACACAGGTTATGTTTTAAAGGATGCGGTACTTATGTCTAATGCCTTCTATGGCGAGACAACAAAAGGTACGTGGACTATTCGTGTTCTTGATGCTGCAGCAGATAGTTTTGCTTTTACTGATGGTACTGACAATGGTCTTGGAGTTACTGGTATTTCAAATAACCGTGCAGCAAGCGTTTTAGAAGGCGTTTCGTTAAGAGCATTTGGTCACGCAGGTCAAGAGTAAGGAATATAGATATGAAAATGAATAAATTAGTTATTTTAGGTGCTGCTGCGTGTATTTCTCTAAGTGCAACAGCGAGTTCAGTAGCAGATAAAGAGCTGCAACTTCCAAAAAAGCCGGTAAATAGTGTGAAATACAGCAAAACCGACTTTGGCTCTTACGTTGTAGAAAAAAACTTACGTTTAGTACCAGCAAGTGTTGCTGCAGATGAGTATGTTGTTTCTACTAAAGGTGAGATGGCGGTTGTTGAATCTTCTGAGGCTTCATCGTTAGTAACAAAAGGGACGCTGGTACGTAATGTACTAACAAATAACTTAACGTCGCTTTCTGGCAATATCACTATTTTGCTTAAAGATGACATGAACGCAACAGAGGTAGCTCAGCTATCTGGCTTGAAGGTAGTGTCTGTTTTCCCAGGCACTAAAATAGCGGTATTAGCTGTTAATGATGGTCAAGATATTTTAGCTGCTGCAGAGCAGTTAAAGTCATCTGACTATACAAAAGAAGCACGAATTGAAGTGTTAGAGACTATTTATACTGCACAATAAAATTAAAATGTTGTGATAAAAGCCCGAGTAAAGCCTCGGGCTTTTTTATTGCTAATCATTAATATCAGCAAAAATCATCCCTCGGCGCATACTACGTGTGGCCAAAAATACTTCACCAAGTAACGACATAAAACCACATATTAATAAGGCCATTGCAGCCACAAAGCAGCTTGCAATGGTTACCCCTAAATTAATAGATTGAATATGCGATAAAAACAACTGCATTACCACGGCACATACTAGCAAAGCACTTAAAACGCTCATACTAAAAGCAATGTGAATACATCGCGAGCGCTTTAACAGGGCGCGTAGCTCTGTGGCCAAGGTTTTATTAAAGTCTTCATCGGTGCTTACTTTAAGTTTTCGCTCAAGTTGCCTCGCACGATCAGTAATGCGCGCTAAACGATTAGATAAAACTCCGAGTGTGGCTGCAATTCCTGTAATTAAAAAGACAGGGGCGACTGCAGTCTGAATTACTTTAGCCATGGTTAAAATATTTATAACGTCGTTACTCATTCATTTTCCATAGAGAAGTTAGGGTTTGTTTACAGTGATTTACAAATGCCGGTTAGCTAAAAACTTGTTTTTTATTAATCATTTATGATTTTTGCGAAGGGCTTTTTTTGCACCTTTGTAATCTAGTTGTAATTGAGTTGTTGCTAGCTTAAGGGCTGAAGTTCTATATTAAAATCACAATTCTAATAATATCGAATTGAGTAAATACAATAATATAAAACACACTCCAGGGGAAATAATGTCTAATATAACACTGAAAAGAACCGCTATTTCATCAGCTATAGGTTTAGCTATGATGTCATACGGCGTAGCAGCTACACCTGATTTATCTAAAGGATACGTCCCAGAAACATCAAGTGTAAAAACATACTCTCAAGATAAAACCATCTCTACTAAAGCACGCTATATTATCCAGCTTGAAGATGAGCCGCTAGCAACCTACAAAGGCGGTATCGCAGGGCTTGAAGCAACCTCTGCCGCCGTTACTGGTGATAGTAAAATTAAACTTAGTTCAGCACCCGCTTTAAAATACAGCAGTTACTTAAAAGCCAAGCAAAAAAGCGTAGCACAAGTAGCCGCGTCTGTTAGTGGGGGCGCTGTATCACACTCATTCAGCACCCTTTTTAATGGTATCGTAGTAGAGGGTGAGCAAGGACAGCGTGAAAAACTCGCTAAACTTGCGGGTGTTAAAAAAGTATTTTTAGATACTGAGTACCACACATTAATGGATGCTTCTATTGATGTAATTAGAGGCGTAGAGGCTTGGCAGGCGCTTGGTGGCCAATCTGAAGCGGGTAAAGGCGTTAAAGTTGCGATCATTGACTCGGGTATTCGCCCAGAAAACCCAATGTTTTCAGATGTGGGTTTCGCAGCTGCAGAGTTTAGTGAAGAAGAGGCTGCTTACATCGCAGAAAACCCTGATTACTGTCGTATAGAGGGCGGTGAAGCCGATTTTTGTAACAACAAATTAATTGTTGCACGTGCATTTGGCCCAACACCAAGTGATGTTCATCCTGATGAATATATTGGCTCTCCACTAGGATACGACGGTCACGGAACGCATGTTGCGGGTACCGCTGTAGGTAACCCAATTGAAATTACTTACCAAGACAATAACGTGTCAATCTCAGGTGTAGCACCAGCAGCACAATTAATGGCTTACAAAGCGCTTTGGCACACAGCCGATGGGCGAGGCAGCGGTACAACTGTAGCGCTCATGGCTGCATTAGAAGCAGCCATTAAAGATGGCGCAGACGTAATTAACAACTCGTGGGGCGGTGGTCCAGGTGGCAACCCTTCTGGTAGTGCGTATAGTGATTTATTCACCGCTGCAGAAGAAGCCGGTGTAGTGGTTGTAACCGCAGCAGGTAACGATGGTAACGGCGCCCAAACTATTGGTTGTCCTAGCTGTATAGAGTCGGGTCTCACAGTGGCCAATACGCAAACAGGGCGTTTTTTCTCTCAGCAAGTTGAAGTGGCAGGCGAAACTTATTTAAGTATTGAAGGAAGCAACGGTTTATTAACAGACCCTATCTCGCTCCCTATAATTTCTGCGCAGGTTGTAGCGCCTGATAACTTTGAAGGGTGTGAAGAGTTCGCTGAGGATATCTCATTTGCGGATTCTGTTGCACTTATCTCTCGTGGTAGCTGCGCATTTACAGCTAAAGCTGAAAATGCAGCAAAAGCAGGTGCAACAGCGGTAATTATCCACAACAATGTTGCAGGCGGTGCAATGGGCATGTCTATGGATGATGCTACAATTCCAGCCTCAGCAATCAGCCAAGAAGATGGTTTAAGCTTAGTTGAGCTTTTAACAGCAGCTGAAGAGCCGGTTATTGCATCACTCGATCCTAGTGTTAAAAGAACAATTCAAGAGAAATTTACTGATGCAGTCAATTCTTCAAGTTCGCGTGGCCCTAATGGTGAGCCTAGCTTCTTAAAACCTGATATTGCAGCACCAGGTACTGATATTTTATCTGCGTATTCGCCAGATGAAGGAAATGGCATTACCTTTAACGCTATTTCAGGTACAAGTATGGCGAGCCCACATGTTGCAGGTGCAGCAGCGCTTATGAAGCAAGCTCACCCAGAATGGAATGCGGTACAGATTAAAACCGCACTTATGAGTTCATCTAAAATGGATGGTCTACATAAAGAAGACTTAGTGACAAAAGCTGATGCCTTTGATGTAGGTGCTGGTCGATTAGATGTACCTAATGCGCTAGAAGCTGCGCTTACGTTTGAACATGGCTCTTACGCCGATCCGAGCTGTTTAAGCGTTTGTAGTTTCTCAAATACCGTGCAAAACATGACAGATACAGCTGGCGAGTGGACGGCAAAAGTAGTAACAGATATGCAAGGCGCAGAAATCTCTGTGTCTCCTAATACAGTTACACTGGGTGCACATGGTTCTACTTCTACTGATTCAGAGGGTGCTGAAACAAGCACAGACATGGCTGAGTTTAACCTAGATATTGATTCAACGTTTAATGATGTTAAAGGTTGGAACTTTGGTCACGTTGTATGGACTCATACTGAAACAGGCCAAGTCGCGCATTTACCATTTGCTATTTATGATAACGAAGCAACCAATAGCAGTGTGTTTAGCGCAACAGTCGATGCCGATTCTTTAAACTCTTCTACTCCAGCAAAAATAGGGGTGCAATTTAACAATACTTTATTTACTGAAGAACTATCTGTAAATGTAAAACTTGATGAGAATGCGGAGCTTTTAAAAGGTGCAGCGCCTGTTGTTGAAGTGACTAATGGTGCAGGCGAAGTAACATTAAGTGAAGACAACAAAGAGCTTACCTGGACGGGTACATTAGGACCAAAAGAGTTTGCTATTAACAGCAGTGATTTCTTAGGTACCTTCTCATTGGCTGATGATGACTTTGAGCCTCAAGCGTGTCCTGACGGGTGTGATGAAATAACCATTACGGTTGAAGCTGACTTTATTTTTGATGGGAAAGAGTACTCAGCATTTACCATCTCAGATAATGGCTTTATTGCTGTTGGTGCAGATGTAAACACCACTAACTCTTGGAGCCCTCAAGCAATGCCTAATGCACGTACACCTAACGGTGTTATAGCGCCGCTTTGGGCTGACTTTGATTTAGCGGGTGGTACGTCCGGTGGCGGTGAGATCTATGTTGCTAAATTTGATAGCGGTTATGTTGTTGTAGAATGGCATGATGTTGAGCTTTGGGGTAGCGCTTCAGGTGATAAGTACACGTTCCAAGTGATCTTAAAAGAAGGCACTGATGAAATACGTATGAATTACATTGATGTACCCACATTGCCTGCTCCTTACTCTGCGGGTGTAGAGTCTGCCGATGGTAACGTAGGAGCTATGCTAGACACCGTTCCAACGGGTAATGGTATTGGTAGTGGCTATTTGGTTGATCAAATTAAAGGCGGTGTGGTTGATATTCAATATCAGGCTTTTGCAAAAGATCGCAGCCATTACACAGCAGCAGATTCTGTAGAAGTTGATGAAGAGCAAACAGTGACTATTGATGTATTAGCTAATGATATGGCTGAGTCGCGTTTTGTATTTGACGCAGTAGCTTCTTCAGAAACAGAAAATGCAGAATTCTCTGCCCATAAAGGCGTAAGAATTAAAGGCAGCCTAGTCGCATCAACTGTTGAGGTGGCTTCTGCACCTGCAAATGGTTCAACTACAGTGAATGAAGATGGCACAATTGATTATACGCCAAATGCGCAGTTCTCTGGTGAAGATAGCTTCACATACACAGTGCGTGAAGCATCAGGCACGACTGCTGAAGAAACCATGGTATCAATTGTTGTTAACGATACCATTGCAGACCCTCAGCCTGTGACCCCAACTCCAGAGCCTGAAAGCAATGGTTCATCGGGCTCACTCGCTTGGTTAACGTTACTTGCTGCGCCGTTTGCATTTATGCGTCGTCGTAAACAAAAGTAATTTTATAACTACTTAGTTATTTTAAAGGGAGCCTCGGCTCCCTTTTTACATAGCTTCACAAACTAAATTACATCACGCTTTATTATTAGGTATATTTAATATCATCAATAATAAAAAACATAGAGATTTAATAATGATTCGTTCTTCATTTACGCTAGCGGCGTTATCACTCGCGGTGCTAGCAGGGTGTGATAATGCGCCAAAAAGTACACCTTCAGAGACAGCAACAACGATGCAAACTCAACAAACAGAAAAACCAGTGAGCGCCGTGGCGCCGATTGCTAAAAAAGTACCGCATGAAATGACGATTCATGGCGATACGCGTATTGATGATTACTACTGGCTACGTGATGACGAGCGTAAAGCGCCAGAAGTTATAAGTTACTTAAATGCAGAAAACGCCTATACCGATGCAATGCTTGCGCACACTAAAACGCTGCAAGATACGTTATTTGAAGAGCTAAAAGGGCGTATTAAAAAAGACGATGACTCGGTGCCAGTAAAAAGAGGTGATTATTTTTATTCATCGCAAACCCGTGGCGAAAACGAATACCCTACTTATGTTCGCAGTAGCGACTTTAAAGGCAGTGATCAGCAAGTTATTTTAGATGTAAATGCGTTGGCCAAAGATCACGACTACTTTGCTGTCAGTGGCTTATCTGTAAGCACTAACGGAAATTTAATGGCGTACGGGGAAGATACTGTTAGCCGTAGAATTTACACCATAAAGGTAAAAGATTTAACCACAGGACAGTTGCTCGAAGACACGCTTGAGGGAACAAATGGCGGCGTTATTTGGGCAAACGATAATAAAACCTTTTATTACATTAAAAAAGATGCACAAACCTTACTTGGCTATCAAGTTTACCGCCACACATTAGGTACACCGCAAAGTGATGATGAGCTTATCTACGAAGAAACTGATACAAGCTATTACACAGGTATTAGTAAGAGCAAAGATGGCTCAGAAATATATATTTGGCACAGCAGCACCAATGCCTCTGGTATGTCGGTACTCAGTGCAGATGATATTAAAGCAAAACCTAAGCGCTTAATTGAGCGTGAGGACGACCTTGAATACAGTATTTCAAAGCTTGGCAATACGTACTACATCGTTACTAACTTAAATGCGGTTAACTTTCAGCTTATGAAAGTGGATGTAGATAAAGCGCATGATAAAGCAAATTGGCAAACGGTGATTGCCCCGCGCGATGATATTAAGCTTGAAGGCGTTGATTTATTTAAAGACTACCTTGTGTACCAAGAACGAGAGCAGGGTCAGTCACGCCTTATTGTACGCCATTTAACTACTGGAGATGAGCATACGCTAAGCTTTAACGACAGTGCGTATACCATTGCAAGCTATGGCAATAACGATATAAACAGCGACAAATTACGTGTTTACTATACGAGTATGACTACGCCAGGTACCTCGTACGATATTGACCTTAAATCGGGTGATAAAACGCAACTTAAACAGCAAACTGTGTTAGGTGATTTTAACGCAGATAACTATGCCTCTGAGCGTATTTTCGTAAAGGCTCGCGACGGTATTAAAGTGCCGGTAAGCTTAGTGTACCGTAAAGATGCATTTAAAAAGGATGGCACAAACCCATTACTTCAATACGGCTATGGCTCGTACGGCGCAACAATGGACCCTACTTTTTCAAGCTCCCGCTTAAGCTTATTAGACCGTGGGTTTGTGTTTGCTATAGCGCATGTGCGTGGCTCGCAAATGTTAGGTCGCCCATGGTATGAAGATGGCAAATTATTAACTAAAAAGAACACGTTTAACGACTTTGTTGATGTAACTAAGTCATTAGTGACACAAGGTTATGGTGCAAAAGACGAAATATTTGCCTACGGAGGGAGTGCTGGTGGTTTATTAATGGGCGCGGTGGTTAACCAAGCACCTGAGTTGTATAAAGGGGTGGTTGCAGCAGTGCCTTTTGTTGATGTGGTTACCACCATGCTTGATGAAAGCATACCGCTGACAACCAATGAGTATGGCGAGTGGGGTAACCCAAATGAAAAAGAGTACTATGACTATATGCTGTCGTACTCACCGTATGACCAAGTGGCTAAACAAGCGTACCCAAATATGCTAGTGACTACGGGCTTACATGACTCGCAAGTTCAATACTTTGAACCAGCTAAGTGGGTTGCAAAGCTACGTGACTTTAAGACAGATGATAATAAACTGCTATTTAAAATAGATATGGAAGCCGGCCACGGCGGTGCGTCTGGTCGCTTTAAGCGCCTAGAAGATACAGCGCTTAATTACGCCTTTATGCTGGATTTAGCTGGTATTAAAAACTAAGTCAGCATGCCCTAATGGGAATAAAAATTAAGTAATGTTTTAAAGGTATAGCCAATGGCTATACCTTTATTTTTTGTGGCAAGTTAAAGCTAAACATGGTGCCTTTACCTAATTCGCTCTGCACGTTTATTTCGCTATCCATCAAGGCAAGTAAACCTTTACAAATAGCCAGCCCTAAACCGCCTTGTTGGCGGCCTTCGTTATTAGAATTAGATGCTTGGTAGTGTGGATTAAAAATAGCATCTAGCTCATCATGTTTTATACCTACACCTGTATCAGAAACCTGCACAAATAACTGTGCATTATCTATATGCTTAACGTGGACAGCTATATTGCCGCCGTTAGGTGTATGCCTAATGGCGTTATCAATTAAATTACTCAGCACACGCTCAAGCTTTGCAATATCCGCTACAACAGGAAAATCGCAAATAGCAGGCTCCACGCTTAACTTAATGCCTTTGCTGTCAGCAGCCAGACTAAATTTGGCAATACAATCGTAAATTAACTCCCCTAAATTAAAGGTTTCTTTGTGTATGCTTATTTCGCCGTTTTCTAAGTGAGCGAGTTCAAAAATTTGCTCAATAAGTTGTTTAAGTTGTGCGCAATTGTTGAGCGAAACGTGTAAGTACTCTTGTTGCTCATTAGCGCTTAGTTGCGAACCTGATTGATTAAGTACCTCTAAAAAGCCTTGTAAAGAAGCAAGCGGTGTACGTAGGTCGTGAGATAAATGCGTCAGTAGTTCTTTGCGTTGTTTATCGCTTTGCTCAAGTGCTTTAAATTGCTCATTAATACGGGTCACCATGGCTTGTATGCTTCGCCCTAGGCTATGCACCTCGTTACTTTTTTGGGTCGAAAAGTTACTCAGTTTTGTGTCTGTTAAGCTGTAATTGGCCGCTTCTATATTACTTACATCTTGAGCTAAACGTTGAATTGGGTTGGTAAAAAAGCGCAGTAAAATAAGCATTGCAATCAGTAAAAATGCCAAGGCCGATGTTAGCCATAATGCTGCAAGCCATAGTCGGTCGTTACTTTTTATATTATTAAGTGAAGTGTCGTAAGCTTCTCCACCAATTATGACATACAGGTATCCTTGCAATGTGTCGTTATTAAACACAGGAGCGACAGAAAATATTTTTTGTTGAGTTTGGTCGCGCGGGTTATCTCCATATATAGGGGCTGCATCAGGGTTATTAATCAATGTTTTAAGGGGCGCTAAATTAATGTGTGTACGTTTTACCTTGCCGGGCTCAGCTGAATAAGTAAGGATTTTGCCGTTTTCATCAACAAAATAAAACTCAAATGCGGGACCTAATAACATTAAAGTATGAAACAGGTTTTCAAGGGCTTTGTAATCGTAAACACCTTCTTTAATAAGTGGGTTATCTTGAACTAAGTGTTCGGCCAGTGCTAGATGTAGGTTTTGCTCGCCATGGTGTTTGGAATTCAGTTCTAGCTGTTTACTCCAGCTATAAACAAGTGCGCAAATAAAACAAAAAATAATTACCAAAGAGATAGCTAGTTTTTGATATAAAGACAAATTGAACATAAAAGTTACCCAAGTTGGCTAGGGTTGAGTTTATAGCCTACACCCCATACGGTTTCTATAAAGGGAGCTTGATGATGCTGCTCAAGCTTGGCGCGTAAACGGTTGATATGTGAGTTAACCGTGTGCTCGTAGCCACTATGTTGGTAGCCCCACACTTTATCTAAGAGTTGCTGGCGACTAAATACGTGGTTAGGGTGACGAGCAAAATACACCAACAAATCAAATTCAGTGGCGGTGAGGTTAAGGGCTTGTTCGTCTAAATAAACTTGATGTGAGCTAAATTCAATGTTGAGCGAGCCTATATTTAGTGTTTGTTCGTTGCACGGGATGTCGTTTTCATTATTTTGAATCGCCAGAAGTTGAGAGCGGTGGCGTAACTGTGTTTTTACGCGCGCTTGTAATTCGCGAGCAAAAAAGGGTTTACAAATATAATCATCTGCGCCCATTTCAAGCCCAATTACACGGTCCATATCGCTACTGAGCGCAGTAAGTAAAATAACGGAAATGGTAGGGTAGTGCTCTTTAATTTTACGGCATAGGCTTAAACCATCCATTTGTGGCAGGTTTATATCCAGTAAAATAAGCCCGTAAGGTTGTTTTGCTATTCTTTTAAGTGCAAGTTCGGCGCTTATAACATGATCAACATGTAGATTTAGCGTAGTGAGTTGAGTTGTTATTAATTGACCGATTTCTCTGTCGTCTTCTACTATCAGTATTTTTTCGTGACGCATGTATTAACCTCGTAAAAAAGGGACCTCCATGTCTCCTCACATCCCCATTACAAGCTGGTTATTACTGTGTGCGCTCAATCATTATTTTAGAGACAGGGTTATCAAATTTTTGCCCTGCACCGAGTGCAGAAGTTGATAGCCCATCTTGATTAGACACAACACCTGGATGCATTGTTATTAAATCAATAATATCGTCGCGTATTTCGTTAAACCCTTCGCCATTTGCAGCCGGGCCAGGCACAGTTTCAGCCGTTTCGGTATTTGCCTCTGTACCTGCATCATAAGCTAAGGTGGTGCGCGTTAGCGTATCGCCTACTGCGAATGTAGATACATCTACAGAACTAAGACCGGTAAAAGCATCATTTGTATTCCCAAGCATGGCAGCAAAAGACAAATTAAGTACATCTTGCGCTTCAACAGATAGCGTTACAGTCGTTGTTTCTCCAGGGCCAATAGGGCCTTCTGCTGAGGCCGAAGCGAGTGCATTTTCGTCACTAAGGTACGCTTCGTTAGCGCCGCTTTCTGCAATCATTTCTAAGCCTATGGAGGCTGTTTCACCAAATTGCCATGGTGCGGTTTCATCAAATGCAATAACAGAAAGTGGCGATAGGGGCTGTCCAGCCGTTAAGTTACTAAAGGTAATAGTAAACTCATACACTACAGGTTCCGGCTCAACCACCACCACAGGTTCTTGATCTTCAATAGGGTCGTTATTATCGTTATCGCCACATGCGGCTAGTGAGCTGGCTAACAGTAAAATAAGCGCACTTTTTTTAAAATTAGAAAGAGATGACATAATTAACTCTCCTATTTAACCGTCACAGTTAATTTTGCAACGGGGTTTAACCATCTGTGTACGGTGTTACTTAAATCACTGCTACCGGCATTTAAGTCGTCGTCACCTAAATTACCAGGATGAATATGTACATTCACATTGCTATCTGTACTGGTTAAACCTGCGCCACCTGTACCTGCATCACCCCCAGGTGCTGCTGGGATCCCCAGCGTACCAGGCGCACCTGAACCTTCAACTACTAACTCATTGTTCTGCTCAGTACCTGTATCGTAGGCATTAAGATACACTGTATAGGTACCTGCTTCGGTTGGGATTTTCCAGCTATTAAGTCCAACAAAGCCATCATTGGTAGGTAATAACATGGCAGTAAGTGAAAGGTATTCGTTAGTGTCTGCCGTCATAAGGGTGGCAGAGACAGAAGCCGTTGGGGCAAGTAACCCTTCAGCTGGGTTTGCTACCATATCACTTCCTGCCGCACTTGCTTGAGCCATTAGCTCGGCAATATTGCCGCCTTCAGCCATTGTTTGTAGCGCTGTTGAAGCCTCTGTCGCTACTTCAAACAATTTACCTTCAGCGTCGTGCGCTGTTATTAACACAGGTGTAAAGTGAATACCTTGGGTTAAATTTGTCAATTCTAAATCAAGCTCTGCAGCTTGTGTTGTTTGGCTTGCTACGGCTAAAAGAGTGGCAAGTGTAAGTGCTGATGTTTTCATTATTATTTCCTGTAAGTGATGATTCAGGTTAAGTATTGAATAACCACCTCAAGAAACTCTCACAAAGTTATCACTTTTTTATCACAGCGGGTTAGGATGTGATATTTAACAATACAGCTATGATTTATGGACACCTGCTCAATAAAAAGGCAGTATGTATTAACTAAAAAGGAGAGCGTAATGGAAGAAAATCAACAGCTTGAGCCGTTATCAAAAGACGAAAAAACATGGGCAATGCTTTGTCACTTAAGTGCTGTAGCCGGTTTTGTTATTCCGTTTGGATCGATACTTGGGCCATTAGTGGTATGGCTTATTAAAAAAGATGAAATGCCAATTGTCGATTTACACGGTAAAAAATCGTTAAACTTTCAAATCACTATGGCTATTGCCTACTTTGTGTGTTTTTTACTTGTGTTTGCTGTAATAGGCTTGGTTTTGTTGCCTCTTGTGGCTATTTTTTCGTTTGTCATGGTGGTTTTAGCCAGTATTAAAGCCAACGAAGGCAAAGAGTTTAATTACCCGCTGAGTTTAAATTTGGTAAAATAAACAGCCACTTTTTAATAAACCCAGCTGTATGCTGGGTTTTTACTTTAAGTACTTAATGCTTTATATCACCTTATTTTTTAGTGCGTTTGTGTCCGCTACTTTATTGCCAAGCTCCTCAGAGGTGGTACTTGCGACGATGATAAGCCAAGCTAAAGCTAATCTATGGCTGCTGTGGTTAGCCGCTACGTCAGGCAATGTACTTGGAAGTTGTGTTAATTATTGGCTGGGTACCCATGTGCTGCGCTTTAAGCACAAAAAGTGGTTTCCTGTCTCTGAGCAGGGAATTGTTAAAGCACAATCTCAGTTTAAAAAATATGGCGTGTACAGCTTACTGTTTGCTTGGCTACCGATTATTGGCGATCCGCTAACGGTTATTGGTGGTATATTTAAAGTACGTTTTAGTGTATTTTTATTGCTAGTAACACTTGGCAAAGGCGTGCGGTATTTAGTCGTTATTGCCCTTGCCATAGGCTTAGATAAAATAATTTAATATTATTTAACCCAATCAAGTGTAAGTGATACCGAGTCGGCAAAACGCAGTGCATGTGGTTTATCCACACGTGCTTTGGCGTAATGCACGCTGGGGTGTTTATGGCATACAGCAAGTATTTCAGCAACCAGCTTTTCAAGTAACAAAAAGTGACCTTGTTCTACTAGGTTTATCACCTCTTTGGTGATCACTTTATAATTAAGGGCTTGTTCTACTTCGTCTGTTTTACAGGCTTCATCAGCAGGATAGTGAATTTCTAAATTAATCACTACATCTTGCTTTTTTTCCCGCTCTTCAGGGTTAAAGCCAATAAACGTACGTAAGCGTAAGTTGGTTACGTTAATAATTGCGTTGGCCATTATTACCCCTTAATAAGTTGTAAAAACTCGTTACGCGTTTTAGAGTCTGATCTAAAGTTACCTAGCATTACCGAGGTACGCATGCTTGAATTTTGCTTTTCTACACCGCGCATCATCATACACATGTGTTTAGCTTCAACAATAACCCCCACGCCTTTAGCACCGGTTACTTCCTCAACGGCTTTTGCAATTTGATGTGTTAATTGCTCTTGTATCTGAAAACGGCGTGCGAACATATCAACAATACGTGCAAATTTAGATAAGCCCAGTACTTTACCATCGGGAATATAGGCAATATGACAACGACCAATAAAAGGTAATAGGTGATGCTCACACATAGAGTAAAGCTCTATATCTTGCACAAGAACCATATCGTCTGCGTCTGAGGTAAATACTGCATTATTGGTAATTTCATCGAGCGTTTGACGATACCCTTTTGTTAAATACTCCATGGCTTTAGCTGCACGTTTTGGCGTGTCGAGCAGACCTTCACGATTAGCGTCTTCACCTACAGCAGTAATTATATTTTGATAACTTTGTTTTAATTCGTCATGCATAAATTTCTCAGTTTTAATGTGTGTTTTACTTTAAATGGCGACCGCCATCCACAGGCAAAGCGCGGCCTGTGATGTAGTGGCTGCGCAGCAATAAATCAATACTATTAATAATTTCTTGGCAACCAGGCTCTATACCCATCAATGATTTTTTAAGGGTTTTGGCGCGATAAGCCTCGTCATCATGTTCGTTAAAAATAATCAACGATGGCGCTACCGAATTCACCTTTATATTTGGTGCGTACTTAGCGCTAAATGACTTGGTTAAGTTATCAAGCGCAGCCTTACTTGCGGCATAGGCAATGTGTTTTGGGCTACCTGTCTCAACAACATAATCGGTAAGGTGAATGATGTCAGCAGGAGTGCAAGCCTCGGCTTGATACGTCATTAATAGCT
This sequence comes from Pseudoalteromonas sp. P1-25, assembly GCF_001401805.1. Taxonomy (GTDB): domain Bacteria; phylum Pseudomonadota; class Gammaproteobacteria; order Enterobacterales; family Alteromonadaceae; genus Pseudoalteromonas. Next base: position 24,929 of record NZ_LKDW01000018.1, read on the forward strand.
CTGCACAGGCATTATTAATTAAATACGGCGTTTTGGCATGAATGCGCATCATGTTGTCAAACAAGTTCGAAAAATCAGGGTTACTGGCTTCGCAGTCCCAACTGGAGGCATTGTGCACTATGGCACGTAAGGAGTGCGTATGCTGTTTAAGTATTTCAATAAAACTGGCAATACCAGCATCGCTGCTAAAGTCGGCGTGTAAGCATACAGCGCCTTGTTGTTCTAACTCATCGACTGCACGGTGGCGCGTACGATAGGTAATAATAATAGCTTGGCCTTGCGATAAAAAGTGCTTGGCAAGTGCAAGGCCAATACGTTGACCAGCACCTGTTATTAAAATAGGAGATGTCATGTAATGCAGTTTTCTCTTTGGCAGGCGTTAAAATTAACTATAAATTAGTTTTTTTCTACGTAACATTACGGCAAATAGATCAGCTAGTGCTTATGCAGCACTAGCTGTTTGAGCCGTTACAACTCATCGTAAATAGTCGGAATGGGTTGGCGCTTATGCTGAGTGCGTACATAAATCTCAGTTAGCTTTTGCTCAACCTCTGCAGCCACTGGCTTACCTTCTAAAAAGTCGTCAATTTGCTCATAGCTTAGCCCTAACGCTTCTTCATCAGTGAGGCCTGGGCGGTCACTTTCTAAATCAGCGGTAGGGGCTTTTGTTACTAATAGCTCTGGCGCACCTAAGGCAGTTGCAAGTGCACGAACTTGACGTTTTGATAAGCCAAATAATGGGGCTAAATCGCATGCGCCGTCACCAAATTTGGTATAAAAACCAGTAATGTTTTCAGCGCTGTGATCGGTACCTACCACTAAGCCTTGGCAAAAACCTGCTATTTCATACTGCGCTACCATGCGTTGGCGTGCTTTTACATTACCCTTAACAAAATCTATTTTAGCTTGGTCGGGCAAGCTTTCGCCACTACCAACAACCGCCGCCATAGCTTGTTCGTGTAATGCGTCGGCAGCAGGCTTTACGTTTACGGTCATACGTTTGCTTGGCTTAATGAAGTCAACGGCCATTTGCGCTTCGTCTTCATCTGCTTGTACACCGTATGGCAAACGAACTGCAATAAATTGGTACTTATTCGTGTTTTGTTCAGCGTTTAGTTCATCTACGGCTAATTGACATAAACGTCCACAGGTCGATGAGTCAACACCACCGCTAATGCCAAGTACTAGCGATACACTGTGGGCTGCCACCAAGCGTGCTTTTATAAAGTTAACTCGACGGGTAATTTCGGCATTTACATCAATAGTTGGCTGAACTTTCATTTCAGCCATAATTTCGGCGCGCATGGCCAGCTCCTTGTCATTTAATAAGTCGTTTTTAAATAGGCTTACATTATCTGGTTTAGTGGTGATTAATTAAAGTCCTAAATGTGCTTTTATACGGCTAAGCTCGGCTTTTAGTTCCTCAATTTCTGCAAGTAACTCGTTAATTTCATCGTTTTTAACTTCTGCGACTTCTGCAGCTGGCGCTGGGCTTGGCACTATTGCTGGGTCAGCAAAAAGGTGCATGTAGCGATTTTCTCGTTTGCCGGGCTCACGCTCAAGCTTTGTAACGTAGTCATCTTTTGCCAGTGCGCTCAGAGCTGTTTCTACTTCGCTCACGTTTGTAAACTCAGTTAGACGCGCGCTGCGCGTTCTCAGCTCTCCGGGTGTTTGTGCGCCGCGCAGTAACAGTAAACATAGTATTGCCCGTTGCTGCGAGCTTAGCTGTAAACTACTAAATTCTGTATTACAAAAACGGTGGTCGTATTTATTAACTCGCCCCGATAGCCCTTCGTCTAGCGTTACAAGGCGCTGGCTTATAAGCTCATCAAGTGTTTGTTGAACCTCACTTTCGCTCAAGTTTACAACCGGATCTCGGTTGGATTTTTGGTTACACGCATTCGTTAGTGCGTTCAACGACAGTGGATAGTGCTCGGGTGTAGTGCTTTGCTTTTCTAAAAGGCAGCCAATAACGCGCTGCTGATTTGCTGATAAATGCATGGCTTTTCTTTATTAGTAAACAGTATTTTTAGCTTACACCTTTATTGTGTACCAAGCCATTGTTGCAATTTAGGCTCTAGTGCAGCAGAGTCTAAAGGTTTGGTTAAATAATCATTCATTCCGGCATCTAGGCACTTTTCTTTGTCGCCTTGCATTGCATTTGCCGTTAACGCAATGATTGTAATATGTTTATTATGCTGGCCCGCTTTACCTTCGCGTATAGCTTGCGTGGCTTGGTAGCCATCCATCACGGGCATTTGGCAATCCATTAAAACTAACTGGTATTTTTTGTCTTGGCTGCTGTTTAGCTTATCTAGTGCATCTTGGCCGTTTTGTGCAATATCAAAGGTAAGGCCAATTTGTTTTAACAAAGCAGAGGCAACCACCTGATTTACTTTGTTATCTTCTACTAAAAGCACTTGCGCGTGCGCTGAGATTTCTTTAGGTTTTTCGGTCAACTCATTTTGCAGTTGCGCTTGGCGCTGTTGTTGCTCTATGAATTTATCGTTAGTCAGAGAATCAAATAAATCTGACGGGGTGAGCGGTTTAAATATCAGGCAATCTATATTTATACCAATGTTATTATGCTCTTGGGAGTAACTCATCGGTGCCATAACGACCAGCTTACTTTGCTTGGTTGTTACCCTGTTTTTTAATGCGTTGATTTGTAAGTGTGCAGCATGCTCAAAAAAATAATAATCGACTAGCAGTGCATCTGGCTGGGTATCGCAGTTATCAAAATAATTAATAATGTCGCTATAGTCATTTAAAATAGTAACGTGTGCGCCCCATACACGTAATTGTTTAGCGGCAATATTGGCGTTAAGTGTACAGGTATCAACAATTAAAATATGTTTGTTATTAATTAAATGGCTGGGTAAATCTTGGGCTTTAGTTAAACGCGGCTGTATTTTTATAGAAAACGAAAAAGTACTGCCCTCATTAAGCATGCTGGTTACGTTTACTTCGCCTTCCATTAGTTCACAAAGTTGCTTAACGATAGCTAGGCCAAGGCCTGTACCACCAAATTGACGAGTAGTAGAAGCGTCGGCTTGGGTGAATGAGTCAAATAAGGTCTTTTGTTTTTCTGCGTCTATGCCTATGCCGGTATCAATAATAGAGCAGTGTAAAAAGCTGCCATCAGTGGTTTCTTCTATCTGCGCAGTTACCAAAATTTGCCCATCAATCGTAAACTTAACGGCATTGCCAATCAGGTTATTTAAAATTTGACGCAATCTATTCGGATCGCTAATTATTTCGCTAATTGTAATTTGGGTGGCATCTAAAATAAGGTGGGTATTATTTTGCTCCACTTTAAGCGCAAACGACTCAACCACTTCGCCCAGTAGTTTAGGCAAGTTAAATTGCACATTTTCTATGTCGAGCTTGCCCGCTTCAATTTTAGAAAAGTCTAAAATATCGTTAATTATATTTAAAAGCGATTGTGCCGAAGATTGAGCAAGCTCAATATGGTGCTCTTGCTGCTGGTTAAGTTGGGTACGCTTGATAATATTTAGCATGCCCAATACGCCGTTCATTGGGGTTCTTATTTCGTGGCTCATACTGGCTAAAAACTCGCTTTTAGCCATAACAGCTTGCTCTGCGGCCTCTTTGGCGGTGACTAGCTGTTGTTCGGTTTCAATGCGTTGCTGGCTTGAGTGTAGGCTGCCTACTAGTGCGGCTATAGCTATTAAAAAGCTTTCTTCGTTACGTGACCACGGACGCATTGAGGCGCATTGCTCAGCGCAAACGATGCCAATGGTGCCATTTCCCGCGGGTATGATTACGCACAGCATGGCATTAATATTGAGCGGCGCTAGGTAATGCTTTTTAAGTGGTTTTAATAGCGGGTGTTTTTGAGCATCACTGGTGCTAAAAACAGCGTGTTTTTCGATGGCTTCAAAAAAATCAGGGGCCTCACTTTTAAGCCACACTGCATTATTATTGCCCATTCTGTTTTCAATATTGTGAGAGGCGATAGGGCTTAACGAGGTCTTTGAGCTATTAAAAAACCAGATACTGGCTTGCTCAATGTTTAATGCATGGCAAATAGATTCAGTAATGACTTGTTTGGATTGGCTTAGCTGGCCACTTAAAATAAGCTCGTTAGCAGTAAGCGATGCTAAAATTTCGTTATGTAGAGCTATTTTGCTGTTCTCAAGTTCAATACGTTTACGGGTATCAATATTTTGTAGTGAGCCAAATATTCTTACGCAACGTTCATTTTTTCGCTCGGCCTCACCATGAATAAGCACCCACATTTCACGCCCTTGTGAGTCGATAACTTCAAGCTCGGCTTCGTAACTTTTGCCTTCTTTAATTGCAGATTCAACCAGCTGAGTAATGCGTTCTCTGCTTTCGCCGGCTTTAAAATAATTTAAGTTTGTTGGCCATGAGGGCTCTTTATTTAGGGGGTATTTAAATATTTTTTTGGTCATATCTGACCAATACACTTGTTTGGTTTCTAAATTAAATGACCATGCCCCAATTTGCGCAAGGTCACTCATTGCCTCGAGCATTTTTTCGTTTTGTTGTTGGCGGTTTAGCATTTTTAAAAAGAATAAAAATGCCCATATTAGTAATCCGCAAATAATTATAATGGCAATTCTAAGCGGCCATATAGTTGAAGGAGCAGGGCTCCACCCCTCTTTAGGCGCTACGTATAATTGCCAGCTTCCCCCTTGAAAATTAAGCGTAAAATCCAGCGGATCTTGTGTGGTTATATTGCTATTACCGTAAAAAAACTCGCCTTTTTTGCCTAAACCATGACGCCCTTGAATGGCAATGTTGTAGTTTTTTTCAAGCTCCTTTATGCCTGAGTTTTTATAGACTTTTTCAATGTCGAGCACCACTGATAACAGCCCCCAAAAGCGGTTTTCGGGCGGAATATAAACCGGCACTCTGGCAATAAGGGCAATGTCGCCTTGAACAAGCTTAAGTGGTCCAGCCATAACAATTGTATTGGTATCACGGGCTCTAATGGCATCTTGGCGTTGGTTTTTTTGTTCTAAAAAGTTTAAGCCAATGGCTTTTTCGTTACCTTTTAGTGGGTAAGACATACGAATTATCATGTCGGGTGCGCCACCAATATGGCGTAGCTCACTGGAGGTTTTAAATAAAGGCGCGGCAATTTGTTCAAACCGTGCTTGCTGTAATTCAGGTTCAGCCGATACTGCAACTGCTAAACCACGAACTAGCTGAATGTTTGATACTAACGTTGCTTCTAGCTGTGCACGATATGTACTTACCTGGGATAAAATTTGTAAGCGGTGGGCATCTTTTGCGCGATTATAGTTAATTCTATCAAGTACAATGCTCACTACTACAATTAGCGTAAGCGATAACCAAAAGGTCAGCTTATAGTTGCTGGTAGTGTTTTTTTTGTTGTTATTTTTTGGCGGCATTGGCTAAGTCATGCTGTTATTTTAGGCAATTTAACTATAGCTAATTTATTGCATAAATAAAAACGGCGCTGATAAATAAGCGCCGTTTTATTTTTATAATTAGTAGTTTAACTATTAAGCATCCGTTACTTCACGCGCCCAGTGGTTTTGCTTAGCGACATGTAATTTACGGTAGCCATCAAGTAGAGCCGCATGCTTTTTAAAGCCTTCAAGCGATAAACCCGGGAAGGTTAAACCATTGAATAATTTACGGCCTTCTGCAATTTCAATAGCAAGCGTTACGTTGTCGTTGCCAAACATTAAACCAAGAGCTTCTTGGTAGTCAGCGTACTCACGTTCGTCATCGTACTTAATTTCAAGAATGGCTTTCAAGCAACGGAAATGGCGCATTGCCTCTTCGCTTACTTGGCCTGTGTGCAGTATCCAGTCTACCCAATCAATGGCTTCTTCGTTGCCTGCAGCTAAGCATAGGTGCGCTTTAAGCTCACCAATACGCAGTGTATGCCATGGTGTGTCGGCGTCGGTGGCAAGGCCAATAAATTCTGCAGCACGAATAATATCGCTGTGGCCTGCTTCTTCTAGGCTGTCGTAAATGTCCATCCACTGCTGCGTATCGTACTGATCAAGCGATAAGAATGCTTCACGGAATTTAGCGCCTTCGTTGTTGTTACGCCAAATTAGTTCATCAACTGGGTAAATGTCTGACATCCCTGGCACTAAAATACGACACGCATACACGTTTAAGTGTGTGTAATCCATGATGTAAATATCGTGGCCCATGCTGTGAATTAAGTCAGTACAGAAGTTGTATTCTTGCTCTGTTGTACCGCTAAAGTCCCAATGCACAAAATCAAAGTCAGGTGTTGCGCGGAAAAAATCATGCGAGATTAAACCGCTTGAATCGATAAAGTGCAGTTCAATGTTTTCAGGTGTTGCAACTTCATCGTTATCAAACGTAGCCGGTTGAAACACATCAAGTTGGTCAAGGCGACGACCTTGCAGTAGCTCTGTAACCGTACGCTCAAGGGCAACTTCAAATGACGGGTGAGCACCAAACGAGGCAAACACAGAGCCATCAACAGGGTTAATAAGCGTTACGCTCATTACAGGGTATTTACCGCCAAGTGATGCATCGGCAATACGTAAATGAAAACCATGACTGCGAAGCTCTTCACACGCTTCATGAATTTTAGGGTATTGCTTTACAACGTCTTCAGGGACAATTGGCAAACAAAGACCTTCTGTGATAATACGATTTTTAATAGCGCGCTCAAATACTTCTGATAGCCCTTGTACGCGAGCTTCAAATTTAGTGTTGCCTGCGCTCATGCCGTTAGAAACAAAAATATTACCAATCACGTTTACCGGAATGTATACGTCTTGGTTATCGCGTTGGCGTGTGTATGGCAGTGCACAAATGCCGCGCTCGTTATTACCTGAGTTAAAATCAAATAGGTGTGAGGCATTAAGCTCGCGCTCTGGGTCAAAGTAATCCCACAGGCTTTCGTCCATTATGCCCTCTGGCACTTCATTGCCTTCAACTTTAAACCACTTCTCATTTGGATAATGAGTAAAGTCACCGTTTGCAAATTCTTCACCTAAATAAAAGTCGGCAAAAAAGTAATTGCAGCTTAATCGTTCAAAGTATTCACCGAGCGCAGAGGCGATAGACGCTTTATCGGTTGCGCCTTTACCGTTGGTAAACATAACACCGCAGTCGCTGTCTTTTATATGAACTGAATAACAGTTAGCTACAGGGTTAAGCCAAAGTGCTTCTTCAATATTGATGTTTAGCGCTTTTAGCTTGTTTTGCATGGTAGAGATAGACGACTCTAGGTCGCGGTCTTTACCTTTGATAAATGTTTTTTCAGTCATATGAGTCTCAACTAGATCTGCACAAAATGTGGAATAGCTATTATCGTGGATTTTGATGTTTATTTCACCCTTTGCGAGTAAGAACATTATTATTTAATAAAACTATGGTTATTATATGTGCAACAAATAGTGTAAAGGACATATTAATGTTTAAAGTAATCAAATGGCTAGTATTGCTCATTGTGGTTTTAGGATTAGCAGGTACGGCGCTGGTTTACGGCGTATTAAGTTTAAGTATGCCCACACTGGATGGTAAAGGGCAAAGTACAGCAATTAATAAACCGGTTACTATTTCGCGTGATGCACTAGGCCAAGCAGTTATAAATGCGCAAAGCCGCAATAACGCCGCATATGGGTTAGGTTATGCGCACGGGCAAGACCGTTTTTTTCAAATGGATTTATTAAGACGTAACGCCGCAGGCGAGCTTAGTGAGTTATTTGGTAAAGCGGCCCTTGGGCTTGATAAAAAAATGCGCTTTCATCAATTACGTAAACGCAGCCGCGCTATATTAAACACCTTACCCGAAAGCGATAAACAACTATTAAATAGCTACGCCCAAGGTGTAAACGAAGGACTAGCACAAGTTGGCTTTGCAAGCTTTGAGTATTTACTAACAGGCGCAGCGCAAAAACCATGGCAAAGTGAAGACAGCCTATTAGTTATATTTAGCATGTACCTTGATTTACAAAGTGCCACCTTTGAGCGCGATAAAGCACTTATACACATTGAGCAAGCATACGGACAACACATGGTTGATTTTTTAACACAACCTAGCCAATACCAAGCAGCGCTTGATGGCAGTAAGCTCGCCCCGTTTACAGGCACCATTCCTCAGCTACCAGCGCAAGCGCAGCACACGGTTAAAAATATTCAGGTAAATCAAGAGCGTGGTAGCAATAACTGGGCAGTAACTGGTGCATATACACAAACAGGCGCAGCCATGCTCTCGGATGATATGCATTTATCGATGGCGGTGCCTGTTATTTGGTACAGGGCGCAGCTTAATTACCAACAAAATGGCGAGCAAGCTCAGATAACTGGCGTATCACTGCCTGGCGCACCCGCTATTGTGGTGGGTAGCAATAATAAAATAGCGTGGGGCTTTACTAATGGCTACATAGATACCGCCGACTGGATAGCACTAAATGATGAAAGTAAAACATGGCAAGTTAATGAGCCTATTGTAATGGCTGATGGCGAACGGGAAGATTACTCACTCACTTTAAGCGAATACGGCCCAGTAAAATATATTAATAAAAAGCCTTATGCACTTAGTTGGGCGGCGCATCAGCCTTATGCCGTTGATATGGAATTGGTAAAGCTTGAACAAGCAAATACGGTTGATGATGCATTAGCAATAGCGAGTAATGTGGGTATTCCGGTACAAAATTTAATGGTGGTAGATAGCCAAGGCAGTGCTGCATGGCAACATATTGGCGCTATACCGGCACGTAAAACACCGAGTGAGCTAAGCGTGAATGAAAATGAGTACTCACCCGACTGGAAGCAAAATGAGCATCAGCGCCCTCATGTTAAAAACCCAAAAAATGGACGATTATGGACAGGTAATTCACGCGTTGTATCGGCCACTGATAATACTCGTTTTGGTAACGGTGGTTATGCACTAGGCGCTCGTTCGAGCCAAATACGCGATAGATTATTTGAAAAACAAGCGTTTGCCGAGAGCGACTTTTACGCGTTACAGCTCGATAATCAAGCCCGTTTTTTAACGCCTTGGCACACATTTCTACTTAATCAACTTAAAAAAGACAAAACCCAAAACGCACAGTACATAAGTGCACTTGAAAACTGGCAGCAGTGTGCATGTGCAAGCTCGGTAGGTTATACCTTAGTTAAACACTACCGCAGCACATTAATAAATACTGTTTTTGCAAGCATGGAGCACACACTCAATGAGCAAGACGCCACGCTTAAATATGTAAAACGCGATTTAGAACCAGCTATATGGCAGCTTATTAAGGAGAAGCCGAGCTCATGGGTAAACCCAGAATATAAAAATTGGGACGAGCAGTTATTAGGTGCATTTAGCGATACAGTGACAGCACTTAGGGCTGAGTATGGGGATAACGTGCAAAATTGGCAGTGGGGTAAAGTAAATGCGCTTAATATTGAGCACCCGTTTGCTAAACAAATGCCCATACTGGCTAAGCTTTTAAATATGCCTGTGACGCTAGGTTTTGGCGATAGCTACATGCCCGCCGTACAAGGCAAAAGCTTTGGTGCATCGCAGCGCTTTATTGCTCAACCTGGGCATTTAGAAAACGCCATTATGGCAGTGCCTGGTGGGCAGTCGGGGCATCCGCTATCCGCGTTTTACCGTGCAGGCTTTAGTGACTATATTGAAGGTAAGCACACGCCTTTACTACCACAAACGCTAATACATCAAATAGTGATAGAGCCAGCACGATGAACTAAATGACAGTTAATCACGTTCTATATAATCATTAATAAATCAACAGAGAACTAAAATGAAAAAAATACTACCGGCATTAATAACAGGCTTATTACTTAGCAGTGCAACACATGCAGATGAAAACCCGGTAACGGCCAAAAAACTAAGTGACAGTGTGTATGTACTATTTGGTCAAGGCGGTAATATTGCGGCAAGTGTAGGGGAAGATGGTATTTACATTATTGATGATCAGTTTGCTAAGCTTTCAAACGACATTAAAAAAACCATTAGTGATTTAAAACCAGGTAGTGCAGAGTTTGTTATTAATACGCATCATCATGGTGACCACACCGGTGGCAACGAAAACTTTGCCAAAGCCGGCGCGCATGTCATTGCGCACCACAACGTTCATAAGCGATTAAAAGAAAAACACGGCGCAAACTCAGATTACCTGCCACGCATTAGCTTTGGCCACGATTTAAAGCTGCATTTTAATAACGAACACGCGCATGTAGTGCATTACGCCCATGCACATACTGATGGTGATGCGGTGATATTTTTTAATAACGATAACATAGTGCACATGGGTGACATTTACTTTAACTTTGGTAGCTTACCGTTTGTTGATGTAGATAGTGGCGGCAGTGTTGATGGAATATTAGCGGCCGTAGATGACGTTATTAAACAAATAGATGAGCGCACCATAGTGATACCCGGGCATGGGCCGGTAAGTGACCGTTCAGGGCTGGTAACGTATGCTAAACTTGTTAAAAAAGCCAAAGATTTAATGCTAAAAGCAATGCAAAATGGCGCAAGTTTAGAGCAAGTACTAAAAGCCGATCCGTTAGCCACGCTTAATCTTAAGTACGCAGGTTGGCTGCCAAAAGGGAAAGTGACTACACTTTTTTATCGCAGTTTAAAGTAGTACGTGTAACGTAAAAAACATGATACAAAGCTGAGTGTACTTAAGCCTACATTCGGCTTTTATTTTCTTATGCCCAAAGGAGTTGTGTATGTCGGCAGAAAAAACCCACCTAGAAATTTGTAACTTAACAAAAGAGCAGTATCCGCAAATTAAGACCTTAATGGATCAGGCTTACCCTGATTTAGGTGGCGCGTGGCCAAGCCATACTATTTTTAGATTGATAGATCAGTTTCCTGAAGGGCAAATAGGCATAGTGGATGATGGCGTGCTGGTGGGCATAGCACTGAGCGTGCAAGTTGATTACACGCGTTTTTCAAACCCGCATACGTACGAAGACATAGCCGATGGCCACGACCGTGTATTTAGTGACTCCGACGGCGATGCGCTATACGGTTTAGATGTAGCCATTAGCGAAACCCACCGAGGCATGCGCTTAGGGCGCAGGTTATACGATGCTCGTAAAGAATTGTGCCGCCAATATAACCTACGGGCAATTTTAGCCGGTGGGCGTATTCCGCGTTATTACAATCACAGCAGTGAAATGACGCCAATGGAATACATTGAAAAAGTTGACCAAAAAGAGCTTTACGACCCAATTTTAAGTTTTCAACTCTCTAACGATTTTCAGGTAAAGCGGTTACTTAAAAAATACCTGCCAGAGGATCAAGAGTCTGTAGGTTACGCCACGTTACTTGAGTGGAATAACATAATGTATGAACCAACCGATACAGTACTCGAATCGACTAAATCGATTGTGCGGGTAGGTGCGGTGCAATGGCAAATGCGTTGTGTTGAGTCGGTTGAAGAGCTACTTAAACAAGTGGAATACTTTGTCGATACAGTCTCTGATTATAAAAGTGACTTTATTTTATTTCCGGAATTTTTTAATGCGCCACTTATGGGGCTTACCGAACAAAGTAATCAAACTGAGGCTATTCGCTATTTAGCTGAGTACACCGAAACGTTTAAAAACGCCATGTCGCGCATGGCAATAGAGTACAACGCTAATATTATTACTGGCTCTATGCCCCTTGCCGAAGACGATAAAATTTATAACGTCAGTTACTTATGCCACCGAAGCGGTAAAATAGACGAGCAGCGCAAAATACACATCACCCCGCATGAGCAAAATGACTGGGTGATTCAAGGCGGCGACAAAATTGCCGTGTTCGATACCGATGCTGGGCGTGTGGGTATTCAAATTTGTTATGATGTAGAGTTTCCTGAGCTTTCGCGTATTTTAGCCAAGCAGGGGCTTGATATACTTTTTGTACCATTTTGGACCGATACTAAAAATAGTTATTTACGGGTTCGTCACTGTGCGCAAGCGCGCGCAATCGAAAACGAATGTTACGTGGTTATTGCAGGTTCAGTGGGTAACTTACCTGAGGTAGAAAGCTTAGACGTACAGTACTCACAATCAGCTGTACTAACACCATCAGACTTTTCGTTTCCGCACGATGCAACATTAAATGAAGCCACACCTAATACCGAAATGTTATTATTTAGCGACCTTGATATGGATAAGCTAAAAATTCTTCATAGCGAAGGGACAGTGCGCAATTTAAAAGATCGCCGCGAAGATTTATACGACGTAATTTTGAAAAAGAGAGATGTTTAATGGCATGGGTTTATTTAGTCATTGCAGGCCTGCTTGAAATAGGCTGGCCAATTGGTTTAAAGGTATCGCAAAACCCGGATACTCGTTGGCAAGGTATTGCAATGGCAATTGCATTTATGGTGGCCAGTGGCTTTATGCTATGGCTTGCACAAAAGCAAATATCAATGGGGACGTCTTATGCCGTATGGACTGGAATAGGTGCTGCGGGGACGTTTTTAGTGGGTATATTATTTTACGGGGATGCAGCCACGTTTGGCCGCATTGCAGGTGTGCTGATGATTATTTGCGGTGTGATAACGCTAAAAATCAGCTCTTAAAAAGAGCGCTTAACACTTGCTTTAAAAGTTATAAGCAGCTTTACAGTAGCGCAGGTTTATAAGCCTGCGCTTTTTTATGTTCTCAATTTGGTAGCATCACCAAAATAGCGGCAATGGCTATTAAAATTAAGCCCGCGGTATCTTGCTTTTTAAGTGGCTGTTTTAACCAAAGTACGGCTATTAGCATGGTAAAAAATACCTCTACCTGACCAAGCGTTTTAACATACGCCACGTGCTGTAAACTCATTGCGCTAAACCAGCCAATAGAGCCTACACAACTAAAAATACTAATTGCTGTTGTAATGCCTTTATATTGCCAAAGTTTACTAAGAGTTTGTGGCTCTTTTAGTAATAAATAGCCAAGTAATATAAGCGTTTGTAGGCTTATTACAAACAGTAAAACCCATGCAGCCGAGTGCGGAAATAACAACCCTGAATTTAAACTTGCTTCGCGTACCCACAGCGATGTAAGGGCAAAGCTGGTACCACAGGCAAGGCCAAGTAATGCTGTTTTAGCATCAAAGCGTTTTACGCTGGTTATACCGCTAAGTAAAAGCACCGCAATAGCGCCTAAAAATACCCCAAGCCAACCAAGTAGGCTAAGCGCAGAGCCAAAAAACAACACTCCTAAAATAGCCGCGACTAACGCCTCACTTTTAGCAAGGCCTGCACCTATGGCGTAATTGTTCATTTTAAACAGCTTTACCATTAAACCCGTGGCGAGTATTTGCATAACGCTTGCGCCAATAATAAAACCCCAAAAGGCATTATTAAAGGTAGGCATGGTCGTGTCTTGATATTGATATAAGCCATACAAATACACTGCAGCAATAGGGCCGGCTAAAATAAAACGCGAAAGGGTTACGCCAGCTACACTTGCATGTGTGCTTAATTTACTTTGCAGGGCATTTCGCCATGCTTGCATAAAGGCGGCTAAAAAAGTGAAAAAGATCCAGGTCATGGGGGTCGTCGGTAAAAAAATAAGGTCTATAAATTAACAATCTTTAGTTATTAAAGCGATGCATTAAGGGTGATAGTGAATATTCCTCACCTGCGACATTATGCCGCACTGCTTTATAGGTAAACTTAGCTATAGTAAGAGTGATGTTATTGTTTAGCCGCCTGCGTATGTCATAAAACGTATAGGCGGCTTTTTTGTGTATGTGTGTTATATGTATTGGTTAAATAACTAGGTTCTAAAATAAGAGAATACATTATGACGACATTAGTAGTATGCGCATTACTTGCTGTATTAATGCCTTATTTTGCAAAAATACCTGTAGCCGTTGCGATGGCAAAGCTCGGTCGGTATGACAATAAACATCCGCGTTCGCAACAAGCAAAACTAACAGGCTTTGGTGCGCGGGCGCTCGCGGCACATCAAAATTGTTTTGAATCACTTGCAGTGTTTGCCGTTGCTATTGCGGTGGTATTGGAAACTAACTCGGTAAATGCCGTAACCGAAACCTTGGCGGTGACCCATATAGTTTCGCGTACTTTATATTGCATTTTTTATTGGCTGAACCTAGATATTATACGTTCACTCGTATGGTTTATTGGTTTAGGCACTGCCATTGCCATGATTGTAATGAGTATCTAATTTTATTGTTAAAACCACAAAGCAAGCGGCCTAAAAGGGCGCTTGCTTTGTGCTCTTGTATTACTCAATAGCATTAATGGGATACTTTAATTCGCTCTATTAAATCAGTATTAGCAACCTTGTTGTTTATGGCAAAATCGAGCTGTACAAGTACATCATTAAACCCTGCCTCAGAGATTTTATATTCCCACTTCGCCAGCGCTTCTTTAGCTGATTTATCAAAAATGCCCGATGGCTTTGATTGAATGACACTAATATTTTTTGTTCTGCCATTGGCAGCAATATCGTATTTTAACACCACTGAGCCACTAATACCTTGTTGGGCGGCTTTAGTAGGGTAGCGTGGCTCAATGCGAATTATGGGTGAAATATGATCTTGTTTGGCACCTTGTGCTTGCGGTTGCTTTGCAATAGCGAGGGCACTTAACATAGTTGCGGCCACAAGCAGTATGCCACCTTTGGCAAGGCGAGAGTGAGTGCCACTGTGCTTTATATTGGTAAGTCGTTGTAACATGGTTTTTTTATCTCCGTAGTGTGAATAAGCCATTAGACCAGCGGGCGTTGTTGCCGCGCAGTTAACTAAGGCTTTGCTGTATAAAATGTGTTGGTGTGTGGTTTTATTCGCAAGTACCCGTTCATCACAAGTCAGCTCTTGTAAGCGCCTACAACTTGCGTACGCCATCCAAGCGAGCGGATTAAACCATAATAAAATAGTAGCCAGTAACAGCAGGGCATTTATTAAGTTATCTTTGCGTTTTATGTGCACAGTTTCATGCTCTAAAATAAGCGCTAAAGAGGCTTTATCAAATTGGGTCTTGTAATTGCTGGGCAGTACAAGCTTACTTTTAAATATACCCACCACCATTGGTGTGGCTGCATATTGACTGGCATAGGTTTTAATACCAGTGGCAAGACTGTGCTCTAGGTGCGTTAGTTCAGTTAGCTGCAGGCTTTTAACAAAACGTGTATGTGTAATAAAACTGGCTATTAATAACCCCATAGTAATAAGTACATACATGAGTGCCCAGCTAATCCCCATTTCATGAGAAAAGGGCTGGTTAGGGGTAATTAAGTAATGGCTAATATTGCTATTTTGCAGTGGTTTTATCGCATTGGGTAAATTAGCAATAACTAATCCTGCAGGTACTAACCACGCTAACTTGTATACAAACCGCGCGCCAAGGGTTTTTAAACCAAATCGCTCGAGTAAAATAAATCCACAAAACAAAATACTTAATAATAGTTGCTGTTCAATCAACCAATTAAATCCAGTTTGAATAACCATGTTAATCCCTTACTTTTGGTTTTTTTCCCACTCATCAATGACTTTTTTAAGCTCATTTATGTCTTGCTGAGAAAGCTGCTCCGATTTAGCAAACCCGCTTACCAGCGGCGCTATGCGGCCACTAAAAAAGCGCTCTATAAAGTTTTGGCTTTCTTTTAGGGTGTAGTCGGCGCGCTCCATACAGGGAGTATAAATATATTGGCGACCGTCCTTTTCAAAGGTCAGTGCGCCTTTTTTAACTAATCGACCTAGAAGGGTTTTAATGGTTTTTTCGTGCCATTGTTTGTCATCGCTTAAACGCTCAATAATTTGGCTGGCGGTTGCTGGGTAATTAATCCAAAGTGCATCAAGCACGTCGAATTCTGCTTTTGATAACTCAATCATTTTTATTGCCTACAAATGTAATCTTTAAGTTAAGACTACACCTGTAATCTGTTTTTGCAAGGTTATTTTTTAACTTTTTATAGGTAATTAAGCGACTAGGTATTAGATATTTGAAATATCTGTTTTATTAATTTGTATGTAGTGGTTTTCAGGTAGGTTTAGGTTTGAGAGGGCGAGTTCGCTAAATTGCACTCTAAATAAATCAATCACTTTAAAGCCGCAGTAATGCGCCATTTTACGTATTTGCCTGTTAAGGCCTTGTTTTAAAATAATACTAAATTGGTTGTCAGCTATTTTAGTGACTTCACACGGTAAGGTTACTTGTTTATCGATAGGGATTCCTGCGGCCATTTTTTCACAAAACGCGTTATCAATAGGCTTATCTACCGTGACTAAATAACGTTTAGGCTGGTGGAAGTCTGGGTGAATAAGTTGATTACAAAAACCACCGTCGTTGGTCAAAACCAGCAAGCCACGAGAGTCTTTATCTAATCGGCCAATGGGGTAAACCCGGGTGAGGGTGGGTAAATGGTGAATTAGGCTGGCAGGGTCATTTTCATTTAATTTGCAGTCAATACCTACAGGTTTGTGGTACGCAAAATAAACCAAACCGGCTGGCCCTTTAACTGCTTGGCCATTAACTACTACGTCGTCTTGCTCATTAACGTGATCTATGTGATTAGCAGGGCGATTATTGACCATTACTACCCCGTCATCTATTAAGCGCGATGCTTGTTTTCGTGAGCACACACCAGCGTGAGCAATGTATTTAGCGAGTCGAATTTTATTGCTCATAAGCTTAAAAGGCAGTGATGTAATAATTTGATCGCGATTATAGCAAAGGTGCGTATCTATAAGGTTACTTTTTATTAAAAGGCGATTGTTATGGGTATGAAATTTTCTGAGCTAAAAAAGCACGAACCATTACAAAAAGTGGTGGCGCACTCCCTTGAAATGGCGCTCTATCAGGTGTCTGTCATTGTAAATAACGTAGAGTATTACGTTACTGAAGAGAATGGCGAATTTGTAAAAGCGCTCAGTCCGCTGCATATTCAAAAGCGGTTTGAAAACATAGCTTACGCCGAAATGGTGCTGCGACACACTAGTGCCTACGATGAAATGTGCGGCCAACCCGAAAAAACAACAAGTAATTTGCTTGAAGTACCTTATGGAAAAAACAACCTGTTTTGATAGAGCTAGTTTGCTAGTATCTGCTCTTTTAAGGGCGGTACATGTATCAATTACAAGCAGATAATACCGATGCGTTAAATTCAGCGCTTCGCACAAAAATAGTTGAGTTTAACGGGCAACATTTTGACGCCCCTAAAGTGCCATTAGGCTATAAATTTTTAGATGAAAAAGGCTGTTTAATTGCCGGCGTGAGTGGTTCCGTGTTTGGTAATTGGCTAATGATTAACTGGCTTTGGTGTAGCGATACTGCTCGGGGCAAGGGGTTAGCTGGCAAGCTTTTAAATGCGCTTGAACTTGCAGCTATTGAGCTTGGTGCCAACATTGCACAGCTCGACACGCTTGATTTTCAGGCCAAGCCATTTTATGAAAAACGCGGATATGTGGTTAAGTATCAGCTTAACAACTACCCGCATTCTGGTACGCGTTATTTTATGGAAAAAACGCTTTAATTGAGCTGTTTATATTACTTTGCTTTTAGCGGCTCACAATCAAAGCTCAGCCCTAAAAATGGCGTCGTTTCTGGCGCTAACATAAATGTACGAATGTTCATGTGGTCATCGCCTTTAGGGTTTTGTAGTACGTCCTCGCGGTAAAACTTACCAAAACAATCTAAGGTATTTTGTTTGCTTAAATCGTTTAATTTAGCAAATGCAAAAATTTTGCAAGACCCGTTGTTTTCACTTGCTGAGCTAAGTAAGCCGTGGTTATTAAATCCACACGCAGTAAAATCGTAATTAGCTTCTATCACCGCCATGGTATCGCTAAATTGTATGCTTTTAGGGTTGCCTGCAAGTTGCTGTAAAAAGTCGTTTAATAACATGATTGCCCTTTTTTAACAGAAGATTCAAGGAGAAAAATTAATAGTCGTTGCTTGTAAGCTCTGCGCTTAAAAGCTTTCCGTCATAAATATAAAAATAACCGTCCCAGTGTTCAGAGGTAAACTCTGCTGAGTCAAAAAACTCGTCGTAATCGCCTAACTTAGCAAGGTTTGAAACGGGGTCGTTGTAATTTATGCCTGTTAGGCTCCACTGTTTACTTTGGTTAATATAGCCAGCTAATGCAGCGAGTTTAATATTTGCGGTTGAAAAAGGCTCTACAAGCTTTAATTTAGAAATGTAGCCGTTGCCTTCATATATAAACTCATAACAAGGAGTAATAATTATATTGTCATGATCTTCATTAACCACTTTAAGCGTTTTACTACTTTCGTGTTTTTTTAAGTATTCATCGGCCAACATGGAGCCGTTATAGCATTGGGTCGTGTTCTCTATGTTCTTAATTATCTCGCCGTGAGATATACCGACAACTCTTTGCTCTGACTTGTCAATTGACACCTTGTAAGATGCAGTTTCTATTTCATCAAAACTGTTTTTTAATTTATTTATGGCCTGTTGAGTTAAATTTGTATCAAGAGAAATAGTCTGCTCTGTGCCGGTACTTATTTGTAGCTTTTCATTTGCTAGAGAAAGCTCATTATTTATCACCATAGGTAGTAGCATTTCATGGAACTGGTAACCTATAAATACATTATTTTTAAAGTGAAAGGCATGATTTCTTCCATATACAAGTATTGCATTATTTTTATCGCTTAGCGATAAACTAGCGAGTCCCAGAGTCGCTAATACTTGCTCATAGCTACTGCCAAGTTGAAGGCCAAAAAAGTTGGTTGGGGTGATAAGGGGATTGTTAAATTGAGTAAACTTAGGGGCGTTGTTTATGTCTAAAGTGACTTCCATTGCATTCCCCTCAATGGTAGTTGATAAGCTGCGCTTGTGCATGCCTGAAATAAATAGCTCGCTAGTCATAGCGACTTGCTGATTACAGTTTTTTGAAGGGGTGAGCTTAATAAGGTAGTGTAATTTTTTTTGGGCTCTACTTATTGTGGGGGTTTCAGCAGAGTGGCTGCTTTGGGTAGTAAAGTATTCCTCAACATATAGTTGTTCATGTTGTTGTTTATACTGTGCGGTATATTTATTGAGTGCTTTTTGTCTAAGGTTTTGTCTTTTTCTTTGATGGTTATCTAAATCTCTCAGTGTAGCGCTAAGGCTTATTTCTATTTCGGGTGAAATAGCCTCACAACTTTTGTCTTGTACAAAATAATTTGTTGCCTGAGCAGTACATTGCCAAAAACAAAGTAGTGTACATAGTAGAGTACGCATAAACTTCCTTTTATTATTTTTTGTTTATTTAGCACTCAACTCTAACTCATCTGTTTGCTGATTTATATTAAATTTATATCTAGATAAAAAGTTCATTCCCAACAAACCTTGGCCGCGGATGTTTTCAATACCGAGCACTTCAAAACCGTAAATAATTTGCATCCCTACTTTAAACGACTCAATTTGGTAGCGCTTTACGCTAATTTGCCCATTCGCCGTGTTTACGGTTACATCGCCTAAATAAAGTGGCCTGGGTGAAAGCTGCTCGATTATGTCGCTTGATAGCGAGGTAACACTTGCGCCAGTATCTAGCATTAGTTCTGTTTGGATTGATTCATTTAGCTCGGTGTTAATTGTGTAATGTGCGCCGTAGGGGGTAAGCGTAATAAAGTCATCTTGTGATTGAGCTTTATCTATCATTGCTTGTAAATCAGCGACTTCGTTTTGTAAAGGGTGTTGTGATGGCATACGCTCAATAGTTGTTAAGGCGCTAATAAAGTCTTCGAGCTGATAATAAGCATGCGCGAGTGCGTATAAAAAATGACTGTTATCGTTTTGATAGTCGAGCCAAATTTGAGTTTGTTCAATAATTGTTTGCCAGTTTTGTTGCTCACTTAAACTATGGAGCTCGTTTTTAGTCAGATTTTCCAACTGCGCATTTGCAGCGCTTTGCTGTTGCTCACTTAACAACGGGTATAGTTCAAATAAGGCAATAATTGCATTTTGTATTTGCCCTCTATTTATTAAGTAATCGACCTGCAATGTAAGTAGCTCTGTATTGTAAGGGTCTTGATCTAATAGTGCGTTTAACAATGGCTCGCTAAGAAATAAGTTAGTATTTAGCCATGTTTTTAATTGCAAGAGCCACGAAGCGTAAAGAGTGCGAGCTAGGGTGGGCGAGTGTTGCTTTAGTTGCTGATATGTCTTTAGCGCATCGCCAAATTTGTGTAGCTTAAATTGCTGTTGAGCTTGATTGAGTAGATTACTTTTTGGCGTTTTAACTAGGTCTGCAGGTTTGGTATTTTGTGCGCTTACCGTGGGCTGTTTTTCTGGCCACAATAAATAAGCGTTTAGGCTAATAGAGCCTATTAATAGCAAGGTGATTAGCTTGGTATATTGGCTCATTGCAACCTCTTAGTTGTATTTAGGCTATTTGATAAAATGCGCTAAGGCATGAATATTCGCAATTTCAACATCGGCAAGGCCTTTGTAGTTATAATTCGCGCCTTGGTCGTTTAACCAAACCGATTGGCAGCCAGCATTATTAGCACCTTGTACGTCGGTATCTAGGCTATCGCCAATGTGTAAAATTTCACTTTTAGCCACGTTTAAGTGCACGGCGGCTTTATCAAACAGTGTAGCGTGGGGCTTGGCTTTACCGTGCATGCCGGCTTGCAATACTAGCGCAAATTTATCGCGTAAATTAAAGCGTTCTATTTCCACATTACCATTGGTTATTGCAACCAGCGTAAAGTGCTGGGCTAAGTTATCTAGCAGCTTTAGTACGTCGTCGGTTACCACTATTTTGCTGCGGGCATCGGCAAAGGCGTTATAGGCTGCATCGGCATGATGCTCTACTTCTTGATCGCTTAAATCTAGCTTTGAAAGGGCTAGGCGTAGCGTATGTTGGCGCCATTTAGTTACATTATCAGCAAGCTCTGGTAACTGTATTACGGCCTCGTTGCGACATTGTTGCCAGTATTTTGGGCCTTGTTTTAAGTAGCTAGGAAGCGCGTTTAAATAATCTTGCTGCGCTTTAACTGCGGCTTTTATTATTGGGTGGTTGTTATATAGGGTGTCGTCTAAATCAAAGCTCATAACAGAAAAAGGGCGAAGAGCACGATTAAATCGAATCATAATTACATTCCTAATCGGTTTGTTTTTTAGCGCGCGGATGGGTGTTGTCGTACACTTTGGCTAAATGCTGAAAATCTAAATGTGTATACACTTGCGTAGCCGACAAACTACTGTGCCCTAATAGTTCTTGTACAGCGCGTAAATCGCCAGATGATTCTAAAATATGAGAGGCAAACGAGTGGCGAAGTTTATGCGGGTGCACTTGTGAGCTAATACCTTGTTTTATTCCCCACTCTTGCATGCGTAAGCGAACTTGGCGAACCGAAATACGGTTTTTTTTACTGCTTAAAAACACCGCCATTTCGTCAGGCTTTGCAAATTGCCCCCGTATATTGAGCCAATTTTTTAACGCTTTGAGCGCTTTACTACCTACGGGGATGAGGCGTTCTTTGTTACCTTTACCTTTGACTAATATTTCACCATTGGCAGTGTTTATATCGTGTAAGTTGGTGCCAACTAACTCGCTGATGCGTAACCCTGATGAATACATAAGCTCCATCATGGCCTTATCTCGTATGGCTAATGGGTCGTCATCGCTAATCTCCAGTAGGCTTGCCATCTGATCAACGTCGAGATTTTTAGGTAAAGGCTTCGAAAATTTAGGGCCTTTAATACCCTGCGCTGGGTTATGATAATGCGCGTGGTGCGCAACGTTTTTGGCTTTTAAAAATTTATACAAACTACGAATGCAGCTTAATTTTAAACTAATGGTGCGTCCGCTTAATTGCTTTGTGCGAAGTGCCATGCTGTAGCGGCGAATATGCTCCCCTTGTACGCCAAACCAGTCGTCACATAATTTACTAAAATACAGGGCGGCAAAGTTTAGTTGGCTAACATACTGATTTACAGTGTGCTCTGAGTACTGTCTTTCGTACTTTAAATAGTCACTAAATAAATGAATGGGGTTACGCCAATGCTCACTTAATTGTTCAGTGTTAGGCGTCTCGTCGCTCATGCCAATTCCAATAGCCTAAGTTGCAATGCATGCACAAAATCAAGCACAAACAGGTTATCTTGTGCAGGCTCAAAATGGTTTTCATCATGGCTGCCAAAGGCCAATATAGCAACGGGTTTTTCAACGCAGCCAATTAAGTAAATAGCAGAAGATTGCGTGTTTTCGCAAAATAATAGCTCACGCTCTTGCTGATTAACGCGTCCTAAGTAGTGCCCAAACTGGCTAAGGCGGTGCTCAATAAGTTCATCAAAAGTGTTGTTATATTTAACCAACCTACACTCGCTAATGTGTGGGCTGGTACAAATAATATTGCGCAAATTTGCGGCAAGCGTATTAAAGTCGTAATTTGTCCACAGTTGACGATGGCACTGGCTAAACAAGCGATACACTAGCTCATTTTGCGTCGCGTGTTGGCTCATACTCTGTATTTGATTTTTTAACTGAGTATTGTGCTCGCGTAACTGGCGCTGTTGTATATGTACAAGCGAGGTAGCCCCTTGCGCTTTGTGGTGTAACTCAAGCTGTGCAAGCAGCTCTGGCTGCTCTAATAAAAAATCAGGGTGGCGCGCTAAATACTCAGCAACGCGTTCTTTTGTTAGTTCGCTCATAAAGCAACTTGCCCATCGAATACATGCTCGGCAGGGCCGGTCATACGAACAGGGTGCCCTTCGCCGCTCCAACGCACTTGTAATGTGCCACCGGGTAAATCAACTTGTACTGTGGTGTTAAGTTTGCTCTGAATGTGACCAATGACCATTGCTGCGCAGGCGCCCGTACCACACGCTAAGGTTTCACTAACGCCGCGCTCCCAGACTCTTAACTTAATATGATCTTGCGAGACCACTTGCATAAAGCCAATATTGGCACGATTTGGAAAGCGTTCGTGGTTTTCAAGTAGTGGGCCAAGCACCTCAACTTGTGCGGTTGCTATATCGTCAACTTCTAGCACGCAATGTGGGTTACCCATAGACACGGCGCCACTAAACACAGTGTGTTCTTGCGCTCTTATTATATAAGTGAGTTCTCGCTTGCTGGCTTTAAGCGGGATTTTAGCAGGCTCAAAATTAGGGTGGCCCATGTTAACCGTCACTTGGCCGTCTTTTTCTATGTATAGCGTAAGGTTGCCTGACTTGGTCGAAACACTAATTTTGTGCTTGTTAGTTAAGCCTTTCATACGCACAAAACGGGCAAAACAGCGTGCGCCATTTCCGCATTGTTCTACTTCATTGCCATCGGCATTAAATATACGGTAATGGAAGTCGAGATCAGGGGAATAAGGGGCTTCAACCATAAGTAATTGGTCAAAGCCAATACCAAAGTGGCGATCAGCCAGTTTTTTTATTTGATCGCGAGACAAAAATACATTTTGTGTAATGTTATCAATTACAACAAAGTCGTTGCCTAAGCCGTGCATTTTGGAAAAATTAACTAACATAGCGCTCTAATTCGGGTTTGCTCTGCGCTAATCATGCCACAGAGCAGCGCCTTAACAAAAACGTTTATGGTAAAATTTTCTCACCTTGATAAAGGCTCTCGATGGTTTCGCGTTGGCGAATAAGGTGGTGTTGCTCACCATCTACCATTATTTCGGCCACACGTGGGCGAGAGTTGTAGTTTGAACTCATGGTAAAACCATAGGCACCGGCACTTCGTTGTGCTAATAAGTCGCCTTGTTTGAGCGCTAAGTCACGATTTTTCCCTAAAAAGTCGCCGGTTTCGCACACAGGACCCACAATATCAAAGTTGCGTGTTGGGGTATCGTCGTTGCGCACTGAGATAGGAATAATTTTTTGCCATGCCTGATAAAGCGAAGGGCGAAGCATGTCGTTCATACCCGCATCGACAATGGCAAAAAATTTATCTTGGTTTTGTTTAATAAACTCAACCTGCGTTACTAAAATTCCAGCGTTAGCGGCTATAGCGCGTCCTGGCTCAAAAATAAGTTCAAGATGTTTGTAATTTGCTAGACGCTCGGTAACTTGCGCTGCATATTCGCTAGGGTGAGGCGGTTGCTCATTATTATAAGGCACGCCCAATCCGCCACCAATATCTAAATGGGTAAGCTCAATTCCTTTTTCCTTGAGTTCATCTATTAAAGCAATTAGTTTATCAAGTGCTTCTAAAAAAGGTTTAACCTCAGTTAATTGCGACCCTATGTGGCAATCTACGCCGGTTACCTTTAAACCAGGTAAAGACGCCGCATGCTGATAAACGCTCACAGCCGTTTGAATATCGATACCAAACTTGTTTTCTTTCAAACCGGTAGAAATATACGGATGTGTTTTTGCATCTATATCAGGGTTTACGCGAATAGAAATAGGTGCTTCCAAATTTAATTCGCACGCAACTTCTGAAATACGCTCAAGCTCTGAGACCGACTCGACATTAAAACATTTAATACCTAATTTTAGTGCATAAGCAATTTCGTCGGCGGTTTTAGCTACACCTGAAAACACCACTTTACTGGCATCACCGCCAGCTTTTATTACACGTGCCAGTTCGCCCTTCGATACGATGTCAAACCCTGAGCCTAAACGCGCTAATATATTTAATACTGCAATATTAGAATTGGCTTTGACTGCATAGCACACTAGGCTTTTATGGTTTTTAGTGGCATTTGCAAAAGCTAAAAAATGGCGCTCAAATGTAGCACGCGAGTAAACATAACAAGGCGTACCGTATTGCTGAGCAATAGCGGCGACACTGACGTCTTCTGCAAATAATTGGTTGTTTTGGTAGTTAAAGTAATCCATTTATTGCTCCTGCGCTTGCTCTGTATTGGTTTTTTTTACAGGCGTTGACTGTGCCGTATTAGGGGGTGTGTTTTGCTCAGTTTGCTGCTCTGGTAAATACAAAGGCCCACTTTGGCCGCAGCCAGCTAATGCACTTAGCAGTAAAGTACTTATAAATAGTCGTTTTAATTGTAAGGTATGTGTCGCTTTCATTAGATTAATACGGTTGCTGGCTTTATAATCGCAGAGTAACAGAATATCTAAAAAATGCAGCTATTCGCGGAT
Source organism: Pseudoalteromonas sp. P1-25 (assembly GCF_001401805.1). Taxonomy (GTDB): domain Bacteria; phylum Pseudomonadota; class Gammaproteobacteria; order Enterobacterales; family Alteromonadaceae; genus Pseudoalteromonas. The sequence continues at coordinate 49,934 of NZ_LKDW01000018.1, forward strand.
GATTTTATTCCTGTTACACTAGCTGTATATAAACCGTACCCAATATTACGCAGCTCGCCTGCAAAGGAAAATTACAATGACTGAAAGTGAATATCACCAATTAGCCGAAGCGCTTATGTACACAATTGAAGAGCAAGTTGATGATTGTGAAGCAGATTTAGATTACGAGTCGGCAGAAGGTATTTTAGAAATAATTTTCCCTGATAAAAGTAAAATTGTAATTAATAAACAGGCGCCTTTGCATCAAGTATGGGTTGCAACTAAATTTAATGGCCACCATTTTGAAATGCGTGATGGGCAATGGATTGATAACCGCTCAGGTGCAGAGTTTTGGAAGTTTATGAACCAAGCGTCTACTCGCCAAGCTGGCCAAGAGATTAAGTGGCAATCAAGCTTATGAGTTTAGAGTTTGCACAATACCCAGCGCAAGGTGAGCACAAAGCCACTGTGATTTGGTTACATGGTTTAGGTGACTCTGGCGATGGCTTTGCTCCGGTTGCACCGCAACTTAATCTACCCAGTGAGCTTGGCATACGATTTATTTTTCCGCATGCGCCTATTCAACCGGTCACCATAAATGGTGGCATGGAAATGCGCTCGTGGTACGACATTAAATCTATAGAATTAGACAAACGTGCCGATGAACAAGGCGTGAGAGATTCAGCCGAAAAAGTGCAAGCCCTGATCAATCAAGAAATAGAAAATGGTATACCTGCCAATAAAATTATTTTGGCGGGCTTTTCGCAAGGGGGCGTGGTGTCTTTACATTTAGCGCCGCGATTTGAGCATAAATTGGCAGGTGTTATGGCGCTGTCTACTTATATGTGCGTGCCTGAAAAGCTAGCGCAAGAAGCAAAGCATACTGATTTAAATGTATTTATGGCGCATGGTAGTCAAGATAATGTAGTGCCGCATAGTGCGGGTAGAAGTGCGTTTGAAGTATTAACAGCACATAACATGGATGTAAGCTGGCAAGAATACCCTATGGCTCATCAGGTTTGCGCAGAAGAACTGCAAGCTATTCGCCAATGGTTAATTGCCCGTTTAAGCTAATTTGGAACCGCTGAGGTCAATATGAGTCAAAAAATAGTTATTAAAGCAAATGTAAAACGCGAACCACAAAATAGTGTACCTAATGTAAGCTACGAGTGGCATTGGCGTCGTATTGCGAGTGTTTCTATGTTGGTAGCAATGACCTCGGCAGCGGTTGTGTATGGCTTAACGAGTTCGGTAAATGCCGATCAGGGCGAGCAGCCGAAAGAGCAATCGCCTTATTTACATTTAAGCGAAGGCGCCGCAGATAATGTTGAGCCTGCTGTGCGTGTAAATGATGAGCAAATGCACCCAAACGAGCCTACATTAGCGAATGATATAGCAGATGTTGCGCCAGCGGTGCTTGAGGATGAAAGCGTTAATAATGATACTTTATTAGCGCAAAGCAATCACGAGCAAACGGATATAGAGCCAATTGCTAACGTTCAAAGCAATCAAGTTTCTGTTATTGAGCAATCAGATACCGAACTCGCTGAGCCTATCGCTAATCGGCCGCTTACAAACACCCAGTTAAGCGCATCACCCAATGAACAGCTCCCAGATATTAAAAACGACGACGGCTCGCTAACTAGCAGTGAAGGTTTTTCATCTACGGCGCACATTGCAAGCGTTGCGTTAGGTGCACAAATTGATACAGGTAAAATTAGCCGTGCAGTACTTACTCGCAAAGTAAGTAAGCGCGAGCCCACTAATGTATTTGCTGCAGATATCCGTTTAAATCAGTTTGAAGAGTCGCTCTCGTTTTTTAGTGAGCTTAAAAACCTACAAGGCCAACAAGTAAAGCATGTATGGTCTTATGAGGGTGAAACCATGGCTGAGATTTCGCTTAATGTTACCTCGCCGCGCTACAGAACGTACTCGACCAAAAATATTATGAATACACAAACAGGCCATTGGCGTGTAGATGTTGTTGATGAGCAAGGTAATTTAATTGCTCAAAAAGAATTTAGAATTTTAGCTAATTAAGCGTGGCTATTAGCTGTAACTATTTGGATACCCCTATGACAGAAAAAACAAAGTTAGTACGCATTGCAACTCGTAAAAGTGCTTTAGCGCTTTGGCAGGCTGAATTTGTAAAAGCACAGCTTGAGCATTTTCATGCTGATGTACGCGTAGAATTAGTCCCTATGTCTACCCAAGGGGATATTATTTTAGATACACCGCTTGCTAAGATTGGTGGTAAAGGCTTGTTTGTTAAAGAGCTTGAGCAAGCCATGTTAGATGGCCGTGCCGATATTGCTGTCCATTCAATGAAAGATGTACCCGTTGAGTTTCCAGAAGGTTTAGCACTGCACACAATTTGTGAGCGTGAAGACCCGCGCGACGCGTTTGTATCAAATAACTATATTAATTTAAGCGAATTACCCCAAGGTGCTGTGGTGGGGACTTCTAGCCTTCGTCGCCAGTGCCAAATTAGAGCTCTGCGCCCTGATTTAGTCATTAAAGACTTACGTGGTAATGTAAATACCCGTTTAGCAAAACTAGATGATGGCCAGTATGATGCAATTATTTTAGCCGCAGCTGGGCTGCTTCGTTTAAAAATGGATGACCGTATTGCTGATTATATTGAGCCTGAGGTGTCGCTTCCTGCTAACGGACAAGGTGCTGTGGGTATTGAGTGTCGTATTGATGATGAAGTAACAAAAGCCTTACTTGCCCCGCTTGAGCATACCCAAACACGTATACGTGTAAATGCAGAGCGCGCGATGAACCGCCATTTAGAAGGTGGCTGCCAGGTACCAATTGGCGCGTATGCATTAGTTGATGGTGACCAAGTGCATTTACGCGGACTAGTTGGTGCAGTAGATGGTAGTGAAATTTTGCATGACGAAGTAACCGGTCATATAAATGATGCAGAAGCAATTGGTGTTGAGCTTGCTAAAAGGTTATTAGCGCAAGGCGCCGACAAAATATTAGCAGAAGTATATAGAGACGCATAAATGACACATATCCTGATAACTCGGCCCGAAGGAAAAGGCGCAGCCCTTGCTCAGCAACTTGAGCAAGCGGGTTATCAGGCGTCATTGTTTCCTGTTTTAAAAATATCCTACCTTACGCCTTCCTCTACCGAGCTAAGCCCGTTAATTAATGCCGATAAAATTATTTTTATCTCTCAAGATGCCGTTACTGCATTAGCGCAATTAAAGCCTACAATAAATACTAAAGCACAATATTATGCAGTAGGGCAGCAAACTGCTGATACTGTTTATGAAGTGTTTGGTGTACGAGCTGCACTACCCAAGCAGCATGACTCAGAAGGGCTATTAGCGCTTAAGTCTTTAGCTGAGGTGGAAGGCAGTAATATTGTATTAGTAAAAGGCCAAGCAGGGCGCCCAGATATTGCCAAAACCTTAAAGGAGCGTGGGGCTTTTTTAAATAACTGTGTGGTATACAAACGTGAGCCAATAAGCGCTGAAAAAACCAACTGGACAGACCACTGGCAAAGCCTGAAAGTACAAGGTATAGTCATAACCAGTAATGCAGCAGTAGATGCAATATTTAATAACCTAACTGAACAACAATTACAGTGGTTACAACAGTGCCGATTTTATGTTGCTAGCGAGCGTATAGCCGCTTATTTACAACAGCAACAGGTAAGCTCGGCTAATATACACATTGCCGCAGGGGCAAGCGATACCGCTATGTTTTCCTGCATAAAACAGCAAGGTAGCAAGATGAGCGAACAGTCAAAGCCAGTTACGGCAGATAATAAAACCCCAGCTAAAACAGCTGCGCCTTCAAATAAAAAAGAGCCTGCACATGCAACGGGTACGACCAATAAAAAGCAAAAAATAAGTAAAATAGCGGTTCTTGCGCTTGTTATTTCTCTTATTGTTGCCTGTGGTGTGGGGTATGAGTTTTACCAAAAACTCAATGCAGGTAAAGCCCAAAATGTAGCTGTTAATGAACTAAAAGAAGAAAACGCGTTATTGTCACAAGAGTTACAGGCGCTCAAGTCTGCGCAATCTAATCTTCAGCAAGCATTGTTCAATAGTGAGCAAAAAGTGGCAGCTGCGCTTAATGAAAGTGCAGAGAGTAACCAGCAACAATTAAAAGCTGCATTGCAACAAGCTCAGCAGCAAGGCGCTTCACTAAACCCGCAAGAAGTAACCAGCTTACAACGTATGGCTGAGTTTAAACTGTGGGCTGAAAAAGATTACCAAGGTGCTAGCGCTGTACTTAAACGCTTAGATGCCTTATTGAGTGAACACCCAGGTACTGTTGCAGTTCGCCAAGCAATAACACAAGACATTCAAACACTAGATAGCTTAAAACCTATCCCAACAGAAGCCATTTACTTAAAACTTAATAGCGTGTTATCAAACATAGATAACCTTGCATTTAATGCTGTTAACATACCGCAAGAAGCAACAGAAATTGAAAAAAATGCCTTGAGTGAAGATGTAAGCGATTGGCAGCAAAACCTAAGTAATAGCTGGAATAAGCTAGTTGATAGCTTTATTACTATTCGTCAGCACGAAGGGGTTGCTATAGAGCCACTGCTAACAGATCAGGAGCGCCACTTAATTAATCAACGTATTAAATTAAATGTGACGCAAGCTCAAGATGCATTAATGAGCAAGCAGGCGAGCATTTATTTTAGTGCCATAAGTGAGGCAAAGCGCCTTGTTAATGAGTACTTTAAGCAAGATGACGAGGCAACAAAAGTGGTTATAAACGCACTAACTAGCCTAGAAAAAGAGCCATTAAACTTTAACCCTGAAGTAAACTTACAAAGTACACAGCAGGTTAAGGAGTGGGCGCAATGATAGGGCTTATAGTATTAATTGTTGCGATTGTTTTAGTTTTAGCGATTACGCCATTTGTACTGGATGAAAAAGGCTATGTGCTGATCTCGTTTAACAACACCACGATTGAAGGCACGATTGTATCGTTTTGTATTATGGCGGTAATTAGTGCAACTATTTTGTTTTTAACTTACAAATTAGTGCGCTATTTATTGTCGATTTATCATAATACTAAACATGGTTTTTTTGCGCGTAGCGAAGAGCGAAAGCAAGCAGCTATAGAGCAAGCCTTATGGAGTGCAATAAACGATGATTACGAGCTTGTAGAGCAAACGTTATCAGGTAATAGTGTACCCAGTAAGTTTGAAGATATTCGCTTAGCGCTATTAGCAAAGGCGGCGCTTGCTAATAATGAAGCCGATAAAGCATTAGAGCGCTTATTTGAAATTAGCCCAGAGCAGCAGCTTAACGTAGCTAAACTTTGGATAGCCAGTGGCGATAGCAGTGCAATAGAATCGCAAATGCGCGCTAACGCAGATTCAAAAAAAGCGACACCACTTGAGCTTAAACTATACGCCGAAATACTCGTACAACAACAGCACTTTAGTGCGCTTGAAGACTTTTTACCGCGTTTACTTCGCAAAAAAGTCCTTAACGATACGCAGTGGACGCAGCTGTTTAATGCCTATTTTAATGCACAAGCTAGCGATAAAATCACTGAAAAATATAAGCAACTTCCTAAAAAGCTACAAGCTCATGCTAATACAGCTTATTTAATGCAAATGGCTAAAGTAAGCCAGTTAAGTGCGATTGAAAGTGACTTAATTAAAATGGTGAAGCATGACGAGCAGCATGCCTTACTTGCCAATATATTAAGTAACGCCACCTCGGCAGAGGCTGTAAAGCTTCAAAGTAGTATTCAAGAGCGCCTGAAAAAAGATGGTGCAAACAACGCATTATTACTCTCGCTTGCGTGTTTAGCTAATGCCCAAGGCGATTATGAGTTAGCCGCAAAAGTTTTTGATAAAGCCTTGAATATCGAAAACAAAAAGCAATTTGCTCAGCAAGCAGCGCTTAGCTATAAAAATACCGCACAAGCCAATAAAGCACTCGTTTTGTATCAATAAAGGCTACACTTATACTTTTGCAGCTTTGATATTCGGGAGCATTGGGTTGAAACACTTTTTCATTGTCACTGTAAGTTTAGCGTGCGCTTACTTTTTTACCGGATATTTTAGCAACTTATTATTGGCAATCGATGGTTATGCCGTAGCTGTGTGGCCGCCTTCGGGAATTGCGCTTGCTGGCTTTTTAATTTGGGGCAGAAAGAGCTTACTAGGTATTGTTTTAGGGGCTTTTTTCACTAACCTCATTCATTTAGAAAACGCCTCAGCGATATTTCAGTTAAGTGTATTTATGCATGCTGCGGCTGTTACCTTTGCCTCTACTATACAAGCTTGGGTTGGTAGCCTGTTGGTCACTAAAGTGATTAAAGCACCGCTTGATTTATCTTCTTTAAAACATTGTATTCAAAGCCTCGTTGTTGCAGGCCCATTATGCTGTGTTATAGCTGCAGGTGTAGGCACCAGCTTATTAATTTTTAATGGCGTTATTGTGTCTCAAGCGGGTTGGGATACGTTTATAGCGTGGTGGATAGGCGACAGTATTGGAGTGCTTGTTTTTACTCCGCTTATGCTAGCTGCATTTAACTATTCACAAGTAAATTATCGCCTACAAGTTATACTGCCCTCACTGTTAATTTATATGGTTATAAGTATTAGCTTTTATGGCGCGGCCAGTGTAAAAAAAGAAAAAAACATTCAAAAAGAAGAGCTTAAAATATTAGCCACGCAAGATGCTATCAACAATAAAATTAACGAAATAACAGCACACCTCGCCTTACTGGCAACCTTTTTTTCTAGTAGTGACGATGTGAGCTTTACTGAATTTAAGCAATTTACGTCTAAGCAGCTTAGTTACAGCGAAGAAATTTTAGCATTTGAGTGGGTGCCCTACTTACCAAGTGAAAACCTAGCTCAGTATATAGAGGCTAATAACAATACAGAGCTTGCTAAATACAACTTGAAAGAAAGAGCAAAAGATGGCAGTTGGCAGGCCGCTCGCCCACGAGATTTTTACTACCCCGTACAATACGCACACCCTTTATCGGGAAATGAAGATGTAATTGGCTTTGATCTTGCCTCAAATGAGGTAAGGCGATCTGCATTAATAAAAGCAAAAGTGTTAAATGAGTTGGTGATTAGTGAGCCAATAAATTTAGTGCAAAACGAAGCTGAGCGCGGCGTGTTGTTTTTTCATCCGGTGTTTGGCAACAATATTACCGAAGACGATTTTAAAGGTTTTGTGGTCGCCGTGGTTAGTTTAGAGAGACTATCAAACGCGGTGTTATTTGATCAAAACAACGGTGTTGCAGTGAGCTTTACAGACACCACAACAGAAGATAATGCACAACCTATATTTATTGCTGAGCACCAGCAACTATTGCCGTTAAAAGACTACAAGTTATTGGTAGGTAAGCGAGTATGGCAGGTGGAACTGCATCAGCCAATGCAACGCGAGTCATGGCTAGTTTACTGGCTTGCGCAAATAGCCGGCATGTTATTTGTTTGGCTGCTTATTACCTTTTTAATATCGGTAACGGGAACCAATATTCGAATACGTGAGCAAGTTGCAAAGCAGACTAAAATTTTACGCTTAGAAAAGCAAAAGGCCGATGAAGCCAATGAAATAAAAAGCCAGTTTTTAGCGAATATGAGCCACGAAGTTCGCACGCCTATTAATGGCATTAAAGGGTTGCATTATTTAGCCCTACAACAAAATGATTGGCAGCAAGCACGCAGTTATATAGAGCAAGCAGATGGGGCACTGGGCGTATTGCTAAGAGTACTTAATGATGTACTTGATTTTTCAAAAATGGAAGCAGGGAAGCTCGATTTAATTCAAGAGCCTATAAGTGTAGGTGCCGTGTGTGAAGAAGTGGCCAATTTACTGCAATTTGATATTGATGCCAAGTCGCTAGAGTTTATGCTTGATTACGATAAATCTAGCAACTTGGTTATCAACACCGACCCAATACGCTTAAAGCAAGTTTTGCTAAATCTAATCAATAATGCCATTAAATTTACAGCCAAAGGCAGCATTACACTTAAGGTGTGGCAGTCTAAAAAAATGACCTACTTTAGCGTTAATGATACCGGCATTGGAATCAGTAAAGAGGCGCAAAAACAGCTCTTTAAACCATTTGCACAAGCAGATAGCTCTACCTCGCGTCAATATGGCGGCACCGGGTTAGGTTTAAGTATATGCAAGAAGCTTGTGGAGTTGATGGGCGGAGAAATTGATTTAATAAGCCATGAGGGGCATGGCTCTACATTTACTTTTAGCTTACCGATTTATTCGCCGTTGCCAAAGGCTGAGCAAATAAAGCAACAATATGATGAAATAGATGTTAGTACGCTTTCTTTTGCAGATTATAAATTATTACTTGTTGAAGATAACCCATTAAATCAGCACGTCGCGAGTGCTATTTTAAAAACCAAAGGGTGTATTGCTGATATTGCCAATGATGGCTTTGAGGCGATTGAAAAACTGACAGAGCATACCTACGACATTGTACTTATGGATATACAAATGCCAAAAATGGATGGCCTTGAAGCCACACGAGTTATTCGTAATGAGCTTGGTTTGTTTGACCTACCTATCATAGGCTTATCTGCTAATGCTCACGATGACGATGTTAAAAAAGCAGTGGCCAGCGGTATGGATAACTATATTACTAAACCTATTGAAGCAAATACTTTATTTAAAACACTCTGGCATCACCTAGCGCATCAAAATAAGTGAACAAAAACCTAATTTTGTTCACTTTTTGAGTAAAAAGCAGACATATGACCGCTAATATTTACTTTAACTGCTCTACACTTGAAAAATAACTGTACCTGCGTATCATGCGCGCAATTTTAACCTAACCGAGTCGCTATTATGATAAATAAAAAATTACCTCTGCTAGATATTCATCGCCATTTAGATGGCAATGTACGTGCGCAAACCATACTAGAGCTTGGTCAACAGTTTAATATTACGCTACCCGCTGATAACGTAGAGGCGCTTATCCCTCACGTGCAAGTTATTGATCCTGAACCTGATTTAATGGCATTTTTGCAAAAGCTCGACTGGGGGGTCACGGTACTGGGCGATTACGACGCCTGTAGACGCATTGCCGTTGAAAACATAGAAGATGCGCAAGCCCAAGGACTAGATTATGTAGAGCTTCGCTTCAGCCCGTATTATATGGCACAAAGCCAAGGTTTACACCCGCAAGGGGTGGTGGAGGCCGTGGTTGACGGTATAAAATCGGCTACTCAAGGCGCCAATATTAAAGCAAACTTAATTGGTATTATGTCGCGTACTTACGGTGTTAAAACCTGCCAGCAGGAGCTTGATGCATTACTTGCCTTTAAAAATGATTTAGTGGCGATTGATTTAGCCGGAGATGAAATTGGTTTTCCGGGCGAGCTTTTTATCGAGCAATTTAAGCAAGTAAGAGACGCATACCTAGCCGCTACTATCCATGCCGGTGAAGCGCTCGGCGCTGCAAGTATCTGGCAAGCCATTAATGAATTAGGTGCAAGCCGTATAGGTCATGGGGTAAAAGCAATCGAAGACCCTAAACTAATGGACTATCTGCGCGATAACCGCATTGGTATTGAGTCGTGCTTAACCAGCAATATTCAAACCAGTACTGTAAACGATTTAGCTAAACACCCCCTTAAACAGTTTTTAGATCACGGTATTTTAGCATGTATTAATACCGACGATCCCGCTGTAGAGGGGATTGAGATTGAGCATGAGTACGTAGTGGCTGCGCCAAAGGCAGGCTTAACTCAAGCCGATATGCAAAAGGCACAAGCAAATGCCCTAGAAATTGCATTTTTAAGCGACAGCGATAAAGCCGCGTTAACCGCGCTTGCTGCAGCACGTTAAACACGCTTAATACAAAAAATGCCGCTTATTTGCGGCATTTTTTATGTTAGCTTACTTTTGTTTGGCAGCTCACGTAATTATCAAAAAGTGCCTTTAGTATATCGCTTCGGCCAATGAGGCCTATTACGGTATCCCCCTCAACGACGGGGTAGTTTTTAGGCTTTCCAGTTTTCATTTGCTCAGCAAGCTCGATTATATTGGTGTCGGCATTAACGGTTACAACCTCTGTTTGCATAAGCTGTGAAACTTTTACAACACCATCGCAAAAGTAGCTGCTTTGCATTAACGGCTTTAAAAGCTCTTGCTCAGATATAAAACCAACCAATGATTTATTGTCGTCAAATACGGGCGCACCTAGTAACTTAAACTTTTGTAGTTCACTAATCGCGGTGGTCATTTCAGTATTTGGGGTAATGTGTGGCAACTTGCGTTGCATAAAATCTTTTACTTTTGTATTTAACATTTGGGTCTCTCCCGCTGATGTTCTATACAAAGTATGGTTTATAGATAGGAATTTAGGAAATTGTTTATACTGATTAAAGTAATAGGCTATACCAATTAGTAGCTTAAATTTGATAGAAATAATAAAGGCGCCAAGGGCGCCTTTATAGTAGAATAAAAATTTATTTTATAAACGCGAATGCATCTGCATACATGTTTTCGCGAACAGCACCGTGAGCAATAAAGTCATCACGAACAATGCCAATCATGTCAAAGCGACCAGCCATGTATATGTCGTACGGTTCTAGCGACACAATATCTTGCATTACTGCTTTGTGTACAAACCCAGTGTGACCTTGCCAATTAGCAGATGGGTTTTCTACAACAGGAATAAATTTAAAGTGCTCGTTACTTTCTGCCCATGCTTGCATTTCGCTGTGAGCATACAAGGCTGACTCTTCTTTAACACCCCAGTAAAATAATACCGGGCGGTCGCAGTTAATTTCAGCTAAATGATCAGCCATTGATTTTGCGTAAGAAAACCCCGTGCCGCCAGCCAATAAAATAATAGGGCGCTGACATTGTAAACGTAGTTGCGACACACCAAGGCCGGCTTCAATATCAACCAGCGTGTTATTTTGATGCGCATTACGCAAATGCTCAAGTGATTGCATTGCGTACGAATCGGCTTTAGATGCGCCAATATGAAGCTCTATTTCATCACATTGCGATGGACGGCTTGCAATTGAAAATGCGCGCTTGTCTTTTTCACCAAGTACAAGTTGCATGTACTGGCCAGCTTCAAACGTAACAGGTTGTTGAGGCTTTAAAATTACTTTATGAACAAATTCTGTAAGTGGGCTGATGGCAACAACTTCAGCTTTTAATGTTTGCATTTTTTACCTTTTAGCAGCGTTTACGCAGATATGCAGTTAAGTGGGGCAATATTAACATACCTGCGGGGTTATTTTATAGCCTGTTTATATTCAGTAGGCGTGCTTAAAGTATATCGAGACTCTGCCAAATTTCGTCAACACGTTCTTTTGTTGCTTTATCCATAACTATTGGCTCGCCCCATTCGCGGTCGGTCTCACCTGGCCATTTATTGGTTGCATCCATGCCCATTTTGGAGCCAAGCCCAGATACAGGCGAGGCAAAATCGAGATAATCTATTGGCGTGTTTTCAATTAATGTGGTGTCGCGTGCAGGGTCCATACGGGTAGTGATGGCCCAAATAACATCGTTCCAGTCACGAGCATTTACATCATCATCGCAAACAATAACAAACTTAGTATACATAAACTGACGTAAAAACGACCATACGCCCATCATTACGCGCTTAGCATGGCCTGGGTATTGTTTTTTCATGGTTACCACGGCCATACGGTAAGAGCAGCCTTCGGGTGGCAAGTAAAAGTCGACGATTTCTGGAAACTGCTTTTGCAATATAGGCACAAACACTTCATTTAATGCCACGCCTAAAATTGCCGGCTCATCAGGCGGACGACCAGTAAATGTACTGTGATAAATTGGGTTTTTACGGTGAGTTAAATGGGTTACTGTCATTACAGGAAAATCATCAACTTCGTTGTAATAACCAGTGTGGTCACCATAGGGTCCTTCGGGCGCCATTTCGCCTGGCATAATGTAGCCTTCAAGTACTATTTCGGCACTGGCAGGAACTTGTAAGTTATTTGAAATAGACTTTACAACTTCCGTTTTACTACCACGCAGCAAGCCCGCAAAAGCATATTCGCTTAACGTGTCTGGCACAGGTGTAACGGCACCTAAAATAGTGGCAGGATCAGCCCCTAATGCAACCGAAACTGGATACGGTTCGCCGGGGTTTTCTTTGCACCATTCTTGAAAATCGAGCGCGCCACCGCGATGCGATAACCAACGCATAATTATTTTATTTTTACCTAATAGCTGCTGGCGGTAAATACCCAAATTTTGGCGCTTTTTATAAGGCCCTTTGGTAACGGTTAAACCCCAAGTGATAAGGGGAGCGGCATCGCCAGGCCAGCAATGCTGTATTGGTAACTTAGTTAAATCTACATCGTCACCTTCTAAAACAATCTGTTGGCATGGTGCTTTTTTAACTTCTTTAGCCGGCATATTGAGTACTTGTTTAAATACCGGAATTTGCCCTAGTGCTTCTTTAATCCCTTTTGGTGGCTCAGGCTCTTTTAAAAAAGCGAGTAGCTTGCCAACTTCACGCAGCTCGCTTACATCTTCTTGACCCATGCCCATAGCAACGCGCTTAGGTGTACCAAATAAGTTTGCAAGTACAGGCATACTGTGACCTTTTGGGTTTTCGAACAATAATGCTGGGCCTTTAGCACGTAATGTACGGTCAGCTATTTCGGTCATTTCAAGATACGGGTCGATTTCTTGAGTAATACGTTTAAGTTCGCCTTTTTTTTCAAGCAAATCGATAAAATCACGTAAATCTTTATATTTCATGGTAGGCCGCTACTAAGCAAAAAGTGAAAGTATTATACCCAACTAAACAACAAATGCATGTGTAGTTGTTAAGGGTCTGATAGTGTAAAAACAGGTTATTTATTACGAGGAGAAAAAAGAAAAAGTTTAAATCGCGAAGGACAAAATTATAAAGCGTCTGCTTGTTGTTGGCAGTGGTATTTATTACCTGAAACAATCAACATCGCTTCATCGGCTTTAGACCAAAATAACACTCGCTCATTAATATACTTTACCCCTGATGCGCTAGGCTCTTTATTAAGTGTATATGTTTGCTGATTTAAAGTAAGTGTTGCCCGCGCTCCTTGGTGGGCTAATTCTACTACGCGATCGTTGCATAAATAGTGGGTACTTTTAGGCTCATCACTACAGGCTGATAAAATCAGCATGCTTGTAAAAATAACCACTAATGCTCTCATTAATACCCCCTAAGTAAGTTTGCCATTGATAAAAATCAGTGCGTCCAATCAGCATAACAAAGCAAAATTAACCGTTGGTGAAAATTACGGATTAAGCTATGTTGATAGCATTATTTTTTAGCTAGGAAGCAACATGGCAGGCATTAACCTTTTAACATTACTTGATGATATAACCACCTTACTTGATGACATTGCCACGATGAGTAAAGTCGCCACTAAAAAAACAGCCGGTGTACTGGGTGATGACTTAGCACTTAATGCTCAACAAGTGACAGGCGTGACAGCTGATCGCGAATTACCCGTGGTTTGGGCGGTGGCAAAAGGCTCGTTTTTAAATAAAGCTATTTTGGTACCCGCTGCATTGCTCATAAGTGTATGGCTGCCTTGGCTGATAACTCCACTGCTAATAATCGGTGGCTTATTTTTATGTTTTGAAGGTGCTGAAAAAGTATTTGCTAAGTTTTTACCTCATCATGAAGAAGTAACAAACGAAGGCGAGAAACATGATTTAGTTGAGTATGAAAAGCAAAAAGTAAAAGGAGCCATACGAACCGACTTTATTCTCTCAGCCGAAATTATAGTGATCACCTTAGGAACGGTTGCAGGTGCCTCGCTCGTAAATCAGGCACTTGTATTATGTGTTATAGCCGTTTTAATGACCATAGGTGTATACGGGCTCGTAGCCGGTATTGTAAAGCTTGATGACGCGGGATTGTATTTGCTCAATCAATCAAAGGCGTCGGCTAATAAATTTAAAGAGTGGCTTGGTAAAGGCTTATTAGCTGCAGCGCCAAGGCTTATGCAATTTTTAGCCTTTGCTGGCACGGTGGCCATGTTTTTAGTGGGCGGTGGTATTTTATCTCATGGTATTGAGCTACTGCATCATTGGCAATTAGAAGTAACAAATATAGGTAAGTCGTTACTAAATGGCACTGGCGAAACATTAGCCCCCCTTATATTTGACGGATTACTAGGGGTAGTCGCGGGGCTGTGCATTGTTATTCTGCATTTAGTTTGGAGTAAATTTGCTAACACTAAGCACTAGATTTATAACGCTATTAATTTACGCCTATTTACATAAAAGGGGAAAGCATAGTGTATATTTTTGTTAAAAGTATGTAACATAAAAGCTTAATAAAAAATAAATAAAAGGAACTTTAATGAATAAGTTTTTGGCTTGTTTGACACTATTGCTGGTCAGTATTTTTAGCTCTCATACTACAGCAAGTAATGACTTGGTACCGATAGAAAGTTTTAGTAAAGATATAGAGTTTGCAGGTGTGAAAATTTCACCTGATGGAAAATATTTAGCTGTAATTACTCGCCCTGAAGGAAAAAATGTATTAATGGTGCTAACCACAGATACATTTAAAGTAAGCCATGCAATAAAATTCCCTAATAATGCCCAAGTTGGCAATTATTACTGGGTAAACAATGAAAGAATTGTATTGGCCAAAGAGTACATTAAAGGCTGGAAAGACCATCCCGAATATCATGGTGAGCTTTTTGGTATAAATGCTGATGGTAGCCAAGGCAAATACCTAGTGGGTTACCAAGGTGAAATGCAAACGGGTACCCGCATCAAAAAAGCGACACCTATACTCGGCACTTCTTATGTACTAGACCCGCTTATTCATGATAGACGTAAAATGCTGATCCTAACCTTCCCATGGAGCGCATCAAATGAGCCGCATACAATCGTTTATGAAGTTGATATTTACAGCGGAAAACGAAAAAGAGTTTCTAGGTCACCATCAAGAATGGCAGGCTTTTTAACGGATCATGATGGAAATGTGCGTGTTGCTGTTTCAAACGATGATTACATTAACCAAAAAATTTATACGCGAGAAAAGTCCGGTGGTGAATGGCAACAGCTTGATTTAGGAGAGCTAAAATACACTGATATTAGTCTTCATGCGTTTGATAGTACGGGCACATCTGTTTATGTTACAGCGTCAGAAAGTGGCGAAGCAAAAGGGCTTTACAAACTAAACTTAG
Organism: Pseudoalteromonas sp. P1-25; assembly: GCF_001401805.1. Taxonomy (GTDB): domain Bacteria; phylum Pseudomonadota; class Gammaproteobacteria; order Enterobacterales; family Alteromonadaceae; genus Pseudoalteromonas. Next base: position 65,082 of record NZ_LKDW01000018.1, read on the forward strand.
AGAGCAAAAAGTTTGAACTTTTACATAAAGAACAGCACGTTTCTCCAAAAAAAGTGTGGGTAGATGAAGTTTCTAAAGAGTTATTCGCAATTGAAAATGAGCTTGGTTACCCAGCTTATACCTTTATAAATAATTCTCATAAAAGTGAGCGCTTAAAGGCATTAATACAATCGCTTCAAGGTCAGCAAGTGCAGCTTGTTAGTAGCACTGAAGATGGCGAGAAGAGTATTATATTTGCGTCAAGTGATACCAACCCTGGCAGTTATTACTTGTATGACGCCAAAAAGAATAGCTTGCGCTTTTTATTTGCGACTAAAAGCTGGATCAAGCCAAGTGAAATGGCAATAACCAAACCTGTAAATTATAAAGCGCGTGATGGCTTAACAATATACGGGTATTTAACCATCCCTAATAATACTAATGAAAAAAACTTACCTTTAGTTGTTATGCCTCACGGTGGGCCTCATGGACCAAGAGATTGGTGGGGCTATGAGAGCGAAGCTCAACTATTAGCCAGTAGAGGCATTGCCGTACTAAAAGTTAACTTTAGAGGCTCTGGTGGCTTTGGTCGCAACTTTGAACATGCTGGACATAAAAAATGGGGTGCTGAAATACAATACGACATTATTGACGGTGTAAAACACTTAATAGAGCAAGGTACTGTAAATAAAGATAATATTTGTATAATGGGCGCAAGTTTTGGTGGCTATTCGGCATTACAAAGTGCAATTTTAGAACCTGATATGTTTCAGTGTGCTATTGGTGTCGTTGGGGTGTACGATTTACCGCTAATGTTTGAAGAAGGCGATATCTCTGAACGTGACCGTGGACAGCGCTATCTTAAAAGCGCGCTTGGTACTGATGAAGCACAGTTAAAGCGTTTTTCACCTAGTTACAACATAGACAAGCTTAAAGCACCTGTTTTAATTGTACATGGTGGGCAGGATGAGAGAGCACCAATTGAGCAAGCTGAGTCTTTAGTAGCAGCACTAAAAAAAGAAAACCACCCTTACATATACGAGTTACTTGAAGATGAAGGGCATGGCTTTTATAAAGCAGAGCACAGAACACGCTACTACAAGCAGGTACTTAACTTTTTAGATGAGCATATGACTTTCTAATTATAAGTATGAACCAAGATTGAAAATGGCCAGTAAAACTGGCCATTTTTTATTTGCAGTTTGCTTTATCACACATTTCTTCTAATTCTATTTTCGCTTTACTATTACCTTGCGCTATTGCATGCTCGTACCAATGCTTTGCTGTTTTTATATTTTTAGTTACGCCTTGGCCATCTCGATACATTTGCGCAAGATTTAGCTGCCCCCATTGCGAGCCTGCATTTGCGGCAATAGTAAAACTCTCAAGCGCATCGCTATACTGTCCATTTTTAAAATACGTAATGCCTTGTTGGTTATTTTTGTCGAGCTTTAAACCTTTATATAGCGGCTTAGGCTTTGGCGGAAACATAACAAACCCACCATATAAACTATTTGCCGAGGGGCGCAGTACGTCGTAAATCACCCCGTCGTTGTAAAGTCTTTTTACTTCGCTACGAGGCAAAGTAATTTTGTCAGTTGAGAAGTAACCGTTTTGCACTAATAAGCTGGTACGCATTGCAGTCGTAATGCCGTTGTTACGCTTATAGCTGTAATTACTTACCTGAAAAGTTATAAACTGTTCGTCAAAACTTAAAACTTGCGCAACTTTTAAGTTAGTCAGTGTCCATGGCTCATGAGTAAATTTATCGGCGTGTACTAAATACGTGTCGTACGCTTTAGGATCTGTTAAGTAGCGTTGCTTTTGCGCTTGCGCTGCAGCGTGTTGTTGGTAAATAAACAGCCCCACCCATAACGCTAAAAATACCCCTATAAAGTATTTAGGAAGAGTGACAATTTCAAAAACAGGTAACTGCTTTAACTTTACAGGCGCATTATGGCCGCATTGATAGCATTCGTATTTATAGTTTAGCGCTAAAGGTATAACAGGAATAACCGTAAAGCGTAAAAAACGACTTTGGTTTATTAGATGGTAGGCGTGGCTATGGCAATTAGGGCAGCACTGCGTTTGTGCAAAATAAGGAAATGACTGACTCGTATTGAAAAGCAACATACCTACACACTCCTTGTTTTATTTATATAAAGGTAAAACAAGGAGTGCGTTTAGCAAAGCGACAAACTGTAAGTAAGTATGTCAGTTATTATTTTGTGTCTGCTTTAGGCTTAATAGTGGTTTTTGCATCGGCAGCCATTAACGCAAACACAGCGTACGCAGCGGTATTTTGGCGCAGTTTAGCAGGTGTTACTTTATCGAGCGTGTCATCAGCTGTGTGATGGTAATCAAAGTAATCTGTGCCATCTTGAGCTAACTCAAATATAGGTGCTGAGACCGCTTTTTTAAATGGAATTAAATCAGGCCCGCCGTTGGCTTGGTTTTTACCAATGTACTCAATGTTTAATGGCGCCAGTTCTTTTGCTATGGCACGTACTACTGGCAGTGAAGCTGCATCTACATTCGACTCAAAACCATATACTACATCGGCGCCAAAGTCCGACTCAGCAGCTGCCACTATATTGTGTAAATCGTTTTTATGTTGTGCAAAGTAAGCTTTTGCACCCCAAAGGCCAAGTTCTTCTGCTGCAAAAAGCACAACGCGAATACTGCGTTTAGGGCGTTTAACATCGCTAATGTGTTTGGCCGCTGCCATTGTTAGCGCAACACCTGCACCATCATCTAATGCGCCAGTGCCTAAATCCCATGAGTCTAGGTGGCCACCAATTAACACATATTGTTCTGGGTTTTCGGTGCCATTAAATTGGCCTATAACGTTATAGCTTGTGCCTTCTCCTAGGCTTTGTGTTTGTACATTTATATTAACTGTTACCTTTTTGTTTAAAGCCACTAAGCGCGCTATTTGATCGGCATCAGGGTTGGCAATGGTGACGTTGGGTATTTTTTTAACGCCTTCTTTATAGTGGCTGCCTCCTGTGTGAGCAAAACGGTGGTGAGCTGTACTCACTGAGCGCATCATGTAAGCAACCGCGCCTTTTTTCGCGGCCTCAACGGCACCTGTGCCACGTGCTTTTACAGCAGGGCCATAACCGTTGCCATCAATATGGCGATTCATTCGATAATTAATATAGGCAATCTTACCTTTTAAACTATTGGCTGGTGCTGCAATTAGCTCATCCAATGTTTCAAACAGTACAACCGGTGCGCTAATACCATCTTTAGGTGTGCTTACACTGTTACCTAGCGCAGTTAAATGCAGAGGTTGCTCACTTGGGGTGAGTATTTTTCCGCTTTCGCTGTAACGGCGCCAATTTGGAAAGGTTGCTTCTTCAAGCCATACTTTATCAAAACCCAATTCGTTAAATTTTGCTTTAGCCCACGCAACTGCTTTTTTATCGTTTTCAGTGCCGGGTAAGCGAGGACCCACTTCTGTTGTGAGTGATTCGAGTAGCTCGTAACTTAAAGGGCTTTTAAGCGCAGCACTGCGCACTTCATCAACCTGTTGTAATTGTTTAGCGGTGAATTCTGCACTTGTTGCATGAGCAGTTAAGCTGCTAGTTAGTAAAAGTGCTGTAATAATTTTTTTCATATCGAGTAAGCCTTTTTATAATTATGTGCATTAGAGCATTTTTTGAAGGCTTTAAAAAATAGATGAGATGAATGTAGTAGGGTTTTTAATAGGCATTAAAAAGCCCGCACAGTTATGATTGTGCGGGCTTTTTAAGTATAAGTTTATAACTTAAAAGCTAAATTGAGCTGCCAAGCGTACATTTGTGCCTTCGCCAACGGTTACGTTATTTAAACCACCGCCACCTAAGTAATCTTCATCAAGAAGGTTTTCAATGTTTAAACGAAGGTTTACATCGGTTTTGCTTACTTTAAGTTTGTAAGTTGCACCTACATCTACTCGTGTATAAGCATCTTTTACTACTGTGTTTGCGCTATCGGCAAAGCGCTCACCTTCATAAAATGCACCGGCATTAAACGCAATGGTGTCGTTCAACTCATAGCGTGTCCAAAGTGATGCAGACCATTTAGGGGCATCGGTAGGGCGTTTACCTTCAAGGTCTTCGTCACGCTCGTAGTTTGCATCTAGGTACATAGTTGATGCCATTACAAATAAGCGATCGGTAGCTGCACCCTGCGCGCTTAGCTCAAGTCCTTTGTGGCGTTGCTCGCCTACTTGGTTTGTTTCAGAGGTAAATTCGCCCACTGGCACTTCAAGTGCTTCGGTTACTAAGGTGCCTTTTTTGCTAATATCAAATACAGCACCGCTTAACATTAGGCGGTCATCAAATAGCTGCCATTTTACACCAATTTCTTTTTGCTCAGAGGTAACAGCATCAAGCTTCATACCGTTGTTGATGTCAGTTTCGCTTACTAATGTATCGCTTCCTTGTGGCTCAAAACCTTCTGAGTAGCTAGCATAAATAGTTGCAGAAGGGTTAGGGTGATAAAGCACACCTACTTTTGGTACGAATGACTCGTTATCTGCGCCTTCTCTATTTTGCTCATCGTAACGACCACCTAATGATACTTGCCATTGTGGCGAGAAAGTAATTAAGTCTTGAACGTAAATACCGTAGTAGTCGTATTCTGTTTCGCTAATAGTATCATCTGATTTATAGCTTACTGTTGGGCGGCTTGGCTCGTTTTGGCCTGCGGCAAAATCAAAATACTCTGCTGATGTACGGCGTTGCCCGTAATAGTAATCAAGCGAGTTTGCGCCAATTAAAAACTGGTGTTGTAAACTACCTGTCTTAAATTCGCCAACAAAATCAATGAACGCGGTTTTAAACTGCCAATCGTCAAATCGGTCGTAAGGGCGTGACTCATAGCTATCGCCTTCTACAAACGTACTTGGCTTACGAGGTGCAGACTCAAAACGCTGGCGCTCAAATGTTTGCTCGTTGTAACCAAGCTTAACTTGCCAGTGATCGTTTAAGTACACCTCAAAATCTACGCCTAAGTTTTCTACCGTTATGTCGGTAAACGCCCAAGACATATCGCGAATGGTTTTGTCATCGCCAATCACATTGGCGTTGTCATCTATCCATGCACCTGTATCTAGGCCTGCTTCGTCGTCTGTGCGGTCGTAATGTACGCGTACTAATGCGTTGTCACTTAAATCGTAATCAACAATGACAGCGCCTAAAAAACGGTCGCGTTCACGGTTTTCGCCGTTTTGATATTCGCGCCAGTAATCAACATCTTGTTTTACTAAAATACCGCGTGCACGTAAATCTTCAGCGTCGGTAAGTGCACCAGCTGCGTCTAGCATAAAGCGGGTAGAGCCGTGTTGGTCTACATCTGCGCTGGCGTTAAATAATGTAGTTGCGGTAGGCTTTTTTGTCACCATGTTAATCAAGCCACCTGGGCCTGATTGTCCGTATAAAATACTTGATGGACCTTTAATAACTTCTACTTGTTGTAGAATTTCAATCGGTTGCTGGTAGTGAGACCAATGTTGGTGTCCGTCGCGTAAGTAGCCTGTCGATGAGCTAAGTTCAAAGCCGCGTAAGTTAAATACTTCACGGTTACGCTGTTGAGAGCCGGCAGTTAAACTTGCATCGTTAGTAAGTACTTCGCCAAGGGTCGTTGCTAATTGCTCGCTAATGATTGTATCGCTAATAACAGTGACTGATTGCGCTGTTTCTAACAATGACGCTGATGTTCTCATTGCTCCGTTGGCGTTGTCGACTTTGTAGTCGTTAAAATAACTACCTTTAACTTCAATTCGCTCTAAGTCAGTAGGTGCGGCAAAGGCGCTTGTGCTAATGGCACCAACAAGTGCTACGTACAGTGAGTTTAGTTTCATCAATTACATCCAGTGTTAGGGTGTTAAAATTTTTCGAGGATCTTAATGAAAACTAGTATCATTTGCAACTTTTTTATTAACAAGGATTAACGCATCGTAAAATAATGCACATCGGGTATTAATGGTTGCCTAAGCTGAATTCTGCTATTATGGAGCTCATATTTTGGGGCTAAGCCCTGTGTTGTTTTATTATTTTGGAATTTATTGTGACTTCTACTGCATTTTCATCTTTGGCTTTACCTGCTGGTTTAGTTGATAATTTATCAACACTTGGCTACTCGCAAATGACGCCTGTACAAGCGCAAAGCCTGCCACCTGTACTTGAAGGTAAAGACATTATTGCACAGGCAAAAACCGGTTCAGGTAAAACTGCTGCTTTTAGTTTAGGTGTGTTAGCTAAATTAAATGTAAAACGTTTTCGTATTCAATCGCTTGTACTTTGTCCAACGCGCGAACTGGCCGAGCAAGTGGCAGTAGAAATGCGTAAACTTGCCCGTGGTATTCATAATATTAAAATATTAACGCTATGTGGTGGTGTATCAATTGGCCCACAAATAGGCTCGCTTGAGCATGGGGCACATATTATTGTGGGTACACCTGGGCGAGTGGACGATCATATTCGCAAAGGTACACTGCGTTTAGACGATGTTGAAACGTTAGTACTTGATGAAGCAGATCAAATGCTTGATATGGGCTTTCAAGATACCCTTGATGCAATTATTGAGTGTATACCGCAAAATCGTCAAACGTTGTTATTTAGTGCTACCTTTCCGCGTGCAATTGAAGCGATTGCAAAGCGCGTATTAAAAAATCCAGAAATGATAAAAGTAGAAGAAGAGCAAGAAAAAAGCACTATAAAACAATACTTTTACAAAATGGATAACAACAAAAAACGCTACTCAACGCTTAAATTGTTGCTACTTAAATTTACACCACAAAGCTGTGTTGTTTTTTGTAACACCAAGGTAGAAACACAACAAGTTTGTGATGATTTAGCAAGTGAAGGCTTTAGTGCCGTGGCGCTTCATGGTGACTTAGAGCAACGTGATCGCGAACGTACGTTAATTCATTTTGCTAATAAAAGCGCGTCAATATTAGTGGCAACCGATGTGGCTGCGCGTGGCTTAGATATTGACGACATGGACATGGTAATAAATTACCATTTAGCACATGACCCACAAACCCATGTGCACCGTGTAGGACGCACAGGCCGAGCGGGTAAAAAAGGCATTGCATGCTCTATTTACGGTGATGCTGAACAGTTTAAAGTGGCGCAAATTGGCGATCATTACGAACGCGACTTTTTGCCAGAACCAATGCCTGCCTTCAGCTTATTAGAAAAGCCGCCTTACAAGCCAGAAATGGTCACGCTAATGATTGATGCCGGCAAAAAGCAAAAAGTGCGCGCGGGTGATATTTTAGGTGCGCTTACTGGCAAAGAGGGGGTTGCAGGGCGCCAAGTCGGTAAAATAAATGTACTTGATAACGTTGCCTTTGTAGCGGTAGAGCGTAATGCATCAAAACCTGCACTGCGTAAATTAACCGAGGGCAATATTAAAGGGCGTAAAATTCGTGCCCGTCGCCTTACCCGTTAATTAGGCGTTTTGAGCAGCTAGCTTTAGCTGCTCATACTCGGCTCTTACTTGTCTAAATTTACATGCACTTCCAGTTTGCTTATCTGGATGATGTTTTAATGCCAATTGCCGCCAGCGCTTTTGTAGCATAGCTAAGTTAAAGTTTGGCGGTAATTGCCAAGCTTTAATTAATGGCTCAATATGCCCAACTGGATGCTTTATTAGTGGGTTAAATTGCTGCCAAAAACTATCTAATAATGCCTCAATGTCTTTGGCACTGGTGTCGTAGTTTTCCCAGTTTAAATAGTAATTTTTTAAATGGGATTGCATTGCTACATTGCTACTTGGCTCTGCAAGTTCAATATGTAATGACGATATAATTAAGTGCTTGGGTAATAGCTGTGTTTGCAGCTCAAATAACGCATTCATAATTAAAAAATTCTTTTTAAATAAATTTTGCTCAGGGTTAACATCTAAAGATGGTAACACCCCTTGTTGAGCAAGCGTTGCGGCTAAGGTATGAACTTTCCAAACTGGCTGAGTTAAAAGTAACTCAAAAATCTCATCAATCAGGGGGTTAAGCATTGTTTGCGCTCGTTTTGTTGTGTATCTTCAATAAAGATTACACTGACTAAAGCTAAAGTTTGAAGGAATAATATTATGCTAGGCAAATTGAAGTGCCTTTTATTTGTTTTATGTTGTGTGTTCATACTGCCTAGCTTTGCTCAAAATAGTGTATCTTTATTTGATGAATTTAAAAAAGAGCAGCAGTGGGACGTAAAACTCACGCTCGGTAATGCACTGCTTGAAGCAAAAAATATAACAGAATCTCAAAAGGTCAGTGTGTATTCTGAACTTGCCGATTTAGCCTTCTCCTCAGATGATTTTGAAAATGCTCTGTTGTACTTTAAAAAATTAGAACAGCACACCTCCTCAAGTTACTTGCCAGATATGCATTTTAGAGCCATTAAAATGCAAGGTGTTGTGTTTTATTTTCAGGGGTATTTTCAGCAAGCTATTGTTGAATATAGCCGCGCCATGGTAATTGTTGAAAAAAACAATAAGCAAGTAGAGCTTGCAAACCTGCTTAGTAACATTGGTTTAGCTTACTTTGAAATGAATAATATGGAGCTGACGCTCGAATATTATTTAAAAGCAAAAGAGATTTATGAAAAAAAGGGCAGTGCGCAAGACCAAGCTGACATTTTGCTAAATATAGCAGGGGTGTACATTAGATTGTCGCGTTATGAAAGCGCCATTTTATTTTATAAAGAAGTACTTAAAGTATATCAAAAACTAGGTGATACCAGCGGTATAGCACAAGTTAACAATAATTTAGGCGTTGCTTACTACGAAAGTTCACAATTTGACTTAGCACTGCACTATTATCAGATGGCGTTACGTTACTATATTTCTACCAATGATTATAATAAGTTATCTACCCAATATACTAATTTAGCAAATATCAATTTAATTCTTAATAACGTGGATGTTGCTTACGAGCAGGCTAGATTGGGGGTACAAAATGCCCTTGAAATTGCGAATCACAGTTTAGAGCTTAACGCCTTACATGCACTAGCTAAAATACAATTTGTGAGAGGAGAGCTTGCTGATTCGCAAAAAAGCTTAGATAAAGCCACCGATTTGGCCACACAATATAATAGTGTGCGTATAAAGCGCGATGCTTTTGGCACGCGTTCGCTTTTAGAGGCTAGCAAAGGCAACTACGCTGAGGCATTAACGCTGCACGAAAAGTTTGTAGCAGAGCAGCGTGGTATAAACAGCGAAACAATCACCAGTGCTTTAGCAGTATTACAAAACCAATTTAAAGCCACTCAGTTAAACCAAGAAATTCAGAAGCTCAAGCAAGAACGAAAAGTACAGAAGTTAAAAATGAGCCAGCGCTCGCAGCTCACAGTTTTTATTTTTGTTTTATTATTTTTAGTGATTGTTACGGGCACCGCGCTTTATCGTCGGGGCGCCGAAAAGCGTGCCAAGCAGTTATTAAAGGAGCAAGTTGCGCAGCGTACGGCAGAGCTGCAAGCTATAGCTCAGGAGCTACGAGAAGCTAATGATGTTAAAAGCCAGTTTTTGGCAAATATTAGCCATGAAATTAGAACCCCGCTTACCGCTATTTTAGGCCAAACAGATGATTTAATTAATGGTTTGTACGAGCCTGAAAACCTACAAGATGAATTAAAAATAATTCAGCGACATAGTGATCATTTAAAAAGTTTAATTAATGATGTGCTTGATTTAAGCAAAATAGAAGCAAACAGATTAGAGCTTAATATTTCGTGCTTTGACATAGTGCAGCTAGTTAGCGATGTACATGCCATGTTTATTTCGCAGGCTAAAGCGAAGCATTTGCAAATTCGTTTTGATAACCATGTAGGTAATGCGTTTTATACCAAACTCGATTTAATGCGGGTAAAGCAAATACTCATCAATTTATGCGCTAACGCTGTTAAGTTTACTCAGGCTGGGCAGGTAGTTGTGTCTTTGAACAAAACTGAGCAAGGGCTTGTTTTTATAGTTAAAGACACCGGTATTGGTATGAATTCATCGCAGCTAAAACAAATATTTGAATGCTTTAGCCAAGCCGATAACAGTATTAGCCGTCGCTTTGGTGGCACTGGGTTGGGGCTTAGTTTGTCTCAACAGCTGGCCTCTATGATGGGAGGGTACATTAGCGTTCAAAGTGAGTTTAAACGCGGGAGCCAGTTTTCGCTGTTTTTACCTTGTGTAGAGGTTGAAAAAGAGCGAGATGAGTACGAACATGTAACCTCGTCTAAACAGGTTAAGCAGTTAACTGGTCGTGTAGTACTGGCTGAGGATCACCCCGACAACCGTAGACTCATAAGTCGTTATTTACGTTCTATGGGGCTTGAGGTTATAGCGGTAGAAAATGGTGAGCAAGCGGTTGAGAAGTGCCTTCAAATATACCCAGATTTAGTGCTACTGGATATACAAATGCCTATTATGGATGGCCGTGCTGCATTTTCATTATTGCAAAAGTGCGGCTTTCAAGCGCCTATTTTTGCTTTAACTGCCAATGCAATGAGTCATGAAGTCGATGATTATCTTGCGCTAGGCTTTACAGGGTATTTAGGTAAGCCGTTAGATAAAAACGCTTTTTATAACACGCTTGCTAAACATTTGGATGAAGCTGCTAAACAAGAGCCACCATATACAGCTCAGATAGATATGAGCGACTTAGTAACAAGTTTTAAGCAAAGCTTCACGTTTGAAAGCGAAACCATAAATCAGCATTATAGTAGTAATGACTTAGAGGCATTACAAAAAGACAGCCATCGCATTTTAGGGGCAGCGCAAATGTTTGCGTTAGACGATATTGCCAAGGCCGCTAAAAATCTCGATATGGCTTTACTCAATAAACAAAGCCAAAGTAAAGAACACATTCAAAAGCTTGTAGATGAATTACAGCGCGTACTTAAAAAATATAACGAAAGTTAATTATTCTAATCGTGTTAAGCTATTAGACATTTATAGCGACAGATAAGCTCAGTTAATACTTTATTTAGCATGCTAGAAAGGCTAAATATCTAAGTTGATTGGTATTGTCGTTTAAATATAAAAAAAGCGCCCTAGGCGCTTTTTTTATATAACGAAAACGCGCTTATTGGCGTTTCATCGAATCGAAGAATTCATCGTTCGTTTTGCTCATAGAAAGCTTATCAATTAAGAATTCCATAGCATCAATCTCTGACATTTCATGAACAATCTTGCGTAAAATCCATAGCTTTTGTAGCTCATCTGGTTTAGTAAGTAGTTCTTCACGACGCGTACCTGAGCGGTTAAAGTCGATGGCAGGGAATACACGCTTTTCAGCAATCTTACGGTTTAAGTGTAGTTCCATGTTACCGGTACCTTTAAACTCTTCGTAGATAACTTCATCCATTTTTGAGCCCGTGTCGATAAGTGCTGTAGCTATAATCGTTAAGCTACCGCCTTCTTCAACATTACGTGCAGCACCAAAGAAGCGCTTAGGCTTGTGCAGTGCATTAGCATCAACACCACCGGTAAGTACTTTACCTGATGAAGGGATAACTGTGTTGTAAGCACGTGCTAAACGGGTGATTGAATCCAATAAGATAACCACATCTTTTTTGTGCTCAACCAAACGTTTTGCTTTTTCAATCACCATTTCTGCAACTTGTACATGGCGAGAAGCTGGCTCATCAAACGTTGATGCAATAACCTCACCTTTAACAAGGCGTTGCATCTCGGTTACTTCCTCCGGACGCTCATCAATAAGTAAAACCATTAATGTAACATCTGGGTGATTGTGAGTAATTGATTGTGCAATGTTTTGCAGTAGCATTGTTTTACCCGCTTTAGGCGGTGCTACTAACAAACCACGTTGGCCACGGCCAATTGGTGATGCTAAATCAAGTACACGAGCGGTAATGTCTTCTTTACTGCCGTTACCGCGTTCCATACGAAAACGTTCGTTTGCATGTAGTGGGGTAAGGTTTTCAAAAAGGATTTTAGTGCGAGAGTTTTCAGGTTTATCAAAGTTAACTTCGTTTACTTTTAGTAAAGCAAAGTAACGTTCGCCGTCTTTAGGTGGGCGAATAAGACCTGAAATAGAATCGCCAGTACGCATGCTGAAACGGCGAATTTGGCTTGGAGATACATAAATATCATCTGGGCCAGCTAAGTAAGAGGCTTCTGATGATCTTAAAAAACCAAAACCATCTTGTAAAATCTCTAGTACACCGCCGCCGTAGATGTTCTCTCCGCCTTTGGCATGTGCTTTAAGAATGGCAAAAATGATATCTTGCTTTCTTAAGCGGGCTACGTTTTCGAGCCCCATGGACTCAGCTAAGTTTACAAGTTCTTTTATAGACTTGTCTTTTAATTCGCGTAAATGCATATTGGTGGGTTCTTTATTACAATTGTCATACTCAAAATCGCTTTGATAGTTGAGTGAGGTTTGTTGAATATAACTAAGGATTAGTTGGCTTTATAAACTAGCAGTTCACTGGCACAGCGTCCAGTCTTTATACAAAATAAACACAAAAAAAGGGCAAAAAAGCCCTTTTTTTTCATTTTTACTTAGATATTGTTTTCTAAGAACTCAATAAGTTGAGTTTTAGAAAGCGCACCAACTTTCGTTGCAGCTACTTGGCCATCTTTAAAAAGAAGTAGTGTAGGGATACCACGAATACCAAACTTAGGTGGTGTGCCTGCGTTTTGGTCAATGTTTAACTTAGCAACTGTTACACGGCTATCATATTCATCAGCCACTTCATTAAGGATAGGGGCGATCATTTTACACGGTCCGCACCACTCAGCCCAAAAATCTACTAGTACAGGCTTGTCTGATTGTAATACGTCAGCTTCAAAGCTATCGTCAGTAATTTGGATTATTTTCTCGCTCATTGCGCTCTCCGATTTAGTTAGGCGAAATATTTAGTGCGTATTTAAACACTCTTGTTTCTTATTGCAAGTTTAAACGTTATGCTTAAACGCTATGACTAAGACACATTTGACCGATAAAAAGTTTTCAGACTTTGCTATCGCACCGGAAGTGGTTGCCGGTTTAACCGAAAGTGGGTTTGAGTATTGCACACCCATTCAAGCAAAATGCCTACCTTTTATTTGTGACGGTCGCGATATCGCGGGCCAAGCACAAACGGGTACGGGCAAAACGTTGGCGTTTTTAACTGCCACGTGCCATCGGTTATTACAATCTAGCAAAGCACCTAGTAAACATCCAAGAGCCCTGATCATGGCCCCGACTCGGGAGCTTGCGATTCAGATACACAAAGATGCTAAAATTTTAGCGCCGCACTGTAATCTTAACTTAGGTTTAGTATATGGTGGCGAAGATTACGAAAAACAACGTGCACAATTAGAAAAAGGCGTTGATATTTTAATTGGTACTACAGGTCGACTAATCGATTTGTACAAGCAAGGCTGTTACACCCTTAACGAAATTGAGGTAGTTGTGCTTGATGAAGCCGATCGTATGTTCGATTTAGGCTTTATAAAAGATATTCGTTACATGTTCCGCCGTATGCCAGATACAGCAGATAGACTCAATTTATTATTTTCTGCCACGCTTTCTTATCGCGTGCAGGAGCTTGCCTTTGAACATATGACTAACCCTGAACACGTTCAAATCGAGCCAGACGTAAAAACAGGCAAGCGCATTAAAGAAGAGCTATTTCATCCTTCTCAAGAGGATAAAATTAAGCTGCTATTAACTTTAATTGAGGAAGAATGGCCGGATAAGGCCATCGTATTTGCCAATACCAAACACAGTTGTGAGACAGTATATGCCTGGTTAAAAGCCGATGGTCACCGTGTAGGTATGCTTACTGGTGATGTAAACCAGAAAAAACGCCAATCTATATTAGCGCAATTCACCAAAGGTGAATTAGACTTTTTAGTGGCAACTGATGTCGCAGCACGTGGGCTACATATCCCTGAGGTAAGTCATGTATTTAACTTTGACCTACCGGATGATTGTGAAGATTACGTTCACCGCATTGGTCGTACTGGTCGTGCCGGCGCATCAGGTCATGCAATTAGCTTTGCATGTGAACAGTATGCTTATAACTTACATGAAATAGAAGAGTATATAGAGCACAGCATTCCTTTATCACATTATGATAAAACTGCATTGCTAGATGATTTAACAAAGCCTACTATTCAAAGAAAGCGCAACTATTCTACAGGTCCACGTAATCGTAGTAATAATAACGGACGTCGCCCGAATAATAGTTACCAAAAAGGACGGTCGTAACTTGGCCGTTACTGTACGTAGTAGTAACTAGAGGTTTTTGAACGGTGGGGCAATTTAAACCGCAAAAAAATGTGTATGCAGTCATTGATTTAGGCTCAAATAGCTTTCATATGCTAATTGCTAAATCAATTGCTGGCGGCCTACAAACTATAGGCCGCGTTAAACGCAAAGTAAGATTAGCAGCAGGGCTTGATAGCGAAAATGTATTAAGCTCTGAGGCAATGCAGCGAGGTTGGGAGTGCCTTGCACTTTTTGCTGAGCGCCTACAGGACATTCCAAAACAAAATATCACCATAGTAGCAACTGCAACACTTCGACTTGCAACGAATGCCGATGTTTTCAAGGCGCATGCTGAGAAGATACTAGGCCATACGATAAATGTAATTAGTGGTGAGCTAGAAGCACGCACCATTTATAAAGGTGTAGCACACACCTCATCGTGTACTGGCAAACAACTTGTCATTGATATTGGTGGGGCAAGTACCGAAGTCGTTATAGGTAAAGGTTTTGAGGCACTGCACTATAAAAGCTTAAATATGGGATGTGTCACATACTTAGAGCGTTACTTTAAAGACTGTCAACTAAGTGAAGCAAACTTCAATGCCGCCATTAAAGCTGCCCATGAAGTGATTGACGAAATTGCGCCAGAGTATAAACAAGCAGGTTGGCAAATAGCATCAGGTGCCTCTGGTACGGTGCAAGCGATTCAAGAAATCATGGTCGCGCAGGACTTAGATGATCTACTTACATTAGAAAAGCTAAATAAAATAAAACAGCAATCGATAGCCTACAGTACGATTGCTGCACTTGACCTGCCTGGGTTAAGTGAAGAGCGCAGGTTAGTTTTTGTGTCGGGCCTTGCTATCTTAATAGCGTTATTTGAATCACTTGAAATTGAAAAAATGGGTTTGGCTGGCGGTGCACTTCGCGAAGGTGTACTTTACAGTATGGTACCTGAGCTTCATAACAACGATATCCGTAAACGTACAGTGGATGGGTTTATGGACCGGTAT
The DNA here is from genome assembly GCF_001401805.1 of Pseudoalteromonas sp. P1-25. Lineage (GTDB taxonomy): Bacteria > Pseudomonadota > Gammaproteobacteria > Enterobacterales > Alteromonadaceae > Pseudoalteromonas. The sequence goes on from NZ_LKDW01000018.1 coordinate 80,277, forward strand.
CATGTTGATCAAAAGCAAGCGAATCGAGTATCGAGCTTAGTTATTCAACTGGCAGAGCAGGTAGGTGAAAGCTGGCCGCTTGTTAGTGAAAATGCCTTGCCGCTTTTAAAAGCCGCAGCGCAACTTCACGAAATTGGTTTATTGATAGAGTATAAGCAATACCATAAGCACACAGCCTACATTATAGAAAATACCGATATGCCTGGTTTTTCACAATCCGAACATAAAGTGATTGCTGCAGTTGCAAGCGCACATCGTTCTGATATCCAAAAAGGTAGCTTCAACGTTCTAGGTGCGCATAGTACGCTTACCCAATACTTAGTTAGGCTACTAAGAATCGCCGTAATATTATCGATGCGCCGACAAGATGACGTACTTCCTAGAATAGAGTTATCTGTAGAAAAAGACACATTAGACTTAAAGTTTGCCAATAACTGGTTAAAAGAACACCCGCTTATGGCTAGTGAGCTACAACAAGAGTCAAAACTGCAAAGTAAACTCGGTTGGAAACTCATCGTAAACTAATATAAAAGGCCTGTAAGGGCCTTTTTAGTGTTTAAAGTAACCACTTTGCTTTAATTTCACGCGAACAGTCATTTATTTTAAGTTTTCTTCAAAAAAGGGTTGATCTGTTTTCGGATCTCCCTATAATGCGACCCCACTGAGACGGCAGAGCGCAACGCATAGCGATGAACGAGCTAATCAGTGAGTCGAGTAAAACTTCGTTTT
>NZ_LKDW01000019.1 GCF_001401805.1 Pseudoalteromonas sp. P1-25
GGAGTGGCGGAATTGGTAGACGCGCTGGATTTAGGTTCCAGTATCTTAGGATGTGAGAGTTCAAGTCTCTCCTTCCGCACCATGTTCTTAATTAGAACTAAAACTCATCCAAATTTAAAGTTGGGATATCGCCAAGCGGTAAGGCACCAGGTTTTGATCCTGGCATTCCCAGGTTCAAATCCTGGTATCCCAGCCACTTTCTAAATTATCCTGTATTTTTCCTCATTAGCATATTTGTGTATAAATTCATTTATATTAACTGGCTTGCTAAAATAATACCCTTGTAAATAATCACAATCCATTAGCGTTAATGTTTGTTTAAGATCGTTATTTTCTATTCCTTCTGCAACTACTTTACAATTAAGCCGTGTGGCTAAAAACAATGTCGACTCAACAATCGCATAATCAGCTATTTGTGTAAGCATATCTTTTATGAATGATTGATCTATTTTTATTTGGCTTACAGGCAACTCTCGCAGTAATACTAAAGACGAAAAACCAGTACCAAAGTCATCTACACTAAATTCAAACCCTCTATTATTTAAATTTTGCATCATTGTGCGAGCGGCTTCTAGGTTTGTCATCATAGCGCATTCGGTTATTTCAAATATAATCGCGTCGCTTAGTGTTGGGTCATGCTTTACTAGCTCTTCAACAAACTCGTAAAACTCTGGGCTTTCTAAATCTTTAGTTGAAAGATTCACGTGCAACTGCCCTATAAAGCCAGCTGCTTTTAACGCTTTTAAATGTTTTATTGTTTCGAGCAGTACCCATTTTGAAATATTCAATATCAGCCCACTTTGCTCTGCAATACTAATAAACACTTCAGGGCTGATAAACGAGCCATCGCTTTGCGGCCAGCGTATTAATGCCTCTGCACCATGTACCTCGTTAGCTTTAGCATCAAAAATAGGTTGCAAGTAAAGCTCAAACTCATGGTTCTGAATCGCTTGTTTAATACGCGAGGTCATATTTGAAAGCTCGTTAGCACGAGCGCTCAGCGCCTCAAAGTAATGTACGTACAGTTGGTGCGTAGCTTTGGCTTCATGCAGTGCTAAGTCAGCTTGTTTTAATAACTCATTAGCATGCGACGAATGATTAGCAAAGGTGGTTATCCCGACAGTAACGTGGACACGTAAGCTGTGCTCGTAAATGTGAAATGGATGCTTGGTTGATTTTTTTATCGCTTCAATGCATAAATCAACAGTCTCATTAGTTGAGTCATCAATAATAAGTGCAAATTCATCGCCGCCCAAACGATATAGCTTAGCTATGCCGATAATATTATGACTGAGAGTTTTCGAAAAAATGCTGAGCAACATATCCCCTACTTTATTGCCGTATGAGTCATTAACAGACTTAAAGCGGTTTAAATCTATCAGCATTAAATAAAACGAAGGCTCGTACTTAACGTGTTTGTTAAGCACTTGGAAAAACTTTTTTCGATTAGGAAGGCCGGTTAAACTGTCGTTTTCGGCAAGGGTTCGTTGGCGCTTTGCAAAGCGGTCTATTTTTAAAATACTTTTATAACTAAGCTGAATAACTAAATATACAAAAGCCCCGCCGCCAAACAAAATGAGTGATACACTCGTTGCAATAAAGCCGTCAATATCGTTATTTACAAAATAATAAAGCACATACCAATAACCCACTATAAAGCTAAAAATAAGCGCTAGTAACAAAATCCACGATACACGGTTAGTTTTTTTACAAATTTTTATTGTAGGCACAATACTAAGCGTTAATAGCAAAGCGCCAACGATGAGTATAAAAATAAAAAAATTATCCACAAACACACTACTTTTATTTGATTAGTAGTTTGAGTATGGCAAAAAAATGTAATAACGGAATAAATTAATAGCAGATGTTCTAGTTACGTCAGAAGGGGAGTGATTGGCTGTGCATTTGTGCAGTTAGCCAATCACTTAAGTTGATTTAATTAAGCTCTCCACTAATGGCATATTTTAATACCCAGTTTTTTAAAGGACCGGTATTGTTAGCCATTTTTAAAAACTGACTACGCGCCCATTTAAGCGGCGTAATGTGATTAGAAAAACCAAAATAACACGCATCCATCATGCTCATCATTAACAGATTAGCCTTACGGCGGCTTCGCTCGTACTCTTTTAGCTTTATCGGGCAGCCAATATCATCAGCACCTTCAAGCTCCTGTGCCAGAGCAACCACATCTTGAAAACCTAAATTAACGCCCTGCCCTGCTAATGGATTAATTGTGTGTGCTGCATCACCCACTAGCACTACTCGCCCATTAGAGTAATTATTTGCATGCTGGCGAGTAAGCGGAAATACCGCATGGCTTTGTACCTCAAAATCGCCAGCAAGGGATGGAAATTTATTTAAAATATGCGCCTTAATTTGCTCAGCCGTTAATCCTTTAAACTTTTGTAAGGTGCTAGCGCTGTCGTACCAAATTAAATTTGCGTAGGGCGCCTGCATCGGTAGAAATGCTATAGGGCCTGTAGGGGTAAATTGTTGCCATGTTTTTACTTGCTGCGGCGCATCAAGCTTTATTAGTACACCCATGCAATGCTGCTGATATTGCCACCCCGTTACACCAATATTAGCTTTTGCACGTAGCTGTGATTGCCCACCATCAGCTGCTATAACTAAATCAGCAGTATAATGGGTATCGCCATAAATAAGGGTGATTGACGCACTATCTTGCTTAATAGCCGTTAAGGGAGCTGATTGCTCAATAACCTCAATGTTATAATGTGCAAACTGCTGCCAAAGGCTTGCTTGTATTAAATTGTTTTCAATTAAGTGGCCTAGGTGCGAGGTATTAATATCATCACAATCAAATAATAGGTTGTCGCCACCACGTTCAAACGCTTCTAACTGCTGATAAGGCGCTAAACGGTTTTGCCTTAAAATAGGCATAGCCCCTAGCTCATCCAGCAAGTTTTCTGAAAAACGATTAATAGCCGATACTCGAATATCTACTTGTTCACTTGCTAAAATAGCGTCGGCGTTTATCAGTTTTTTTTCTATTATTTGTACTGATTTTCCTTGCTGAGCAAGCTTTATTGCCATGGCCGCTCCGACCATCCCTGCGCCTACAACAATCACTTTGTTTTTAGTCATGTTTTTCATCATTTGGTTAATACGTGAAACTGTTTTGATTGTACCGTAACTCACAGGATGTATGCGAGAGTATATAACTATCACGCTATTAAACTGCCTATGTATTGATTTGAGATCACAAACATGAAAACTATACTTGGATCTGGGCGGGTATCCAGCTAAAATACGCGTCCTTTAAGTGAGCAACCTTGCTCCTTAATCCCGTTTTAAGCACATTTTTGTGCCACTACCGAATTGAACACGAGGCTATATTTCAATGAGCAAAAAGCTGCATATCAAAACTTGGGGTTGTCAGATGAACGAGTACGACTCTCAGAAGATGGCTGATCTTTTAGATTCAACCAACGGCTACCAGCTAACGGAAGAAGCAGCAGACGCCGACGTTATTTTACTTAATACCTGTTCAATTCGTGAAAAAGCGCAAGAAAAAGTATTTCACCAATTAGGCCGCTGGAAGTTGTTAAAAGACGACAAGCCAGATTTAATTATTGGTGTAGGTGGGTGTGTTGCCTCACAAGAAGGTGACTCTATTCGCCAGCGTGCCCCCTTTGTTGATGTTATTTTTGGCCCGCAAACTCTGCACCGTTTACCAGAAATGATTAAACAAGTGCAAGGTGACAAAGGCTCATCGGTGGTTGATATTTCGTTCCCAGAAATTGAAAAATTTGACCGCTTACCAGAGCCAAAAGCAGAAGGCCCGTCTGCATTTGTATCAATAATGGAAGGGTGTTCTAAGTACTGTACTTTTTGTGTTGTACCTTACACCCGTGGTGAAGAAGTTAGCCGCCCATTAGATGACGTATTATTAGAAGTTGCACAACTTGCTGAGCAAGGCGTACGTGAAGTAAATTTACTAGGCCAAAACGTAAATGCATACCGCGGTGAAACACACGATGGTGAAATTTGTTACTTCTCTGATTTAATTCGTTACGTAGCAGCAATTGACGGTATTGACCGTATTCGTTACACCACTTCGCACCCGGTTGAATTTACGCCAGATATTATTGATGCTTACGCCGATGTACCAGAGCTTGTAGATCACTTACACCTACCTGTGCAAAGTGGTTCAGACCGTATTCTTAATTTAATGAAACGTGGTCATACAGCGCTTGAGTACAAATCAACAATACGTAAACTACGCAAAATTCGCCCTAATTTAAGCATGTCGTCAGACTTCATTATTGGTTTCCCAGGTGAGAGCAAAGCCGACTTTGAAGCCACCATGAACCTGATTAACGACATTGGCTTTGATATGAGCTTTAGCTTTATTTACAGTGCGCGTCCAGGTACCCCTGCCGCCGACTTGCCTGATGACGTATCAGAGCAAGAGAAAAAAGAGCGCTTATACCTACTACAAAATCGCATTACGCAAATGGCACAGCAAATTAGCCGCCAAATGTTTGATACAGAGCAACGTATTTTAGTTGAAGGTCCTTCTAAAAAGAACCCAATGGAATTACGTGGCCGCACCGAAAACAACCGTGTAGTTAACTTTGTTGGCCCACACACAGTGATCGGTCAGTTTGTTGATGTACGTATCACCGAAGCGTTACCAAACTCTTTACGTGGCGATTTAATTCGTACAGAATCAGAAATGAACTTACGTCGTGATGTTGCTCCTTCAGCTATTTTAACAAAAGCGGCAAGCGTGGAGCCAAAAATCGATACAACCAACGAAATTGGCGTAGCTACTTTCGTACCGTAGTTGTATAAATTCATTGCGCCAGTAACGCTTACTGGCGCACCCGAATAGGAAGTAATTTTGAGTAATCAGTTAAAAACATTAGAGATTTATTTAGAACCTGCCGACAACAAACGCCTTTCTTCTTTATGTGGACCGTTTGACGAAAATATCAAACGAATTGAACGCCGCCTAGGTGTTGAAATAATCCACCGCGACAACTTTTTTAAAGTAACAGGTAAATTGCACTCAAGTGCCGCGGCCGTAGAAATTTTAAAAAACCTTTATGTTGATACTCAGCCTGTTCGTGGTGAAATTGGTGAAATAGAGCCCGATGACGTTCATTTAGCCATTACCGAATCAAAAGCCCTAGAACAAGACGTGCCGCAAAGTGCCTACGGCAAAGAAATGTTTATTAAAACCCGCCGTGGCGTAATTAAACCCAGAAACGATAACCAAGGTTTGTATGTTGCTAATATTTTGCACCACGACATTACCTTTGGTATTGGCCCTGCCGGTACAGGTAAAACCTACCTTGCTGTTGCCGCCGCAGTTGATGCCCTAGAGCGCCAAGAAATTCGTCGAATATTACTTACCCGCCCTGCGGTAGAGGCCGGCGAAAAACTAGGTTTTTTACCAGGCGATTTAAGCCAAAAGGTCGACCCATATCTGCGCCCGCTTTACGATGCGCTATTTGAAATGCTTGGCTTTGAAAGAGTAGAAAAACTGATTGAAAAACACATTATTGAAATTGCCCCACTTGCATACATGCGTGGACGCACATTAAATGATGCATTTATTATTTTAGATGAAAGCCAAAATACCACCGCTGAGCAAATGAAAATGTTTTTAACCCGTATAGGCTTTAACTCTAAAGCAGTAATAACGGGTGATATAACACAAGTTGATTTGCCACGCGGTGCGCGCTCAGGCCTTCGCCACGCAATAGAAGTACTTAGCGATGTTGAAGAAATTAGCTTTAACTTTTTCCAATCGCACGACATAGTTCGCCACCCTGTAGTTGGTCGTATTGTAGAAGCCTACGAGCGTAATGACGAAAGCGAGCGACTAAAGCGTATAGAAAAGCAAAAAGCCAAAGAGCAACTTGCCGCTCAACAGACGCCGTCTACTAAAGAGTAATATTGTGAGCACCGAATTAGATTTACAAATAGCCTGTGAGTTTGACAACCTCCCGAGCGAAGAACAATTTGCACTGTGGGCCGATAAAGCCCTGAGTAAGTTTCGTGATGAGTCGGAGCTGAGCATTGTTATAAGCGATGAAGCCCAATCACAACAATTAAACAACGACTACCGTGGTAAAAATAAACCCACCAATGTGTTGTCGTTCGAATTTGAAGCACCGCCAGGCATTGATTTGCCATTAGTAGGTGATTTAATAATTTGCCCAGCCATTGTATTGGCCGAGGCAATCGAGCAAGAAAAGTCATTTCATGACCACTTTGCCCATATGGTTATTCATGGATGCTTGCATTTACTTGGATTTGACCATATAAAGAGTGAAGACGCTTTTGAGATGGAAAGCATAGAAAAGCAATTACTTGCAGAGCTAAACATAGCTGACCCATACCGGGACGAAATTTAAATTAACGGAGCATTTAGACGCAATGAGCGACGATAACTCGCAATCTAGCCAGGGTTCTTCTGGCAAAACGTGGATGGGCCGCATAGCCCAAATGTTGCAAGGGGAACCCCAGAATAGAGAAGAGCTGGTTGAAGTAATTGCCGACGCGCAAGAGCGTGACGTAATCGACCCAGAAACCAAAGAAATGATTGAAGGTGTGCTTGGTGTATCCAAGCTTAAAGTGCGCGATATAATGATCCCGCGCTCACAAATGGTCACACTTGAGGTCGACAGCCCCCTTGAAGATTTGATCCCCATGATGGTCGACTCTACCCACTCGCGTTTTCCGGTGGTGTGTGAAGACAAAGACCACGTTGAAGGTATTTTGCTCGCAAAAGACTTGCTGCCGCTTATTTTAAATAAAGACGAGCACCTACCCTCACTGCGAGAATATTTACGCCCTGCCATGGTAGTGCCTGAAAGCAAGCGCGTAGATACCCTACTAAATGAGTTTCGCCAGCAACGCTATCACATGGCAATTGTCATTGACGAATACGGCGGTGTGTCGGGCCTTGTCACCATTGAAGATATTCTTGAAATAATCGTTGGCGAAATCGAAGATGAGCACGACGAAGAAGAAGATCAACAAGACATTCGCCAACTTGCTAAGCATGTATACGTAGTACAAGCGCTCACCCCTGTTGATGACTTTAACGAGTACTTTAAAACAGGTTACAGCACCGATGAAGCCGATACCATTGGCGGTACGGTACTACACGCATTTGGCCATATGCCAAGTCGCGGCGAAACAATTGAAATAGACGACTATCAGTTTAAAGTAACTAATTCTGATAACCGTCGTATTTTACAACTGCAAGTCACCGTTCCTAAGGTTGATGAAAACGACAGTGAAGAAACTACTAACTAAACTCACCCTGTTAGTAAAAGATAAAAAAGCATGGCTCGCACTGGTTGCGGGCCTTATTTTAACTTTTGGCTACGCCCCTTACCAAATTTGGCCCATCGCATTTTTTAGCATTGCCGCCATTATTTTTTGTATCAACCCAAACAACACAGGCAAAGCGCACGCAAAAAGCGCCGCTAAATATGGCTTTATATTTGGCTTAGGCTGGTTTGGCGCAGGTATTAGCTGGGTGCATGTATCTATTGCTACTTTTGGCGGCATGCCGCTTATAGCGTCGCTCTCGTTAATGGCTTTACTGTGCTCATATTTAGCGCTGTTTCCAGCACTCGCGTTTTGGGCTGCAACTCGCTTTGCAAGTGGCCCTAAAAGCATGGTTGCACTGCTCATTGCCACCATAGCCATGAGTGAATATTTACGTGGGCACTTACTAACCGGCTTTCCGTGGTTAAGTTTTGGCTATACACAAACAGATGGCCCGCTAAGGCTACTTGCGCCCTTTATTGGCGAATTTGGCTTAACGCTTACCTGTGTAGCCATTGGTTTTGCCTTATACAGGCTCACCCAAAAAGAGTTTAAAACCCCACTAATAAGCGCAGCCGCTTTAGCGTTACTCGTTATTGGCGCATTAAATACCGGTAATAATCGCTACTCTGGCAAAGAAATGTCGACCTTATTGGTGCAAGGTAATATAAAACAACACCTGCGCTTTGAACCCAGCGAGTTTTGGACCACCATGAGTAAGTACCAAGACCTAACGCGCCCACATTGGGATGCTGATCTTGTGGTATGGCCCGAAGCCGCGGTGCCCGAAATAGAAGCCCTGGCCGACACCTATTTAGCCAATTTAGACAGCGCGGCCTCGTTTAATAAAACCGCGTTAGTAACCGGTATTGTTGACTACCAGCTCGACACCAAAACCATTTACAACACCCTTATTGTGGTCGGTAATAAAGAGCACAACGACGAGCACGGCCATTACCGCTACCTAGACAAAAACCGCTACCGTAAGCACCAGTTGTTACCTATCGGCGAATTTGTACCATTTCAGGATATACTACGCCCTATAGCACCATTGTTTGATTTACCTATGTCATCGTTTACCCGTGGCGATAGAGTGCAAAACAACTTACGCGCCAATGGCTTTAACCTGCTGCCAGCCATTTGCTACGAAATCGTGTTTGCCGATTTAGTGCGCGGTAATTACCAAAGCGACTCAGACTTACTCTTTACGGTAAGTAACGATGCCTGGTTTGGCGACTCCATCGGGCCATTGCAACACATGCAAATAGCCCGCATGCGCGCATTAGAGTTACAACGCCCGCTGGTACGTGTTACCAACAATGGCGTAAGCGCCGTATACGACCCAATAAGCCACACACAGCAAACCATGCCACAGTTTGAAGCGGCGACCATGAAAGCCAATATAAAGCTTATACAAGGCGACAGCGTATACAGCCAATATGGCAATGTGTTTGTATGGGGATTTGTGTTGTTATTAGTGATTGGTGGATTTGGGGTTAGATTTAGGAAATAAAATAGGGTTGATAACTGTGTGAAAACAGCTATTGAAAGAAAGGTGTCCTGTTGGGGTTCGCTTCGCTCTACCCAACCTACACAAATTACTTTTTAATCCAACCTATGCTTAAAACATAGCGAGTACCTTGCTCTATTTTTAATACTTGGTGCCGCTCAATATCAGGCCTGAAAAGTTTAACTCGGCTGTAATTCATAATTGGATTTTCACACAAAAACTCACCACCTTTTGCAGCATGCTTCAATACAATATTAAGCCTAAAATGTCTGCCAGTTTTAACTTTATCGGTATGCGGTTTTATTTCACTCCCCTGCGGGAATTTAATTAAGTAAGCATCAAATTTAAAAGGGAAGAGCATGTAGCACAATAACATTTTATCGTAGCCCGACGCTTGTCGACCCCGTTGCCAACTAAATAATTTATTTGCCATAAACTACACTTTCACTTGTTCTTAAAATCCCATAGAAAGAATATCAAAACCACTTAACTTTTAGTTCGGCGAAGTGCACTCTTCTCGCTTGTGGGCTCAGTAAATTACAGTGAATATCAATATAGCTACTCTTACTTGGTTCTATAAACATGTCATCGCTTTTGCCTAAACAATTTCCAACAAACTTTCCGTTTTCATCAAATGTGGACGCAATAACACCACCAGCATAAATGCTTTCGTTGGTTGTATTTTTTAACTCTGCAGTAATTCTTACGCGCCCATTTTCTTTAAAAATATCAGAAAGGGTAAGTTTGTAATCATTACTTAAATCAGACGCGCTATCTAATGCTTTATTAGAAACCAGCTCTTTAAATCCACTATCCACCTCAGCAGCTATGGTAAGCGCGTATACACTGATGACACCTAGCGTTGCTATTACAAACCCTACTCCCCAAAAAAAGCCTTTTAAAGTCTCATTAAAATTAGTACTCATTTAGTTCCTTTTTAATTTTTTACCACTGAATTTCATTAACGATGTATCCAAAGTAACTTTTTTCACCGACTAAGTTTATTCTCTTATTTCTAATTTTTTGTAGCTTGTGCGTATCTAAGTACCATCTAAATGAGCGTTCCTCGCCAGAGGATAAATCAATAAGGTTTAACCTTATACATTGCTGCTCATCATTTATAGTACAGGCACTTACATCGGTTAATAAATATTCTTTAGAGCATGGTTCCCCTAAATTATTTTCAGCATAATATAAGATGGGAACTACGCTTAAATTCCATAACGCTGTATATATTAAACAAGGGTACATCACTATCAAAAAACCTTTTACTAACTTACTGCCTTTAAAAAAGTGATTAGTCATTAAATAATTAAAGTTGTCATCACACCTATACTTTTTAAATAATGTATATATTACTGCCATGGTTAATATAGGTAATACTATCACCTCTATAATATGTAATTTTTTATTTGCAATGAAAGACGGATCGTTAAACTCGTACCACGTAATAAGTAACGCTAGATAACTCGTTAGTACGCATGCAATTAATAAATATACAAAGCTTTTATGAAGCTCTTTATGCTTTACATTTAACAATTAAAGTCTCATTTAATTTTTATGGTGAAATTATCTTTTAAGTATGCTTTTAAACCCATAATACCAGCTAAGCGCTGCGACTGTGCCATGAGTTTCATCTTCAAAGTAGCGTTGATTTATAATTAGATTATCACTTGAGTGTGCTTTTAACTTTTTAGCGAATGCTAAGCCCCACTTGTAATTTGCTTTACCAATTTCGCCAAACGCTTCGCCGTTATTTGCAAAGGTAAAATATACATTGCCATTAAGCGGCTTATTTATAAGCGGCTTATTTATAAGCTGTTTCTCATCAAAATAACGGTTTAGGTAGTTGTTATCCCACAGGTAGGTTGCATCAATAATTAAGTAATCTTTAAATAGCGCATGATTGCTAAGCAATACATAGCTGGCAAACAAGCCGCCAAAAGACTCACCTATTAATACGCGTTTAGTTGATGTGCGGTAATTTTTATTAATCAGTGGAATAAGTTCTTTTTCAAAAAAGGCGCTGTAGTTTGCAGCGTTGCCAATATTTTCAAACTTTTCGAGTAGCATCCCGTTAAATGTCCAATCAACATTGGTTGGGGTAAAATCGCTCTCTCTTATCGCATTTTTACTATTTGGAATGGCGACTATAATTGCTTGCTGTATTTGCTGCTCAAGCCGCTGAGTACTAAGTGCCTCGACTAGCCCGGCTACGGCTTTTAGATGTGTGTGGTCACCATCGAGCAAGTAAATAACTGGGTATACCTGGTTGGGGCTTTGATTGTAGCTTGGCGGTAAATAAACGCTAAAGCTGCGTTGTTCATTTAAAATAACAGACCTAAGCTGATAGGTTTTGGCTAAAGTAATAGGCTCTGAGGCATTTACATTTATTGTAAAAAATAAATATAAAAATATTATTGATAAGACTTTCATACATATCCTTGTATTAAATTAATAGCAAACCAAGAAGAAACGCCCTTCTTTCAACAATCAAAACACCGCTTTTATCACTATGCTATTCCTTAGCTCTTGAGGCTAACTTTTTATATATTGCATCTTTATCGCGTTTACCAATTGCGAGTACATACACCACAACTTCGTCATCAATGACTTCATAAGCAAGGCGGTACCCTGCCGTACGCAATTTTATTTTATAAACATTATCAAAGCCGCGTAGCTTTGAGGCTGGCACGTGGGGGTTATCTAAGCGCTCAGCAAGTTTCTTTTTAAACTGGCTTTTAAGTGATGGCGCGAGTTTTTCCCACTCCTTTAAGGCTGCTGGTAAAAACTTTAACTTATAAGTCATCTATATTAACTTCAACCGCTTGAGATAAATCGCCTCTGCGGCTCTCAACAACTTTAGTTAATTCATAATCATCCAATTGTTCCATTAGTTGCTCATACATTTGTGCAGGCACTAGGTACGCTGCAGGCTTATTATGATTTAATATGGCTATTGCAGCGCCATCTGCTTCATTTAAAAGCGCGGTTGGGTTTTTTTTAAGTTCTGAAATACTTGCTGAACAATCAGCTAAAACCTGTCTCATATAACACCTATAAAGAACTAAATTAAGATCTTATTTTAGCCCTTTTTTTATCTAAAGCTATATATTTTATAATTACTTATTTTCTAAGTAGTTTTTAAAGTCTCTTCTAGCGTTTGTGTATTTACAACCTGGTTCACACTGCCCTGAATAACCACTGTCGCTGATATTTTATCTTGAATGGCTTGCCTGTTTGGGTCCCAATATACTTGTAAAAAGCCTAATAAGCCCGTGGCAAAACCAGCGCCGTAACCGCCGTATCGGCCAAAGCAATCAAGCATACCTAACGGCTCACCGCTTAGTGCTACTACGCGGATATTACATACTTTTTTACCTGGTGTTTGCCCGCGCCATAATAACGAGAACAACGTAAAATAAACGGCGGCCCAACCAAAGCCAAGGCCTAGGTCTTGAATAATGCCTTTGCCCCACTGCAAAATGCTGGTGACAGGTTTGGTTTTCTCGCTTTTAGTGTCTGCTTTTTCAGTGATATTGCTTTTATGAGTTATTTCGCCCGAAATACTCTTTAGCTCTGTCTCATTATTTTTAAAATCATCTGCCGCAACGGGCTCATCATCAGATATGGCCATTAAGTGCAATAATGTGCGTGTAACTTCAATTCCTCCAACATTTTCAATTTCAGCAAGCGTGGGCAATTGGCTAACTAAATTAGCACGAGCAACGCTTTGGCACGCATCATCGCAGTTTTTATTGTCGTCTGTTTGCGTTAAATAGGTGCGTATTATTGCTTTATCATGCACGCTTAGCTCATCGTTTTGCTGTGCTTTTTCTATTTGAGATGTTTGTATAGCGGTATCGCCTTCAAAAAAATCTATCGCTAATGAGAGCACGGTGAGTGCGCTTACAAATAAAAAGCTCGCTGCAAAAAGTTTTAGGGCTCTGCGCCAAAACGATGACATTTTTGGCAGGTATTGCTGCGCAGTGCCTTTATAAAAAGCCATGGCAGCCACAAAGGCAATTAAAGTGGCGCTTAGCTTAGCGGCCATAAATATCAAAGTGACATCAATAGTCATCGCCATTGCACGTTTGCTTGGGCTCGCTAATGGAATACCTAATAACGCTTGGTCAATTTTAAAGGCATATGGGGTGATCACGTCTTTGGTTTCAGAGTCTGATAACGCGAGTTGCTCTATCTCTTTGGTTTTCATTTTTATTTTTATGTTTTTAAAGTGGGTAAGCTATTTAACTTACGCGCTTTTTATTTTTATATCAATCCGCTTAATTAAGTGATCTATTTTGCAGATTGGTATTAGCTCAAGTTAAAAGTATTGATTTACCGGCATAAAAAAAGGGCTGCATACATGCAGCCCTTAAAATACTTTATTTATAAATAATTAAGCGGTTGGGTAATCGGTATAGCCTTGCTCTGCGCCACCAAATAAAGTGTCGGGGTTGTGGCTATTTAGCGGTTTACCTTGCTCTAAACGTGCTGGTAAATCTGGGTTAGACACAAACGGGCGGCCAAAGCCAATCATGTCGGCCCAGCCTTGTGCTAGGGCTTCATCGGCGCGCTCTTTGGTGTATTTACCTGCATAAATTAATACCCCGCTGTACGCTTTACGAATAGCCTGTTTAAACTCCACACTCATTAAAGGGGCGTCATCCCAGTCGGCTTCAGCAATATGCATATAACCTACGCCAGCATCATTTAGTGCGTGTGCCACGGCCAAATATGTTTGCTCTGGGTTATCGTCAACCGTGCCGTTAAGCGTGGTAAGTGGCGCAAGCCTTACACCTACTTTTTGACTGCCAATTTCATCACTTACTGCATTGACTACTTCAACTAAAAAGCGCAAACGGTTTTGTACACTGCCACCATATTCATCAGTACGCGCATTTGATTGCGAGTCTAAAAATTGGTTAATTAAATAGCCATTAGCGGCGTGTAGCTCTATGCCGTCAAAGCCTGCGTCTACTGCATTTATGGCCGCTTGGCGAAATTCGCCTATTACGTGTGTAATATCTTGCTTGCTCATCTCACGCGGTAACTGAGTATCTACAAAGCCAGGCTCGCCGTTAGTATCTACAAATACTTTTACGCCTTTTGCTGCAATGGCCGATGCTGATATTGGCTGCACGCCCCCTGTGTTATCGCTGTGTGTTACTCGCCCTACATGCCAAAGCTGAGCAAACATAACGCCACCAGCGTTATGTACTTTATTAGTTACTTTACTCCAGCCTGCTACTTGCTCGTTTGAATAAATACCCGGTGTCCAAGCGTAACCTTTGCCAAGTTTACTAATTTGTGTGCCTTCGCTAACTATTAACCCAGCACTTGCGCGTTGTGCGTAGTAAGTGGCCATTAAATCGTTTGCTATATCGCCGGGCTGCGTGGAGCGCGAGCGTGTCATTGGTGGCATAACAATGCGGTTTTTTAACGTTTTACCTGCAAGTTCTATTGGTGAAAAAAGTAATGTCATAATGCCTCCTAAGTTTGATGGCGCTCATAGTAACGCGTTTGAATAAATTCAAAAACAACAAAAAATGCAAAATAGTTTTGTCGAATTTGCAATAAAAAACGAACGGTTACTAATCCTCCAAAATTATATCTATTTCCTTACAAGTACCTAGTAAAACTACATTCATTAAAAAAGCATACTACGGCTAGAATATTTAATTGATACAATATAACATACCAATAAATACATATTAGTAAGTAAAATTAAATGATAAATAAACTGCCCGTCACAGTGTTATCAGGCTTTTTAGGCGCTGGTAAAACAACCGTTCTTAGCCACATTCTTAACAACCGCCAAGCTAAAAAAGTGGCTGTTATAGTTAACGATATGAGCGACATAAACATAGATGCCGCCACTATTAAAAACGATATATCGCTCTGTCACAGCGATGAAAAACTCGTAGAGATGAGTAATGGCTGTATTTGCTGCACGCTGCGTGAAGATTTACTGTTAGAGGTAAGCAAACTTGCAAAAGAAGGTCGTTTTGATCATCTCGTTATTGAGTCAACCGGTATTTCTGAGCCACTGCCTGTTGCCGAAACATTTACCTTTGCTGATGAAAATGGCGTATCGCTAGGAGATATTGCCACTCTTGATACTATGGTAACGGTGGTTGATGCGGTTAATTTTTTAACTGATTACGAGCAAGCTAACGACTTACAAGATACAGGTGAATCCCTTGGTGAAGAGGACGAGCGAAGCGTTACCGATCTACTTATTGACCAAGTTGAATTTGCCGATGTAATTTTAATAAGTAAAACCGACTTAGTCACCAAAGCACAATTAAATAAACTCACAGCTATTTTAAACACACTCAATACCCAAGCTGAAATCATCCCTATATCAGCTGGAAAAGTTGATATTAATAAAGTAATTAACACCGGCCTTTTTGACTTTGAACGCGCAAAACAAGCCCCTGGCTGGCTTAAAGAAATGCGCGGTGAGCACATCCCAGAGACTGAAGAATACGATATTAGCAGCTTTAATTACATTGCCCATCGCCCGTTTGACCCTGAAAAGTTTTATACGTTTTTGCACGGTACTGAGCAATTTGGCAAGCTCATTCGCTCTAAAGGCTACTTTTGGCTTGCCACACGCCCGCTATTTTGCGGCCAGTGGAACCAAGCAGGCGGCATTGCCCACTATGGGTTTGCAGGCATGTTTTATAAAGCCATCCCTAAAAAAGACTGGCCAACCGATCCTGAGCTACTTGCCGATATAAACAGCAAATGGGTAGAACCCTTTGGCGATATGCGCCAAGAGCTGGTGTTTATTGGTCAATCATTAAATAAGCAAGCCATGATTAAAGCGCTAGATGACTGCCTACTGCCTGAAGATGCCGTACTTAAAGGTAAAGATTTTTGGAGAACCTACAACGATCCGTTTCCAATTTGGGAGGAATTATAATGAACGCCCTAGCTCCTTTATCAGCGCAAGTAAAACCCACCGAACCACTACATAGACGTGCAGCTATAAATAGTGATGCCAACGTGCTACCGCAAATTTATAACGAAAATATCAACATTGCGGTTTGGCAAAGAAACCTCGAAAGCACATTAACAGAGGCGGTTAATACGCTCATAAATACAAATGCATTAAAACCACTTGAACTTGCACTATCGCCCGATAATGCGTTTGATCAATTAATTAAAGCGCTAAAGCCAACAGAACAAAATTACAATGAAGCTAAAGCGCTATGTGAAGATATAGCCCTACTCATTGAAATGTTTTGCTGCCTGTTTGATTTAAAACGTGTGGGTTTAAGGCTAAAAGTGTTAAACAAGCCCATGTGTCCGCGTTTTCATGTAGACAAAATTCCATGCCGACTAGTAACAACTTATCAAGGGGTTGCAACGCAGTGGCTAAATCACAGCGATGTAGACCGCTCAAAATTGGGGGCTGGTAATTTAGGTAAGCCCGATGAAGAGTCTGGCTTATTTACATCAACCAGCCATATTAATCAGCTAAATCAAGGCGATGTTGCCCTACTTAAAGGTGAATACTGGGACGAAAACGAAGGCGCAGGCTTAGTGCACCGCTCACCACCGGTCGCTGCAAACGAGCAACGCTTATTGCTCACTCTCGATTTTATTTAAAATTTGCTTCGGTGATAAACTAGTGCGCGTTTATCACCCTGGTGATTACATCATACAAGCCTTGCGTATTAACCGGTTTAGAAACAAAGTCATCCATACCTACGCTTAGACAACGCTGCTTATCATCTTCGTAGGCATTAGCAGTAATCGCCACAATAGGGACATGAGCTTTAGTGTTTACCTCATTAGCCCTAATCGTTTGGGTACATTCGTAGCCATCCATATTAGGCATTTGGCAATCCATTAAAATTAAATCAAATCGGTTGCCTTCAAGTACTTTCAGCGCTTCTATACCGTCGGTTGCCATTACTAAGTTTGCCTTAGTGGGCTCTAACATTTTTGCAATTACTTGACGATTTATGGGGTTATCTTCAACTAATAATAGTGTTTTATCGCTCAAATTTGGCAGCGACTGTTGTTGTTTAACGGGCTTTGGTTTGTTTGACTGTGCTTTAGGTGCACTCACGTAAAACTTTAGTATGCTGCCTTTGCCAGGCTCGCTATTAAGGGTAATTTCACCCTGCATTTTTTTTATTAACCCTTGGCTAATCGCTAACCCTAATCCTGTACCGCCATATTTACGTGCAACACCTACATCTGCTTGTGTAAACTCGCTAAATAACAGCGCTTGTTGATCTTTTTCAATACCAATACCGCTATCGGCTACACTTACTAAAAGCTGCCCATTTTCATAATCAAACGATAAACGTACAAAACCGCGCTCAGTAAACTTATACGCATTAGAGAGCAAATTAATAATCACTTGGTTTAAGCGAAGATCATCTACTTTTACGCAATCTGGCAGTCTGTCACTTTGCTCAACAATAAACTCGACTTGATCCGAACTTACAATAGGCGAAAACAACGATTTTATATTGGCAATAAACGGCGCAAGATTAGTAGCCCGCGGGCTCATTTCCATTGCGTTGGCTTCTATTTTAGAAAAATCTAAAATGTCGTTTAAAATTTTCAGTAAATTTTGTGCACTTTTTTGCTGTGTATTTAACAGCTCACGTTGCTCATCAGTTAATGAATTATCGCGCAGTAACACCTCTCCCATGCCCAAAATACCATTCATAGGCGTACGCAACTCGTGGCTCATGTTCGCTAAAAACTGCGATTTAGCTACATTGGCTAAATTAGCCCTATTCACCGCTTTTTTAAGCTCTGTAGTTTGCTCAGTTACTTTGCTTTCTAGCTGCTGATTAAATTCGCTAAGTTGAGTATTTAATCCTTGGTTTCTGGTATTAGATGCTTGCAGGTTTTCTATTGAACGCTGGAGAGCGTTGGCCAATAGTTCAAATTGCTGCTGCAATTGTAATACTTCATGCCAACTGGAGTCTGTATTAAACGTGTGCGTTTTGGTTTTACTAAAACTTTGCATTAACGTAGTTAAACTAGTAATTGGCTGAACTAATAAATTAGCAAGTTGGTGTATAAAAATAACCACTAAAATCATCAGTATCGCACTTAGCAAAATGGTAGGAAGCCACGCTTTTGCCACCGCCATACTTAAATGTTTACGGTTGTAAAAGGTAATAACTTGCCAATTGTTTTGCGAGTCAATATACCGAGAACTATGGTACACCTCGTTTTTAGTTGAACGAAATAAGTTTTTATCACCTAAATTACTGGTGTTAAAGCCTTGTTCGCTAAAATGGCTCAGTATTTTAAATTCATCAATCGAGCTAAATACCACCTTTTGATGCGCATCTAGCACCACTAAGTCGCCCGTGTACTCAAATAAGTTGGGTATAAATCGCTCCAAGCGATCTAGCTTTAAAGACCCTTCTACTACACCATAAAACGTGTTGTTACGATAAATAGGCGCAGAGAGCGCTACAATAGCCTCATTACCTAGGCCGCGCCCTTGAAACACACCACTGGTGTAACCAAGTGGATGGTCCTGCGCTTGGGTAAAGTATGCTCTGTCTTTAACGCTGCGCTGCGCAAGGCTAAGCCCTTTAATTAAATCGTTAGGCGAACTAAGCTCTACAAAGCCATCGGGGTTTGCATACAAGCTGGTGGTAAAACCTGGGAATAAAAACATGAGTCGCTCAAGCTGCATCTTGCTGGGGGTCCCTGCCCCTATGGCATCGCTACTCATAACAATGGCGTTTCTATGAAATGCTAAATAATCATTTAATTGCGTGCTAATAGACTCGGCTTTTTCTTCTAGTTGTGCGTTTACTTCATACTCTAAGCGCGCATGGTGGTCGTTAACTAAAATAACACTGGTTAGCAATACCACTAAAATAATAATGACACTAACCACATAGCTTAAAATTTTTGCCAGCGGCCGCCCCTGATACGCACGGCTAGCGTAAGGTACAAATACGCTAAATAAATCAACCACTGCTAAGCTTATTAGCGCATTAATTAAGTACTTTGATATGGCGACTATGAGCGTTAACCAAGCTAAGCCAATAACAAATTGGCCTATAACCCATACAAAGGGTAAACCTATACATAACCAAAATACGCTGCCCAGAGGAAGGATAGGTTTAGAGCGGCGTAAACAAAAAACATAAAGCCAACAAAGCTCGAGTAAATACACAATACTCGGCCAACAATGGCCCCACCTATAAAGTAAAAAGCCAGAAACAATGGCAAGGCTTAAGCACGCGTAACGCAGTCCAGTAAATACCAAGCTGCATAAAACAAACAATTGCCCAAACAAAAATTCGGAGCTGTCGAAAAAATACAATGGCGAGAGATTTACTAACCCGCCTAATAACCCTAATAAAACAGCGAGTGTCCACTTACTTCTTTGTGGCATTAATTAACCTTGGGGCACTTTGTTAACACTTTACATGTTAAAATTAATGTAATTTTTACATTATTACGTACAAGACAAAGGTTGTCTAGCTGCAATAAATCAGGAACAGGTAAACATTACACCCTATAAAAAACAAACAACCTTAGGTAGCAAAATTATTTAAAAGAAAAGGTGTGCAATTAGCCACCCTCATAAAAGGTAGGATATATGGCGCGCTAAATATTGAGCAATTTAGGCTTCTGAACGCACTCAAAAAGCGTGTTATGTGTTTTTACATTTACTCTTGTTATGGCTTCCACTTAAATTTAACTTAATATCCTTAAGCATAGGTTTAGCATTTGCGATTGCTAAATAGGCATTAGCTAACGTTTCTGGGCCTGCGCAATAGTCTACATCGAGTATTACTGTTGAAACATTTAGTGTTTTTAATTTACCCTCTAACTCAGAAAATGTGAGCTTTACTTTGGAGTTGCTGGTTAAGTAATTCGATTCTTTTACATAAATAGTGATTGTTTCATCTGCTAATGCAGTAAATGGCAAGAATAAAAACAGTGTGAATGTAAAAATGATACGCATAAATCCTCCACGGTGTACAACGGCGCAAAATTAATAAGCAACAACTGACTATAAAACAGGGCGAAGCAAAACCACGACATACATTAAAAAAGCCTCGCATCGAATAAATTACTGTGCCACTATAAACCGAGAAATGTCCATATATCACACTGCATTCATCTTAGCCCTCGGATAAGTACCTGTAAACAACAAGTTATACCAATTCGCATAATTAAGCGATCTATTTTGAGGATGGATAAACGTGTTGATAGCAAGGCAAAAAATTCGCTATTTAGTTGTTCTCGCCAATTGCTCCTGCATTGCTCTACCTTCTGCATCCATGCAGTCGTGAATGAAAATTTTTTAACGCAGATAGCGACACGTTTAGCCCCGCAAAATGATTAAGTATTATTGCGGATTGGTAGTAATTTAGATTCATAAGTTGCTGAGGTAGAAATATACCCAAATGGGAGAGCAGTAATATTAGATAAACAACAATCGTAATACTTAATATTTAACGGTGTTATTAAGGAATAATTTAAAAAGGAATGTATTTTCACCCAAATGTTGTTTGAAGTATAAGTTGACATAACCAAACTCGGTTTTATTAACTTACAGCGTGGTAAGTGAAGTGTATATTGGCATAGTATTGAAGCAATAGATGGCATAAAGCTACCAAATACAGCTTTATAAAACGCAAAGTAAACATGCTACGCGTTGTAAATCACTCTTAAACAGTTTGGAAAATGGTTTACACTGGCACAAAAACTTTGATGAATAAATCATCACCTTTTACTTTAATTGGTAAGTCCATTGAATCTAAAACAGTTCCCGGAAAGTAGAATTTAATCAACGATAGCACCAAGCTGATTTTCACTGCTACTACTTTTTTTTCTCTTGCTATACATGCGACTGACAGAGCAACTAACTTCAGAGACCTATCCTTGTCTGTTATTTTCCATACACCACCTCCACTCATACCTTGAGGCTTTGGCAATGCCATTCCCTTCTCAGCAAGCATTTCATTATAGTAATCCAACTCAATTGTCGTAGGATAGCCTTTCGACTCCCCTCCTTTGGTTGTAATTACAGACATTTTAGGCTTTTTTGTAACATCTCCAGCATGCTTGTTTTTCGAACTAGGATAACCTGTAACGATAAAGCCCAAGGAGTCTTCAATTACATCTAAACTCTTAGCAACATACTCTAGGTTTATAGCTTGTTTCTGGTTTAAATTAGGATACTCAGAAATACGTATTTCAATAATTGCAACGTCAGCATGATGCTTGACGTCTTTACAAGGTATGCAAACAATATCTTCATTAATGGTAGTCTTTACACCATCCGCATGATTCCACAACCATAAAAGTTTATCACGCACATTATGCCTTTCATTGGCCACGTGAGCGGCCGTGACTAGAAAATACCTTCCGCAGACATTTATGAGAACACAAGTCCCGATTAATTCCCACTTTTTACTATTTTTATTAATCCCGACTATCGGATACTGACAACCTAAGATAAGATCTTCATATGTATATGACAACACCAGCCTCCACTCTTATCACATAACCCCGTATAGAAGACTAATTAAGCTTGGCTAAATTAGTGAGGAACGAGCGCCAACCAAGCTTAAGATACTATTCATAGATGTGTTTGTTATCTTTTCTTGTGGATATAGCGCAAAAAAACCATAGCTTGCGATAATGTTTAAAAAAATAATATCGAAGTCTGCCCGCCCCCTAGTACGGTACAAATTATGCCTAAAGCTCAGTGTAAATAGCTATAGGTTCTATGATTATTTCACTTTCAGATTTACCGGTAAAAGTTTGTTCTATTTCATACATATTTTCAGCCATGCCTATCATATGCTGTAGCATACTTGCGCCCTCAGAAATATTTTTTATATCAGCGCTTTGGGTGCCATCAGCATGACTTATGAAACCAATGACGACAAACTCTTTAGCTGTTTTCCTAGAATATTTACGATAAATAGTTTTAAGAGAATCTCTCAGATACTCCTGAGATAAGCATGTTGAAAAAGTTACATTATTAACTTCTTGCTGAAAGCGAACTATAGCATCACCAAAGCTATCTATTATGGTTTCAAAACCTTTTACTGATCTTTTCGGCATCGTAGCACCAAGTTCAGCACTTCTATCTTGAATTACCTTATCTAGCTGAGATTGAAGGCTTTTAACGGCTTGGCTTCTAGGATTTTCGGCCTTTTTCTTTTCAAATTCTTGTAATTCACCTGTTAAAGGTAATATTGCTAATGCATCACTGATATTACTGAAGTTACTAAATAGCGATTTTATTTCAAGCAGGTCAACAAACTTACCTTTAGCTCTAATCCGAATAAATGATTTGTCAGATTTCGCAATATCATTAAATGTTAAGGTCTCGTTAGTTACATCCAACACTCTTTCACTTTCTTCTATTTCTTTTTCAAATAAGTTAAATGAATGATCATGCAAAAACTTTTTAGTTGTAGAAGCTGAAGCCTCTTTAATGACATTTGCAATTACTCTACCAGATGCCAATTTCCCTTTTTGAGTATCATTGTCTTCATGTTCAAAACTATGCCGATCCAAAACATACTCAGTCACCCCCTCAAATAATTGTGATGAAAATGAATATAATTTTGGCTCATCTAAATATATAAAATTCTTAATCATTGTCTTTCCTATTTTTAAAGCGTTCTTTAGCTGCTCTTATTTTTTCTTCTCTTATTTCACTGTACTCTGCAGAAGAGCGCACTCGAATTGTGTCTACTAATGACCAAATAAAAACTGTAATTCCTGAAAGGACAAAAATAGCCACTAATATATATAAAATTAGATTTATGTTCATCGACTTTACCCTCTAACCCTATTTGGTCTGAAAAACACACTCAAACTAGTTAGAAGTGATACGAATGCGGCTATGTATGCAGATACTTTGATTCCATCTAAGTCAATTTCTTTAAAGCCACTTTCGTGTAACATCAGAACACATGAAAAAGACCCATAAATGAAAATTGCAGCAATAGAAATTCCATTTTGAAAGGTTTTCCACTGTCTTTGTCCTATAACGTGCTCAATTTCATTTAAAATTGAAATATGAAGAACAAATCCAAATGCAACAAAGTCACTTATACTAAAAAGGGATATTTTCACTCCCCAAGTAGTCAACAATAACCTCAATAAAATCGGTAATACTCCGATCAAAACAGTATAAATTAACCACTTCGTCCGTATGTCACTATTCACTTATTATCCTTTTAATTATTATTTTATCATTCATATTCCACCTCCGAACTACATAACTTACAATAAACAAAACATGCTTTGCTTCTGAACTGTGTCATATCTTCGTTCCCACAGTGGCATTTCAGCTTTTTATTTTTTGCATTTAGTTCAGTAATTAAACCTTCTTGAATAACTCTTGGCTGTATATATTTATCAGCTACAGATGCGTGAGCAGAGTTACCTCTTAGTCTACTTTTCCTTTTTTCATCTAACCTTTTTCTATAATCATCATTCTCTTGCTGGCGCTGTTTATATATCTGTTCGGCTTCGTCTTTTGCATCAATTTCTGATTGCTGAACATCAAAATAAGTAAGGCTGTTCTCATTAAAGTGTAAGTCGTTCAAACTCACTAATTTAGATTGCTCTGAACTGACAACTTGTACCTGAAAGCCTAAATCATCAATTCCGTATTGTGTATAAAAACACTTAAAAAATAGCTTGCTTTGATCTCGGCTAGTGATTTTTGATTCAAGGTCAAATACGTAAAGATTTTCATTAGAGCTATAAAATATGTCTTTTCGGGTGAAGTTGTTTTTGTCTTGCAGAAATAACCAAAGAACGGTAGCGCCTTGATCTTTAAAAAATCGCTCTCTAGCAACGATGACATCTAGTGGTATTTGGTCTAACACTAACTCAATAGCTATGTCCATATTATGAGCATTAGAGTAAAAGCTTATATCTGGTCTTCGCCATGATTTAGCTAGCCCCGTCTGAAATTGCTCTCGATAAGTTTGTTCTACTCGAATATTTTCATACTCAACTTGGTTTTTAAGCAAATTTGATATACTAGCTTTATAGTCTTTATGTTTTTTACTTTCTTTTATTCCATTGTAACTAATGGCCTGTAGTTCACTATCGGTGAGGCTTGTTGTGCTTTTTACAGGGCAATCTTCTGAACCAATAGGATGTTTAAAATGATGTTTTTGTGAGGGAGTACCGACAAGGGTTAAAGGCTGAAAACATGTAGCACATAATATACTACCAAACCCTTCTGGTTCTCTTAGAAAGCGCCTAAGCTTAAATAGATCTGCTTCATCTAAAGACAGAACTTCATTAGAGGTATAGTGTTTACCCTCGTCAGGTAAAAAGACTTTAGATACTGTAGACATAAACTAACTTATTAATTCCATTTAAATAGCTACTTTCTTGTCAATCTACCTGTCAAAGCACTGGCTAGCAAGCGTTTACTTATCAAGTCTAAAAATAATTACAGCAGCTAATTTTTAGAATTAAGTTATGATTAGATAATCATCAGCTTTTATATTTTGGGAGTTTAATATGGCTAAAACAATAAAAACCAGCAACACCACTGATAAATCGGTGAATTTCGATTGCGACAATGTAAAAGCTGCATTAGATGGTCGGCTGTCCGTAGATGACCTTAGCGCCGCTGAACAAGCTGTATTTATGGATGATTTTGACGAAGCTATAAACTCTAATTTAGAACAGGATTTTTCTAAGCATTTTGAAAAACTGAGCTGTAACGAAAAATTTTATGGCTTAGATGGTAAGGATAAAATTATCTGTGAAACAAGAAATAGATCAAGTATGAATAAACACAAATAGCTCATACCTTAATTAAAGTTGAATAAAAAGACCCCCGCGTTTGCTGGGCTCTTTTTATTTAGCCTCTGCCTTTTCGGCAGTTAAAAGTCACAAGTTGTGGTTGTTTACTTCCTGGCCTAACTTCAGCTGCCTACTCGGCAGTTCACTAAACTTTTCTTGAACGATACTTACCATTTCTATTTCCAGCTACCTACTCGGCAGTTCACACCAACAACGTGTTATAAATGACATTCAAATAATTTCCAGCTACCTACTCGGCAGTTCACTATAAAAAATAGTATACATTTCTATAAATACCAAACTGTTAAGGGATTTTTATATGATTAACCCTTACTTCTAGCTAGTAGCATAACTTATTGGAAATATTATTAATGTTCTGTAACTAATTTTATTGGGTATTCAAAGAAGGAACCGTACCTTGAAATGTTTGATTTGTAGCAAAGCCATAATTATTAAATTGATTTTCTGTCGCATTAGTATTTTCAATTTTTTGTATATGCAGAACATAACTTTGGCCGTTGGCTTTGCTTGATACAGGTATTGAATGAAAATGGCCTATGTCTTTTGCCTCAAATTGATATTCAGGATTATAAACTTCACCTCTGGCTTCAGCTCGTTTTTTAGCGCGTTTTAAACGTCTTTGCTTTTCGCCAACAAAAGCCTTAGCTACTGATTGGTTGCGAATAAACATAACCTCATTTTGGTTTGTTGGTACTTCGAGTATTTTTGATAAGCCAAATAATTTATCCTGAGCCATCATCTCAAAATAGCTTTGCTGAGATAGATTGGTTAATTGCTTTTTATCTGTCGATACAAACGCCAATTCATTACCTATCTCTTGCTCATTCCATTTAGGAAAACACACACCTATATTACTAATTTCACGCGAACTCATAAACCCATGCAATATGCCGATACAACGCCCTGCAAGGAGGCTTACATCACAATTTTTAGGTAAATAAGTAATAGTAAAATAATAGCGCTTCAAGCTTTACTCCTTTGGAACAAGCCGCCTTTGATCAACACTGCTGCAATAAAGTGAACTGCGTTTGATTCTTCACTTTGCTCTAAACCATGCTTTTCCATGTGCTTAATATGCAAGGCAATGCGCGGAAGTAATGAATAAAAGTCTGAATGGCTCTTAGGCGTTCTATGTGCAACTAATATTTGCTTATCTGCACCATACTCGTGAGTGCGTAAAGGTTTGTAACCTCCCTCATACCAATCATCAATAGTTTGAATCGCAGCCCCTACTTTTTGTGAGTTTAAACTGGCTGCTTTTTTATCGCCGACTTGAGTGTATGCAAGTTGTTTAGATGACATGCCTTGTTCAACATTGTCTACAAACTTTTGACTAGGGTGAACCTCTTGGCTAAATGCATTTTTAATTTTTGCGGTTATATCTAAATAACAATAATTTTGAGGATTGCTAAGCCCTTCTTGAATAGCTTCTGATAATGTTATTAATGCTGTTTGATTGTTTTGCCAATTGCCTTGCCATTTTAGTTTTTGTGCACCTTCAACAATGATCGGGGCTGCATGTTCAGTAAGGATTTCAATATCAACATTTGGTGATTGGCGGTTACGCCAAAGCCAGTTCCCCATCAGTATATTTTTAGCATAGCGAGTTGCAACTTCATTAAGACCATTGTGTTTTTTGTAGGTTTCAAAAAACCGTTTTAACCAATAAATAACTTTAGGGTCATCACAAACATGTGGTTCATTGCTATTAGCCTCAACCCTGAGTGAAAAACGGCAAAATAGCTCATTTACTGCTGGAGGTACGTAGCACACATCAATTGTTTGTGGGTTTCCAAACGCTAGATCTTGTGGCGCTAAATTTTTAGCCACATTTTGCTTTTGATACGCATCGCCAAACCCTGACTTTTGCCCAACTAATTTATTTTGCTCTATTTGCAGCGGTTCAAAATCAGACTCCGATGTTTTATAAAAAAATACCGCTTTACTGGGTGAAAGCGAACGCGTGTAACTTAAGTGCCGAGGTAATTGCATTATTCATACTCAAACTTAGACTTTTTCATAAGCATAGACTCTTTTTGAACATCCATAACCCAAAATGCGTCATGGAAGAACTGCTTAGCCCCTGCGTACTTAACTGATGTATTGCTAACACACTCTAAAAGCCCAATTACGGGCTCAGCATAACAATGGTATTCATGTAAGGCTACATCTCGCTTTATGGGTTCTTCAAGCGCAGCAAAACCAATTGCAGCAGGTCTTAAATTAAAGTTACCGTTAAGCGCATCAATCAATTGTTCAAAACTTTTGACTACTTTTTTTGAAGGGTACAACCAACTGCCATTTAACGATTTTGCCTTTATATTTTTAAACAGCTCACTTGGTTTAGTATGTAAATGGCACCAGTCAATATTTTGGTATAACGAAGGTGGATGCATAGTCCCGCCTGCAAACATAGATGGTAGTGCGGGTTTCACAAGCTGACTATTTAACTTATCTAACAGCTTAATGTTTGGTACAAAAAGCCTAAAGACTAAATCGAGTGTTATATCGCATTTAGGTTTATCGATAATTCCTGATCTTATGACATGACTACGGCCAGCAACTTGTTTTAACTTACTTGGTTCAGGTAATGGTTTACCTGTATGTAGTTGATAACTTTCAATGTTAATGGCACTACCAATACACTTAATTGAAGGGTCTATAAAATTTTTTAGCTTACGCTCAAAGTTATGAGCAAGCCCATTTAAAGCTGTAAGTGACGGCATACCTTGAATATACGGATTAGCCATTGCCTCAGCATCAAACACTCGCATATCTTGGCAATGCACATACACTATTTGCTCATCATTTAATGTTTCTTCATCAGGAATACAGTGAGTAAACACATAGTTTAACTGCGTTTTAAACACCCCCATTAAATTAGGGTGATACGCAAAGCGTTTGAGCTTACTTAAATTACCAAGGCTCTCATTTAGTACGTTACTAAATTGGCTAATGCAGTTAGTAATACTCTGATCTAAGTAATGCTTTGCCCACTCAGGGTAAGCTTGCCCTTGAGCGTTATTTTTAGCTTCCAGAATGTTATCCAGCCACAACTGCAAGCTAACACGTACTTGCCTAATAGCCGCTACTCGCGCTAATCGCTTTTGCCTTAACGTATTAAACTGTTTAATACCGACCAATACCAAAAGCGCCTGTTGAAATTGACTGTTTAATAGCGCACGAATTTTAAATGCTTTCTCACTATCATTATTGAATACTTCAGAGCAGTTAACAGCCTTTGAATATGTTTTAGGAAAGTAACGCAGCACTCTAATATTACCACCTACTGAGCTTGCTAAATCGCCAACATTGGCAGGTCTTGAGTGCTCAACTAAACCAAAATTTAACTTACGATCTGTTGTTAATTGCTGAATTTTAGCTAGCATTGCGTGACTTACTACAGGCGTAACCGCAAGGTAGCTTTGCTGAAATGGCATTTGTAATTGTGGTGAAAAAGAGCTTACTTCTAATGGGAGCTCTGCCACTGGCAAAAGCTGTTTTATTTTACCCGCGATGCCTAAAACCGCCTTTTTAGTAAACCCGTATGTCCTTATTAAATTAATCCAAACAGGCTCTTCATTTATTAGTAAATTTGCTAAACAAGTTACTTCACCTTGCCAAGTAAATGAGGTTAAAAATAACTTTGCATGATTAATTTCAGCACTGTTGTGCGACCATCCAAAACTTAAAGGTAATGACCGGCTACAAATACCCGCAATATCTTCACTTACTACCTTACTAATTAAACGTTGATGGCTTACGCGTATATCAGGATATTTTAAATTATGAGTATGAAACCATTTAACTTCGTTAATACATTTACTCAGTAACACTTCATCACGTAATACACTTTTAGCGGTTCTTGTACTTGTTAAATCATCAATCTCACTTCGTTTATAAACTAGGTTAATGAGCACAGTCAGCGCTTGTTCTTCAAAGCCATCTACCGCAACATGAGACATATATGGAGTAAACAACTTTCTAAGTGCTGTGGTTTTTTCTTTTAATGATTCAATTGCAAATGCATCTTGTAAGTTCATAAGTTACCACGGCGCTATAAATTGTTTTTTTGTTTGAGGCGTTTCAGCTGCGAATGCTTGCTGTAGCTCAATCACTTGGCGTAAATAAAAAACATGACTATCAGCTCTGAGCTGTTCGTGCTTTTTTTGTGGGTAAGCGCAGTTTAAAAAGCCTTCTTGATGAAGCCTATAAACTTGCTCTGTGGTGGTGTTTAATAATACTGCGGTATCAAAAGTACAAAGCAGTAAATCTGCAATATTTGGATGTTTAGTTTTAGGATTACTATCAACTAATTCAACAAAATATTTAATTAGTTCATCAAGTACTTTGTTTTTACGGTTACTTGTTGCAGCTATTTGACCATCACGGATCACATTTCCATAAACAGAGTTGAACTTAGTTTTATTAAAAGGGTTAAGTTGCTTGAGGCGCGCATTGTTTGTGAGTAAATCTAATTCAGTAGTAAGGCTTTCAGGCCAAGTACTAAAGTAATCAACAAAAGTACGGTTAAAGTCAGCATCGCTTACATCAAGTTGCTTAACCTTCGCAAACCAAGATATTAACCCCACTATTTTATGGCTGTTACTACTTGCAAGCGCAAATGCAATTTTAAAGTCTGCATCGTTTAACTGTTCACTATTGGTTAGTTTACAACCACAACTGCACTCTAAAAACTCCTCAGAAGCTCTGTAATCAATTAAGTTATGGCATTCCTTACAATGTGTAGTTAATTGTGATTTATGCTTATGGCACGTCTTATAGGGCTTTAAATGCCAATGAAAAGGAACGTAAGAAGATTCAAACAAGCATTCAATGCAAACAGGTATATTATCAGTGCGAAGTAACTCAAGAGGAATTGTCTGCTCATTACGGCTTACTGCTACTAAGTTGCCAAATTTAAAATTACTGCGCCGCCATGCAAGCGCAAGAATATTACCAGCGTTTACATCAGCTAATTGAGCTACCAACTTAAGCGCTCTTATTCTAAAGCTACTCGCTTGCCTAGCATGATAAACATCAACTTTACCCAGCTCTAACGGCAACGCACCTTCAAGATCATGATCTTGCTCTACAAGCCATTGCCATAAAATATCAGCAAGCTCACTATAGCCATCGTATGAGTTATCCCTAGCAAGCCTTAGCAAATAGCTTTCAAGAGCCTCATCAGGATAAAGTTTTGTTTGAACTAAAAAATGCATCGCCAACCTAAACTAAGAAAATCTTAGTTTAGGTTTAGCACATATTTAGAAAATTACTCAATTAAGATAATAATAAGCTGGGTGATAATAAAATTTACCTGAGTAAATTAAGTGCTTATTACACCCAAACTCTTCATTTACTTTAGCATTAGCGTGATCAATTGCTTGCTCTTCATTACGAGCCATTACCTCTATGTAAATAGGATCGTCACCTGTCCCGTAAACATCAAACATGTATATGTTATCAATTCTAAGCCTTGGCTGAATTGAATCTAAAATCTCTTTTGTATCACTGATATATTCAGGGTAAATAATAACTCCGTTTTCATACTCGAAAATGACAAAATCTGATGATGTATCAACTACTCGTATTAATTTTTCCCCCTTGAACTCGCTAACAAAAGGAAAAATAGAGTTAATACCTCCATAATAAGAATCTTCAAAACCTTCCTTATAAATAATAAACTTATACTTGATTCTATCTAGGTCAATTTGTTTTGAAATTCGGGGGGATTTTTTTAACTCATCTATAAAATTAAGATCTTTTCTACTAGCAGCTATGAAAGGGATGTAATAAATCGTTGCTTTTTGTTCTGATGGCAAAGTTTCGAAGCCATCATTCAATAGGTTGAATATTTGCCCAGAAAAATATAAACCTAAACGCCCTTTTCGTTCTTTAATTACATCAGTAATAACTAATGCGTGGCTATCAGAAAAGTTCATATCTATAATTACAGACACAAACCTACGGCAATTTATTAGAATTAAATATTTAAATCTACCTGCATCAAAGTTATCACTAGTTCTATCTAATAAACTTTTTGAAGTGCAGTCGCAGCTATGTGATAAGTCATTTTCTATATACAAACTCGGCATATCAGTGTTTACTACACTAAAGGCTTCCTTCTCAACGCTCACCATAGCAAATTTAAAAGAATCAAACTCTGGGTTTTCACCTGTCAGCAAGTAACAAACATCAGGTTGATAAACTATTCCTTCAGAATTAACTAAAAGCCCTGTATAGGAGCCTCCAACCCCAGCCCCTAGAGTGTAATAATTGATGCCATAACTTTGTAATAAAGCTAATATTTTGACAAAGAAAATTTCATCTCTATCAAAACTGGGTTCTGATTCCCAATACTTTAAACTACCATCAAATAACTCGAGAAACTCTTGCTTTAATCCTTGTAAAGGAGTACCTGTTACTATTGGTTCAAACTCTTCTTTTAAATAGTTTGTTTTCCTCTGGTTGAAAACAGTAAACATTCTAGGTTTAGAATCAAATGTTATGATAATGATTTCTATTTGAGGGTAGCTGGAGAAGTCAGGATAATTTTGAAGTGAAAAATGTATTGCTTCTTCAACTGACCTTTTAAAAATCTCTATTTGATTTATCACATTAGAGACAAAGTCTATTCCAAAAGCTTTATCTCCAGCTATAGAAAAACCACAAGCATCTGTAGAAAAAAGTTTATATGCACCTTCATATGAATATTTATCATCTTCAATAAAACCCTGTTTTTCCATAAACGAACTTGTATTGCTTAATTCTGTATCACTAGCACCTTTGATTTGTGTTACCACGCTATCAGCTATAATAAAAGCTGCACTTTCTGTCTTCCATGCTACACAAAACGTCATATTATTTCTCTTTTGTAGACTCAATATACTCTATTAGTTTGGCAAGTTTTTTTTCATTAAGCTTAGAGATTGAAATAATTAAATCAGCCAAAACATCTTCTTCACAATAAAAGTAAGCTACTGGTACATCTAGCTCTTTAGCAATGCGTTTCATGGTTAAAAAATCAGGGGCATGTTTGCCTTTTTCGTATTGGTTCATGCGAGCACTAGCCGTATTTGGCTCCATTCCTAATGCCATACCTAGCTGTTGCTGAGTAAGGCCAGCTGCTTTTCTTGCAGACTTTAGGCGTGAAGGTGTTGGAGTTTCCATGAGAACCTTAGCTATAAAACATATCTTGCTAAGATTCTCTTAGTATCTAACCTATAAGTGTACTAAGGATATTTTAGTTTTACCTAAATTTATACTTAAATCTAACTTTTTCACTTTTCTTCTTTAAAAAATGCCTAGGATCTAGCAGTCTATGCCTATCGTAAAAAATTGTAGCCTTCTCATATGGAACTTGTTTGTATATATATCGATGAATATAAAGGAATTAAAGATCTTTACGTGAATCTGAATCAAAACTTCATCTGCGACTTCAATAGACCTCACATTCATGTAAAAAAACAGCATTGTCAATTCAAAGAAAAGTATTATCGTGGACAAAATGTAAAACTAATCATTGGTAAAAATGGTTCAGGTAAAACATCAATTTTAGAGTTCATCGAAGGATCTTTTAATGAAATGGTAGGAGTTGGCGCTGCTATCTTTTGGAGTGAAAATGACTCACAGTATTATATAAAGAACAATTCGTTTTTGACCGAATTTTTTACTGATGAACCTCATGTAGAATTTAAAACTGATCGCCGTAATGCAATTCTTTTTGTAAGTAGCCTCTTTGACTTGAATAAATTTTCTTTCGATGAACGAAGTAAAGACCGTAGTAATGTACTCAAACTTTCCGCTAATAAATACCTAGAAAAAAGAATAGCAAAGAAAAAGATTCTTATGGCTGAAGTTGCTAGAGAATTAAAGTATGCGGAATATTTCAACTATGAAAAAAAGTTGTTAGGAACTCCTTTATCATTTAGGTTCCACATCTACCCACCGAGTAAAAATTACCTCGAACAAGCAGTAAATATGTTAACTAATGCTAATGTATCTATATTGTTGAAAAATCGTAATTTCTATCATTTAGTCATCGATGAAACTGAAAAGAACCAAGCTGCTGTATTAGCAAACGAGATAACATTCTCGATAGATAATATTTCTGGAGAAAGGCCGATAACGAGTGCAATAATAAAAAAAGCCTTAAGTAGGTACATACAATCACCCAACAGAAACATCAATAAAAAACAAAGACTCAATGATGATACATTTTGGTATATATATAACTATTTAATAAGTGATTTCTTAAAAAAAGCCTCTTTGAAAATAGGTGAGCCGAATGAAAGGGCATGGTTTTATATAAATGTAATTTTCCAAGCTTCACTTTCTGAAGAGAAAATCCCTGAAATTATCAATCAACACATTGATGAAAATAACCTACTAAGTAAAAGTGCTCCTATTGAAGACATAATTTATGAGTCCGAATCTTTTAGGGATAAATTAGAAGAGATGACTCAATCATTGCTAGATAACGATATAAATATTAACTTTGATACCAAATACATTTCTTTCGATCTTAAAGACAGCCAATTGATAGCCGAGATATCCGAAAAGTTTAACGAATTAAATTATTTTACCGGAGATAACTTTACATATGGTTGGTATGCTCTTAGCTCAGGTGAAGAAGCTAGATTAAAGCTGCAATCTCGTATCTTCTCTGGCATCGATCAGCTAATTTCACAAGGCTATTCAAATATCCAATTACTTGTAGATGAAATAGATGCTTATCTTCATCCTGAATGGCAAAGAAAAATAGTAAGCGAAGTTATTGATATACTTAACCATTTCGAAAATAAAAAAAGATTTAATCGGGCAAGTATAAATACCATCTTAACAACTCATTCTCCAATTATACTAAGTGATTTTTTACCCGATGATATAGTTTCCATTATTAAGGTTGATGGCAAAATAACTCAAGAGAAATCAAATGGCTTCGGGACTAG
Organism: Pseudoalteromonas sp. P1-25; assembly: GCF_001401805.1. GTDB lineage: Bacteria > Pseudomonadota > Gammaproteobacteria > Enterobacterales > Alteromonadaceae > Pseudoalteromonas. The sequence continues at coordinate 33,613 of NZ_LKDW01000019.1, forward strand.
GATTAACGATTTATACCTTGACGGTATGCACTTAGATTCTACATTTGGTGAAATATCAAGAAACGAAATACTAAGATTTTATCAGGAATTAAAGCAGGGTGAATTATCTAACTATAGTAAATATCTTATAAACCTCATTCCTGATGAAAAAGTGAAAGCATATTTTATGGACGAAAATGATAAAAATAAATGAAATTACTGATGATAATTTTCTAGCTCGTTATAAGAAGCAAGTTATATCAAAGTCTCTATTACCTAAATTTAAAAAGTATTTCAATACAGTTGATTTAGAATACAAAAATAAAATTGAAGCACTTTTTTCAGAAGAGAATTTAATTGAATTAACTTTCTGCGGCTCTTCAAAGTTATGTCAAGTTATTGATAAAATTTATAAACAAGTACCCAGCCTAGCTGAGTTTTATTGCCCAGAGTATTTCTTTGTAAACTTTGAACTTAATTACACAAAGTCTGATATAAATGAACTTGATTTAAGAAAACCAGAAAATTCTGATGCAATAAACGAACTCTTTTATGAAACTAAGAATAACTTGCTTTTAACTCTAAGAGAATATCAGGCCACTTATTTAATAAAATTCCTTTTCACTGAAGATCATAGGACAACCACTGCTCAAAAGAAAAAAAAGTTACTCGACATTTATAAAATTAAAAAAGGTACATTTAAGCTTTCAGAACAAATAGCATTCCCTTTTTGGCTAAAGAATTTTTCAAGTATTTTTGACTATGAGTTAATGTCTAAAGAATTTGGATATGACATAACAAATTTTCTTGGGATTGACGTTTGTCCTTATTGTAATCAGGAAGAAATACCAACAATTGCTGTTGAGGGAGCTAAAACAAGGCCAAGCTTAGACCACTTTTATCCCAAATCTAAATTCCCTTTTTTAGCCACAACCTTGAGTAACTTAGTACCATCAGGTAAACGCTGCAATGAAGATTATAAGAAAGCTAAATCAATGATCGGCTTTGCAAATCCATATCATGATGCTGTAAAAGCTGATAAAAGTTTGTTCTTTTTTAAAGAAATTTTCAGTAAAGAGTTTGAGCTTGAAAATGTAGAAGTAAGTGTTAATACTGATGATAACGCTCTGCATATGAATATGTGCCTATTCAATATTCCACTTTTTTATGATCAAACTTATAAAAGTGATTTTATAGATATGCACGAACAGAAAGAGTTTTTAAAAGAGGTTGGTTTAATAGAAAAGCCCACTGATATTATTAAATTTCCACATAAAAAAATTAAACATTTAGTAGGAGTTGATTTGAAAAAACCTTCAATAAAATATCGACTCAAAAAGTACAAAGTTGACTCTTTGAACCACATATTTGGGAGCCAATTTAAAACTGATGATTAACTGATTTTAAATTACTTCCTCAACAACTGACTAATCGGCATTTGGTCAGTAAACTTAGTCGCTATAAACGGATCTTCATCTTGGGCGCTTTCAAGTTTATAAAGTGAATAGCGCTCAACTTCACTTGCTGTAATTTCTGCAACGGGCAAGGTAAATAGGTTTGGTACATCAGGAAACAGTACTCCAAATGCTTTAACTAGATGCTTGGTTGTGAGGGTTTTCGCGTTATCCATTAATGCATAAAGTACGGCATCATCTAAAAAGTATTTAAGAGTTCTAAAACAGCCTTTTGACAATGAGAACAAAGCAAATACTGTTGCTTGCTCACTTAATTTTGGCTTTTCGGTGAATGGCATACGGTTAGCTAGGCCAATTATTAACTGTACAAAATGCTTTGGGTTTTCTGATAATTTAAAATAAGGCAGCTGCCGCCTTACTAATAAACGCGATGACCACTGGGGTTCGTCTGCTATTTTTTCTGCCCACGGCATACCCACCAATACAATTGATACACCCGCTTCATCGTTAATGTATTTTAATCGATTAGCAATCTCGCGGCGCTTTTTACCTTGGTTGTGCTCAATCAGCTCTTGAAACTCATCAATAATTATAAGCTCTGTGCCACACGTTTTTAGGCATTTTATTAATGATGTCGTTAACCGCGTACCGTTTATTCTCAGCTTGCGCTCTGTACTACCTACTTGCCCTAAGTCTTTAAGAAGCTCGGCTAAAGTAGATTCTAGTGTCGGATTACTAGGTATGCGGCTTACTAATACAGGGTGGTTCATCACTCCATTAATAAATTGCGGTAAATGGCGTTCTTTATACTGTTTTATTAGTGCTGTTTTACCTGTGCCTGTATCGCCATTTAACAGCATGCAGGGCTTTTCGCCCGCTAATCCTTTACCAAGTCTTAATCTGTCAAAGTCGTTAAATACAGTAGTTATTATTGGGTATTCAATAAATACATCGCGAAATTCATTAAGCTTTGCTTTTTGTTTATCGGTCAGCATAATTAAAATCCATCTAGGTCTGAAATAAAGTCATCCCAGCTATCTGTTGGTTGCTCTTTAGGTGTAACCTTTTTGGGTTCTAATGGCTCGCTCTGAGCTATTGATTTTTGTGAGTCACTACTTACATTTTGATGCTTAGCTAATGCTTTACCCCCTTTTACTTTTGAGTGTTTTGGTGCATTTTTTAACTCTTCAAACTCGTTTTGAATTTTATTATGAATAAACATACGCGCTTTTGCTAAGCCTACATTATCGATAGAGCCCGAAATAAAATCGCGATGAATACGTATATTTATTTTATGCTGATTCAAACTTAAATTTTGGGTGTAACCGTTTGGATCTATGCATGGCACTTTTATGTAATGCTCTAGCTTATCGAGGTAAACATATATATAAGAAATATCATCGGGGTTTAATTTAATTAAAACTTCTTGAGATACTTTATGGCTAAACTGTTTTCTATAGTTGGCTAGTTCAGTACTGTCGTAGCTTAAGTTTTCTAGCCGTATTCCACCTTTACGAAGCACCCTATGGTTTGAAATACTGAGCACAACATCCAATTGTTGAAGATCAGCATTACTCAGCACTGTTGGCGGTAACGTATTAAAGCCTTGCTCCCATAGTTGGCTAGGTATGTACTTAAAGCGGCTATCGGCATCTTGATGGTAAACGTCTACTACCCATTTATGGAATAGCTGCATAAAGGTTGTAAAGCGCATGATTGCATCTTTTTTGGGATTGTATTCATGCTTTTGTAAAATGTTAGAAAAGGTTTTACCAGGAACAGGGTCTAATAATTCAGTGTTAATTGTGCCAAACATACGTTCTACAAAGGGTTTTAACCACGGCTTTGCAACAGGGTTATATTGAGTATTAATACCAATTTCTTCACAAGCAAGTTCAAGGCTGTTACTCCAAAATTCAGCGCCATTATCAACAACGAGAGTTTCAATTTTGCCAGCACATTTCCACTCATTTATCGTATCTGGGTATAGTTTTGCCACATCACTTTTAGGTTTCATTGCATTTAGCATTGCTCGCCTTACTGCATCATAGCTAGGCTCGCTGAAGCTAAAGTAGAAGCCAACAATACAATGGCTATACACATCGACTAACATGGTAAGTGTTGGCCTACCAAGCGGGATATGTAGCTCATCATCTAATAAAATAAGATCAAGCGGTGTATGGTCAATTTCAACTTTTTCGAGTACTCGGGTAGGCCGTGTATGCCCTTCTACTTTATTAAAAGCAATATCAGCAAGACGCTTACCATAGCGAGAAACCATCACGTCGTATTGCGGTAAATTATCGATTCTATTTTTAAACGCTTTGTATGTTAAAGGCTTTAAAACACTGCCCACAACGCTGTCGTTTTCAATGATAACTAAGTCTGCGTAATACTTGTAAGCAGAAGCCACTGATGGCTTTTCTTTTACTAAGTAACGCTCAAGTGCTTTTTCAAAAAACTTATCGGTGGCTGTATCGCGCTCCCTGTTACCCTTTTTTTGATGGCTTGGTATTAGCGCCATGATATTTTTATCTGCATTTGTATAAGCGCTATACCATCGTGCAGCTGTTCTCCAGCTAGGCTTTTTTTCACCCTCAACTTCAGGCATTACTTTCAATAAAGGCTCAAGGTTTTTTTGTGTCCAACCACCTTGAATATTAGCCTCAAGCCATTGAATATATTTAAGCTTAGCAAATGTTGTATTTTTAATTTTTTCAGGAAGGGCTTGTAAATCTTTGGCGTAATTTTGAGGTAGTTTGGTTTCTACTTTTGGTAATGGCTGGTTAAACTCATCATCAAACAAACCGTCATTAAACATTGTTAGACCAAATTGCTGTTTCTATTGATATTTCATTTGTAGTTAAGTCGGCAAATAACTGCCCTAGTGATAATAAGCGTAGCACAGTAGCAAGTAGCTCACCGGCAGTTACTTTTAAAAAGTTAACTAACTGGCCCACTTTAATAGAGCCGTATTGCTTAACAAGTTCTAACACCGATGCTTGCAGCTCTGTTAAAGACTGAAAACCAGAATAGCGATGTAAAAGCTTTAAGTTATTGAGTGTTGGGTATACACGGATTTGTTTATCAGTAACCAGTATTAAGTCGCGTCCATCTTGCTTAGCGATGGTTTGCTTTTCAATAAAACGTGCACGAAAGTCTTCGTCAGCAATTTTGCTTTGCGGTTTTACTTCTATAAATTTTTGCGTGCCGTCTGTGTGGGTAAGTAAAAAGTCAGGTGTGTAACGGCAAATACGGTTATCAAACTCATATTCATAACCTAGTGGTTGTGCCTCAAATGCGGCTATTGATGGTGAAAATTCAAAATGAAAACAGGCATCAAACTCTAAAGAGGATTCAACTAAACAGGTAGATTTATTTTTTTGACTAGCAAATTTATGAAGGTTTTTAACACGGGAGTGTTTGAGTTTTCTTCTGTACATGTGAGTCAACCATCTAACCATTTGGTTAAATACTAGACTATGCCACCTTATACTTCCAATTTATGCCATCTTTTAGTACAAATATGTCAACTTATACTTCAAACAACACCAAATGAGGAATTTGGGTGGCAGTCTTACCAGCCACATCTCGGCACACACGTCACAAACTGTGGCTGCTCCCTTCCGGGCCTGACCAGGTTCGCCTGCTAGTGTTGCGAGAGGACCAATAAGACTACCATTGAGGGCCTTGGTTGGCGCGGGAAGGATTATCTCTACTTTTGGAGTGTTATTCAAGAGATAATCAAAAAAGAAAGTGCGATTGCATACTTCATATACAATCGCGGTTAAAAACAGCCTTTAATGCCTATTAATTACGCTCTAACTCGGCTTTAATTTTACGCAGTGCTGCTTTTACTTTTTTCATGTTTTCTGGGCCCATACGTAATAGCTGTTTTTGTGCAGCCGGTAATTGCTCCCATTCAGAAAACGCATACTGATAAGTAACCGAGTCACGCAGTAGCGGTAACTCGCCTTCTGGCTCCGGTGTATCGAGTAATAACTCAATAGCATCTTCTAGGGTTTGATTAAATTCATCATCGCCGTAACCAATTTCACTGTACGCGCTGTTGATTAATGGCTTGTATTGCTCGTACATGCGCACAGCTTGGGCGGCGCTCATGCTCGTAAATACTTTTACATACGGGGTGTAGCGCTCGTAGCTATTAGGGTCAATAGTTAAAATATCTCCTTCGTTCACGCTAAATTCTTCTTCTGGCTTAACTACGGGCGTGTGCTTTTTAGCAATTTTGCCTTTGGCAATGTTATCTATAAATACAACACCACGGCGAATTACATCGTCGGTGACCATTAGGCTCATTACAGAGTCGCTTAGGTATTCATCCATTTTAGCAACCACTACGGTGTCGCTTTCATCAAGGGTTGGTAATGGCTCAACTTCAGGCTCTGGCTCAGCAGGACGCTGCGCTGGAACTGCAAGTTCAGCTGGTTTTTCTGGCTTTACCGAAGGCGCTTCAACCACAGGATCGTTTTCAGGTTTAAGCTCCATTACCGGTTGCTCTTTAGGTGTTTGCTCTACCTCTGTACGAGTTTGCGGCTCATCAGTGGGCGACAGCAAAACGAACGCAGCGGCACACACTAAAATGATTAGAATAATAACGGCGAATAAAAAATTGTTTTTAGGCGGACGTTTTTGAACATCTGACGCTTCTGGTTTATCTGACATACAAACTCCATAAATTTAAATGCATATTATACCAATCCGCAATAATACTTAATCATTTTGCGGGGCTAAACGTGTCACTACCTGCGTTAAAAAATTCTCATTTAGAACAACTAAATAGCAAATTTTTTGCCTAGCTATCAACACGTTTTTCCAGCCTCAAAATAGATCACTTAATTAAGCGAATTGGTATTACTCAGAGTACCCTGAGTGGAAAAAATTCACTATTGGTAATCACTATTACTTTAAATATAGGCTTTAGTATATAAACCTACACTTACTAATTAGAACAACCAGCCATAGTAACTCAGTTATTCTTTGATTCTTCTAGCTTAAAGACTTAAAGTTGATAAATAAAGAAAAGACGTTAAGCAGTTCAAGCATCACTATGAAAATCCAGCAAGTTGACCCACATAAACCTAAAATAGCCCTATTACTTACAGGTGGTGGCGCTCGCGCTGCTTATCAAGTAGGCGTACTCAAAGCGCTTGCCCATAGTATGCCCCGCACCGCACCATTGCCCTTTAGAATTATTAACGGCACTTCTGCAGGCGCGATCAATTCTGCAGCTTTAGCCTGCTATGCCTCGTGTGCGCATTTGGCGGTACGCAAGCTTGAGTCGGTATGGAAGAACTTTTCAACGTCTATGGTCTACAAAAGCGACTTTTTAAGTGTATTTGGCCATATCGCACGCAATATATTAACCAGTTTTCAGTCTGAGCACATAAACCATCCACCTGGCAGTTTGCTAAATAACCGCCCTTTACGTGGTTTATTAAACGAAATTTTAGACCTGCACCGCATTGAACGGAATTTACACCGCAATTATTTAGAAGCGATTTCTATTACGGCTTCAAGCTATACAACCGGTGACTCAGTTGCGTTTTTTCAGTCAAACACTAATAAGCCCTGGCAACGCGCTAAGCGAGAAGGGCGCCCAATGCGCATTAATGTTGAGCATTTAATGGCATCAAGTGCTATTCCTATGGTGTTTCCAAGTGTGAATGTGTTTAACCATTATTTTGGCGATGGCTCTATTCACCAGCTTTCACCACTCAGCCCATCTATTCACTTGGGCGCCGAAAAAATATTTATTATTGGTGTAGACCAGCCAAAAGAGTCTCACCCTGCAGGGTATTCGCCCCACTACCCTGGGCTTTCTGCTGTGGCTGGCCATTTACTCGATAGTGTATTTAGCGACACCATGCAAGCCGACCTTGAGCGCCTTGAGCGTGTAAATCGTACTTTGGGCCTGCTTCCGGCGCGCGACAAACATCAAGAGCTAAAACAAATAGATACCTGCATTATTAACCCATCAAAAAACTTTAACGATATTGCCGCGCAATACTACAGCGATATGCCGTGGGCTATTAAGTTGCTGCTGCGCACAATTGGTGTAAAAAAACATTCGCAATCAAGTTTAACTAGCTATTTATTATTTGAAAAACGCTACACTCAGCACCTTATTCAAATTGGCTACGAAGATGGCATGAAAAAGCTCCCTGAAATACGCCAATTTTTAGAGCTAGACTAAAGCAGTTGCTTTATTCAAGCCCATCAAGAAGGTAATGCTCTACTCGCTCTACCCGCCTTGGTTTACCTTGCAGTACCAGTACATCGTTTGCGCACAATGTGGTGTTGGTTGAGGGGTCGTCTATTTCTTGCCCCTCTCGGCGCAAAGCTTTTACGGTCACGCGGCGTTTAGATAAGTTAAGCTCGTCTATTGTTTTATCCACCGCATAGGCTTGATCCGGCAACGCAACTACGTGTAAGTATTCCAAGCGCTCAGAGGAGGTTTCTTCGCTGTCTTTAAAATAGCCGGCGTAAAAACTTTGCATAAGCGGGTAGCGATTACGGCGCTCTTTACTCACACGGCGCACAATGCGTGTCATTGGGACGCCCGACATCGATAATACATGGGAAACCAACATTAAGCTTGCCTCTAGCGACTCAGGTACCACCTCAGTAACACCGAGCTCTTTTAAGTTGTTTAATTGGCTGTCATCGCGGGTTCTTATTAGTATTTTAACGTTGGGCGCCAGTTGCTTTATGGCATCTATAACCACGTGTGCGTGCTCAAGTTCTGTAAAGGTGATAATCACTAAGCGTGCTCGCTCTACCCCTGCGCACTTTAAAATATCTTTTTGTTTTACATAGCCAAATATTACCGGCTCACCTGCAGCTTTGCCCTCTTGTACCAAAATAGGGTTACTTTCTATGGCAACGTAATCTATGGCTTCGGGTTTTAAAAATCGCGCTATAGTTTGTCCTACGCGTGAAAAGCCGCAAATAACCACATGATCGTTATATAAAGTGCTACTTTTAGGCTCGCTTTCCCTCGCCATACTGGGGTGATCTAAAATGCCTAATTGCTTTAAAATAAGTGGGGTTTTATCAATTAAAAATGGGGTTAGCGCCATCGAAAGCACCCCTAAGGCAATTAAAAATGAGGCTTGCTCTGAATTTAATAACGCATGCTGACTTGCCAAAGCAATAAGCACAAAGCCAAATTCACCCATTTGCCACAGCATAATGCCGCACGCCAGCGAGTCTTGATTGCGCTCATGCATTAATCGGGCACTTAAAGCCAGCACGGTAATTTTTAATATTAATAAACCAAATAACGCACCGATAATCACTACCCCATGAGAAAGCACAAATAAAATGTCGAGCTGCATTCCCACAGTGACAAAAAACAGCCCCATTAATATATCGCGAAAGGGTCTTATATCGGCCTCTAGCTGATGGCGGTAATGGCTCTCTCCTAGCATCATGCCGGCTAAAAATGCCCCAAGCGCCATAGATAAACCAAACATGTAAGTTAAAAAGCCGGCAAATAACGCCACCAAAATAGTAGTAAGTACAAACAGCTCATCGGTTCGTACCTGCGCTATTTCTTTAAATACTTTAGGCAACACCCATTTACCAATCGCCCACAGTAATAAGCACACAAACGCGCCTTTTGTTAGCGCAAATGCCAGCGCCCAACTAATACTTTGCGAGTCGCTTGAGGCAAACAATGGCAAAATAATAAGTAAGGGTACAACGGCAATATCTTGAAACAGCAATACGCCCACCGCCAGCTGGCCACGACGCTGATTTAGCTCGCCTGTTTCTTTTAATAGTTTTACTACCACAGCAGTTGAAGAAAGCGCCATAATTGTGCCAATGGTAAAACTGGTGAGTAAGGAAAAATCTAAGCAATATAAAATAATAATGAAGAGCAAGCTGGTCACACCAACTTGTAACGAGCCCAGACCAAACACAATATTGCGCATAGCCATTAGCCGCGATATAGAAAATTCGAGCCCTAAACTAAACAGTAAAAATACGATGCCCAGCTCAGCAATAAACTCTATTTCGTGAGATTGAGTAAGCCAGCCAATGCCATGGCTACCGGCTAAAACACCCGTTGCTAAATACGCTAAAATAGGCGGCAAGCCGAGGCGCTTAAAAAACCATACAAAAAGTACCGCCGCCACTAATAAGCCAAAAATTTGAGCGTTTATACTTTGCAAACTCGGCCTCCAGCGTCAATAAAACTAGGAAATGAGCCTTAAATATAGCAACCATATGTTTATCAAGCAATTTTAAAATATGGCATAAAAATAGCTTAGTTATTGCAAAGTAACACCCTGGGGGAAGATTTTAATGGAAAATGTCCATATTTTGACACAACGCGTGTCTGGCCGCGGCGATTTTTTGCCGTTTTCAGCTGAGCAAACACACACAAACGAAACAGCGGCAACGCACGACTTAGTTACCGAGCTACAAACAAGCCTTGTAATAGAAGATGTATTGGCTATATATGCAAAATTTGCCAAACAACTACTTAACTTTTCTGGGCTGCAGTTTCAATCAACGCTCGGTACTGCACAAACCTCAGACAGTAACACCAATGCTAGCCCATACTCTTACGATTTAGCTATTGGTCGTGAGCATTTAGGGCAGCTAATTTACTTTAGCCAATACCCTATTAGTAAGGCAATTGAAGCTAAATTACGTGCCTTGCACAGCGCCCTTGTATACCCACTGCGTAACGCAATGATGTATAGCCGAGTGTTAAAGCTTGCTACAAAAGATGCGCTCACCGGATTAAATAACCGCAGTCAATTTAATGACATTTTATCGCAAAAGCTCGAAAACTGTCGCCGTTACCAACGCCCTTTTAGTTTAATGCTGCTTGATTTAGATAACTTTAAACAAGTAAATGACAATTATGGCCACAAAGTAGGTGACGATGTATTGAAAGAGTTTTCGCAGGTACTTTGCAGTAGCATACGTGGCACCGACTCTGTGTTTAGATTTGGTGGCGATGAGTTTTCTTTAATTATTGAAGACCCCGAATTCACTACAAATAAAGTGATTGCTGAGCGCATAATGCACTTAGTCAGAAACTCAAGCTTAATGGCTAAATACAAAGTAACCACCAGCATTGGCTTTACCCTAGCCAATAGCCAAGATTGCGAAACAGAGATATTCGCTCGTGCAGACAAAGGCTTATACAAAGCCAAAGCATCAGGACGTAACTGCGCTAAAGCCTATTAATATTTACGTAGCTGAATTAATAAAAAAGCCTAGCTTCCCCCGCTAGGCTTTTTTATTGCAAAAAACTTCATTCTAAAACGTTGCACTCATAGCTAAAGCCTTACAAATTAGGTTTATTTATATCAGCTGGTTTAACTAATTTATAAATAAGCAATGCTGCACAAAAGCCAAAAAAGAAGCCACTCACTAAATTTAATAATGCCGCAATACTTGCAAGCGGTGTTAATAATACTAATACCAGTGGAATACTCACCCCTAAAATAAAAAATAACCCGCCTTTGCCTAGCCAATAAGCAAGTAATAAAACGGCCGAAACGATGCCGCCGGTTACAGCATAACCAAGCGTAATAATATTTAGCTCTAGCAATACATTGGCTATAACGGCAACTAACGCTGTTATTACCATGCCTATAGGTGCTTTATTAACTAACGATAAGCCTACATGTGGCTGTTGACTCATTTATTTACACTCCCAAAAAATACCATTTTCGTCTTTATGCTTTTCACTTACAAAATATCCCACTACTTGTACAAGTTCATCGTTATAAAATATTAACGGCACACGCCCTCTTAGCCATGGGGCTACTTTTGCATCTTTAAACCAATGTTTAAGCGTATTGCTTCCGGGTTTATTTACTGGCCTTATACGCACACTATTGCAATTAAAACGCACTGTTACTTGTTCATTAGGTAATGGGGCTCGCAGGCCTTTGCCTTGTTGCTTTATTAATACGCGCCCATCATTAAGTAAAAGCTCATTATCTGTTAGCGCTTCATCAGCTAAGGGGGTGTGTGGTGTTACAAAATACAAAAAACCTTGATGGCGACGTATTTGCCCCTCACTTAAATCAACTTGCATTTGCGCATCTGCCTGCGCATTTATGGCTTGATTAATTATTTGCAAAAGCTGCTTTTGTGAGGGCATGACTTGGGTAAATAAGCTAAGCCAAGCACGCACTACATTAGTTATACGCACATCGCTGTAAGTGGTTATTTGGCTAACACTCAATGCTTGTTGGGCGTTTATACTTTGTTTTAAGTCAAGCTCAGTGTATTCATCAAGTAGCGCTTGTTGTTGCTGTAGTAACTCAATGCTGCGCCCTGCACAGTGCTCAAATCCCTTAAAACGCTTTGCAAGTAAGGGGACTACACGTGCACGCAAAAAGTTACGATCAAATCGCTCATCGGTATTTGAGTCATCTGTAATATGCGTAATATTAAACTCTGTGGCAAAGTGCTCTATATCACTGCGCGTTATGTTTAAAAGCGGCCTGTAGCATATTCGCCCGCTAGGTAATTTACGCAATTTTTGCATTGCGCCTAACCCTTTTAAGCCAGAGCCGCGCTTTAAACGCAGTAAAAATGTTTCTATTTGATCGTTTAAATGCTGCCCCAACAAAATAACACTGCCCACGGGGCTTAGCCCATCAAGCGCTTTGTAACGTGCCTCTCGAGCTTGCGCTTCAAGACTTGTTCGTGCTTGTGGGTTGATTGTTACCTGCGCGGCATTAAACGGAACATTTAGCTCAGTACATACGTTTTGGCAAAAGCGCTGCCAGTCATTAGCGTACTGGCTTAAACCATGATTAACATAAATCGCGTTTACGTTTAACGTTGGTATTTCCTGCTTTAGTAAATGCATTACATGAAGCAACACCACCGAATCCACACCACCCGAAAGCGCCACCGTAAAGTTATACTGCTGGTGCTTAAAAAAATGCTCAAGGGCCTGTTTAACGTGCTGATAAATGGGTGAAGCTTGCATGGATACGCTTTAAATTTAATGTTTGCAGTATTTTAAAACAAAAAAGCCGCATAAGCGGCCTTTTTTAATAATAAATGCAATGATTAGCTAATTAGCAGTAACCAAACGACATTAAACGTTTGTAGCGTTGCTCTAGCATCTCTTCAAGCGATAGCGCTTGTAAGTCTGCAAGGTCGCGCTTTAAACGTGTTTTTAAGTTACGTGCCATAGCATCGTAATTGCGGTGTGCACCGCCTAAAGGCTCTTCAACTAAGTTGTTAATTAAATCAAGCTCTTTAACACGCTCTGCTGTAACACCCATGGCTTCTGCAGCTAGTGGTGCTTTGTCTGCGCTTTTCCATAAAATTGAGGCACAGCCTTCTGGCGAAATTACTGAGTACGTGCTGTATTGCAACATGTTTACTCTGTCGCCAACACCAATGGCTAATGCCCCCCCTGAGCCGCCTTCGCCAATAACCGTACAAATCGTGGGTACTTTAAGTGCCGCCATTACTTTTAGGTTACGTGCAATTGCCTCAGACTGACCGCGCTCTTCAGCGCCAACGCCTGGGTATGCCCCTGGCGTGTCGATAAAGGTCATAATTGGCATTTTAAAACGCTCAGCCATTTCCATTAAACGTAAGGCCTTGCGGTAGCCTTCTGGTTTTGGCATACCAAAGTTACGTTTAATTTTTTCAGCTGTATCGCGACCTTTTTGCTGGCCAATAACCATAACTGGCTCGCCATCTAAACGCGCTACACCGCCTAAAATAGCCGGATCGTTTGCAAAAGTACGATCGCCTGCCAACTCGTCAAATTCCGTGAAAATGCGCTCGATATAATCTCGAGTGTAAGGACGCAACGGATGACGCGCTAACTGCGATACTTGCCAAGCGCCTAAATTTGAGAATATTTCCTCTTTTTGCTTAGCGCTTTTTTCTTTTAGTTTGCTGACTTCCTCTTCTAACTCAAGGTCTAATTCGCCAGCGCGGCTTATGCTTTGTAATTCTTCAATTTTTGCTTCTAACTCTGCAATCGGAAGCTCAAAATCAAGATAATTGAGGCTCATGCTCTAAACTACCTAATCAGTTAAATTCTAGTTCTACATCTTGTGCCGCCATAAGTGATAACTTGTGAATTAAGTCGTCGCTGGGCGTAACACACCATTCGATCCCTAGGGTTAATTGGGCCAACGCATCGGGGCGCTGGTAATAAACCTTGATCGGACACGTTCCCATTTTATAAGGTTCGAGTACTTTTTGTAATTTATCGAAGAAACCTGCCTCGATTTGCACCATGTTCAGCGTCATTTTAATCGCTTTGAGGCGTTTTTCACGCGCTTGAGCAATGGTGTTTATTTCTCTGGCGGTCATTGTAATGCCACCGGAGAAGTTATCAAAGCTGACCTGTCCAGATATTACCAAGATATTGTTTACTTGAAGCATTTCTTGGTACATTTCGAACTGTTCAGGAAACAAGCGTACATCAATACGGGCGCTCTTGTCATCTAAAGTTATTAAGCCCCAACGATTTCCTTTTTTATTAATTAAGGTCCGCGCTGAAATGACTAACCCCGCCGCCGTAGAGAGTACATCACGATTAGTTGGCTGTAAATCCACCAGCTTACCGCTGGTGTAATGTCTAAGCTCGCGCCGATACTGATTTATCGGATGCCCTGTTAAATAAAGGCCTAGGGTGTCTTTTTCGCCATCAAGCCACTGGTTATCGGTAAGCGGCGTGGCTTTTATAAAGGCTTGTTCAACTTCATCAGGCTCGGTAGCCAGTAAGCCAAATAAATCGCTTTGCCCAAGTTGCTCAGCTTTGTTGTGCTGATCGGCTGCGCGCATGGCATCTTTTAAACTTGCCAGTAATGTTGCGCGCCCTGCTTGAGTTTTCTCTGGCCCTAGTTGGTCAAGTGCACCGGCGTAAATTAATTTTTCGGTTACCCGTTTATTTAAGCGTTTTAAATCTACACGGGCACAAAAATCAAATAAGTCTTTAAACGGGCCGCCTTTTGCGCGCGCTTCTAAAATGGCCTCTACCGGCGCTTCACCTACACCTTTAATAGCACCAATACCGTAAACAATTTCACCTTTGAGGTTAACCGTAAACTTAAATTCTCCGGCGTTTACATCAGGCGGTAATAAGGTGAGCTTCATGTTTTCGCATTCATCCACCAAGATCACTATTTTGTCGGTGTTATCCATATCGGCCGACATTACCGCAGCCATAAATTCTGCCGGATGGTGCGTTTTCATCCACAGCGTTTGGTACGATACCAGTGCATACGCTGCCGAGTGAGATTTATTAAAACCATAACCGGCGAATTTTTCTACCAGGTCAAAAATTTTAATTGCCAGTTCGCCATCTATACCATTATTGCGAGCGCCTTCTTCAAAGGTTGAACGCTGCTTAGCCATTTCTTCGGGTTTTTTCTTACCCATTGCACGACGTAGCATATCGGCGCCACCAAGCGTATAACCTGCAAGTACCTGAGCAATTTGCATTACTTGTTCTTGGTACAAAATAATGCCGTAAGTAGGCTCAAGTATGGGCTTTAAGCTTTCGTGTTGATATTGGGCATCGGGGTAAGAAATTTCTTCTCGGCCAAGCTTACGGTCAATGAAGTTATCTACCATGCCTGATTGCAGCGGGCCTGGGCGGAACAAGGCTACCAATGCAATCATATCTTCAAAGCAATCGGGCTTTAATCGGCGTACGAGGTCTTTCATGCCGCGCGATTCTAGCTGGAATACCGCGGTTGTTTCGGCGCGCAGCAATAGCTCTATACTTTTTTTATCATCCAGTGGAATGGTGTTTATATCAACGGGGTCTTTACCTTCGCGCTTCATTCGCTCGTTGGTCATATCTACCGCCCATTGCAAAATGGTCAGTGTACGTAAGCCCAAGAAATCGAACTTTACCAGCCCCGCTGTTTCTACGTCGTTTTTATCAAATTGGGTAACCGGAAACTTACCTTCGTCATCGCAATAAAGTGCAGCAAAGTCGGTAATGGTCGTCGGCGATATTACAACACCACCGGCGTGTTTACCGGCATTACGTGTACACCCTTCAAGGATGCGACACATGTCGATTAAATCTTTTACCTCTGAGTCGCCATCGTAGGCTTCTTGTAAACGCGGCTCTACTTCAAACGCTTTGGCAAGCGTCATCCCCGGATCGCCTGGGATCAATTTAGAAATGCGATCAACAAACCCATAAGGGTGGCCAAGTACACGGCCTACATCGCGTATTACCGCTTTTGCAGCCATGGTACCAAAGGTAATAATTTGTGATACCGCGTCCCGCCCATACAATGCCGACACATGGTCAATTACCTCATCACGCCTATCCATACAAAAGTCGACATCGAAATCGGGCATTGATACACGTTCAGGGTTTAAGAATCGCTCAAAGAGTAAGTCAAATTCCAGCGGATCTAGGTCGGTTATTTTAAGGGCATACGCCACTAATGAACCGGCACCCGAACCACGCCCTGGCCCCACTGGAATATTGTTATCTTTACTCCACTGAATAAACTCCATTACGATTAAGAAGTAGCCTGGGAAACCCATTTGGTTAATTACATCTAGCTCTACTTTTAAGCGGGCGTCGTATTCGCCCCGTTTTTCTTGTCGCTCTTGTTCATCAGGGAATAAAAACTGTAGGCGCTCTTCAAGGCCGTCTTGTGAAACTTTAACCAAAAAGTCTTCAATTTTTAACGAGCCTGTGGGGTAATCAGGCAAAAAGTACGTGCCTAATTGCACCGTTACGTTACAGCGTTTAGCTATTTCTACCGTGTTTTGCAGTGCTTCAGGAATGTCGCTAAATAGTTCCGCCATTTGCTCAGGCGTTTTTAAATATTGCTCTTGTGAAAAGCGCTTAGGGCGGCGTTTGTCATCAAGGGTGTAGCCATCAAAAATAGCCACGCGAATTTCGTGCGCTTCAAAGTTCTCAGGTTTTAAAAATACCACTTCGTTGGTGGCAACAACTGGCAGCTGCTCTTTGTGTGCCAGCTCTACCGCCATATGCAGGTAGTCTTCTTCAAGTGGACGGTCGGTACGGATAAGCTCTAAATAGTAATGATCGCTAAAATGCTGCTTATAAAAGCTCACTACAGATTCAATAACGCCTGGGTTATTTTTTAATAAGGCTTTACCTAAGTCACCATCTTTTGCGCCTGAGAGAATAATAAGCCCTTCTTTGTGCTTAATTAGCCATTCTCGGTCAATCACTGGGCGATGAAATATATGCCCGCGTTGATACGCTTCGGATATTAATAAGGTAATATTTTTATAACCGTCGTTGTCTTTAGCTAGCAACGTAATGCGACAAGGCTCGTCTGGAAATTCTGGGCTGCGCAGCCAAAAATCAGCGCCGACAATCGGTTTAATGCCTGCACTGTGCGTGGCACCATAAAACCGTACCAAACCACAAAAGTTCATTTGATCTGTAATTGCCAGCGCTGGCATTTCGAGCTCCTGCGCTTTAGCAACAATAGGTTTTGTTTTAGCTAGGCCGTCGACCATCGAAAAGTCTGAATGAACGCGTAAATGTACAAAATCTGGAGCGGCCATTATTTATGCCTCTCCTTTTGCTTGCATTAACACACGTTGTACCGGCTTAAAGCTTTTACGGTGCTCATTTATAGCACCGTATTGCTCAAGCGCTGCAAAATGCGCTTTAGTTGGGTACCCTTTATGCCCTGCAAACCCGTATTGCGGGTAACGTTTGTCAAGCTCGAGCATTTCCTCATCACGCGCTACTTTAGCTAAAATAGAGGCTGCTGAAATCTCGGCTACTAAGCTGTCGCCTTTCACAACAGCCTGAGCAGGCATTACTAATTTAGGCAAACGGTTACCATCTACAAATACAAACTCTGGTTGTGTGCTTAGCCCTTCAACTGCGCGCGTCATTGCAAGCATCGTTGCGTGTAAAATATTTAGCTCGTCAATTTCAGTTGGGCTGCAACGACCAATAGCGTAGCACAGGGCTTTTTGTTTTATTTCTATAGCCAGTGCTTGGCGTTTTTTATCGGTAAGCTTTTTAGAGTCAGCTAAACCTGCAATCGGGTTGGCTGGGTCAAGTATTACCGCAGCGGTAACAACATCGCCGACAAGTGGGCCACGCCCTACTTCATCTACTCCGGCAACAAAGGTTACGTTAGGTCGTTCAATTTGCATTTATTAACTCCGCCACAGCTTTGGCTGCTTGTTTGCTGGCATCTAATCTAATTTGTTCGTGAATAGCTAAAAAACGTGCCTTTAGTTCTTTATTATCAGTATTTAGCATAGGTGTAAGTGCGCTTGTTAAATTAGCCACATTGCATTCACTTTGTAAAAACTCCGGCACGAGCTCTTCATCGGCTAATAAGTTTGGCAGCGAAAAATATTTAATGTTAAAGGTAAATAAAGTTTTAAAAATCCAATAGCTCATTGGCTTAATTTTATAACCCACAACCATAGGCTTTTTATATAACATGCCTTCAAGTGTGGCGGTGCCCGATGCAAGTAATATGGCATCTGCCGCTTGCATGGCTAGTTTTGACTGCCCATCAAGTAGGTTTACATTTAAGTTTGGCGCTGTGGCATTTAAAATATCACTAAATTGCGCTTTACGTTTTTCATTTACCAATGGCACCACAATTTTAAGACTTGGGTCTTTCGCTTGTAACTGCGCTGCTGTTTTTATGTAGGTTTCGCTTAATAAGCCCACTTCTGATCCGCGGCTACCTGGCAGTAATGCCAGTACTTTGGCATCAAGGCTTAGCCCTAGTTCTGCACGCGCTTGGCTATCGTCATGCTCAAGTGCTATATCGTCAGCTAAGGTGTGCCCAACAAATGTGCACGGTACTTGGTGCTTATCGTAAAATTCTTTTTCAAACGGTAGCAAAGCAAGCACCAAGTTAGTAGCAGCACTTATTGTATGAATACGCTTTTCACGCCATGCCCACACTGATGGGCTTACGTATTGAATGGTTTTAATGCCTGCATCTTTTAAAGGCTTTTCTACGCGTAAATTAAAATCGGGCGCATCAATGCCGATAAATACATCGGGTGGGTTATCAACAAAATGTTGTACTAACTGTTTGCGTATTTTAAGTAAACGCGGCAATCGGCCTAATACTTCAACCAGCCCCATTACCGAGAGCTCGTCCATGTCGTAAAGGGTTTTACAGCCTTGCGCCTGCATTTTTGGCCCTGCAATGCCTTCAAAAATAGCATCAGGAAAGTGCATTTTTAGTGCTTTAATTAGGCCTTCGCCTAAAATATCGCCCGACAGCTCACCGGCCACAATACCAATACGTAGTTGTTTTTTCTCTTTATTCATTCGACTTTGTTTATCAGGCGTTCATAGCGGTTAGTTTACCGTGTTTTAGAGTTTGATTAAACGCTTTAAATAGATGGTTTTTGCAACCAAAATAGACACAAGCAATTGTATGTTTTTAATACTGATGTAGCATGGTGGATATATATTAACTTTTTCTAATATGTTTATTGACAAAAATTGTGCAAACATCAATAATATTCCAAACTTTCAGTAATTACTGAAAGTTCATTATATTTAACATTACCAATTATTGATTGCCTTGTTAATCCGTCACCCTCAAGGAGCCAAAAATGATAGATGAAACCTTTGTGGATCTATCGCGATTACAGTTTGCTGTTACCGCACTCTTCCATTTTTTATTCGTGCCTTTAACCATAGGTATGACCTGGATTTTAGTTATTATGGAATCGGTTTATGTGATGACCGGTCGCGAAATTTATCGTGATATGACTAAGTTTTGGGGAAAGTTGTTTGGTATTAACTTTGCTATTGGGGTGGCAACGGGCCTGACCATGGAATTTGAGTTTGGTACTAACTGGTCTTATTACTCGCATTACGTGGGTGACGTGTTTGGTGCGCCGCTCGCTATTGAAGGCTTAATGGCATTCTTTTTAGAATCAACCTTTGTGGGTATGTTCTTTTTAGGCTGGGATAGGCTAACTAAACGCCAACATTTGGGCGCTACATTTTTAATGGCGCTAGGTACCAATATGTCGGCGCTGTGGATTTTGATTGCTAACGGCTGGATGCAAAACCCAGTGGGGGCAGAGTTTAACTACCAGACTATGCGCATGGAAATGACTAACTTTGCTGAGCTTGTATTTAACCCTGTAGCACAAGTTAAGTTTATTCATACGGTATCGGCAGGTTACGTAGCCGCTTCTATGTTTGTGCTGGGTATTAGTAGTTGGTACATATTAAAAGGTCGCGATTTAGCCTTTGCTAAACGCTCTTTCTCGGTGGCATCGGGCTTTGGTTTAGCATCAATATTGTGTGTTATTTTATTAGGTGACGAATCAGGCTACGAAGTAGGTGAAGTTCAAAAAGTAAAATT
Organism: Pseudoalteromonas sp. P1-25; assembly: GCF_001401805.1. Classification (GTDB taxonomy): domain Bacteria; phylum Pseudomonadota; class Gammaproteobacteria; order Enterobacterales; family Alteromonadaceae; genus Pseudoalteromonas. The sequence continues at coordinate 53,366 of NZ_LKDW01000019.1, forward strand.
AGCCACCATAGAAGCAGAGTGGCACACCGAAGAAGCGCCTGCTGCGTTTACCGCATTTGGTTTTCCAGACTCTGATGAGCAAGTAACCCATGCAGCAGTTAAGATTCCCTATGCATTGGGCATTATTGCTACCCGCTCTTTAGATGAGCAAGTGATTGGTATTTCTGATTTAGAGAAAAAACACGAAGTACGTATTCGTAACGGCATGGAAGCGTACGAATATCTCGAAAAACTTAGAAATGGCGATGACAGCGAAGAAAACATCGCTAAATTTGATGCTCTTAAAGATGACTTAGGCTATGGCTTGTTGCTCAAGCGCTATACGCCTAACGTGGTAGATGCCACAGAGGAGCACATTCAAATGGCAGTAAAAGACTCCTTCCCTAAAGTGGGGCCTATGTTTTGGTCATTTAGGATTATGGTGGCCTGTGGTGTAGCCATGTTAGCAGTATTTGTATTGGCATTTTATTACAACGCCCATCGTATTATTGAGCAAAAACGTTGGCTGCTGTGGGCTGCGGTATTGAGTATTCCGCTACCATGGATTGCAATAGAATTTGGTTGGATCGTTGCCGAATATGGCCGTCAGCCTTGGGCTATATCAGAAATATTACCGACCTTTTTAGCCACGTCGTCACTGACGGTAAATGATATTTTAATTAGCTTAACTGGATTCATTATTTTTTACACTGGCCTTGCCATTGTAGAAGGCTGGTTAATGCTGCGCTTTATTAAACAAGGCCCAAGCTCGTTGCATACCGGTAAGTATCACTTTGAGTTACCAAACAAAGCAGATAAAGACGCAGGAGAGCAATTATGATTTTTGATTATGAAACATTAAAAATGCTGTGGTGGTTGCTCATTGGCATACTGCTAATAGGCTTTGCTATCACCGATGGCATGGATATGGGCGTAGCTATGCTGCTTCGCCTAGTGGGTAAAACAGACTCAGAGCGCCGCACGGTAATTAACACCATTGGCGCACACTGGGACGGTAACCAAGTATGGTTTATTACCGCAGGCGGCGCTTTATTTGCAGCGTGGCCTATGGTGTATGCCGCTGCATTTTCGGGCTTTTACTTTGCCATGATGCTGGTACTGTTTGCGCTATTTTTTAGACCTCTTGGCTTTGATTACCGCTCAAAAATAGACTCTAAGCGCTGGCGTAATAACTGGGATTGGGGCCTATTTGCAGGCAGCGCTATACCCGCTTTAGTATTTGGTGTGGCATTTGGTAACCTATTTTTAGGGGTACCGTTTAACATTGATAACTTATTACGTGTAAGTTACCAAGGCTCATTTTTTGGTTTACTCAACCCATTTGGCCTACTGGCCGGTTTAGTTAGTATAGCCATGTTAATTGCCCATGCGGGTATGTGGCTACAACTGCGCACAGCAGATGCGGTTGCACAGCGCTCGGCGCAATATGGTCGCTATGCCTTAGTGGTATTTATTGTATTGTTTGCAGCTGCGGGTTTTTGGGTGGCAAACATAGATGGCTACCAAATTGTGTCTATGCCTGACCCGCAAAGCCACGCGGACCCGTTGGCAAAAGTAGTCAGCACAGCGCAAGGGGCATGGCTTAATAATTACAGCGAGCGCCCATGGACAATGACCTTTCCTATTTTAGGCTTTGTTATGGCACTCAGTGCACTACTTTTCTCAAAATTAAACAAGCCAGCGCTTGGGCTTATTTCAACCAGCATAATGTTAATTGGCGTTATTATGACGGCAGGTGTGTCGTTGTTTCCATTTATTATGCCATCTGTTAATAACCCTGATATTAGCTTAACTATTTGGGATGCCGTGTCGAGCCACAGAACGCTTAATATTATGTTTGTTGCTGTTGTTATATTTATTCCGTTAATACTGGCCTACACCACCTGGTGTTACGTAAAAATGTGGCGCAGAGTAACGGTAGACGAAATTGAAAATAACACGCACGGTAGCTACTAAGGAGACTAAATTATGTGGTATTTCGCTTGGATTTTAGGTGTACTTTTAGCCTGTACCTTAGGTGTTATAAATGTAATGTGGTACGAGTTTCATCAAAATAAAAACAGCATAGCTGATGATGAACAACCGATGCACGATTTACTAAACGAAGCTAACAACACAAAAGATGACGACTAACCCCCGACCAAATCGCGCGCAGCAGCAATCTCTGCGCGCTTTTTTAAAAAAGCAAAGTAAGCCTGCGGGTGCATGGTTAAAGTTAAGTATTGCGCTGGGCACATTTAACGCTATTTTAATGATTGCAGGCGCGTATTTACTGGCTCACACTATTCATAACGTTATGTTTGCAGGTGCAAGCCTTAGCCAAGTAACTCACTTACTTTGGCCGCTTGCGGGGATTATTTTACTCAGGGCTCTATTTTTAGCTATTAGCGAAAGGCTCAGTGCTTATGCGGCACTTAAAATAAAATCGGCTATGCGCCAAACCTTATTAACCAAATTGACGCAACTTGGCCCAAGTTATATTGAACAACACGGCCAAGGCGCTACACTCAACACCTTACACGATGGCGTTGAAGCACTGCACGATTACTACGCTAAATATTTACCTGGCGTTGCTTACAGCGCGCTTATTCCGCTAGCAATATTAGTGGTTATATTCCCTACCGATTATAAGGCTGGCTTAATCTTTTTATTAACCGCCCCGCTTATTCCATTTTTTATGATTTTAGTTGGTCATAAGGCTGAAGCACTTAATCAACAGCGATGGAAACAACTTGCCGTACTTGGTAATTACTTTTTTGACCGCGTACAGGGGTTAACACAACTTAAATTGTTTAACGCAACGCAAAAAGAGCTTAAACAAATAGCCAACATTTCTGATGACTTTAGGCACGCCACACTCAGTGTTTTAAAAATTGCCTTTTTATCATCATTCGCACTGGAATTTTTAGCCACTATTAGTGTGGCACTGGTGGCGGTAATTATTGGTTTTAGGCTGTTTTTTGGCACGCTTGATTTTGCAACTGGCTTTGTTGTTTTACTACTCGCTCCAGAGTTTTATTTACCCCTGCGCCAATTAGGCAGCCACTACCATGCCCGTTTGCAAGGTATTAGTGCCGCAGCCGATATGATCGCTATTTTAAATGCCCCACTTCCTGAACAATCACAGCAAAATGAAACAACGTTTGCGGCGCCTTTAAACTCAATAAGCATAAACAACTTAAACTTTACTTATCCCAATAGTCATGAAGGCATCAAAAATATAAACCTTACGTTACCCGGTAAAGGGTTAGTCGCTTTAGTGGGCGCAAGTGGCTCAGGTAAAAGTACTTTATTTGATTGTTTATTAGGGTTTCACCCACAGGTGATTGAGCAGATAAGTATTAATAATAAACCACTTGATGCGACAAGCATTAATACATTACAAAATTCAATCGCGTGGATACCCCAAACACCCACGCTATTCTATCAAAGCATTAGCGATAATATAAAAATAGCCAAACCAGATGCTACACAATTAGAAATTGAGCAAGCAGCACGCCAAGCTGGCGCTTTAGATTTTATAAACACATTACCAAATGGCTTTAATACATTGATAGGTGAGCAAGGTGAAGGGCTTTCTGGCGGGCAAAAACAACGTATAGCCCTTGCTCGGGCGTTTTTAAAACAAGCCCCTATTTTAGTGCTTGATGAACCCACAGCCCACCTTGATAGCCAGACCGAACAGCTTATTCAGCAGGCTATAACACATTACGCTAAAAACCATTTAGTGTTGGTTATTGCTCATCGGCTAAATACGGTGAAAAACGCGAATAACATCCTTGTTATGCAAAATGGCGAAATAGCACAGCAAGGCACCTACTGCCAACTTGAGCAGCAACAAGGCGCATTTAAATCACTCCTTAATTTGCAAGCGCAAGGAGCAAACAATGACTAATTTTATTAGGCTATTAACGCTTTGCCGCCCGCATTATAAAGCCATGCTTCTGGGTACTTTTTTAGCAACGCTAACGGTACTTGCAAACGTGGGCTTATTAGCCATATCGGGGTGGTTTTTAGCCTCTATGGCGGCAGCGGGTATTGCTGGCGTACACATGAACTACTTTACCCCTGCAGGAACCATTCGGTTTTTAGCGATTGTACGAACTGCATCACGCTATGGTGAGCGCTTAGTAACGCATAACGCGACATTTTTACTACTTAGTGAAATACGCGTTAATATGTTTGCCACGCTAAGCAAGCTAAATAATGTAGATTTAGCAATGAGTCGCAGCGCCGATTTAGTCAACCGCTTACAAAATGACGTAGATGCGCTCGATAAATTTTACTTAAACATACTACTGCCAATGCTGGTGGCGCTATTGAGTGTGCCAATTATCATGGTATTTATGGCGGCTTATAATGCCAACGTTGCGCTAATTTGTTTTATCGGCATTTTATTAATCGGTGTTGTTTTACCAGCTCTATTAAGTGCTAAATTAAATAAAAATAGTCATAAAGAAACACAGCTCAGTGCACAACTCAGATCAGAGCTTTCTGACACCCTAACAGGCCTTAGAGAACTGAGTATTTATCAAGCTCGTGCAGGGCAAATTTCAAAATGCAATGAACTCAACGAGCAGTATAACCAACAACTTTTTAGTCGTCATAAAGCACTAGCAAATAGCGACGGTTTAAGTTTGCTGGTGGTACAACTCGCTATGCTTGGCGCAATAGTCACTATTGTACCTTTGGTTTATAGCGGCGCTATGTTAAATGTTGAGCTGGCTATGCTAAGCCTATTTGTATTAGCAAGCTTTGAAAGTGTTTTACTGCTCCCTAACGCATTTATAGAGCTGCCCAATGTACTCAAAGCTGCTGAGCGCCTATTTACACTTGAAGATAAAGTTACAGCCCAAGAAGCTAATAGCGCTAAGTTAATTGAGATACAGTTTGATAAAAACAACACAACTTTAGCGCTTAATAACATTGCCTATAAATACCAAGAGCACACCGCTTTAACTAATATCAGCTTTACCCTTAAAGCACAGCAAAAAGTAGCGATTGTAGGCAGAAGCGGCAGTGGTAAAAGCACATTGGTTAATTTACTCACCGGTTTATGGCCAGTGCAGCAAGGCAGCATTAGGCTAAGTGATGAAAATAACGCAGAAGATCTTCACGCACTAAGCAGCAACACCCGCGCAAACGTTATTAATATACTCGCGCAGCAGCACCATATTTTTGATGGCACACTTAGTGAAAATTTACGCTATGCAAAGCCAAGCGCCACAAAAGAAGAAATGCTTGAAGCCATTAGCCTTGCCCAGCTGGCGCCTTGGTTTAATGCGCTACAAGATGGTTTAAAAACACGTTTAGGCACAGGCGGAAGAAGCGTTTCTCAAGGCCAATCTAGGCGTATAGCCATTGCGCAAGCTTTATTACAAAACCCAGCCATTTTAGTCCTTGATGAGCCTACTGAAGGACTTGATAATCAATCTAAGCAAACGGTAATGAACGCTATTATGCAGGTAATGAGTAACGCAAGTGTACTCACCATTACCCACGACCCAGCTCTTTTAGCGCAAATGGATAATATTATTTGGCTAGAAAATGGCAGCTTAATAGCACAAGGTACTCATAAAGCGCTTAGCGAAAAGTATACCGATTACGTTGCCTTAACTACTCGGTTTTAAAACGCTGATTGATACATCGATAACGCCGACTTTAGGGTCGGCAATTTTTTTAAACATACCTAGCGATAAATCAATAACCCGCCCTCTAACGTACGGACCTCTGTCGTTTATTCTTACGATTACCGATTTATTATTTGCCAAGTTTGTAACCTTCACTTTTGTACCAAAGGGTAAATCTAAATGCGCAGCTGTGGATGCGTTTTGGCTAAATGTTTCACCGTTTGCCGTTGTACGGCCATGGTATTTATTAGCGTAATAAGAGGCTTTACCTAACTGAGTACGCTCGCCATTGGCAGAGGTAACTATAGGTTGGCTGCTACACGCAGCTAAAATTGACAAAAAACTGAGGGTAAAAATTAACTTAGTAAAAGACATAACTGCGCTTTAATTATAAAAATTCGCGCAAAGGTTAACCTTACGTGGCTGAGTGTGTACTGAATTAAAGCGTGTTTCAGGCAATAAAAAACCACCGTCGATTACTCTAAGGTGGTTTTTTAAAAGCATAAAACGCTTATCTTACGATTCCGCGCTCAGAACTTTTCACAAAATCAATCATAGTTTGTACAGCAGGGTACTTAGCGGCATCTTCGCTGAGCGAGGCAATTGCTTCATCCACACTTAAGCTCTTACGATAAAACGCTTTATAAGCGCGGCGTACAGCCATAATTTCATCGCTTTCGAAGCCACGACGCTTCATACCTTCTTTATTGGTCGCTGCAGGGCCTGCAGGCATACCAATGGTGGTTACAAATGGTGGTACATCTTTATTAACACCTGAGTACATGCCAATAAATGCATGATCACCAATTTTACAAAACTGATGCACACCTGAGTTACCACCTAAAATAACCCAATCGCCTACATGCACATGGCCTGCAACACTTGCATTGTTAGCAAATATAACGTTGTTACCAATTACAGCATCGTGTGCAACGTGGGTATACGCCATAAATAAGTTGTTGCTACCAATTTTAGTAACACCTTGATCCTGAATAGTACCACGGTGAATCGTTGCGCACTCACGAATAACGTTATTGTCGCCTATGATAAGCGTGGTTGGTTCGTTGTTATATTTTTTGTCTTGGCAGGCTTCGCCCACTGACGCAAATTGAAAAATATGATTGCCAGAGCCAATTGTAGAGGGCCCTTTAATAACAACGTGAGACTCAATAATACAGTCATCACCGATCACAACATCATTGCCAATATAGCTATATGGACCAACTGAGACATTGTTGCCTAGTTTAGCGCCAGGTTCGATTATTGCTGTAGAATGGATCACTATTAAAACTCTCTTCTCGCACACATAATTTCGGCACTACATACTACTTTGCCGTCGACTCTTGCTTCAGCGGCAAATTTCCATATATTGCGACGCTCTTTTAAAAACTCTACATGTAAATGCATAGTATCGCCTGGTACTACAGGCTGCTTAAAACGCGCATTATCTACTGCAGCAAATAAGTAAAGCTCATTATCGCCACGGTTTTCAACGGTTTTAAAACCAAGTAAACCAGTTGCTTGCGCCATTGCCTCTAATATTAGCACACCTGGGAAAATTGGCTGGTTTGGAAAGTGACCAGTAAAAATCGGCTCATTAACTGTTACGTTTTTAATCGCATGTAGTTTTTCACCTGGTGTAAAATCAATAACACGATCAACTAAAAGCATCGGGTAACGATGGGGTAATAAACTTAAAATTTCTTGAATATCAAGGCTATTTAATTCGTTTGCCAAAATAGCATCCTTATTTGTGTTCAACGTTTATGACTTAGCCAATGCTTCAAGCGCTTTAAGACGAGCTTTCATGTCTGAAAGATTACGCAAGTGAGCAATTGATTTACGCCATTCTTTATTAGTTGTATGGGGCATACCAGATGAGTAAATACCCGGCTCGGTGATCGATTTAGTCACCATACTCATGCCGGTAATTATAACACCATCACATACTGACATGTGACCATTAATTGCTGTCATCCCGCCAATTTGGCAGTTTTTGCCTATGGTGACACTGCCAGCCAGTACAGTACAACCTGCAATGGCAGTACCCGAGTTAACTTCAACGTTGTGTGCTATTTGACATTGGTTATCAATGATTACATTGCTATGTATAATCGTGTTATCAAGTGCGCCACGGTCAATTGTTGTGCTTGCGCCCACTTCAACCTTGTCACCAATAATCACAGAGCCTAGCTGCGGTATTTTAACCCACTGCCCGCGCTCGTTTGCATAGCCAAATCCGTCACTGCCAACCACCGTATTTGCTTGGAACAAACAATCAGCGCCAATTTCAACATCGTGATAAATAGTTACACTCGGCCAAAGCTTTGTGCCAGAACCTATTTTAACACGTTCGCCAATAAAACTGTTCGGACCAATTTGTGCATTATCACCAATAACAGCGCCGGCTTCTATCACTGCATTTGCACCAATGGCTGCGCTAGCACTTACCGTTGCACTTGGGTGAATAGTGGCACTGGCATGAATACCCTGCTGCGCCGATTGCGGGGTTGTATCCATAAATTGTGCAAGCTTTGCGTAACTTACATACGGATTGCCAACAATGATTTTTGCGCCATTAAAATACGGCGCATCGGCTTCACTAAGAATAACTGCGCTGGCTTGCGTGGTTTCAAGCTGAGTGCGATATTTTGAGTTCGCTAAAAATGCAATATGCCCAGAACGGGCATTTGCAAGTGTAGCTATTTTTGTAATTTCTAAAGCGCCATCACCTTGAAGCTCGGCGCCTAGAAGTTCCGCAATATGCGAAAGCGTATAATTTTGCATAGAGTGATTATTTCTTACTAACTGCTGATACAACTTTGCTTGAAAGATCAGTTACTTCTTTAGGGTTAAAGTAAATAGTTGTGTCTTTAACTTTAACTTCATCGAAGTCGCCGTCTTTAGCAATTTCTTCAATTGTTTTAATGATTAAACCTTGAACTTTAGCAAGCTCTTGGTTTTGACGTGCTTTAATTTCTTGCTCTAAAGGACGGCCTTTTTCAGCAAGGTTTTTTTGCATGCCTTGGATTTTATCGCGTAATGCATCTTTTTGAGCTTGGCTCATAGTAGTGCTTTCACGCTTAAATTTTTCTGCTTCAAAGCGGATATCGCCTTGTAGTTTTTCCAGCTCTTGACGACGCTCAGCAAACTCAGTTTGTAAAGACTGCTCAATTTTAGCCATTTGAGGAATTTGCTTGTAGATCTCTTGCATATCAACAATGCCTACTTTGTGAGCGAAAGCACTTGCAGAGGTGCCCATCATCAATGTTGCTAACACGGCTACTGCTGTTGATTTAAATAATTTTTTCACAAAAAACTCCTTTAGAAAGTGTTACTAATATTAAAGCTGATGGTCTTTGTATCGTCATCTTCTTCTTTTTGCAATGGATACGCAAAACTAATCAGCATTGGACCCATTGGAGAGATCCATTGTAAAGATAAACCGGTCGATACCCTAAAGCGCATTGGATCAGAGTAATCGTCTAACTTAGCACGCTCATCTGGCGCTAAGTTTTGGAAACGGTCAACGTTAAATTCAGTATCCCATACGTTTGCAGCATCTACAAAGAAACTGGTACGTACAGAGCTGGTGTTTTCTTCATCTAAGAACGGCGTAGGTACAATTAGCTCCATACCTGCAACCGCTTTTGCATTACCACCAATACGCCCTTGCGGTACTAAAATATCAAACTCTTCTGAGCCACCAATACTACCGGTTGTCGTCCCATCAGCATTTGGAGTACCTGGAATTGATAAAGGAATACGCGATACAGCACGAGGTAATATTGTATTACGGTCAAAGCCACGTAGTTCCATTTCAGTTATACGGAAGTACTCTTGAAACGGCAGTGTTTGCTCATAGCCATTAGTCGACCCATAGCCATTACCGTAACCAAGCGCTGCACGTGTTGAGAACACCCAACGGTGGTCATTAGAAATAGGCCAGTAAAAGCGAGAATCGTAGTTCAGTTTAAAGTACTGAAGATCTGAATTAGGCGTTGTGGCTGTTAAATTTAATGTTTGGCGCGAACCCGCTGTTGGGAATAAACCACGGTTAACGGTAATACGCGACCAACCAACGCTTAGCTCATATTTAGTAAAGTCAAAGCCAGCATCTGGGTTTTCTTCATCTAAGAAGGTTTCGCGAAGTACACGTGTTTGCTCGTACTCAGCAATTTCTGATAGTTCTTCTTGAATCCAACGTACACCAAAGTTAACACGGTTTACCGCATCAATTGGGAAGCCAATGTTGGTACCAATACCATAACTTGTTGACTTATAATCTACTAAGCTAAATTTACTGGCATCGTAGTTGTTGTAGAAAATACTGCTGCCTTGCGATACGCCATCTGGTGTAAAGTAAGGGTCGGTGTACGACAAGCTAATGCTTTCTGAACCTGTCGAGGTATTTAGATTTAAGCCAATTTGGTTACCCGTGCCTAAAAAGTTAGATTCGGTGACACCAATATTAAACTGTAAACCTGCATATGAACCATATGCTAAGCCCGCATTAAAGCTACCTGCCGATTGCTCTTTTACCGTAAAGTCTACATCAACTTGGTCATCCACACCTGGGACTGGCACTACGTTAAAATCAACAGTTTCCATGTACGGTAAACGTTGGATTTGCAGTTTTGAGCGCTCAAGGTTTTGATTAGATAACCATGCACCTTCAAGTTGTGTCATTTCGCGGCGAACTACCTCATCAGCGGTATTTTGGTTACCACCCACAATAATACGGCGAACGTATACACGTTTACCCGGATTTACCGACAGCGTAAGTTGCACTTCTTGTTTTTCATCGTCAATTTCTGGAATTGTACGAACTTCGGCATTGGCATAACCAAAGCGCGCTAAATAGCTTTTTATAAATTCTTCAGATGAAGTGACTACAGAGCCGTTATACAGCTCACCAGCGCGAAGTGGAATAACGCTTTTGATTAGCTCTTCTCGGCCAAGTAAATCACCGATAAAGTCAAAACCTTTAACCGTATATTTAACACCTTCAGTTAAGTTAGCTGTTACATACACTGACTCTCGCTCAGGGCTTACTGATACTTGCGTTGAATCAATATTAAAACGTAAGTAACCACGGTCCAGATAAAAACTACGGATTTTTTCTAAATCGCCTTCAATGGTTTGTTTTTGGTAACGGTCGCTACCCATAAACTGCCACCATGGTAAATCTTGTTGCGATTCAGCAAGCTTTAAAAGTTCTTCGTTAGAGAATAATTCGTTACCCACTAAGTTGATTTGACGAATAGAGGCGGCTTCGCCTTCGTCAAATTCTAGCTTAAGCTTTACACGGTTACGTGGCAGCTTAGTTACGCTAATATCAACGGTGGCGTTGTATTTACCAATACTGTGGAAAAACTCAACTAAGCCCTTTTCGATATTATCGATAACAGTTTTATCAAGTGGTTCACCTTGGCGAATATCTTGCTGATCGAGTGATTCGTTAAGCTGCTCATCTTTTATATCTTTATTGCCTTCAAACTCAATAAAGCTAATAGTAGGACGCTCAGTAACTTTGAAAATAACGTTATTACCATCGCGTAACGCTTTGATGTTGTCAAAGTGACCTGAACGATAAAGTGACTTTATTGTTTTTGAAATCGTATAGTCATCAACGTTATCGCCCACATTGATAGGAACATGCGTAAGTGCTGCACCAAGTGCTACACGTTGCAAGCCTTCAATTTTTAAATCTTCAACAATAAAGGAGTTTTGGCCTAGGGCTGCAAAGCTTGCACCCAATAAACTTGAAACTGCCAAATGTTTTTTTATAGCCATTTTATTATCTTTATCCTTTACAACTGTATTACCGCTTAACATCAAAACTAATAATTAGTGATGCTTACAATCGTGTTCTAATTAGTAATTGTCACGCTGTAACTACAAACGCGATACATCATTGAACAAAGCGAAACATGTTAAAAATATGAGCAGCAAGGCGCCCACTTTAAAACCAAATTCTTGTGTCTTTTCAGAGACCGGCTTTTTACGGAAAAGTTCAATTATGTAATACATTAAGTGTCCGCCATCAAGCACTGGCAGAGGCAATAAATTAAATACACCCAAGTTAACGCTTATTAGCGCTAAAAAGCTTAAAAAGGCAACTAGTCCGTAGCTTACGCTAGTTCCTGCCCCAACTGCAATGCCCACAGGACCACTTAAATTTTTAACCGAAACCTGACCTGTAATTAAATTACCAATCATGTCAAAGCTAAGCGTTATAAGGCGCCAAGTCTCTTGAGTACCACGAGCAATACTATCAAGCGGACCAAAGCTTCGGGTCTCAACATAGCCCTCAGGCCAAGGCTGAACAACCGGCGCAACGCCTAAAAACCCTTGCTCAACACCTTGTTCATTAATACGCGATTTAGGCGTTACTATTACGCTATTTATACTATCTTGTCTTTTTACACTAAATTGTAAAGATTTGTTAGCCGATTGCGTAATAAGATTAACTAATTGCTGCCAATCGCTTATTGTTTCACCATTTACGGCGATAATCGTATCGTTAACTTGTAAATTTGCCACTTCGGCAGCAGAGTTTTTAGTAATAGCCGCAATCGTTAATGTGGCTTGGGGTCTAAAGGGGACAATACCTAACGAACTCAGTGGTGGCACATCTTGTTTATCAAGCTTCCAACCTTCGACGTTGAGTATTTTTGTTTGCTCTTGGTAGTTCTGATTACGCACAACAACGGGCACGCTTTGTTCACCTAAGCTCGACATAAGTGCAAACGTTGCATCTTGCCAAGTAGTAATATCATCACCGCCAATTTTAATAATTTGCTCTGAGGGCATAATGCCCGCCTGCTCTGCACGGCTTCCCTCGGTAATGCTACCTACCACAGGTTTTACCGACTGTACGCCCACCATATACATAGTAGCAAGCGCTACAATGGCGAATAAAAAGTTTGCCAACGGCCCGGCGGCAACAATCGCTATACGCGCCTGAACAGATTTAGCGTTAAATGATAAATGACGCTCACTTTGAGGTACTTCATCAACACGCTCATCAAGCATTTTAACGTAGCCACCCAGTGGGATAGCAGCTATTACATATTCTGTATTATACTTATCGTGCCATTTTATAAGTGGTTTACCGAAGCCAATTGAAAAGCGCAGTACTTTAACGCCCATCTTACGGGCAACCCAGAAGTGTCCATATTCATGAATAGCAACTAAAATACCTAACGCTAAAATAAACGAGCCAAGGTTCCAAAAAAAATCTAACATATTAATGAATCACTTTTGTTACTAGCTTTGCCGCACGTTCACGGGCTAATTTGTCACACTCTAAAATCTCTTCCAAACTTTGTACGTTCGTAGATGTCGCATCGTCGAGTGTTTGTGCATTAATTTTATAAATGTCAGTAAAGCCAATTTGACCTTTTAAAAATGCCGCAACAGCAATTTCGTTTGCCGCGTTAACGGTGGTAGTTGCACCTTGCCCGGCACTGCACGCGTTAATAGCGAGTTGTAAATTTGGATAACGGTCGAAGTCGGGCTTAGTAAACGAAAAATCACAAAGATCCGAAAAGTTTAGTGGCTTCACGCCAGCATCTATCCGCTCAGGATAAGCAAGCGCATGCGCTATAGGCGTGCGCATATCAGGGTTACCCATTTGCGCTAAAATAGAGCCATCATGGTATTGCACCATAGAATGAATAATACTTTGCGGGTGGATCACCACATCAATATCGCGGGTGTCACAATTAAACAGCCATTTAGCTTCAATAAATTCAAGCCCTTTGTTCATCATGGTGGCTGAATCTACCGATATTTTTTGCCCCATAGACCAATTTGGATGCGCGACGGCTTCACTTACTGTTACCGCTTTTAAGGTGTTTATATCGCGCGTTAAAAATGGACCACCGGAGCCGGTAAGTAAAAGTTTGCTTACGCCATTTTTTTGTAAATTTTGATCAACATTTGCGTTTTGAAGTGAGTGAGGTAAGCACTGAAAAATAGCGTTGTGCTCGCTATCAATGGGTAACAATGTGGCTTTGTGCTGTTTTACCTTATCAATAAACAATTGCCCTGACATAACCAACGATTCTTTGTTGGCCAGGAGTACTTTTTTACCGGCCTCAACAGCACTAAGTGTAGGCAGTAAACCGGCAGCGCCCACAATAGCCGACATAACGGTATCTACATCAGGGTGGGCGCATAAATCGCTCATAGCCTGCTGTGAATGCATTACTAAGGTTTGGCATGGCGTATTATTTAAATAAGACGATAGTTGCTCTGCAGCGCTTTGTGTAGCCATAACTGCATATAACGGCTCATGCTCAATACACAGTTCAGCCATTTTTTTTGCATTGTTGCCTGCTGTTAAAGCAAATACGTTAAATAACGTTTTATTTCTTGCGACTACGTCTAATGTACTTAAACCGATTGAACCTGTGGCGCCTAAAATAACAAGTTGTTGCTGTTGGCTCATAAACTCAAGGTCCATGCATAACACATTACAAACATAGGTGCTGCAGCAGTTAAGCTGTCGATTCTGTCTAAAATACCGCCGTGCCCAGGTAAACAGCGGCCGCTGTCTTTTAGGCCTGCTTCACGTTTAAACATACTTTCGAGCAAGTCACCAACAGCCGAAAATAAAGCAATAAATGCGGTCATTAAGGCATAAATAGGCCATACAGCAAAATCAACACCGGTAAAGTGGCAAAATGCTAAAACAAATATAATTGATGCAACCACACCGCCGGCTAGACCTTCGATGGTTTTGTTTGGGCTTACCTTTGGCATTAATTTGTGCTTACCAAAACTTTTACCTGTAAAGTAAGCCCCTACATCGGCACTCCACACAATACCCAGTACAACTAAAATCAGTACCGAGCCAAAATGCGTTGATTCAGCGTATTGGGCGCTGCGTAAGGTGTTAAGTGCTAGCCACAGAGGAACCAAGGTAAGCAACCCTGCAATACCACGCATTACTAAGCCTTCGTTCCATGCTTTAGCCATAGCTGGGTAGCGCCAAATTAAATAACTGGCCACAATCCACCATGCAAACGAGAGCGTAAACAGGTAATTAGCATCACCAACCAACTGGCCGTTTTGCCACAAAGACTCTATTGGCCAATGTAAATTTAATAGCGCCAATAAGGCGGCGATTAACACAACAAATGCGCCGCGCTTTAATTTTCCACACAGACCCATAAATGCAGACCACTCCCACGCGCCAAGTAAAACAATAATACCGGCGAAATAACTAAATAAAGTTAGTGGAGTATAAAAAACCAAGGCTAGCGCTAACGGCGCTAATACAACCGAGGTTAAAATTCGTTGTTTTAACAAAATTGTGACCCTTATTCTATTTTAGGTTTGAGCGAGTAATTGTTTTATTTGTTCGCCCGTACAACCAAAACGTCTTTCTCTGGCAACGTAGCACGCAATGGCCTCTGCAAATGCGGCTTCATTAAAATCAGGCCAAAGAGTGTCGGTAAAGTAAAGTTCCGCGTATGCAGCTTGCCATAGTAAAAAGTTACTAATACGAACATCACCACCCGTGCGAATTAATAAATCCGGCTCGGCTTGGTCTGCCATGCTCATATGCTGTGCTATGCGCTCTTCTGTAACATCCTCAGCCTTGAGTTGTCCGTTTTCAACTTGTAATGCAAGTTGCTTTGCTGCATTTACCATATCCCATCTACCGCCATAATTAGCGGCTACATTTAAATGCAAACCGGTGTTATCTGCTGTTAGCTCATGCGCAGCGTTTACTTTGCTACGTAAACTTTCAGAGAATCGTGATAAATCTCCAATAATGGTCAGTTTTACATTATTTTTATGAAGCTTTTTGACTTCCTTTGTTAAAACAAACAAAAAAAGCTCCATTAACGTGTTTACTTCGTCTTCGGGGCGGCGCCAGTTTTCACTACTAAAAGCAAATAAGGTTAACGATTGTATCCCTAATTTAGTACAAAACTGAACAGATTGACGAACTGCGTCCACGCCTTTTTTATGCCCGAACACACGAGGTCTATTTCTAGCTTGTGCCCAACGCCCGTTACCATCCATGATGATGGCAACATGTTTAGGTAAGCATTGCTGTGAAATTGTGTCAGCGTCTAGAACCATAAATATTGAGTATTCCATAAAAAAACGCCGCCTAGTATACCCTAGACGGCGTTTCAAAACTAATATATTTCATAACCTACATTGAGGTTATTTAGCTGCTTAGATTTCCATCAACTCAGCTTCTTTAGCAGTTAACTGCGTATCCATTTCTTTAATGAATTTATCTGTAAGCTTTTGAATTGTATCTTCTGCTTGACGCGCTTCATCTTCAGAAATTTCTTTATCTTTTAATAACGATTTAATATCGCCGTTAGCATCACGACGAATATTACGCACAGCAACACGGCCGCTTTCTACTTCGCCACGTACAATTTTAATTAAATCTTTACGACGCTCTTCTGTAAGCGGAGGAAGTGGTACGCGAATTACTGTACCTGCAGACATTGGGTTTAAACCTAAGTCAGACGCCATAATTGCTTTTTCTACAGCTTGCGCTAAAGACTTATCGAATACGCCAATAGCCAGAGTACGAGAGTCTTCGATTGTTACATTAGCCACTTGGTTAAGCGGTGTATCAGCACCGTAGTACGATACCATGATACCGTCTAATATTGCCGGATGAGCACGGCCCGTACGGATTTTTGATAATTGACTACCTAGTGCTGCTACACTTTTTTGCATGCGCTCTTGCGCATCTTTTTGAATATCGTTAATCACGGTTTAATCCTAATTATTTGATTACTTCATCTGAGGCTTGTGAAGAGATAAGCGTGCCTTCTTCTTCACCCATAATTACGCGTTTTAACGCGCCTGATTTATTCATGTTAAATACGCTCAATGGCATATTATGATCGCGAGCGAGTGTAAACGCCGCTAAATCCATTACTTTTAGTTCTTTATCAATAATTTCATTGTAGCTTAAATGACGATAAAGCGTGGCATCTGGGTTTTTAACCGGATCATCACTGAATACGCCATCAACCTTAGTGGCTTTAATTACCGTGTCGGCTTCAATTTCAATACCGCGTAAACACGCAGCAGAGTCAGTGGTAAAGAACGGGTTACCTGTGCCTGCTGAAAAAATAACAACGCGGCCAGATTTCAATAAGCTAATTGCTTCGGCCCAGTTATATGCGTCACACACGCCGTTTAGTGGAATTGCCGACATTAAACGACAATTAACAAATGCACGGTGTAGCGCATCACGCATTGCAAGGCCATTCATTACCGTTGCAAGCATACCCATGTGATCGCCCACTACGCGGTTCATGCCAGCCTCAGCTAGCGAGCCACCACGTAAAAAGTTACCACCGCCGATAACCAAACCCACTTCTACGTCAAGCTCTACCAGCTCTTTAATCTCTTGAGCCATACGATCTAATACTTTAGGGTCGATGCCGAAGCCTTCGTCTCCCATTAAAGCTTCACCACTTAATTTAAGAAGAACACGTCTAAAAATAGGTTTACGATTGATAGTCATAGTATTGGGGCCAACTTTTTATTGAATTATGGGTAAAAAATAACCGCGCTTATGATAAACATAAAAGCGCGGTTATTTTAAAGAATTTCTAAGCGTGACGCAAAAGCAAATAGTACTTTAATGGCATCTAATTTCCTTATGC
Organism: Pseudoalteromonas sp. P1-25; assembly: GCF_001401805.1. Lineage (GTDB taxonomy): Bacteria > Pseudomonadota > Gammaproteobacteria > Enterobacterales > Alteromonadaceae > Pseudoalteromonas. Next base: position 70,662 of record NZ_LKDW01000019.1, read on the forward strand.
ATCACAAATAGTTAATCTTACTCGCCTTTAGCAGCTGCAATTTGAGCAGCAACTTCAGCAGCAAAATCTTCTTCTTTCTTCTCGATACCTTCACCAACTTCTACACGTGCGAAGCTAGTAACTGTTGCGTTTTTCTCTTTAAGAATTTCGCCAACAGATTTCTTAGGCTCCATGATGAAAGCTTGACCAGTAAGAGAAACCTCACCAGTAAATTTCTTCATGCGGCCAACAACCATTTTTTCAGCGATTTCAGCAGGCTTACCTTCGTTCATCGCGATGTCGATTTGTACTTGCTTTTCTTTTTCAACAACGTCAGCAGGTACATCTTCAGGCGTTAAGTACTCTGGGTTTGACGCAGCAACGTGCATTGCAATGTGCTTAAGAGTCTCTTCATCAGCAACACCTGCAACAACAACACCAATACGCTCACCGTGACGGTATTCAACAAGTGTTTCACCCGTGATGTACTGAAGGCGACGTACGTTGATGTTTTCGCCAATCTTAGTTACTAGCTCAACACGGTCTTCTTCAAACTTAGCTTGTAAGTCTTCGATAGTGATTGTTTCAGCGATAGCAGCGTCAGCAACTTTGTTAGCAAATGCTAAGAAGCTTTCGTCTTTTGCTACGAAGTCAGTTTGACAGTTAACTTCTACAAGTACTGCAACACCATCGTTTTTCTTGATGATGATAGTACCTTCAGCAGCAATGTTACCTGCTTTTTTAGCAGCCTTTGCAGCACCGCTCTTACGCATGTTTTCAATCGCTAACTCGATGTCGCCATCAGTTTCAGTTAACGCTTTTTTACAATCCATCATGCCAGCGCCAGTACGCTCGCGTAATTCTTTAACTAGGGCAGTAGTTACAGCCATTAGTAAATCCTCAAATCAGGTATTAGATAAGCGGGTAAACCGCTCTACAAGAATAGCAAGTCTTCACCTTAAAAAGATGAAGACTTGATGACAGCTAATTACTCAGCTTCTACAAAGTCGTCTTTCTCAGCTTGAGCAACGATGTTGTTCTCACGACCTTCAGTGATAGCAGCTGCAACAGAGCTAGTGTAAAGGTTGATTGCACGGATAGCATCATCGTTACCAGGTACGATGTAATCAACACCGTCTGGGTTAGAGTTAGTATCAACGATTGCAACAACTGGAATACCTAGGTTGTTAGCTTCACGGATAGCAATGTGCTCGTGATCAGCATCGATAACGAAGATAGCGTCTGGAAGGCCACCCATGTTTTTGATACCGCCAAGGCTCTTTTCAAGCTTTTCCATTTCGCGAGTAAGCATTAACGCTTCTTTCTTAGTTAACTTCTCGAAAGTACCGTCTTGGCTTTGCGCTTCAAGGTCTTTAAGACGCTTGATTGACTGACGAACTGTTTTCCAGTTAGTTAACATACCACCTAACCAGCGGTGGTTAACGAAGAACTGGTCGCTTTGTAAAGCAGCTTCTTTAACTGCTTCGCTTGCTGCGCGCTTAGTACCAACGAAAAGAACTTTACCTTTGTTTGCAGCAGCACTTGATAAAAACTTAAGTGCGTCGTTGAACATTGGTACTGTTTGCTCAAGGTTGATGATATGTACACGGTTACGTGCGCCGAAGATGAAAGGCTTCATCTTAGGGTTCCAGTAACGTGCTTGGTGACCAAAGTGAACACCAGCTTGAAGCATATCGCGCATTGAAACGTTTGCCATTTTGTAAATCCTCTATGTAGTTTAGGGTTAGGCCTCCACATATCCCATAGCACCAACACCGAAGTATTTAAACTTCAAATGCACCCAAGTGTATGTGACGATACGTGTGTGTGTTAAAATAAAATTGTGTTTGCCTTAAATACAAAAAATCATTTAAGAATTTATTTGTAAAAAGACGGCGCGCTTTATACCATATTAAAATTAAATACTCAACGTCGCGTGCAAAATTTGTGCGACGATAAATGTTAAAAAATGCAACTTTGGAGCCTCAATGAGCGCTGTGATCAAGACCCCTGAAGAAATTGAAAAAATGCGTGTAGCCGGGCGTTTAGCGGCAGACGTACTTGAAATGATTGAACCACATGTAGTGCCGGGTGTGACTACTGATGAGCTAAATACAATTTGTCATGATTATATTGTAAATGTGCAAGATGCTATCCCTGCGCCGTTAAATTACCACGGTTTTCCTAAGTCGGTATGTACCTCTGTAAATCATGTAATTTGTCATGGCATTCCAAATGACAAACCGTTAAAAGATGGCGATAGCGTCAACATTGATGTCACCGTAATTAAAGATGGATACCATGGCGATACCTCTAAAATGTTTCATGTAGGTACACCTAATATTCAAGGTAAGCGTCTTGCACAAGTAACACAAGAAAGCTTATACCTTGCTATAAAAATGGTAAAACCTGGTGTGCGTTTAGGCGATATTGGTGAAGCAATCCAAAAATACGCTGAGAGCTTTAATTACTCTATTGTACGTGAATACTGCGGCCACGGTATAGGTAGCGAATTCCACGAAGAGCCACAAGTAATGCACTACGGTAAAGCAGGTACAGGCGAAACCCTTAAAGCGGGTATGTGTTTAACAATAGAGCCAATGGTTAACGCAGGTAAGCGCCAGTGTAAACTTTTAAAAGATGAGTGGACTGTTGTTACACGCGACCGTAGTTTGTCTGCACAGTGGGAACATACCTTATTAGTGACTGAAAATGGTGTTGAAATTTTAACGCTGCGATCGGATGATACTATCGACAGGATTATCGAACACTAATAACAAAACCACAGCATATGATAAGTACAGCTTGTTATATGTGAAAGGTTCAATAAGGAGCCAGCCCACGTGGCATTACCCAACAAAGTAAAAAAGTTGCTTAGCGATGCTGAGCAGCTGAGCGATTATCGCGATTGTTCTAGCTATTTTTATAAGTGGTTACATAACGAATTCTCTAAGCAACCAGTTGGTAATTTAATTAATGCCCGGGCAGAGTTTATAGACCGCCTGCTAATTAAACTGTTTCATGTTTACGATTTAGCTCATGAACCTGATCTAGCCCTTATTGCTGTGGGCGGTTACGGGCGTGGCGAGTTACACCCCTACTCCGACATTGACTTTTTATTGCTCGTTACGCAACCGCCTAGCGAGCAAATCTGCGAAAAAATAGGCCAGTTTGTTACCATGCTTTGGGATCTCAACCTTGAGATAGGACACAGTGTGCGTACCATTGAACAAGCTATAGAGCAAAAGCGTGAAGACGTTACCTTTGCTACCAGCTTGCTTGAAAGTCGCCTTATTTTTGGTAACCACATTGAGTTTGAAAAACTCAAAACACATATTATCGAGACCCCCGTTTGGCGCTCCGGCGAATTTTTTGTGGCCAAAGTACAAGAGCAAAACTTACGTCATAAAAAATGCCATGGCACAGCGTATAACCTAGAGCCAAACATTAAAGAAAACCCAGGTGGACTGCGCGACTTGCAAACCATTATTTGGGTTGCTAAAAAGCACTTTAGAGCCGAAACCTTACAAGAGCTTATTAACCACGGCTACTTAACGCATGAAGAGTTTCAGGAGCTTTCAGAGTGCCTAGAAAACCTTTGGAATATTCGCTTTGCATTGCATTTAGCCGCTGGGCGCTCAGAAAACCGCTTACTGTTTGACCATCAACCCAACGCCGCAGAAATACTCGGGTTTGGAAGTGATGGTAAAGCGTCAGTTGAGCGTATGATGAAACGCTTATTTAGAATAATGAGCCGCGTACGCGAGCTTAATCAAATGCTGTTATCTTACTTTGAAGAAAGTATCATGCCAGAGAGCAGCGAAGCACCGATAATAGAGTTAGACAAAGACTTTGAACGTGTTGGCCACCAAATAAGGGTTAAAAACCCATCGGTATTTTTTAGACGCGATCAACTGTTTGTTTTGTTTGAGCATATTGCCGACAACCCCGAAATTACGCATATTTATCCAAGTACTATTCGTACCATTAGGCAAGTACGCAGGCGCCTATTAGGTGATTTACAAGATTATGCGGCATGTCGCGAAGCATTTATGCGTATTGTAAAACACCCAAACGGCATGGGCCGTGCATTTACGCTCATGCACAAGCACGGCATGTTGGCCGCTTATTTACCACAGTGGCGTAATATATTTGGGCAAATGCAGTTTGATTTATTTCATGCCTACACGGTAGATGAGCACACCCATAAATTAATCAATAATATTTACCAATATTTTGATAAATCTAAAGTGAGCGAGTTTCCTATTTGCAGTGAAATAGTAACCCGTATGGATAAGCCCGAGCTGCTTTATTTAGCGGGTATTTTTCATGATATTGCGAAAGGCCGTGGGGGTGATCATTCAGAGCTTGGATCGGTTGATGCTATTGCTTTTTCTAAACTGCATGGTTTCCCCTCATCTGATGGCAAGCTTATTTCGTGGCTCGTTGGTAACCATTTACTTATGTCGGTTACAGCACAACGTAAAGATATAAATGACCCAGGTGTAATTAAAGACTTTGCATCACGGGTAAAAAATGAGCGCCAGCTCGACTACCTCTATTGTTTAACCGTTGCCGATATACGCGCTACCAACGATAATTTATGGAATGATTGGAAAAACACGTTACTGCGCGAACTCTACCTACATACTCAGCGCGCATTGCGCCTAGGGCTTGAAAACCCAATGGATCAACGCGACCAAATACGCGATAAAAAACACCAAGCTAAACAGCGCTTACTTAATTTGGGCTACCTAGAAAACCAAATTGATTTAATTTGGAGCCGCTTTAAAGCCAATTACTTTACTGCCTTTAGCGAGCAGCAAATATCATGGCAAAGTGAACACCTATTAAAATGCGCAGACTTGAGCTTACCCAGTGTCATTGTTTCTGATAAAGCAATGCATGGTGGCACGCAAGTGTTTGCTTATAGCCCCTACTCTGGGCCGTTATTCGCTCGCTTAGTTAGCGTAATTGGTTCTAAAAAAGCGCAAATACAACACGCGCAGGTGCTTACAACTAAAGATGGCTACGCCCTATTTAACTTTGTAATACTAGAAGTGAGCGGCGACCCTATTGCAAGTAGCCGTGCTCAGTCAATTAAACGTGGGCTTGAGCAAGCACTGAACGAGCCACGTAAAAAAATACGCTTTAAAAAGAATCGCTCGCAACGATTTAAAGACTTTAATATTAAACCCAAAATTGTACTGCGCCCACACGCGCGTAAAGATCGCAGCCTAATAGAAATTCAAGCTGTAGATATACCCGGTTTACTAACCAAAATTGCCGAAGTTTTCCAAGCGCATTTATTACACATTCACGCTGCCCGTATCACAACGGTAGGTGAACGTGCCGAGGATTTCTTTGTCGTATCAAATAACGAATACCAAGCGCTGACTGATGAAGAGCAAGCCAAAATTCATCAGGCATTACGTAAAAAATTCAACGCCGAAACAGAATAAGGACACACCATGTCAGATTTAAAAACCATGATAGAAAACGCGTGGGACAACCGCGACAACATTAGCCCAAGCACCGTATCAAGCGATGTCAAACAAGCGATTATCGACGCACTAGAATTACTTGATAGCGGCGCTGCCCGCGTTGCAGAAAAAATATCAGGTGAATGGGTTGTACACCAATGGCTTAAAAAAGCCGTATTACTGTCGTTTCGAATTCGCGATAACCAACCAATGAACGACGGCGTAAACCAATTTTACGACAAAGTACCGCTTAAATTTAGCGACTACACGCCGGAGCAGTTTCAGCAAGGTGGTATGCGCGTAGTACCCAATGCGGTAGCGCGTAAAGGCAGCTTTGTAGGTAAAAATGTGGTACTTATGCCATCGTACGTAAACATTGGCGCATTTGTAGACGAAGGCACCATGGTTGATACATGGGCCACAGTGGGCTCGTGTGCACAAATAGGTAAGAACGTACATTTATCGGGTGGTGTTGGCATAGGCGGCGTGTTAGAGCCACTACAAGCTAACCCAACCATCATTGAAGACAACTGTTTTATTGGCGCACGATCTGAAATTGTTGAAGGCGTAGTAGTAGAGGAAGGCGCTGTAATTTCAATGGGCGTTTATATCAGCCAAAGCACCCGTATTTACGACCGTGAAACCGGCGAAATTCACTACGGCCGCGTACCAGCAGGCGCTGTAGTTGTGCCAGGCGCGCTCCCATCAAAAGATGGCACCCACAGCCTGTACGCTGCAATTATCGTGAAAAAAGTAGATCAACAAACACGCGAAAAAGTAGGCATCAACGCCCTACTACGCTCAATTGATGATTAAAATAAGCGATAAGCTTTTAGTTGATTTGTGTTAAACGTAGGTTGGGTTGAGTGAAACGAAACCCAACAACACATTAAAGTTTAGTGTTTTAGCAAAAGTTTGATTGTATATTAAAAGCTCTAGATCTTTGGTTTAGAGCTTTTACTATATAAATAACTTGATTGAAATATTTACTTATAAAAAACATTAATTAGAGCATGCATGGAAAAACTAACGAAAAGATTAATAATTTTCTTACTAATAGGAATTATTCTAACTGTCGCTCCTTTAATTTATTCTTTTAAACCTCAGCTTTCTAGCAATGTAGAGCACTGGGCTTTTATCGCTTCTTATTTTGGTGGAATAATGTCGCCCTATATAGCGGCACTAGCTTTGATTGCTTTGCTTTCTACACTGAAACAACAATCAGACCAAATAACCCTATTGAAAAAGCAAACTCAATCTAGTCAAATTGAAACTATGCTTAGCAAAATAGAATGTGACTTTGCAACACCTTTAAAAGAAACTTTATTAAACCTCAAAATTCGTGGAAAAGAGGTCAATTACACTTTCTTAGACCCTATCACTGCTTTAGCCTTTCCTGAATGGGAGAAAGTAATTCCAAATATTGATGATTTAGAGCCAAGTAAAAAATATGATTATTTGAGTCAAGAAATTATGCAATTAGATTTATATACTTCCGCAAGTTCATATTTGAAGTTAATTAAAGTTTATTCAGAAAAGCATGAAGATATAACTGGCTCTAATATATTATCGGCTTATTATAAAAAAAAATATAAAATCCCTTACAAAAGGCTTCATCAGAAAGGTTTTTTCAATGAGCCTTGGGAGTAGCAATATAACTATACTCAAGATACTAACGTTATAAACAACGAGCCTTTCAAATGTCCGTTGGGTTTCGCTTCACTCAACCCAACCTACGGCGATAAAATTAACGCCGAGCAGCTCGTCACTGATAGCTGACAACTAGAAACTTCCATTAAACCAATAAAAAAGCACTTATAAAAATAAGTGCCTTTTAATTTGCTCAATTAACTTTTAATTACAGCGCGTTAAAAACGTCGTCTGTTTTAGCTGCGCAAATAAAGTCGTTTTTGTGTAGGCCTTTAATTGAATGGCTCCACCATGTAACCGTTACTTTGCCCCACTCGGTTAATAAACCAGGGTGATGGCCTTCATCTTCTGCCATATCGCCTACTTTGTTAGTAAACGCCATAGCTTGCTTAAAGTTTTTAAACTTATAAACACGCTCTAGCTGCATGATGCCGTCGCGTACCTCGGGTACCCAGTCTGGGATTTTAGTAATTAATTGTGCAAGCTCTTCGTCAGATACTTTTGGTGCATCTACGTGGCAAGCTTCGCATTTTTGTTCACTTAATGAAGACATTTTAAATCCTTACTTTAGCGTTTCTTTTTAAATTAAAGTTAACTGGCTAATTTTTCTTTTGGTGGAAATTTTGGGTCGTGCAAACCAAGCGCTTTAGCTTGCTCAACCAAAGACATAATGTCCATTTGCGATATATCAAACAGATCATGAATCGAATTAATGGTGTAGTACTGTGGTTGCATAATATCAATGCGGTACGGCGTACGCAGCACATCAATGACGCTCATGGGCGTTATCTCTGGTGTATCTGAATACACGTATTGCGTTTCACCCGGGCTTGATAAAATACCGCCGCCATAAATACGCAGGCCGTTTTCGGTTTGCATTAAACCAAACTCAACCGTAAACCAATACATACGTGCAAGGTACACGCGATCTTTTTTCTGCGCTGCGTACCCTAATTGGCCATATTTGTGTGTAAATTCGGCAAAGTCAGGGTTGGTTAGCATGGCGCAGTGGCCAAATATTTCATGAAAAATATCTGGCTCTTGAAGGTAGTCAAACTCTTCGCGGCTACGAATAAACGTGGCTACCGGAAATTGTTTGTTAGCCAACAACCTAAAAAACTCGTCAAAATCGATAAGCGCAGGTACAGGCGCTACTTGCCAACCAGTAGAGGCAAGAAGCACTTCGTTAAGTTCGCTTAACTGCGGTATACGATCCAGAGGTAGGTTTATTTTTTTAAGCCCCTCCATATATTCATCGCACGCTTTGCCTTCTATGCACGCAAGTTGGCGTGCTACAAGCTCAGACCAAGTTTTATTTTCTTCTTCGCTCCAATGTATAACACCATTTTCATCAGGTGTTTTAGAGGTGTACTTACTTGCTTTAGCCATAATAACCTTCTTGGGGTTAAGCCCTAAATGTGTGTCAGTGTGATACTCAAGATGAGTGAATATCTAATGCAGCCATACTATGCAAAAGTGAAGAAAAGTTTAATAGTTAAGCGTATATCGACATTTGGCACGATCACCTAAACTGTAAATTTAAAATTACACTAAAGGAACGAATAGTAAACACCTCCATTTACAAAGGCCTTAAAAGCCAAATGCTCCGTATATAATTAAATACACCTAACCAATTTTGGTAAAAGCTTGGTTTAAATCACTAATAATGTCGTTAACATCTTCAAGCCCTACTGAGAGCCTTATTAAGCCATCACTTATGCCTGCGGCTGCTCGCTCCTCGGGTGTATAAGGCGAGTGGGTCATTGATGCCGGGTGTTGAATAAGCGTTTCAGCATCACCTAAACTTACAGCAAGCGTGCAAAGCTTCATGCTATCAATAAACTGCGCCCCCTGAGCAAGGGTGCCCTTAATTTCAAATGCAATAACGCCACCTGCAGCTTTCATTTGATTGCCTAGGTATTTGTTACCAGGATGCGATTTAAGCCCGGGGTAATAAACAATATTAACCTGTGGATGCGCCTCTAAATATTCGGCAACCGTTTGCGCGCTTTGACAGTGACGCTCCATGCGTATGGCTAAGGTTTTTAAGCCACGGTTTATTAGCCAAGCGTCGTGCGGGCTTATGGTTGCACCAATATCTTTAAGTACCGTCATTTTTATTAAGGTAATGTGCTCTTGCGTTCCGCACACAAGCCCGGCTACTACATCACCATGGCCGTTTAAGTATTTGGTAGCGCTGTGCATAATAATATCTATCCCATATTGCTTAGGTGATTGCAGCAGCGGCGTTAAAAAGGTGTTGTCGACCACACTTATTAAATTGTGCTCTTTTGCAACTGCGCCAATCAGTGCCAAATCAATAACCGCCATAGTGGGATTAATTGGCGTTTCTACAAATATCATTTTTGAATTAGGTTTAATGGCAGCGCGGAGTTCATCCTCGCAGGTCATATCAACAAACGTGACTTCGATTCCCCAGCGCGGCAACATATGTGCAAAAAACGCGAACGTACAACCGTATAATGCACTTGATGCAACAAGGTGATCGCCCTGCGATAAAAAGCTCAATACCGATGCCGATACAGCCCCCATACCTGTAGCCGTCGCCGCTGCAGCTTCGCAGCCCTCTAACTGTGCTACTTTTTGCTCAAGTTCGGTGGTGGTTGGGTTACCTAAGCGGGTGTAAATATAACCTGGCTCTTCGCCTGCAAAACGAGCAGCGCCTTGTGCGGCGTTTTCAAAATGAAAGGTAGAGGTTTGATACAAAGGCGACGTGAGTGCGCCGTGCGGATCGTTTGCTTTTTGTGGGCCGTGAATGCATTGGGTATTAATATGATGCTTGCTCATTATGGGATCTCGTTTTTATTATGTGTGTCAATTACATAAATAAAACGCACCGCAGTTTAAATCACAAGCATGCCGGATGCTCAGACGGCTATTTGTACAAAAACCGCTCAGCGCGGTTTTGTACACAAATATTGCCACGCTGTTTTAGGGTCTGTTGATCTTTGCGGGTTAAAACTTGTTCAAACTAGGGGCTATTTAATCGCGGCGCGAGGTTTGTAACCTAGTGGGCTCGATAACTGCTCCTGCGTTATTCTAATGACTTACATCCATGTAAGAATAAGTAAAA
>NZ_LKDW01000020.1 GCF_001401805.1 Pseudoalteromonas sp. P1-25
ATAAATGTACCTAGCGCTAACACTAATAAAATAGCCGCTTTGTTTAACTGATTAGATGCCGACGCAACATCTGCACTCATAGAAGATCCCTCAACTTTGATTTTAAAATAGCGAATAGCCAAACTCTAACCATGCGCAATTGCGGTCGTAGTATGGCTATTTAAAGTGGAAAAACGTGTGGCGTCAGTTATAAAAAAATTTTTAAAACTGCACGCTTATTTTACAAATACCTTATAGCCATACGCAGGTACAGATAGCTGAGTGTATGCATTTATAACTGTGGCCTTATTTGAAAAATATTCGGTGTATTCACCTAATTGAATTGTTTCATTAAAAGAGACACTTTGCGCTTTATCTGAAAAATTAATGACTACAAATACTTTGTCTTCAGCTTTTTGGCGAGCAAAAGAAAAAATAGCCTTACTGTTGTTATTAGGCACAGGAATCATTTTACCACCCCAATTACCGTTCCAAAGCGCCTGATTTTTATGCTTTAGTTTAAATAATTGTTTGTATAAATCACCCACCGGGTGCGCCTTCCAAGTGATCTCATCTTTTTCAAAAAATGCCAGTGGCCTGTCCAACCCAGCTTCTTGGCCACTGTAAATAAGTGGCATTCCCTCTGCTGTTACTGTTAATACAATACCCGCATTTAAGTATTTGCCATGGCGCGCAAACATAGACTCCTCCCACGAATTTTTATCGTGGTTATCAACAAAATTCATTTTAATTGCATTATCAGGCCAAGCACTTAACGCATGCGCAAAGTGAGAATATACTGTTGATGCATCGCCATGACCTTTATTTACATCTACTAATGTATCGTGAAGCTCCCATGCATAGGTCATATCAAACGCTTTTTTATGTAAGTCTCTTGCATCCCATTCTGCAAGCATAAAAACAGGTTTTATTTTATCGAGCTCAAAGCGAACAGTGTCCCAAAAGTTGGTAGGAATAAACCCAGCCACATCTGCACGATAACCATCAATGTTTGCTTCTTTAACCCAATAAATTAATGAGTCAGTCATGTATTTACGCAGCTGTGGGTTTTCGTAATCAAAATCAATAATATCGGTCCAATCCCACCATGGGGTAGGCTGAAAACTCCCGTTGTGATCTTTTGTGTACCACTCAGGGTTATTTATTGTGAGGGGGTTATCCCACGCAGAATGATTAGCCACCCAATCAAGTATGACGTACATGCCAAGTTCATGTGCTTGCTCAACTAGCGACTTAAACTCATCCATAGTGCCAAACTCTGGGTTAACGGCTTGGTAATCCTTTACAGCGTAGTAACTGCCTCGTTCACCTTTGCGATTTTTTTCACCTATGGGTTGAATTGGCATTAACCACAGTATATCTACGCCTAAGTCTTTTAATCGAGGTAAGTGCGAGGCAAACGCGTTAAAAGTACCTTCGGGCGTATACTGACGAATGTTAACCTCATAAATAGTGGCATTTTTACTCCACTGAGGATGAGTTAACTCTACATACGGTTGGGGTTCATAAGCATGCAATTTATCTTGTGGTTGCACGGTATTGCATCCGTTTAAAAATAACAACGAAACAAAAAAAGTAAAAGCATACGCTTTATTTAATATTATATTTTTAAGTACCATTAATGATCTCTGTTGAGTAAAAGTGGCACTATTGTCGAGTATTTAAAAACGAGAACAACCGCCTAAAAACAAAATCACTGTTTACATATAAAAACAATAACTGATAATGTTTTTATATAAACCACATAAGCACTATTATGAAATTAGATGATGTACGCCTATTTGCTGAAGTAGTTAAGCAAGGTAGTTACTCAAAAGCAGCGCTTAGTTTAGGCGTTTCGAAGGGGTATTTATCAAAACAAATAAAGCAACTAGAAGCCCAGCTAGAAAAACAACTATTAGTGAGGAATACGCGCACTATGCGACTAACATCTGCTGGAGAAGTTCTTTTTGAACAATCGAGTAAATTAACCCGATTTTGGTCCGATACTCAAACGTTGTTAAATAACAACGAAGACTCAATAGCAGGTGAAGTAAAATGTACAGCACCTGTGGGGCTTGCTCAATATAGCTTATGGCCTATTTTATCTGACGTTATGAATAAGCATAACGGCCTTTCTATCTGTCTTGACACCGGAAACCCTACTCACAACCTAATTGCTGATGATTACGATTTTGCAGTCAGAATATGTAACGCCCCACCTGAAGATATGATTGCCAAAAAAATAGGCCAAGTAAAATACGTATGCTGTGCTTCACCGGAGTTTATTGCACTAAATAACTCCCCGGTCACACCTGATCAGTTAACAGACTTTCCATGCTTAGTACTCTCGCATTGGAGAGAATGGACATTTTATAAAGAGCAATTAGCTATAAATATTCAGTTACAAGGTAAATTAATGTCATCAGACAACGAAGTGTTAAAAAAAGCGTGCCTAGCACATAAAGGTATAGCGCGTTTACCTCGTTATATGGTGCAAAAAGAGCTAGAAAAAGGGACTCTAGTCAGTTTGTTTAATAGCTACCAAATAGAGACAAAAGATGTATATATTTTATACCCTCAAATAAGCAGCCGCCCCAAACGTATAAAGTGTGTTATTGACGCTATTATTGAAGCAACCGAGTTAATTTAACCTACTATGTATATAAGTCGCTAGGTGATCTTTTATATACCACACTAGGTAAAAAACGATTAAAAATCAGCCAATCAAAAAGTGTCATCATTTTTAAATTAAGCAACTTTATGTCTAAAGCCCCCTAATAGTGAGCGCTGAAAATTCAACCTAAAAAGATAAACAGCCTCTTCATTCAACCCCTGTTAACCCAGTACTGTTACAGTGAACAGCACGTATTAGATAAAGCGTTCTTATCATTTTGAATATGTAAACATAGGAGAAATAATCATGGCGAAAGAAAAAGTAGTCCTCATTACAGGTGCCTCAAGTGGCATTGGTGAAGCAACGGCCAAAACATTGGTTAATAACGGTCACAAAGTCATTCTTACCGCCAGAAGTGAAGATAAATTAGCTAAACTAGTTGAGTCATTAGGTGAAGATAACGCACTGAGTGTACCTGCAGATGCCACCGACTTTACCGAGCTTGAAAATGTAGTAACAAAAGGGCTCGAAAAATTTGGCCGACTAGATGCCGCATTTGCCAATGCAGGTATGGGCGTTTCAACCGCAGGCACCGAAAAAGGCGACCCCGATGAATGGTCAACCATGATAGACATAAACATTAAAGCCCTACTTTGGACCGCAAAAGCAACCTTGCCCCATTTACGCCAAAACAAAGGTCATTTTATATTAACCAGCTCAGCTGCTGGCCGTAAGCCAATTAAAGGCTCTATTTATGGTGCAACTAAATGGTTTGCTTACGGGTTTGGCCAAAACTTAGCTGAGGAAATGAGCGAGTGGAATGGCCGCTGCACAACCATAGCCCCTGGCATGGTAAACACCCCATTTTTTGATGAAGCTAAGCCCGACAAACTCGACCCGCAAGATGTAGCCGATGCGGTATTGTTTGCAATAGAGGCAAACCAGCGCAACAGCGTACGCGAGATATATTTAATGCCAACTAATTAAAACGTTAATTGGTTGAGTTCGGGCTGTCAGGTTTAATGCTAATGCGTTAAACCTGACGATTGTTTTTGATAAATACTGGCTGGATAGAATGAAGAATTTAAGATGGGTGTCTTGTTTATTTGCGTGTTTATTTAGTAATGGTAACGGCACGAGATAACTGTAATTGCTGTATCATCCACGGCATATACCAAACGATTTGTATCATCTATTCTGCGAGACCAAAAGCCTGAAAGATTTTCTTTAAGAGGTTCCGGTTTTCCAATCCCATCAAATGGAGAACGCTTAACATCGACAATTAGCTTATTTATACGTTTCAAAGTTTTCTTATCTTGAGTCTGCCAGTAGACGTAACTATTCCAAGCTTCATCAGTCCATGATAATAACCTGTTACTCATCAATAAGTTCTCGTGGAGTCGTTTTGCCCGCTTTATACTGCGCAATTGAACGGTTTAAATGTTCAGCGTTCGCTGGAGAGCGAAGTAAATGAACAGTTTCCATAAGGCTGTTGTAGTAATCTAATGACATTACAACCGCATCTTCAGTGTCACGACGAGTTATTACTGTCGTATCTGCATCATTAATTACATTATCCAAAACGGTTTTTAGACTATTTCGGGCTTCGGTAAAAGAGACTATTCTCATTTCGCACCTCACTTGTACATTATATAGGACAAGTTTAGCTGGAAAATTATTACATGTACAGGATGCTGTGCATTACTTTGTCGTGGTAGCAAATTTCTAAATAAAGCGCACAGACATACGGGCTAAAAAAAAGGCACTCTATATTAACTAGCCCAGCTGCTGGATAGAATGAAAATTTAAGATGGCTGTCTAGTTTATTAGTATATTATCTAAGTGAGGCGTACAGACATACGATCTAAAATTCGAGCCGGCTGCAATGTGCACGTGCTATTATCCTTGTGCGCAGCTTAATATGAACTAGCTCAAAATTAATATGATTGTTAGCAGTTTATAACAACAACGTCTGCATCTTTAAAAATCTCTCTTGCATACTCAAAAATGGGCTTCGCTAAACGATCGCTTGGTGCCCAAATATCAACAGCATTATCACTCGCATTGAAAAAACTAACATAATTACCAGCTAACTGGATTTTAGTAACCGAAGACTTAGGAATAGTTTTCCCGTACTTTTTATTAAATCTAGCAACGGGGAGGTGAGAAATGAACACTTGCTCTCCCATGTCTACCAACACTTTTTCGGGATTATAATGTCTAGACCCATAACTAAAATACAAAGATGTTACGCAAACAAAAAAGCAAATTAATAAAAACCATTCCATACACTACTCCTTGAACTGTTAACGCCAACATAACCATTAGCCATGTGCTAGCACTCTTTAGGCTGTCCTGCCACTAAGTGGCGATGATTGGATACTTGATTAGGTATCGAAATACACTTAGGCCAAAAGGTGCAAACCTGCGGCGCTGCTGACTCCGTAAGCCCATAAAGTTTCAAACGACGAGCTTAAAAAAATACGAGTACGAGCAGTTATTGTTTTTACCATAGACACCTCCTTTTTACTGTTGTCGTTTGCCAAAGGAACTAAACGAATGGTTAAGTAACGAAGTAAAATTAATAAAAGGGCTACAGAGCCAACAATCGCTAGAGGAATTGAACCTCCACCTAATACCCCTATTGGCCTAAATGTACTTTGCTAAATGTTACCTCCTAGATAGCTTTTTGCTAAGCGGCAAAAAAATTGGCTAAAATTTGCGAGAAACGTGCAAAGCCAACTGTTTTTTGTCTTTTTGAATGACTCGTTAAGCGGTTACTTCCCCGGCTCTATCGGCACTGTTTTTATATACTTGCTTAGTGGAAGTCTTGCCCAGTCATAATTATGTTCGATATACCCCATAATAAATAATGAGGAAATAAATAAACCTGTAGCTAAAACCCTAAAAAAGAATAACCTAAATTTTTCTGCCCAGTCATGTTTAGCTTCTAATTTTAATTCCTGCTCTTTTAAAGCTACCTTTCGAGATTCATCAGAATTTAAATCCTCAAATTTATCGATATATCGAATTAATTTAATGAGGGAGTTTTCAATGTCATCTTTGTGTTTCCACAATTCAGATTGGCCTGAATCATATTTCCCTAAATCGATAATTTGCTCTTTAAGCTTGATTAGTGCCTTTTTATCTAAGGAAGAAAGATCTTTTTCAAAGTCCTCTCTTCTTTCAACTCTTGAGCGGTTATCAGGTACAGGGGTATTGGCAGACGTATATTCGGGTATTTGCATTCCTTGCAATGGGTTTGTAATTCCATCTAAATTGAACCTTCCTGTCATTATCCTACTCCTGAATTTGAATAACCGCTTAACGATTTAGTCTACGACATTTGCCGTTTATAAACTGCCAAATGTCCCTATATTACAGTGATTTTATCCTAGCTATAAAATAAACATCTGTAAACAGATAGTTAGCTTCGCCTTACCTTTCCTAAATACAGTAAAAACCCAAATTGGTAGAGAGCAGTAATATCAAACATATAGCTGTGTAGTTGTACTAGTTGATTATTAATTAACAGGTTTTATTTTAAACACCTGTGTTTAAATCAATAACGCATATACCCATTAACCCGTAAACTTGTAACCCGTTATTGCTTATAAAATTAGTTAAGAATCACAAGCTACTTCTATTGAATCCTCAGTATTTTTACTTCATATTGGGGCGTGTTGACCTTTGCAGATTGAAATTTGTTCAATCTAGGGGTGATTAAATCGCGGCGCGAGGTTTGTAACCTAGTGGGCTAAGTAAAAACCGAGCAACAAAGAGTTTATCGCCCCTAGAAAGAACCCGAAGGGCAGCGCATGTTTGGCATTTATGCTACGTTATCGCCTATTTATGGGGAGTAACCACACTACACAGGCTCAGCCTTGCCTAAAAACCAAACACACTGCTGCAAATCCAACCATCAAAGATAAACACGCCCTAACTCTTTTCTTCAATTATGAGGCTGTTATGTCACTTTTAAAATTTAGCCATGCACTTATCCTTACACTTGCTAGTACCCTACCGCTTACAAGCCATGCAGCGCTTAATAAAAATGAGCGTGAAATAGTAAAACAGGTCGATAAAAACATTCCCCAAGCACTTAAAGAAATAGAGCAAGCCGTAAATATTAATAGCGGTTCGCTTAATATTGAAGGTGTAAAAAAAGTAGGCGCGCTTACAAGCGAGCAACTAAAGGCCATTGGTTTTGAGGTTGAATGGTTAGATGGCAGCGCGTTTAACCGTGCAGGGCATGTATTAGCAACCCATGAGAGTAAAAACCCCGATGCAATAAAAATACTGATGATCGGCCATCTTGATACGGTGTTTGCCAAACACGATAACTTTACGACCTATAAACAAATTGATGAACACACCGCAAGCGGCCCAGGTGTTGCCGATATGAAAGGCGGTAATACGATAATAATTACCGCGCTTAAAAGCTTACAAGCCCTTAATTTACTTGAAAACGTGAGCATAAAAGTACTGCTTACCGGCGATGAAGAAAGCAGCGGTCGTCCACTTAGTTTATCTAAAAAGGCGATTGTTGATGCAGCAATTTGGGCAGATGTAGCACTTGGTTTTGAGAACGGCGATAACAATATTAAAACCGCGATGGCGGCGCGCCGTGGCTATACCGGCTGGACATTAAATGTAACGGCCAATGCTGCACATTCGTCGCAAATATTTAGTAAAAGTGTAGGCTATGGCGCTATTTACGAGGCGTCGCGTATTTTAAATGACTTTAGAGAGCAACTAGCTACACAACCTAATTTAACCTTTAACCCGGGGCTTATTGTAGGCGGTACAAATGCCGATTACAACAGTGCTAACTCGTCAGCCATAGCGTTTGGTAAAAGTAATGTAATTGCACAAACCGTGCATGTGGCGGGTGATTTACGTGCGCTTTCGCCAAAGCAGGTAGAGGGCGCTAAAAAAGTGATGCAGCAAATAGTGGCTAAAAGCTTAAATGGCAGCCAAGCCGAGCTTATTTTTGAAGACGGCTACCCACCAATGGGGCTTACCGAGGGTAATAAAAAGCTGCTTGCACTGTATAGCCAAGCAAGCCAAGACTTAGGTTATAACAAAGTGGTGGCTGCAAACCCTCGTAATGCCGGCGCTGCTGATATTTCGTTTGCTGCAAACCATGTTGATATGGCGCTGGATGGCCTTGGCCTAATGGGCAGTGGCGCACACACTAAAAACGAAACCGCTGATTTAACCTCTCTAAATAAAAACACTGCTAAAACAGCGTTACTTATATACAGATTAGGGCAGTTATAAACGCAGACTTAGCCTTTATGGGTTAATAGGCTCTAACCGTTTGCCTGCTACTTGCAGCGCAAATTTACGCAACGTTTTAAGCTGCGGGCTTTCGGTTTGCCAATAGTGCCAATACAACGGTGTATCAATATAATATTCCGGGAATAAATCAACTAACTCCCCTTTTACCAGCGAGTCTCCTAGCTGTAAGGTCGGTAATAGCCCATAACCTAGCCCTGCTATCATGGCTTGTTTAAATCCCTCTGACGAAGGGTAAATATGGGTAAACAGTGGGGCTGAGCCATTAATATCTGCTAAAAACTGGTGTTGTAACTTGTCATACTCACTAAATACCAAGCATGGTAAATGTGCTAATTGCGAAAGCTCACTAAGCTTATGTTGTTTTATAAAATCAGGGCTTGCAATGGCTTTATAGCGTATGGCGCCAAGCGGGCTTACAAGCCCGCCATTTACTGGCTCGGGGGATGAGCTAATACACACCATTACTTCGCCGTCTTTCATTCTTTTATGGGCAATGGATTGATCTTCACTAATGACTTCAAAGCGTAATTTGCACGCAAGCTCTGTATCAAGCACAGCGAGTGCTTCGGGCAGCCAGGTTGCAAGCGAATCCGCATTAGCGGCAAGCTTTACGCTAAGCGGGGTGTTTAAATCTGTGTGCTCGTTGAGCGCCTCTACATTAAGGGCCACTTCTAACTGCAATACTTGCTGTAAATGGTTAAGTAAACGCTTGCCAAGTGCCGTGGGCGATGGCGGCTGGGTTCTTATTAATACGGGCTCGCCTAGTTTGGCCTCAAGCTGATGAATACGCCTGCTCACCGCCGATTGGGTAATAAATAATTTTTTTGAGGCCTTTTCAAATCCGCCTTCACTTATCACGGCGCTAAGCGCATTGAGCAACTGATAATCAATCATGAGTTTTACGCATATAACAATAAATATATTCATTGGATTTGTAACAGAATAGCCCCTACCCTGCAAGGCATTGAATAGCTGGTTTTATTTGGGTGGATTTAAAGTATGTCGTTTTTGTCGGGTGTTATGCTTGGGCTGAGTTTAATTATTGCCATTGGGGCGCAAAATATTTGGATTTTAAGCCAGTGTATGGCGGGCGCTAACCGCTTTGTTTTAGCTGCAGTTTGCATACTTTGCGACGCCACTTTAATTATAGTAGGTGTATTTGCCGCTAATGAATTAAAGCTATGGCTGCCGGGGTTATTACCGTGGTTAACGTGGGGTGGTATAGCCATGTTACTTTACTTAGCATTTGGCGCTGCGCGCAGTGCAATTAAAGGCACATCGGGGTTAAAAGTAACTCAGGTAATAAAAGTGAGCTGGTGGAAGACTGCCCTTGCGGCCCTTGCTATAAGCTTACTTAATCCACATGTTTATTTAGATACCGTGTTACTACTTGGCAGTATTGGCGCACTTCAGCCTGCGCCTTTGCATTTTGCTATTGGCGCTTGCGTGGCCTCTGTTATTTGGTTTAGTAGCTTGGTGTTGTTTGCACCAAAATTAAAAAAGGTTTTAAGCTCCCCGTTTAGATGGCGCATATTTGATAGCTGTATTGCGGTTATTTTATGTTTTGTGGCCTTTCAGTTGTATAGCGTGCCTAGCCAATAAGCCAAAACAGCGGTAGTTATGTATTTAACCAACGCTGTTGTTAGCTGTTTTTTAAAAAGACTAAGACATTATTTTATACAGTAATTCTCGCACTGTGGCGGGCTCAAACGGCTTATCACAAATGGCATCAACTCCCGCTTGCGCAATATTAGCTAGGTGGGTGTCGTTTGCCTCTGAGCTCACCATTAAAATAGGAATATGCGAGTAAGCATTTGAGCCGCGTACTGTTTCGGTTAGCTCACGGCCGTCCATTTCTGGCATGTTGTAGTCGGTAACAATTAAATCAAACGACTGCTCGCTAAGGTGCTCGATTGCTTCTTTACCGTTTTCGGCTTCTACTGGCTCAGGAATACCCATGCCAGCGAGTACGCGTATAATGTGTTTACGTGCAAAGCGGCTGTCGTCTACTACAAGTACACGAAGTAGCGTTACATCAAAAAGTTCAAGCTCTACTTCTTCTTCGCTTATTATATCGAGGGTTGCTTTAAGTGCGCGAGTAATGGCTTTTGCGCTAAAAGGCTTAGGTAAAATAGCCAACACGCCCGATTGGCGTAATTGCTCAAGGTATTTTTTATTACGCTCGCTCGATATAAGCATAAAAGGTTGATGCTCTGTGGCAGGATTAAGTCTTATTTTTTGCAACAATGAGTCGGCTGTACCGTCAGATAAGTACATTGAACTAATCACTAAATCTGGGTGGTAGCTTTCAAGCATAGATAGAACTTGTTCTTGAGTAGCCGCTGTTTCAACTTGCTTAACCCCACTTTCTACAAGCGATTTTATTATTATTTTTTGCTGAACCTCTGAAGGTTCTACAAGTAAAATGGACAAATTTGCTATTGCAGTTAAGTCGCTCATTCAAGTCTCTTTGGTATTGTTATAATCAGGATAATAATAACATTATTGACTCGTTAATATTATATAAAGAGATTGTAATATTTGAGAAAACATTAGCAATCCCCTTAAAATATAGCACTTATTAATTAGATTGAATGTAATCTAATGCATTCATTTTTTTATACGTGACGTTAGCGTGCAAAATATGTGCAGGCTCAGGGTCAACTACCTCAACGGGTATATCGTAATTTCGTGCTATTTCAATTGCCATTTGCGTGATATTGACACTAAATGAAGTGCCCATAAATACAATTTTATCGGCATTGAGCATACGCTGCTGTGCTTCGGTTATTCTGTAAAGCTCGGTGTAGTATTCATCAAATAACAAAACAAAGGGCTTAAATGAATGATTTAGCTCAGGCGTTTGGTTTTGAATATTAAATAGCTCAAAAAGAGAGTCATGCAGGCGGCTTTCGTCTACGCTATCCCACGGGGTCATAAGCGGTTTAACTGCTTCGCCTTGCTCATGAAATAATGTCATTTGATCGAGCCTGCCGTGTATAGCAATGTAATTTTTGTTACCTGCTTTGCCATCAAGGCCATCTATATTTTGGGTAATTAAATTTTTATCGCTAAGCCAATGGTGAACGTCATTAGGGCCATGATTCCGATAGGCTGCAAAACGGTTGTAATACCAAGCTAAAAACTCGCGTGGATTATTTTGATACATAGCTCGCGTGGCCATTTCCATGGGGGTGTAATTTTTACTGCCTATAGTCCAAAAGCCATCTTCCCCTCTAAATGTAGGTATGCCGCTGGCTGCGCTTACCCCTGCGCCGGTAATATAAAGCGTATTCACTGTGTTACCTCGTACCCTAATACATCACTTATTACTTGCTGTTGGTTGTTCATTCCGCCAATACGGTATAAAAACCCATTGTGCTCAAGTAAGCCACGGTGATCCATACTGCCAACAGCTACATTAGGTAATACTTGCCACGAGTTTTGCTTTATATTAAAACGCCACACATGGCTGCTCGCCGGAGCGGGCTTTTTATTGTAACCAATACCGTTGTAGTTATACGGGTTATTAGAGCCACCCAGCATGTAAATATTGCCATTGTAGCTAGTCGCAGCCATACGGTAATGCGACTCACCTGTAGGGTGCGGCAAAGTACGCCAATCTATTTTTAGCGGATTGCTTGCGTTAATAGTGCCTTTTAAACACTGCGCAACGCCTGCAAACGAGCGACGTGAATCTGGGTTGGCCTGGGTTTTAACCCCATCGCAAATAACTATAGTATTACCGCTAATGGCTGCTGCTTGGCCAAAAACAGCTTCTCCTAAAAACGGCGATGCCTGTTGCCATGTGTCAGTTTGGGTATCGTATACTTGTACTAAATTTACATTGCCATCGTTATGCCAACCGCTAATAAGGTATATGTAACGCTCTTTGTAACTTAGCGCTACGCTGTCATCAACTGGTACTGGCATACTTGCAAGGTGTTTATATGTATTGCTTTTTATATCAAAGCGGTAAACATCGGGGCTGGAAATTTCAGTATGATCGCTATCTACCGTATAACCACCAAATATATAAGCGTATTCACCTAAGCCCACAGCAGTACTGGCTAAACGCCCTTTTAAGGGTAAGCTTGAAGGTACACTCGCTTGCTGCTGCCATTCGTTCTCACCTAATTTAAGTGAAAACACCTTATTGTGCACATCAGTGTGTTGTTTGTTTTTACCAAGGCCCATAAAGCTTAAAAAATAGCGTTGGTTTTCAATAGTAACCTTAGCAACAGCATTGTTTGCAACGGGTTCGGGTAGAGCAGGAAGGCTTGTTAACGCAATAGAAAAAAGAAGGCTCATAAACAATTAATATAAAAGTGACTAATATACTAAGGGTAAATTATTTTGCCCCTATGAACCAGACAACAGAAAGTAATTTGCCTTTTTAAAACATGAGCTCAAATGCGCTGCGTTTTACTTATTATTTAAAACAGCCGCCAATTTACACTTCCTTTAATTTAATTTTTAAGCATTGTGTTTAAAACTGCAAAACTTTAATAATTTTGAGCTAATTTTAAACATACGTGCTACCAAGCAATTTATACTTGTTAGTCCAATTAAGTGTACTTTTAGCCATATAAAGTATGCTAATATTTTGTGGTAACAAATGCTTTACAAAAATATATCCTGTTTTTGATTTTTGATCCTGTGGAGAAACCTAGGTGAAAATACCTAAAAAGTTAGTGTGCTCACTTATTATTGCCTCACCAATACTTGCTGCCGAACCATTAAACGACGATGACTTAGACCTTGATGCGTTAATGGGAATGGATGTGCAGGCCACCTCTGCAATGAAACGAGCACAATCGGCCTTTAATACAGCCTCGTCTATTTACGTACTAAGCAAAGAGCAAATTGAAAGTTCGGGAGCCACCTCTATTCCTGAGGCGTTAAAAATGGTGCCAGGACTTGCCGTAAGACAGCTTGATAACAATCAATGGGCTATTTCTGCCCGCGGGGTTGCTTCTCGTTATTCAAGCAAATTACTGGTAATGATAGATGGGCAAAGCTTATATACGCCGAAATTTGCCGCTGTTTACTGGGAGTCATTACATGTGCCCTTATACGACATTGAGCGCATTGAAGTTATTCGAGGTCAGGGTGGGTTGTTATGGGGTAATAATGCAAATAACGGCGTTATTAATATCATTACTAAAAACAGCATAGATACTCGCAACACATACGCTAAAGCAATTACAGGTAATCAAATTAATGCAGATATAAGCCTTCGCCATGGCGGCGATATTTCAGATATTGGTAGTTACAGGGGCTATTACAATACTAAAAATACTGCACCTTCTAAAAAAGGCAGTCGCATTAAACCGAATGACTTTACTAAGCAACATTCCGGTGGCTTTAGAGCCGATTTTACGCCAAGCGATGAGTGGTCAATACTCTTCCAGGGGGATCATACTCACACGCAGCACGGTCAAAACCTTACTGGCGTTTTAGATTCGTCGAATCGTAGCCAGCAGTTTCCAACAACCGCTGACAGGCGCGACACGCGCTTAATGACCCGTGTTGAGCATCGCCTTTCTGAGAATGCAAATCAAATGTTGCAAATGTCGTGGCTTAAACAGCAAGGCGATCAGCCCTATATAAATGAAGATTTTGAATCGATTGATATTGATTATCAAATGAACTTTATTGCCGGCGCATTACAGGTAGATTGGGGCCTAAATTATCGCTTTAATAATATTTCTTTCCAAGATAGTATTTTTATTAATAGCGATAAAGACTTAGATAATCTTTATCAATACGGTGCCATGCTACAAGCACAATACAGTGTTATACCTGATACGTTAAACCTCATTGTAGGTACAAAAATAGAGCATAACGATTTAACCGGCTGGGAAAACCAACCTTTAGTTCGTTTTACCTATCAACCAAATCACGATCACTTAGCTTGGGGCTCAATTTCTCGAAGTGTGCGTATTCCTACCCTGATTGAATATAATGATAACTTTAGAGTCAATGGCCAAAAAATTTCAGACGTCATTGGGATGCAATCGGGCGTACCCGAAATAGATGAATACCATATAGCCACATTTTTAAATGGGAACGATAAAGTAAAAGCTGAAAACTATACCTCCTACGAGCTAGGTTACCGTGTATCTAAGGCTGACTGGTCTTTAGATGTTTCTGCGTTTAATACGCAAGCAGATGATGTTGCCGTAATTGGCTTAAACCCTCACGTAGAACAATTTATACCTGCATTAAATTTTTACCTTTCAGGACAAATACCTCAAGCGTTTGCGGCACTGCAAAAAACAAGCTTAGATTACGACTTTGTCTCGCTCGGTGAAACCACCACCACCGGCGGTGATTTGTTATTTTCGATGCAACTAATAGACGACTTAAGCAGCGAAATTGGCTACAGCTACACTAAAATAGATTATGATTTACCTAATGCAACGCGCCCCACTATTGGCTACGACTCGATAAACAGGCAGTTATTTACAAAACTCAACTATCATCTGAATGAACAGCATACTGTTTTTGCTACATTAAGAGCCGAAAACTCAAGCACCTATAATACAGATAACTACACGGCGGTAGACCTTACATGGAACTGGAAAATAAACAACAACTGGGCCACAGCCGTATCAGGCAAAAACTTATTTGCAGGCGCCCATATTGAATACGGCAATACTCGCGAAACATTTACGGTTCCTAATTACATAGACGAGTGTGTCACGTTTTCTGTTAGCGCAACATTTTAAGAGAGCCAATGCTTAAGCTTTTAAATCGACTGCTTTACCTATTTTTATGCCTTGGGCTTTGTACAAGCCCAAGCGCCTTTGCTGTGCAAAAAGAATATGTACTTAAAGCAGGCTTTTTATATAACTTTGCCCGATTAGGGCAATGGCAATCAGCTAAAGAAAACACGCCCGATTTTTTAATCTGTAGCCCCGATAGCCAATTTATAGCCATAGCCAATGCCGCTTTAGAAAATCGCAAAGTGCATAATCGCTACCTACGTAATAAATACACCCCCCTTAAGACAACCGTACTTGAGGACTGTGATATAGTCTTTATTACCGATAATACCTACAAATTATGGTTAGAGGCTCACTCTGCCCTTGAGTTAAAAAATACAATGGTAGTTGGCGAAACCGATGGCTTTATAGCCGCAAATGGACATATTCGATTTTTTCTTTCAAGTAGTAAGGTACGCTTTGAAGTTGCCCCAAACAAGCTCAAAAAAGCAGGCATTACTATGAGCTCAAAAGTGCTTCGCCTAGCACGTGTAGTTGAGGGGTAAATAATGAAAAACTATTTCTCGCTTAACTCAATGAGTAAAAAGCTGCTGTTTATTTTAATGAGTGTTGCGCTTATCTCTACGGCGACCGTAACTGCTGTTTTTAGCGCGTATGAGCTCAAAACAGCTAAAGAAGAACAAACGCAAAGCCTAAAATCGCTATCTCAAATATTGGCCCCTAATATAAGTACGGCCTTAATTTTTTACGATATTGCTGCCATTAAAGAGCTCATTGAGCCGCTATTAATGCGCTCCGACATTGTTTCTGTAGAAGTGCTAGACAATTTTAGCCAACAACTCGCAAGCGTTGCATCACCTAAATACAATAAAGAAAACTCAGCTGCGCACACTACAGAAGTAAAAACACCACTAAAAATTGACGCACAGCGCTACGGTACGCTAATTGTGCGCGCCGACGACAGTGACCTCAACGACAGAGCCGCTTTTTATGGCCGGTTTATTATTGTATTAATGATTTTTAGCTTTATTTTAAGTTTGCTTGTATCGCTAATGCTTAGAAAGCGTTTTTTAAACCCCATTTTATATTTAGCACAAACTGCGGAGCAGATAACCTCATCTAACGACTATAGTTTACGAGCTAAAGAGCTTTCAAAGGACGAAGTGGGTAAGCTAACCAGCTGTTTTAATACCATGCTACAAACCATAGAGCAGCGGGATAACCTACTTGAAAACCAAGTAAAACGAAGAACAAAAGAGCTCGAAAATGCCAATGTTCAGCTGCATCAATATGCCTATCAAGATGGCTTAACCGACCTACCTAACCGCCGTTATTTTTATGAGCACCTGCAACAGCTTGTAAGTCCCCCTGAGCAACCATTTTCTTTGGTGTTTATTGATTTAGATGGCTTTAAAGAGGTAAACGATAGCTTAGGCCATGACTTTGGTGATTTATTACTCCATGAGGTGGCTAAGCGACTTCGCCGCTGCTTAAAACAGCAAGATATAGTGGCGCGCTTAGGCGGTGATGAATTTACCCTAATACTTAAAGGGGTAAACGATACAACAACGGTCTCCCATATAGCTCACGATGTAATGAAAAGCCTTACCCGAACCATAACTATTAAAAACGAACATGTTCAGGTAACTGCAAGTATGGGCGTGGCATTTTTTCCACAGGACGGCGACTCGGTAGAAACGTTGATCAAACGAGCTGACCAAGCAATGTATTTATCAAAAAGTAAGGGGCGTAATAGGTTCGAGTTCTTTTCCTATGAAATGGAAGAGCTCGCTATTGAAAAACGTCGTCTTATAGAAGAGATACGCATCGGCTTGCATAAAAACCAGTTTGAACTTTACTACCAACCAATATGGGACCCACATTCACATACGCTAAAAAAAGCGGAAGCGCTGATCCGTTGGAATCATCCAAAAAAAGGCATTATTGGCCCTGCCGAATTTATTGATGTAGCAGAACAAAATGGCTTAATAAAAGAGCTAGGGGAATGGGTTAAATCGCAAGCTGTTCGCGATGCTGTAGAGTTTAATAAACTAAGTTATACACCGGTGCAAATTAGTGTAAACACCTCACCTTTAGAGATTGACCGCGACGGTGTGTGGGTTACACAGTGGGTAGAGGCATGCAAACTTTATAAATTGCCCCCTCACACGATTCTAATTGAAATAACTGAAAACAGCTTAATGGACCCAGATAACGCAATCCAACACCATTTAAAGCGGCTTAACGCGCTTGATATAGACATTGCCATTGATGACTTTGGGGTTGGCTACTCATCGCTTGCGTACCTGCAACAATTAGACATTGATATACTTAAAATAGATCAATCGTTTGTACAAAATATTGAAGCCAATAGTAGCAGTATAGCGCTAATTAAAGCCATAATTACAATGGCGCATAACTTAGGGGTAGAAGTGGTCGCCGAAGGGGTAGAAACCCCCACTCAACAAGCGCAATTAATTGCATTGGGCTGTGACTATATTCAGGGCTATTTATATTCAAAGCCACTTTCAAAGCAAAACTTTATAAATAGCCATCTGCAAATAAAAGCCACCACCGAATAATTACAGCCAGCGCGGTACGGTTTGCTTGTAGTTTAGGTAGTCACTATTAAAGCGTGTTGCTAAATGCGCTTCTTCAACCACTATTTGTTTATAAAGTGCAATTAAGCCAACGGCCAAGCAGATTAAACTAAATACACTCGGTAAGGCTAAAAAGAATCCCAGCTGAGCAGTTGCCACTCCTACATACATGGGATTGCGCGAAAAACTATATAAGCCTGTGGTTTTAAGCGTTTGCGGTCCATTTGGATCTATACCCGAGCGCCAAAGTGACGCCATATGAAAATGCACCACCATGCTAAGTGCAAAGCCCGCCGTGAGCAAAATATTACCAAACATAACACCTGGCCACCCATTTAAGGAATTAAACATACCTAGGTAGTTGTCGGTGGCAGGTACAAACACACGCAGCACACACACTAACCATATAGCAGCCCGAAAAAACTTAAACGCCATATGATTCCACCAGCTAGTACAAAACTTAGCGCCAGGAAAAATAACACCCGCAGGCGTAGAACGGTTTTTATAAATAATTCTAACGGTGTAAAACCCCGCCACAAACGTGTAAAAAAGCGCTAAATACACACGCGTAAATTCGATTAGCGAAGCAGAATCATCTATAAACGGTTGGTAGCTCATTAATTTATTTTCTTCATCCTTTTATAATAATTTCATCATAATAGCCATGCTATTTATTAACAAGGTTAGTGTGCTAAAAACGTATAGTGGGTTTTTACCTAAAAACTATAATTTATACCCGCGTAGTAGCGCCTACCTGAGTAACTTGAACTTAATAAACGCGCATCAGTATCGTTACCTAAACGCGTAACAGTTTCCGATTTAGTTAAATTAATAACAGAGGCTGTTAAACTTAAGCTATCAGATATATTAATGGCGGCATTTACATCAACTTGCTCGTAAGGGTCTTGGTATACATTTAAACCGCTATTTAAGCCAAGTACAGTTTCGCCGCGTTTATTGTACGACGCGCGAAGAGTAAAGTACTCGCCTTCGTAATAAGCGGAGGTGTTGTATTGGTATTTAGCGCTTCCAATTAATGGCGATTGGCCAAATTCTTCACCATTTACACTTACATCGGCTTTATTGGTTTTGTTATAGGTGTAATTAGCATAAAAGCCAAAACCGCCTGCAAATGCATGTTGAATAAATACTTCAGCCCCTTTTGATACCGCATCGGTGCCATTGCCCACTGTGCTGTATGGCGCAACGGTAATTACCCCGCTTTCTACTATATTTTCTTTGCCTGCAAACTCTTGCTGCATATCTATTACCAGCGGCACAACAAAGTTATCAACCTTTTTATGAAATAGCGCTAGCCCCAATGCGGAGCCCTCGGCGTAATAATATTCAATAGATAAATCGGCCTGCACTGATTCAAAAGGTTTTAAATTTTTATTACCGCCTCTGCCACTAAAGCCTGCAAGCTCGTTAAATGCCGCTCTGTCATCTGCCCATTCATTTGATACAAACGTAATACGCTGCTGCGAGCCTAAATCGCTGTAATCTGGTCGCGCCATCACTTTAGCAATAGCGCCTCTAATCACTAAATCGTCGGTGGCATCCCACGCTATGTTAAAGCTTGGTAGAATTTGAGTGTCGGTGTTTTTTTGTGTAACCAACTGATAGTCATCTACAAAGCGCGCATCGCCAGTTACCGGCTCGCCTGTTTCATCATTGGTGTGATCACGTTGATAAGTATATAAATCGGTAGAAGAGGTTAATGTTTTAGTGTGTACTACGCGCACACCTAAATTACCTCTAATGTCACTCAATTCAAAATCGCCTTGAATGTAAAACGCGGATATTTTTTCTTCAATATCGTATACAAAATTATCTTCTATGCGGATATAAGGTGTGTAGTTGTTTGTTACTAAATTTCGGTATTTATCCCAATCTATGCTGGGCATTTGGTTTATGTTAAACCCGCCCACTATATTGGTTTGATTAATAAACACCTCCTCGGCCAGTGGCATACCGCCATTCCATTGATAGCTATCAAATTGCGTTATGCCTTGCTCACTCGCTTCACCTGCAGCAATATCAAAGTTAGAGTCTAAAAAAAACGTATTGCCGGTCTCGCGGTGTAAGTTGGCATGGCGATATTTAGCGCCGGTTCTAATGGTTTTTAAAAACCCCCAATCAACATAAAAGTCGATGTCGGCCTGGTAATAATCTTCCTCGAGTTCACTGCGAACAAAGCTTGAATTTGACGAGCCAGCATCACGGCCGCCGCCCAAACCACTTTGCAAGTTAGCGAATGTATTTGAGTCAATATTAAGTGATACATTATCTTGCGCTATTGACCAGCCAGCTGTTTGAGCTGCATTTTCTATAACGGCTTGGTTTTCACCAGCGTTTGAGCTTTTATATGCGGCTTCCCAGCTTTCTTCAGGCCCACCCTCAGATTGCGTGTTACCAATAACAAAACGTGCTTTAAAGGTATCGCCTTCGTAGGTTAAATTAAAATCAAACGTATCGGAGGTAGACTCTTCGCGTACATAACTGCCACGCATCCACGGAAACTGCATATCGTTTTCAACACCGCTAACACTGGCATTATATTGCATACCCGTTGCAATAGTGCCTGTTTGATCAAGTGTAACGGCGGTTAAAAAATCAGGATTGAGTGACCATTCTGGTATATCAATGACTGATTCAGTTCTGTCTTGCCCAAGCGTAAACCCAAAGTAGTTAAAGCCAAGCTCTAAGTTGTTAGTTGGTCGCCACTGCGTACTAAATTGAATACCTTCACGCTCACGTTTTTCATTAAGCACTGAACCACGTACTACCTGCGGAAACCACACGCCATCGTAACTCTTACCACTGGCATCATTAATAGTATCCCAGCCATTATTGTTATCAACTGCATTTCCATTAATATCAGCAGGTTGGCCGCCACCAGTGTAACGCCATACATTGGCATCGGTGCTGCCTGTTAATGTGCAATTAGTACGCTCTTGATAGGTATAACCCATTAATACGCCAAAGGTGTCGTCGTCATTTTTCCATGAATATAAGCCAGTAAATTGCGGCTCGTATTCTTTTGTTACATCAGCGTAAGTGGATTCAACATTAAATACACCTGAGTTTGCCTCCATGCTTAAAGGCTTGCGGCTATGCATCAATACTGTGCCACCCACTCCGCCTTCATCTAAACGTGCTTCTGGCGATTTATACACTTCTACGCTTTCTATCATGGCAGAGGGCAGTAAAGTGTAATCGAACGAACGAGAAGGCTCTCCGGGTGATGACGCTATAAAATTGCCATTAAGCTGAGTAAATGTAAGCTCAGATGATAAGCCACGAATACTAACCGATGCCCCTTCTCCGCCGTCGCGTTCAATAACAACACCAGGCACTCGCTGCAACGAATCCGCTACGTTTTTGTCAGGAAATTTCCCGATATCTTCGGCTGTAATTGCATCCACCACAGAGCCAGACATCCGCTTAACATCTAAATTCTCAGCCATACTTGTGCGTATTCCTCGCACTTCAATTACTTCCATGTTTTTTTTAAGCGGAGTTTTAGCGTTTTGTGAGGTAACACCATCGGCTAAACTAAGCGAACTTGAGCTAATAAGGGATACACAAAACAAAGATTTATATATTTTAGAAAAGGGGTAATGACGTGGGCAATTAATCATTTTTATAACTATTCCATTTATGTTGCTTTTAGCTAAGCAAATAAGTGATTCCGTCAACGTATTGAGGTACGCAATAGTAAATTTTCGCAAAGTTTACATGGCGAAACTTAATCTATTGTTAACGTATGGCTTAATTTCCCCTTATCATGATTTAAAAACTGACTTACACCTCACTACCTAGGGCATATTTGGTTTATATGGCTAGTTTTAAACGCTGTTTTAAGTGTAAAAAAACGCCTAGGGTATTGTTTAAAATACGCCATAAAGCAAAAAACCGCGAACGCGGTTTTAGTATATGCTTGTTTTTATCGCGCTATAGCCAATCAACTATTAGAGTTTAATTGGCTTGTGAATTGCCCCACCGCATTCACTACCTTTTGTGCTCCATCTTGAATTTCAGCCATAACATCACCTGACTCTTTAGAAAGCGCTAAACCTTGCTCGGCTTTTTCTTTACCTTGCTCAATAACGGCCACTGTACTTTGAGTTTGTGATTGATTACGCTGCACAACTTCCACAATTTCTTCTGTTGCCTTTGATGTTCTTGACGCCAAATGCCTTACTTCATCAGCTACTACAGCAAAGCCGCGCCCTTGCTCTCCTGCACGCGCAGCCTCTATTGCAGCATTAAGGGCAAGCAAATTGGTTTGCTCAGCAATACTACTAATACTTTGCACTATGCTGGCTATTTGTTGTGACTGCTGATCAAGTGCCGATATTTCATTAGCGGCTTGCTCCATATTAACGGCTAACTCATTCATAACAGAAACTGTTTCTTGTAGCACGCTACTACCACGCTCTGCGGTTTTATCTGTTTCTGTAGAGGTGCCGTAGGCAATTTCGGCAGCTTGCGATATAGCAATTTCGCGGTTTACTTGCTCAGTAATTACGGTGGCAAACTTCATTACTTTATAAAGTTGATCCGCATCATTTGATATTGGATTGTAAGTCGCTTCTAACCAAATCACGTTGCCATACTTATCTATCCGCTTAAACCTATCTGCAATAAATTGGCCTTGCCTTAATTTACTCCAAAATTCTTGGTATTCAGCCGAATTAGCTTCTTCGGTTTCACAAAACACTCGGTGATGTTGACCTATTATTTCTGATTCACTGTACCCCATGGCCGACAAAAACTGATCGTTTGCCGTTAACACGTGGCCCGCTAAATCAAACTCAATCACGGCCATAGAGCGATAAATCGCTTTTATTGTGTCGCTTTGCTCGCGAGAAGTCGCAATCGTTTTGGTAAGCACAGTGCCAAACACAGAAAAATACAATAACTGGTTTTGCTCGCCCACCACTGGGTGCACTATTAACCTTAGCCATTCTGCATTGCCATCTTGGCGTATAAACTCTATGGCACCACTCCAGTGGCCTTCTTTTTGGAATGCTTTTTCAAGTTCTTCGTATTCTGGTGATAACCGCGACTGCTCAGCAATAAATTCGCCTAACTGATTATTTGTTAAATTATCTTCGTTATAGCCAAGTGCGTTTAAAAAGTTATCGTTAGCATGCGAAATTCGTCCATCATAAAGTACATTAAGTACCAGCATTTCTTTGTAAAGCCCTTCCCATACCTGCTCCAAGGGATACAGCTGGGCTTTTAAAGCGGCTATTTCGTTTTGCTTACCTTTTGAAAAAAACATTAATTTCCCTACCAAAAAACACTAAATCAAGTTACTTTCAGTATAGAAGGTATTAATGATAACGCGATAATTAATAAGTAGTTTAAGCTAAATTTTTACTCTATTTTTAAGCATAAGCTTGTTTTTATGTGTTCAGCTATCACTTTCAACAAGGTTTACATACTTTTGTGCGAGCTGCTCAAGTGACTCCTTATTTAAAGGATCGCTTTTAATACACTTAATAGGGCACACTATGACACAAGTGGGTTTATCGTAATGCCCCACACATTCTGTGCATTTACTTGGGTCTATTTGATAGATTTCTTCCCCCATAAAAATGGCGCTGTTGGGGCACTCATCTACACATACATCACAGTTAATGCATTTATCACTAATAAGTAGTGCCATGCCTATCCCTTACACACCTGCTATTTTTTTATAAGGGTTACGCGTATCTTGCTGCTCATCTAAATTACGCATCAAAATGGCATGCTCTACATTAATGCTCTCATCTAATGGTATTTTTACACTATGCCCAGACCCTTTTGCATCACTAATCCTTTCGCCCTGTTTGTTTTGCATGCTATCAAGTACAAAAGTGATGTTACCTTGCGGGGTCATTAGCTCTAAAGAATCCCCTACACAAAATTTGTTTTTAACGTCTATGTTTACTAACCCCTTTTCATCGCGTCCTAACACCTCTCCTACAAATTGCTGCTTAGTCGATACCGAATGACCATATTCGTAATTTTGGTAATCTTGATGAGCATGGCGTTTTAAAAAGCCTTCGGTGTAGCCTCTATGCGCTAAGTTTTCTAGTGTATTAAATAAGTTAGGATCAAACGCCTTACCTGCAACCGCATCATCAATTGCTTTACGGTAAACTTGCGCAGTGCGGGCAACGTAATAAAACGACTTAGTTCGCCCTTCTATTTTTAAACTATGTACGCCCATTTCTGTCAGCTTTTCAACATACTGTACGGCGCGTAAGTCTTTTGAATTCATAATGTAGGTGCCATGTTCATCTTCAAAGGCTGGCATATACTCCCCTGGGCGTCCTTGCTCTTCAAGCATGTAAATATTATTGGTTGGCGCACCTTCACCAAGCGTTGGTATAACTTGGTTAGGGTCAACTTTGTGCACCATATCGCCCGTTTCGTTTTCAGTGCCTGGTTTTACCTCATAATCCCAGCGGCAGGCATTAGTGCAAGTTCCCTGATTTGGGTCGCGCTTATTAATATACCCCGAGAGCAAACAACGCCCAGAATACGCCATACATAATGCACCATGCACAAACACCTCAAGTTCAGTATTTGGGCATAGTGTGCGAATTTCTTTTATTTCTTCAAGCGAAAGCTCGCGCGATAAAATCACCCGCTCAATACCTTGTTTTGCCCAAAATTGCACGCTTGCATAATTAACGGCATTTGCTTGCACCGATAAATGAATAGGCATAGTGGGCCATTTTTCACGTACCAACATAATTAAGCCAGGGTCTGACATAATCAGCGCATCGGGCCCCATAGCAATCACCGGCTCTATATCACGTAAATACGATTTAACTTTGCTGTTATGCGGCGCAATATTAGAGACCACATAAAACTTTTTATTTCGCGCATGAGCTTCATTAATGCCTATTTGTAGCGTCTTTAAATCAAACTCGTTATTACGTACCCGCAAGCTGTAGCGAGGCTGGCCGGCATAAACGGCATCAGCTCCATATGCAAAGGCGTAGCGCATGTTTTTTAAACTCCCCGCAGGGCATAACAGTTCAGGTATAAAAGAAGTGACAGAAGAAACAGCTGGCATATGCGCTCCATACAGCTAACCGAGTACTCATCGGCTATGTGATTAATTAATTTACAAGCGCGGCATTATAAATGCGCCAAACAATGTGCTTTTGATCAAGATCATAAAACTGCAACCAAACTGGTTTTTAATAAAATTAGGTTTTTTCAATTAAAACGCGTATAATTCGCGCCCGTAAATATTC
Source organism: Pseudoalteromonas sp. P1-25 (assembly GCF_001401805.1). Lineage (GTDB taxonomy): Bacteria > Pseudomonadota > Gammaproteobacteria > Enterobacterales > Alteromonadaceae > Pseudoalteromonas. The sequence goes on from NZ_LKDW01000020.1 coordinate 24,497, forward strand.
ACACTTTTATTTAAAAATTATTGGAGCATAAAGATGGCTTTAGAGCGTACTTTCTCAATCGTAAAACCTGATGCAGTAGCAAAAAACCACATCGGCGCAATCTACAACCGTTTCGAAACTGCGGGTCTTAAAATCGTTGCAGCTAAAATGGTTCACCTTTCAAAAGAGAAAGCTGAAGGTTTCTACGCAGAGCACAGCGAGCGTCCTTTCTTCGGTGCTTTAGTATCTTTCATGACATCTGGCCCAGTAATGGTTACTGTTCTTGAAGGCGAAAACGCTGTTCTTAAAAACCGCGAAATCATGGGTGCGACTAACCCAGCTGAAGCACTAGCAGGTACTTTACGTGCAGACTACGCTGATAGCATCGACGAAAACGCTGTTCACGGTTCTGATGCTGTTGAATCTGCTGCTCGCGAAATCGCGTACTTCTTCGCTGACGAAGAGCTTTGCCCACGTACTCGTTAATTCGAGTTTTACAGCTAACGCTGTAATGCAAAGTAAGAAAAGGGCTTTCGAGCCCTTTTTTAGTCATTACGTAAAGTATCCTTAAGTACATTTTTGATATTTTACTTAATGATTAAAGTGGGTGAATTGTGTACAATTTATCCTTGTAAATTTTATCTCCACCGTCACCGATTGAGGTTGTTTCATGACCGAGCAAAAAAAGATTAACTTATTAGATTTAAACCGAGATGCAATGCGCGAGCTGTTTGTATCATTCGGTGAAAAGCCATTTCGTGGCGACCAGGTGATGAAATGGATTTATCATTTTGGCGTTGATAACTTTGACGATATGAGCAACGTTAATAAAAAGCTTAAAGAAAAGCTTAAAAACGAATGCGAAATTGTTGCGCCAGAAATCTCAGTGCGCCAGCAAGCAAGCGACGGCACTATTAAGTACGCTTTAGTGCTCGATGGCGGCCAAGAAGTTGAAGCGGTATGGATCCCAGAAAAAGACCGCGCCACTTTATGTGTATCTTCACAAGTGGGCTGTGCCCTTGAGTGTACGTTTTGCTCAACTGCGCAACAAGGCTTTAACCGTAACCTTAAAGTGTCGGAAATTATTGGACAAGTTTGGCGCGTAGCTAAAGACATAGGCCTTGATGGCAACAGCGAAAAACGCCCTGTTACCAACGTAGTAATGATGGGTATGGGCGAGCCACTACTTAATATTAAAAACGTCGTGCCAGCAATGGAGCTAATGATGGACGACTGGGGCTTTGGTTTATCTAAGCGCCGCGTAACATTAAGTACCTCAGGCGTTGTACCTGCGCTTGATTTACTAAAAGAAAAAATAGACGTCGCACTTGCTATTTCACTTCACGCACCCGATAACGCACTGCGTGACGTACTTGTACCAATTAATAAAAAATACCCTATTGAAGAATTTTTAGCGGCGTGCCGTCGTTATATCGATGGCTCTAAAGCCAATAAAGACGTAACCATTGAATACGTTATGCTAAATGGCGTTAACGACAGCACCGACCAAGCCCATGAGCTGGTTAAAACGCTTAAAGGTACACCTTCTAAGGTTAACCTTATTCCGTTTAACCCGTTCCCAGGTAACGAATACACACGCTCTAGCAACAGCCGTATTGACCGTTTTTCTAAAGTACTGCAAGCAGCGGGTATCACATGTATTGTGCGCCGTACCCGTGGTGACGATATTGACGCCGCCTGTGGGCAATTAGCTGGCGATGTTGTTGACCGTACAAAACGTATGGCGAAAAAGAAAATGCGCGACGATAACGCCATTAGTGTAAATATTCAGCAAGCATAAGCCTGCCACCACCCTGTGTATTTTCCCTATACAGGGTGGTTAAGTTGTTTATTTTTAAATAAATGATGCAACACTAAAGGTTTTAGGTAAGATAGGCGCTATGGATAGAAAAACAGAGACAAGGTAATGCGATCTTTACTTGCTTTAACACTTTCAACACTAGCCCTTAGCGGATGTGTAAGTGAAAGTAGTTATAACGGCAGTGACAAACCCGTCGTCGAAAACAAAATCAATAATGCAGGCGCAGCACGCACTCGTATCGCCCTCGCTTTACAATATTTAGAAACAGGCAACAACTCGCAAGCAAAGTATAACCTTGAGCGAGCTATAGAATTTGCCCCTAATCTGCCTGAAGTTCATTACTCTCTTGCTTATTATTACCAACAAGTAGGCGAAAAAGAGCGTGCCGATAAAGCCTATCAAAAAGCATTAGCAATTAAGCCTGACGATCCGAATACGCTTAATAACTACGGTGTGTTTTTATGTAGCATTAAAGAGTATGATCGCGCAACCGATCAGTTTTTAAAAGCAATTGATATCCCAAGCTATATACGCGTTGCCGAAAGCTACGAAAACCTTGCATTATGTGCCATTGAATTTAACGACTTTGAAAATGCAGAGAGTTACTTTAAACAAGCACTTAATCACAGCTCGCAACGTACATCGACCCTAATAAGCTTAGCCGCCCTTTTTTATGCTAAAAGCGATTTGCATAAAGCCAGCGAAGTACTAAAGCGCCATGACGACACCGGCCGAGTGTCTGCACGGGCTTTATTGCTTGGTTATTTAATTAAGCAGCGTATGGGCAGAATAGAAGAAGCAGAAAAAATTGCCGCTACTATAATGCAAACTTACCCGACAAGTAAGCAAGCCTATGCTATTCGCGATAATCGTACCAAACAAACTGAGTTTGAAATTCTACGCGAAAAATACCGTAAAGCGCAGCTTGAAGAGCTTCAAGAGCAGTACGGCGAAGAGCAAATTAGGGTTGAGCAACCAAAAATTAAAATTATTCGTAAAAAACGCCCAACTACCGATAATTCGACCAGCTTAATTTCCCCAGGGGTTGAGCCTTCAAGCTCAGTATTAAATGAGGCGCCAAGCGCGCAGGCAACCATCGCCGCTGTAAACAAACAAAAAAGCGTAGCTGAGCAAAGTGACGACGCTAACACTCTCACGCCAGCCCCACAAACCGCGCAAACTAAAGTAGTTACAACAACTAAAGCAGTAGTGCCAGCTGCGGCAGCGGCTCCAACCGTAAAAAATACTGCCCAGATGCCTGAAACTAAAAGAGAACAACCTGCCCAAGAGGTAAACAAGCCTACACCTGCAGAGTCTAAAACAGATACCGCAGCCGTGCTTATGGCATTAACAACGGATCACCAAGCGCAACACACGGCTAAAACCACAGCTGAGCCGCCAAAAACTGCCACTACACAAACAGCTAAAGAGGATGACGAAGTAAAAATAATTTCATTTGGCGCACCAAAACAAGCTAACTTTAATACTCCACAAAATACACGTTCTGCTGCAAATGGCCCACAGAATACGGGCTTAAATAATGCAGTTGTATTTTACGAGGCTAAAAAAGACAGTGCTGTATTTAGTGGTAATTCATACAGCGACAACCAAGACATTACACTCAAAAACTATCAACCAAGTGTAAAACAAGTGCCACCAATGCTTAATCCAAAAGTCCCCCCTTTAAAGGTGCCTTTTCATATTATTGAGTTTGGTGAAAACCTATTTAGCATTTCAGTGCGATACAATGTTAAACTACAAAAACTCCTGCAGTGGAATGGTCTAAAGGAGTCGGATCGTGTGATCAACGGAAGTAAAATTTATTTAAACGATCCTAATATTTATTACGAGATTAAAGCTGGCGATACCCTTTACGACATAGCTACCCAGCGGCATGTATTAATTGATGAATTAATGCGATGGAATAAATTAAGCCCAGATATAGAACTTACACCTGGGCATAGACTATTACTAGTGGATCCAAATTCGTACCTATTATGACAGAAGAAACTACGCAACAAAGCGATGAGCCAAGTGTTGGGCAACTATTAAAAGCGCACAGAGAGCAGGCTAATGTAAGCTTAGAGTCACTTACTGGCCCACTTAAGCTTTCTATTTCTCAGTTACAACGCTTAGAAAGCGATCAGTATCAAACATTAGGCCCTATTACCTTTGTAAAAGGCTACATTAAAAACTATTGCCGTGAACTACACGTCGATAGCGCCCCTATATTAGCCAGATTGCCTGCACCGCCTGAGCCTACAAAGCCGGCTAACATGCAAAGCTTTTCGCGCCGCACAGAAAAAGAAGCCCACGACAGCCGCCTAATGCTGGTGAGCTACATTATTTTAGCCATTGTTATTGGCTCATCTGCCTTATGGTTTTGGCAAAATGCCACCCCTATCGATGAGCAAACAAGCACAATCAATATTGAAAATTCAATTTTAGATAACCTGCAAACTAACAACGCGCTAAATAACGAAAGTCAGAACACCTCACAAATGCAAGCAACACAGGCTGTTGAGCGCACACCGGCGGTGATGCCTATAAGTGCTGAACAAGTCCCCTTAAGTGAAGCCGTTAATGCCACGGCGCCTATTGCCGCTGACACCCAAGCAGCCACTAACGATCCCGACACGCAAAGTAACACCAGTACAATTAACATGGTGTTTAACGATGAGAGCTGGGTAGAAATACACGATGGTGAGGGTGAGCGCATTGCATTTGGCGTAAAAAAAGCAGGCTATAAAATGACTGTAAGCGGTACCCCGCCTTTTTCGGTTGTGCTAGGTAAGCACGACGTAGTTAGTGTTTCTCTAAACGGCGAACCAGTTGATATCTCTGGTTATCCTAAAAATCGTTTAGCCAAATTTAAATTACCATTAGCAGAGTAGTCGCTATGTTTTCAGAATCTCCAATTAAACGCAGAAAATCAACCCGCATCAATGTAGGCAACGTGCCTATTGGTGACGGAGCCCCTATTGCCGTGCAGTCGATGACCAATACCGACACCCTAGATATAGGTGCCACGGTTGCGCAAATCCAAGCAATACAAGATGCCGGCGCTGATATAGTGCGTGTATCTGTCCCAACAATGGATGCCGCAGAAGCGTTTAAAAGTATAAAAGAGCAAGTGAGCATTCCGCTTGTTGCCGATATTCACTTTGATTACCGCATAGCGTTAAAAGTGGCAAAATATGGCGTAGATTGCCTGCGCATAAACCCAGGGAATATAGGTAGTGAAGAGCGTATTAGAGCTGTTGTAGACTCAGCGCGCGAGCATAATATTCCTATTCGTATTGGTGTAAATGGCGGCTCATTAGAGCGCGACCTACAAGAAAAATACGGCGAGCCAACTCCCGAGGCATTACTTGAATCAGCAATGCGCCATGTAGATATATTACGCCGCCTTGATTTTGACCAATTTAAAATATCGGTAAAAGCATCAGACGTATTTTTAGCTGTAGGCGCTTATCGCTTACTTGCTAAAGAAATAGATCAACCCCTGCATTTAGGGATCACCGAAGCCGGCGGCATGCGCTCAGGCTCGGTAAAATCGGCTGTAGGCTTAGGCATGTTACTTGCCGAAGGTATTGGTGATACGCTGCGTGTATCACTTGCTGCTGACCCAGTTCAAGAAATCAAAGTCGGTTTTGATATTTTAAAATCGCTGCGTATACGCTCACGCGGTATTAACTTTATTGCCTGCCCTAGCTGCTCACGTCAAGAGTTTGATGTCGTAAGCACCATGAACCAGCTTGAAGAGCGCCTTGAAGATGTGGTTGAGCCAATGTCTGTTTCAGTAATTGGTTGTGTCGTTAACGGCCCAGGCGAAGCCCTTGTGAGTGATATTGGCCTTGCCGGTGCAAACCGCCGCTCAGGTTTATACATTAATGGCGAGCGTCAAAAAGCGCGTATTGATAACAACAACATTGTTGACCAGCTTGAAGGCTACGTGCGCGACTTTATTGCTCAAAAAGAGCAGCAAACACCTATCGACATTAAAATAGTCGAATAAATACCGTATAAAGCGCCAAACCATGCTGTTTGGCGTTTACCTTTATAGCTAGAGGATACCCAAACGACCCCAAGATACAGAATTCAGCGTTTCACAGGCTCTTAATATCAAGGCGTTACTTTGCAAAAATGGCAATCCCTTTTAAAAAGTAACAACGATGAGAATAAGTGTCTGTAAACCGCCCAACGGGTTGGTTTAAAAGCGATTTATACTGCGTTATTGATTTTAACAATAGAACCACTATTACTTTCAATCAATGCCTTGCCTAAATCGCTTTTAATTCAAACGACGCTCGCATCATGGGGTCATTTGGGTATATAATGACGGGTCAATTTTTAGCATTCTTGTTGTGTAAGCATTTTTTTATTACACATAAACAGTAATTAGGATTTATCAGTGGCAAAACAAATTCAGGCAGTTCGCGGTATGAACGATTGTCTGCCGGGCGACACGCAAGTTTGGCAGAAAGTAGAAAACATTTTACGCGAGACAGTAGCATCGTTCGGTTATCAAGAAATTCGTTTTCCTATTGTAGAATCAACCGACTTATTTAAACGCTCTATTGGTGAAGTAACCGATATAGTAGAAAAAGAAATGTACACTTTTGCCGATCGTAACGGCGACATGCTAACCCTTCGCCCAGAAGGCACCGCAGTATGTGTACGCGCAGGTAATCAAAATGGCTTGCTTTATAACCAAGAGCAGCGCCTGTGGTACATGGGCCCAATGTTTCGTCACGAGCGCCCACAAAAAGGCCGCTACCGTCAGTTTCACCAATTTGGCTTAGAAACATTTGGTATTGCCACAGCCGATATAGACGCAGAAGTTATATTATTAACAGCGCAATTATGGAAAGCGTTTGGCATTAGCGAGCACGTCCGTTTAGAGCTTAACTCGTTAGGGTCTAACGAAGCGCGCGCCGATTATCGCGATGCACTTGTAGCCTACCTTGAACAACATACCGACGTACTTGATGAAGACTCAAAGCGCCGTATGTACTCAAACCCATTACGTGTACTTGATAGCAAAAACCCAGACGTGCAAGCAATCTTAGTGGGTGCACCTAAATTGTCTGAGCATTTAGATGCTGAATCAAAAGAACATTTTGCAAATTTATGTGAACGTTTAGACGCAGCTGGCGTCATATACACGGTTAATGAAAAGTTAGTACGTGGTTTAGACTACTATAACCGCACCGTGTTTGAATGGGTAACAGATAGCCTTGGCGCACAAGGTACAGTATGTGCCGGCGGACGCTACGATGGCTTAGTAGAGCAACTTGGCGGTAAAGCCACCCCAGCGGTAGGTTTTGCAATGGGCCTAGAGCGTTTAGTGCTGTTACTCCAAGCACTTGAGTGTGTAGGTGACATTCGCCGCAATGCTGATGTATATTTAGCGGCAATGGGCGACAAAGCAAGTATTCAAGCCCCTGCCATTGCAGCGCAACTGCGCAGCGACGTACCGGGTTTACGCGTTATGGTACATGCTGGCGGCGGTAACTTTAAAAAACAACTAAAACGAGCTGATAAAAGCGATGCACTAGTGGCTGTTATTATCGGCGAAGATGAATTAGAAAAAGGCGTTGTGACCATCAAATATTTACGTGAGCGTAAAGAGCAAGTCACACTAGAATTAGAACAAGCTAAAGCGCTATTAGCTGAGCTTATCAATAGCTAAGCTAACTTAAGAGGTAATAATGGACATTTATTCAACAGAAGAACAACAAGCAGAAGCCATTAAGCGCTTTTTTCGCGAAAACGGTATTTCACTTGCGCTAGGTGTAATTGTGGGTTTAGGCGGATTATACGGCTGGAAAGCCTACAACCAAAACCAAATTACAACGGCTGAGCAAGCGTCTGACCAATATACAACACTTGTACAAAGTGACGATGTACTTGGCGCGGCCGATACATTCATTAAAAACAACCAAGACACAAGCTATGCAACTTTAGCCGCTTTTGTTGCGGCAAAAGACGCTGTTGATGCAAAAAAATTAGACTTAGCTAGTGAAAAACTAAGCTGGATTGTTACAAACGCTCAAAGCGAAGAGCTTAAAGCCATTGCCATTACGCGCTTAGCACGTATTCAACTTGCACAAGGCAAGTATGACGAAGCACTTACAACGTTAAACTCGCCACTACCAGAAGCATACAGCGCCAATGTAGCAGAACTTAAAGGCGATATTTACATTGCGCAAGGTAATAAAGACCAAGCTCGCTCTGCATACCAAGCAGCGGCTGAAGCAGCGGGCTCAGCTACAAACCCTTTATTACAAATTAAATTAGACGACCTAGCAGTAACTAGCCCAGCGGCATAAGGTTTTAGGTATGAAAAAAATAACAACAGCAACGCTCGCACTATGCATGGCAACACTTATGGGTTGCTCATCAAGTGATGACGAAGACGAGTTAGTACTTCCTGAAATTGTTAATCAGTTTGAAACAGAGGTAGTGTGGCAAGAGTCGGTTGGCAGTGGTGTAGAGCATTATTTTTCTCGCTTATCGCCTGCTGTTTACAAAGACACTATTTATGTAGCCAGCCGTGAAGGCCAAATTGAAGCACTGTCGCTTACTAATGGCGATACACTATGGGAAACCGACATACGTGAAGACGTATCGTTTTGGCCATGGTCAGATAACGGCACTGCAAAATTATCAGGCGGTATACTACAAGCTTATGGTAAAATTTACGTAGGCTCTGAGCACGGCTTTATTATTGCGCTTGACCGTGAAACCGGTGAAGAAGTATGGCGTAAAAATGTACCTGGCGAAGCGCTGTCTAAACCAGCCGCAGGCGATGGCCTAATTTTTGTAAACTTAGGCTCGGGTAAATTATTAGCACTTCACCCAGATACAGGCGAAGAACGCTGGAACTTTGAGCAAGAAGTCCCCCCGCTTACATTACGTGGCCAAAGCTCGCCAACTGTAGCAAACGGTGGGGTGTTACTGGGCCTTGAAACAGGCAAACTAAGTGTGCTTATTTCAGAAAGTGGCTACTCAGCATGGAGCGCAGAAATTGCCGTTGCTAAAGGCGCATCAGAATTTGAGCGTTTAGTGGATGTAGACACGCAACCTATTATTAGCGGTCCTTACGCATATGCTATTGCATATAACGGTAACCTAGCAGCAGTAGATATTCGCTCAGGTAATGTTGTATGGAAACGTGAATACAGCAGCTATCGCGAAATAGCGATGGATGCACAAACTATTTACCTAGTAGATAGCGAAGGCGTAATTTACGCATTAGATAAAAATTCAGGTATTGAACGTTGGAGCCAACCCGCTCTGCGTGGTTGGTACCTAACAGGCCCTGCAGTAGCAGGTAGCCATTTAGCTTTAGGTGACCAAGAAGGTAACCTTCATTGGTTAAACAAAGACACTGGCGAGTTAGTATCTCGTGAAGAATTTGACAGCTCGGGCTTTTTTGTAGAGCCGGTTGTAGCCGACGACAAGCTAATTTTATACACCCGTGATGGTGAAGTTAGCGCGGTTACAATACCGAACTAACTAGCTAACACTTAAAGGTTTTTTGTAAGGCTTCGCACTGCGAAGCCTTTTGTTGTTTTTTAAAGAGGTAGTTTATGCTTCCCGTGATCGCTCTAGTTGGGCGACCCAATGTGGGCAAATCCACATTATTTAACCGTTTAACACGTACTCGTGATGCACTCGTAGCCGATTTTCCAGGTTTAACACGAGATAGAAAATATGGCCAAGCTAATTACGATGGCTATGAATTTATCGTGGTAGACACGGGTGGTATTGATGGCTCCGAAGAAGGCATCGAAACCGAAATGGCTGATCAGTCATTACTCGCCATTGAAGAAGCCGATATTGTGCTGTTTTTAGTTGATGCCCGCGTAGGCATGACCGTAGCCGACCAAGCCATTGCTAATCACTTGCGAAAGCAAGAGAAAAAGTGCTTTGTGGTTGCCAACAAAACAGACGGCATTGACGCCGACTCAAACTGTGCTGAATTTTACCAATTATCATTAGGTGAAGTACATCATATCGCGGCAGCCCATGGCCGTGGTATAACACTATTGCTTGAACAAACGCTGCAACCTGTAATTGCTGAGCTTGCCGCGCTTGACGAAGACGTTGCTGATGATGACGAAGAATTAATCGACCTTTATCAAGAAGCCGAAGGCGACGATACAGACCATCAAGCGTTTGCCGATAAACCAGTAAAGCTGGCTATTATTGGTCGCCCTAACGTAGGTAAGTCTACACTTACAAACCGTATACTTGGTGAAGAGCGCGTAATTGTATACGATATGCCAGGCACCACCCGCGACTCTATTTATATTCCGATGACCCGTAACGACAAAGAATATATTTTAATAGATACCGCAGGTGTTCGTAAGCGTAAAAAAGTAAGCGACGTAGTTGAGAAATTCTCAGTAATTAAAACACTTCAAGCCATTGAAGATGCAAACGTTGTACTACTAGTTGTTGATGCTCGCGATGGCATTTCTGATCAGGACTTAAGTTTATTAGGTTTTGCGCTTAACTCAGGGCGTTCATTAGTAATTGCTGTGAACAAATGGGATGGGCTTGATGATTACGTTAAAGACCGTATTAAAACAGAGCTTGATCGCCGTTTAGGCTTTATCGACTTTGCACGCTTACACTTTATATCTGCGCTTCATGGTACAGGTGTTGGCCACTTATTTGAGTCGGTTGATGAGGCGTACGAGTCAGCAACTAAGCGTATTAGCACCGCAATGCTACGCCGTATTATGGACATGGCACAGGCCGATCACCAGCCGCCACTTGTTCGTGGTCGTCGTGTTAAGCTTAAGTACGCACATGCCGGTGGTTATAACCCGCCACGTATTGTAATTCACGGTAACCAAGTTCACGATTTACCAGATAGCTACAAACGCTACCTAATGAACTACTACCGTAAAGCACTTAAAATTATGGGCACACCAATCAAAATTGAATTTAGAGAAGGTGATAACCCATTTGCAGGGCGTACAAACAAAGTAACGCTTTCGCAAAAACGTAAAATACGTGCCTTTGCAAAAGAAAACCGTAATAAGTCTTAGAGCTGTATACTGTAAGCTGTAAAATAAACCTTGTAGAGTGCGTCTCTACAAGGTTTTTTTATGGCTCACTATAATTCTGCCCATCATTTCATTTGGATTGCGATAAGAATGAAAGATGTGGCCCTCTGGCCGGGTGAGCTGTTATGGCATTTAAAAATGCCTCTAATGCTTTCATTTCTTCTGCGGTTAGTGATAACGGCTTTAAAATGGATGATGTTTCAGGAAAAAAAACATCATTCTTGTCCTTAGGTATCCTAACACCACCTGCATTATATATATTGATGACGCCTTCCATACTTGCAAATAAACCATTATGCATCCAAGGTTTAGTATTCATTACCCCACGTAAACTAGGTGTTTTAAACTTACCTACATCATCAGGCATACCGGTGATATTGAATAACCCAAGATCTTCATACTCTCTTTTATAGTAAGTAAGGCCAATATTATGAAATTCATTATCTGAAAAAAGTGCGCCGGAGTGACAATTCATACATCGCGCTTTGGTTCTAAATAAGTGCATCCCCCACAACGCTTGATCACTTAATTGTTTAGCATAAAAAGTCTTTTTTTCTTCGTCTTCTTCCGCAATTGCATGCATAAAATAGTCAAAGTCTGAATTACGCGAACGAATAGTCCGTTGAAAAGTAGCCAACGCTTTTGCTACATCACTAACCTCCACTATATCTTTGCCAAATACGTCATTGAATTTACTTTTATAGTTCGCGTTAATATTTAATCTTAGCGCTAACTCAAACAGCGAAAAATTCATTTCATTACTATCTTGTATCGGCATTAATGCTTGTTGCTCTAATGAGCTTGCTCTGCCATCCCAAAATAAATTTTCCCATAGCGCTGCATTTTCAATGCTGGGTGCATTGCGTTTTCCAAAACGACGACTGTGACCAAACGACACTTCACGACCATCTGCCCAACCTAAATCTCTATCGTGACAGCTTGCACACGCTATATGCTTAGATGAAGATAAGATAGGGTCGTGAAATAGCGCTTCCCCAAGGCGCATTTTAGCCACTGAAAATGAGTTTGATTTAGGAAATGTGATCTCTGGTAATAAACCAATCTCATTATGCGCAATTCCGGGGTCTAAAAAAGGCTTTGGCCACTTATCGCTAGGTTGAAGGTATTGCTCACGTAAAAACTCTAAGTTAACTGACTGAGCACTTAAATTACATGCCCAGCCTATTAATATCACTAAAAATAAATGAAAGGGTTTCAACATTACTTATTTTTTTCTAAAGAGAAAGTTTTACCATCAGCTGCAACAAGCTTTTTGACTTCTTCAATGTGTAATTCATTTATATCTATACACATATCTTCGCGTTTTTTTCTTGCAGACACTAACACTGCTGGCTCAGAAATAAATCGCTCTATTTTAATTGCATGGGTGTCAGCATCTGCGTTATAACATAGCTGTGTAGCCGTAAGGGTTAATACAAGTAGTGGTGCCATAATAATTTCCTCTTAATAATCTAAATTAATGCCTAACCAAAAGCGTCGTCCAAGCTCAACACCTGTTGTATAAGGGCTAACTTGATAGGTACGCTCGTTTAAAATATTTTCACCTTCAAAACTTAAAGTCATTGTGTAATCACGTGCTACTACTAACGAGTATTTAACGCTACCGCTTAGTAACCAAAAACTTGGTCGCTTTTCTATTCGATACACGGGGTATTCTTTTCTGTTTGGTGCACAGCCATCGCAGATAGAGGTAGCTTCACTGACTGATTTTGTGGTGCCTGTTGCGTAAACCACATCTTGCGCACCGTTAAAGCGGGCATACGCAGACAGTTGCCAATTACCAAAATCGCCGCCCCAGCTTAAGTTAGCAATTATTGGTCGGTTAAAATCTTGTTTTTCAAGCTCCATATCATGACGAGTAATTAAGTGATAAGTATCGTTCACACTTCGGCTGCTCAACTCATAATTATCAGATCTTAAATAAACTAGTTCATTATCATCATACGAAAAATTTAGGAAGTAATCGTTGCTATTAATATAAGTGCGTGTTTCACCATCGAATTGTTCAGCGCTTGTGGTATTACTTGCGTGCGATACATTACACTCAATGTGTTGATTATCATATGTTGCCATCCATGAAAGGCTATAACGCTGATACTCACTACTGCCTGAGTTAGCCCCATATAATATTGCTTCACCTAGGTCATTGGTTCCTCTAACGCGATTTATGCTATCTTGCTGATCACGATACAGCCACTTTAACTCAAGCGTTCCACCGAGCAGTTGATGTCGATAAGCTGCTGTGAGTTCATCACTAAACGGGGTTTCTAAATCATTATAAACATAGCGATAACCAGTGTTCGTAAGTGAAGCTTGCCACTGCTGAGGCCTATGCTGATAAATAGCCCTCACTTCACTGTGGGTGGGGAGCATCGCTTCATTTAATTTATAATTAATTGCATCACTTGCGTAATAGCGATTTGCACCAAGTACAATTTTGCCATCTCCTTCAAACAGCGAAACAGTGCCACGTAAACGTGGTGCTAAATTATGATTAGTAAAAAAGTCATTGTAATCGTACCTAAAGCCCAATGTTAACGAATAGTTTTGCCATTCAAGTTGGTTCTCTAGGTAAGCTGAAAACACATTTACTTGCGCCTCAGCTTTCGCTTTAGGCGTTACTTGGCGGCTTTGAAAATATTGCCCTGTTTGTTGAATATTACTTTGGTACAGTAAAAAGTCGTCACTGTTTTGCAAGTCAAGTGGTCGCCCTAGCTCTTCTTCAAGATCAGCGACAGAACTATATAGCTGTGTTTCTACGCAATCAAACTGATACCCTGCGCAATCAATCATTGGGGAGATAATTGACCCGTTATACACTATGGCATCTTCTAAACGCTCAAATACAGATGTTTGCTGCTCTAATGCATAACCTATTGAAAGACTATAATCACCGTCCAATACTTTTGCTAAAGGGATTTCAAAATCTTGTTTAACGCTTAACGTTTCTTGGGTTTTCTTAATATCACCAAAACCACCTTCAAGACTGTTTATAGACCCGTCATATTCACCCCAGTTTTTACCTGCGGTATTTAACCAGGTATACCATGCTGAATTCGCATTTTTAGAGTTTTCACTGCTGCGCCAACTTAATTGTGAGTTAATATAACCCCAACTTCTATCCGCTTGCCAAGTAAGTACCGCATTTGTGCCACCACCTTCAATGGTATAATCGCTATTAAGCGCATTAACATCAAAATAGTTACCCTCGTAAGGTGCAAATAAATAACTCAGTGAAATATCATCATTCGGTGTCAAAGCATAATCAAACTTAATAAAACCATTGTAGTTTGTTTGTTCTTGTAACCTTAGCGAACCTAACTGCTCTAGGCTTTCTTGTGACTCTAAGTATTGAAACTGTGCCACAACACCGAGCTTATCGGTAACTGGCGCTGAGATATACGTACTAAAATCACGTTTTTGGAACACCGCATTTTCTAAGGTGTCTGAGCCATCAAAATCAGGTGAGTAATAATTATGATACTCAACCCAATCATCCGCTGTTTGCCGATAGCTTATTCCAAACGATAGTTTATCAAGCGCTTTACGGGTTTGTGCTTGTACTAAACCACCATTAAAGTTACCGTATTTAGCAGGAATATTACTATCGTAAACTTCTATACTTTCAATTAGGTCAAGGTTTAAAAACACTTCTTGGCTATGACCTGCAACATCTTGGAGTAAATTCCTATCGGTGTTCCCTGCAACATTGTTTAAGTTTGAGTTATTCGAAACGCCATCAATGAGATAAGCAGTAGCGCGACCATCAGCTCCTGCAATAGATACTTCAGCAGGTTTAATATTGCTTACTTGATCAGCCGTATACGCAGACTCTCCATATTGAACGCCGGGTAAAACACCAAGAAGATCATTTAAATTACCATTGCCAAAACGGTAATCTTTAATTAGTTTACGATCTAACGTATATACACCCTGAGCCCCCATAGAGATAGGGTTTAACTTTTCTCCCTTAACCTCTATTACCTCAATATTTTTAACACAATGAGAATCTTGGCCATCGCACGTTTCATAACGACTTTCGGTAATTTCTTTCTCATCACTTGTGGCTTGTTGTGCAAGAGTAGGCATCGTGAGCGCAAAGCTAACGATGCCTAAAGTCGAATTTATAAAGCTCATTACTGGCGTGTCTTATCTAATGGGTAAGCATCTGTTAGATCATCAACACCATCGTTATCGCTATCTAGATCAAGTTCAATTGCAGACTCTGCGATCATTTGCTCACTGGCATACGGTAAGAAGAAGTTTGCTTTACCATCGTTATCTGTATCTACAGTGGCAATGCTCACACCCGTAAACGCATCAAACTGGCTTAGGGACTCAATCGCAGAAGTCAAAATAGAGTCGTGCTCAACCACCCCAAGTGAACCTTTGTCTTTTAATTCAACTGCGCTATCAAATTGCCCGATAGCTAGGTATTGCTCAGCAAACTGTGGATAATATTGTAACTGTGTTTGTAGTGAGGCTTCGTCTAAACGCGTGATATTCCATTTCACTAAATCTGCCCATAAAGTTGTCGTCTCTTCATGAAGCTGCTGGTAATTATCAATTTTTCCGGCTTGTCTAAGCAATAACTTATAGTAGGATTCAAAGCGATAATCATCTTTTGTAGTGGTTGCTTCAAAATAGTCTTGCGTCACTGAAAACTGATATTCACTGCTTACCAACGACTCTATTTCTTTAATTAGTTCTACATATTCAGTGTAATGAGTCAACGCTGTAGCAAAGTCACCGCCATAGGCAAAAGCAGCAGCCAGTTTCCCTGTGTCTATTAATTTTTGCGTAATTTGACTGTCATCGTATGCTGTAATAAAGCTTTGTGCTTTTTCAACTAGCGGGCTTACTAATTCAGCTTGTCCTAATGAATAATGGTATTTAATCAAATCAATACTTGAATCAACAATCTCATCAGCGGTTACATCTGTACCACTGATTTGCCCATATTTTTGCAGCGAAATTTCACGGCACACCGTTAAGGTTGATACGGCTTGATCGATGTATTTTTGCTCATCCGTAAAGTTGATTATTGTTGATAGCTGATCCAGTATAAGCTGACACCCCGTGGCGCCAGTAACAAATGCTTGTGTTGCTATATTTTGCGCTAAATATTCTTCAGTGCTTAAAACACTTAAACCCTCTGCAATGTATTTTGCTGCATCTGCGTAACGTCCTTGCTCAATCAAAATTGCAGAACCACCAGGGTTAGAGCTATTAAAAGATGTAATTGTTGTAAATAAATTTCTTAAATCACTCTCATCTTTTTGTGCAAGAATTAGCGCTAAACTTTCATCTGCATCTTCAATGCTACGAACATATGCAAATAAAAGTGCTTCCTCAGCATCTTCTTTAGCCCAATCATAGTAAAAACTATCCTTGTCAAACTTACTTAATAGTACTGTTTCAATATCTATTTCGGGATAAAGCGTGACCAAATGCTTGGCGTAGTCTACTAGTCCAAAAGGGTACTCGGTAAGGGTAACTTGCGCATATTCATCTGCTTCTCGGGGGTATGCATCATCGTAATTTACAACGCCATTTAAGGCTAATGCGTCTGCAATTGCATTTTTTGCGTCATCTATTTCATTTAAGGTTATATAGCTTTCTACAACATTAGTTAATGCTACAAGGCGTATACTGTAATATTTTTCCCCTTCATTGCCATTTCTGTCGTTCGACACATAGCTGTAACCTATTTTATTGGCAAATATATATAGCCTATCCACCATATCTTTAGCATATTGAAAATCTTGCTCAGTACGGGTTTCAAGCCAAATATTAATTACATCTTCAACCGTGTTTCTAAATCCAAAAAATAATCGTAGCGCTTGAGTAGTCTGTTCTTCATCAAGCGCTGAGCTTAATAAGATATCTAGAATATTATAACTTTGTAGTGCAAGTGTTGGCTCACCCGCGTTTAGGTATGACTCAGCTAAAGAATAGAAAAAATCTTGATCGTCTGCTGTAAATGCCGAAATACCTTTGGTCGCAATATAGGTAGAGTATAAGTTACTGGCCTCTAATCTAAGCTCATTCGCTCTTTCAAGTTTACCTAATAAAGTGTATTGATTCGCAACATTAACAAGTGCTAAAGCGCGTAGCTCATCACGAATAATGCTATCTTGTGTAATTAAACGCTCTGTCTCATTCTCTAACCCTGCCTCCGCGTATCCTATTGCCAAAGCTGAGTTTACTTCACCAATATTAATATCATTTTGTAATGTAGTAGTAAGCTGCTCCGAGCGCTTTAAATGTGACTGTTCTGACGCGTAGTAATAATAAGCACGATCCGCATTAGTCGATAAATTAGCCGATATTTCGAGTGTTTTACTTACAGTACCGCCATTTCCATCATC
The DNA here is from genome assembly GCF_001401805.1 of Pseudoalteromonas sp. P1-25. Taxonomy (GTDB): domain Bacteria; phylum Pseudomonadota; class Gammaproteobacteria; order Enterobacterales; family Alteromonadaceae; genus Pseudoalteromonas. Next base: position 41,776 of record NZ_LKDW01000020.1, read on the forward strand.
AACTGTTAGCTCAAAGCTATCAACCGCATTCGACAATGTAATTGGCGAATAAGTAATTTCACCCGTGTCTGAATTAAGCGTAAGATCACCATTAATGGCTTGTTTTGAAATTGTATATTTAAGTGTATCTGCATCGATATCTGTGGCAGCAACCGTTCCAACTTTTGTCTCGCCGCCACTAACCTGAACTTTATCTATACTAATAACAGGGTCATCATTCACTGCTAGCACGTTGATTGATACTGTTGTTGTTGCTGAGTCTTTGCCATCAGACACCATCACTTGAAACGCGTCAGCGCCATTAAAGTTGCTATCCGGTAAATACGTTACCTCGCCGGTGCTGGTATTAACATTCACGCTACCATTACTCGCAGCATTCGCTAAAGAGTAACTAAGTTGATCATTGTTAGTGTCTGTTGCGCTTACAGTAAATGTCAGGCTCGAATCTTCATCCAAAGATGAAGAGTACGCTGCCTGAGAAAATTGTGGTGCGGAGTTTGACTCTGAACCTGAGCCGCCGCACCCACTTAGAATTAGTGTACTTATTGCTATAGATAAAAATTTTAATTTCATGTCAATTCCCTGTTAATTTCCAGCGAGATCTTAATGAAACTAATTATCATTTTCAATGCTTTTTATTTTTTTCCAATCATTTATTTACAAAGGTGTTATTTTTTAAATAAAGTTAACCACTTAACCAACAAATATTAAAATCATTATCCTTTCTAATCATGGGGTAGCTAGCTGTAGCGGTTGAATTTTAAGCTGCACATGTAGACTTATTACCAAACTGGTTATTTAGGTAATCTATTTTAAGGTATGTAAATCATGAGGGTAGTGAAGCGAATTTTTTATTAGGTTGTGTTTATTAATTAACCTTTTGTACTCCAAATTTATACAGCCCTAAATGAGGGTTTTTAATATAGCCTGCGGAAAATTTGATTACCCAAAATAACCAAGAGCTACATCTTTTTTCATAACGAGTTATATTTTATTAGCAGCACTTGCTTGCTTAAAATTAATACCAATTCACTTAATTAAGTGAGCTATTTTGAGGCTTGGTATTAAAGATTAAGTAATGCTAATTGCACCAGCCGCTCAACCGTGGTGTTTTGGGTATTTTTGGGCGCTTTGGGGTAATACTTAGATTTTGGCGACTTAATAGTTATAAACCCATGATTGGTTGCCATTTCGTGCGCTAACAGCTTTCGCTCTTTGGGGGTTAAATGGTTTTCGTGTATTTTTGCAAGCTCGCCGCTATCGAGCCATATGCCTGCACAACCTGGGCACTCGTCTATTTCAACCACTTTGAGCGGTGAAAAAAACCGGCGCATCATCACCACTTTTATACACTTTGGGCAATTAATTCGTTGCGATACATCGTATTCACTCTCGCTATATTCACCCAAGTACTTAAGTAGCACCTGGCCATGCTTTAACTCAGGCGAGCTAAACTTAAAAATTTGGCTGTTATCAAAAAATACGCCGCCTTGTGCTGACGTGTAAACAGTAATCCCGCCAATTAATAGCGGCTCAAGAGAGGTATTTGTGCGTGGGCATAACATTCTAAAATCCTTTTATTTTAATACTTAACTTACACTACTTTACTCAAGTGCTTTATGAATAAGCCCAACAAGCGGTGGTGGCAATGTAATATGTCCAGCCAATACAAACTCATGTGCTTCGTCTGACATTTTTTGCCAAGTACGGCGAATAATCCCTATCCATTTTTGCTCATCGTAATCAGGCTTGCTATTAGCAAACCCGAGCATGTAATGCTCAATAAATACAAGGCTAGCTACATCTTCTACTAATTGGCTGTCGGGGTTACGTTTAATATTCTTTTTAGCAACTGCATCGTACACTCTGTTTTGCTCAGCCTCACCGTACCCAGCTTGCTGCATAAGCGCTACAACACTACTTGCATGAAATATATAAAGTGCACTGCGCCACTGATGATAGCCCTGCTTATTCATTGCAAAGTCACTACGCGGCGACTTCCAGCGCTGAATATGCTGCCCACGCACTGCAATTTGCATTAGCTCATCAGCACCTGGGTTAAAACGGCTAAGCATGTCGCTCATACGAGTAGCATAAAGGCTTTCTTTGGGCACGCTTTGCCCATTAAATTGCTCAGTGTTTGGGTCTTGGTTGTTAGCTTCATCAATTAGGGCGATTACTTTATTAAACATGACGGTCATTTTTTATAATAAGTTTTAATTATTCTAAACGCTGATAAAACAATAAACTAGTGCGCCAATCAGTTATGCAGTGAAATTTGTTCAATCAAAAATAAAACCACTAAATATGGGCTGTAAAAGTGAGCGCATTGATTTAGTTAACTTGGTACTATATTAAACACAAATTAAAATAAAAAAGCGCGACTAACTCGCCAATAACGGATGACTATGTTTAAAAAACGTATTTTAGCTATGTGCTTAGCAACCACCTCGCTACCAAGCCTTGCCGACAGTAACAGCGATTTAAAAACCATTATTGATAACCATTGGCAAAACGCCAAAGCTGAAAAAATATTTTTTCGAACCGACCCAGACGGCTGGAAACCAAATGGCACATTACCCGATTGGAGCGAGCAAGCCATTGCTAAGCGCCAAGCTTATAACAACAGCGTACTAAAAAGCTTAGCCAGTATTGACCCAAAAACACTCAACAACGAGCAGCTAATGAACTACCGCTTATTTAAATATGAGCGAGAAACCGAGCAGCAAAGCTACCTTTATCAGGATAAGTATTTTCCGGTTAATTTTTTAAGTGGCTGGCATACCTACTTTGCAGAAGCGCCCGCTAATATGGCTTTTTTAACAGCTGATGATTACAACGCATTTTTAATCAGCCTTGCCGACTACCCGCGCTTTAATCAGCAAAATATTGATTTAATGAAAGAAGGAATAAAAACAGGCTTTACCCATTACTGTAAAACCTTTGAAAATTACAGCCAAAGCATTAGCGCGCACATAGTTAAAAACCCCGAAAACAGCGCCCTTTACGAGCCCTTTACTCGTATACCTAATACCTTTAGTACAGCGCAAAAATCAAACTTAAAACAAAAAGCACAAGCCGTAATTAAAGATAAAGTAATTCCTGCGTATCAGCATTTTTACGACTTTTTTAAGAATGACTATATGCCACATTGTAGAGCGCAGCCTGGTATTGCAAGCGTTAAAGGCGGGCTTGATTACTACAAATACACGGTTAATTACTACACCACAACAAACGCCACACCAAAGCAAATTCATGAGCTTGGCTTAAAAGAAGTGGCGCGTATAAAAACGCAAATGCAAAATATTATTGATGAAGTAGGCTTTGATGGTACCTATAGTGAGTTTTTAGAATTTTTAGCAACCGATGAGCAATTTTACGCAAAAGACGCGCAAGACTTGCTAGAAAAAACCGCGTTCATCACGCAAAAAATGTATGGTAAATTGCCCACTTACTTTGGCCACTTACCGCGTAACACCTTTACTATTAAAGGCTCAGCAAGTCGTGGCGCGTTTTATATGCCACCGGCCGACAACCGCTCGCCAGGTACTTACTTTTTAGCCTCAACACCTAAACTTCAGCCTTTATATAATTTAGAAGCACTCAGCCTGCACGAAGCCATACCAGGGCATCACTTACAAAATGCCATTGCTATGGAGTTAAATGTACCCGAATTTAGACGCACACTTAGCCACTCTGCTTTTGGCGAAGGTTGGGCCCTGTATACAGAACGCTTAGGTAAAGAAGCTGGCTTTTATCAAAGCCCATACAGCGATTTTGGCCGTTTAGGTTACGAAATGTGGCGTGCTGTGCGTTTAGTGGTTGATACCGGTATTCATGCCTTTGGCTGGAGCCGTCAAAAAGCAATTGATTACCTAGCAAGCCACACCGCTTTACCACAAAGCGCCGTGGAAGATCAGATAGATCGTTATATATCATGGCCAGGCCAAGCGCTCTCTTACAAAATGGGCGAAATTAAAATACGCGGATTACGTGCAAAAGCCGAAAAAGAACTCGGCACACAATTTGATATTCGCAGCTTTCACGACACTGTAATAGGCCAAGGTTCGCTCCCTATGGCAGTACTTGAAGACGTTATAAACGATTGGATAGCAGAGCAAAAAGCAGCTATTTAACATCAAAGGAGGCGGTATTATTTGCCGCCTCTTTTTTAAACCCTTTTAAACGCCTCAAAACTAATCCCTACCCGCTTATGCTTCGTAAACTTAATGATTACAAAAACAAGAGCATAAGTATGAGCAAACGCATTTTATATTGGCTACAAAACGATTTACGCCTAACCGACAACCCAATTTTTAGTGACCTTATGTTTCAGCAATGCGCGCTTGATATTGTATTTGTTATTAACCCGCACTGGTTTAAAAATAATAACTACCAACAAAAACCTTACGGCATACACAAACAGCAGTTTTTAATGCAAAGCTTGTACGAACTACAACAAGCACTTATTGAGCGTGGGCAAACCCTGCATGTGCTTGAGGGCGAACCCGTATCGCTTTTAAAAGCGCGTATAAATGAGCAAAATATTGATGAAGTTGTATACAGCGAACAATTTGGCGTGTACGAGCAACGCCAAATAAACTTACTCAAAGCACATTGCCCCAATACACAATTTACAGGGTCGCAGCAAGACACGCTCTTTGAGCAAAGTGTTCTCCCCTTTGATTTAAGCGAATTACCTAAACATTTTACCCCGTTTCGTAAAAAGGTAGAGGCAGCTAATAGCCCTATTACACCAACAACTTTGCCAAACGGTTTGCTCCCTAAGCCAATAACTTTATGCGCAAAAAAACCTATAGAACGTATAACAAATAAAGGCGAAATGCATGGCGGGCTTAACAGTGCGCAAGCACATTTAAAGCAGTATTTTTCAGGCGCAATGCCAAGCACTTATAAAATGACTCGCAACGAGCTGGATGGCTTTAACAACACCACCAAATTTAGTACTTGGCTTGCCTTTGGCTGTATAAGTGCAAAACAAGTATATAAAGCCGTGGAGGATTATGAGCAAAGCAACACGGCAAACGAGTCTACTTACTGGATTAAATTTGAATTGCTATGGCGAGAGTATTTTAAATGGCACGCACTTAAAGCAGGTAGTAGCCTGTTTAGCTTTAAAGGCCAAAAACAAACTAAGCCGCTTACTACTTTTACACCTACACGTTTTGCAGCTTGGTGTAATGGCACAACACCTTACCCGCTTGTAAATGCCATTATGAAAGAGCTAAACACTACGGGTTATATTTCAAACCGTGCAAGGCAAATTGCAGCAAGCTGTTTAGTAAACGAGCTTGGTCTTGATTGGCGATACGGCGCAGCCTATTTTGAGCAGCAATTAATTGATTACGATGTAGCAGCAAATTGGGGCAACTGGCAGTACATAGCCGGTGTGGGGGTTGATCCGCGTGGTGGCCGCCACTTTAATATACAAAAGCAAACCGCGCAGTTTGACCCTGAAGGTATTTATACCAATAAATGGTACGGGCACAGTAATAAAACACAGCAGCTCGATCACTTAAACGAGGTAGATTGGCCTATTTAAGCCAATCTAGTTAACCTGAATTCAGGTTATTCATCCCAAATTTAAAATAGCTCAGCAATGCCTACATTAATGGCAAAGCCACCCAAAGTTAAAAACAAAAATAAACAACCTGCTAATAACAGTGGCTTTATACCTGCTTGGCGAATAGCGCCAACATGTGTGCGCAAACCTAAAGCCACCATCGCGATGGTAAGTAATATATTATCAAACCATACAATGGCGTTTGAAGCCCCCTGAGGTATAACCGATAACGAATGCACGCCACTCGCCACTATAAATAACACCGCAAACCAAGGAATCGTAATTCCCGATTTATGCTCGCTGCCATGTGCGTGTATGTTTGCATGCTTTTTAGTTTGCCAAAAAGATAAGCCTACTAAAAATGGCGCAAGCATCATCACGCGTAGCATTTTTTCTATCACGGCGGTGTCGGCTGCATTAGCGCTTACCGCGGTACCTGCTGCAACTACTTGCGCAACTTCGTGAATGGTTGAACCAACAAAAACGCCGTATGCGTGCTCGCTCAACCCCATATAATCAAACATAATTGGGTAGGCAAACATACTTAGCGTGCCAAACACCACCACCGTTGCCACCGCTACTGATACTTTATGCGCTTGTGCTTTTATAACGGGTTCTGTTGCCATTACCGCTGCGGCGCCACAAATAGAGCTACCTGCACCTATTAATATGGTTGTTTGCTCATCAAGCTTAAAAACCCGCTTACCTAGCTGTACTGCTAATATAAACGTACCAACAAGCATAATAACGTCGGTTAGTAAGCCATGCCAGCCCACGCCCGCTACTTGCGCAAAGGTAATTCTAAACCCAAATAAAATAACGCCTGCTTTAAGTAATATACTTTTAGCGTAATCAACACCTACATCGGTACGCGTAGCAATGCGCGAAAACACACTGTTGCCCACAATAATGCCAAGCACAATACCAATTGTTAAGGAGCTAAATTGCGCAGTTTGCATTATTTGTAACTTACTTAATGCAACAGATGCCCCCGCTAATACAACCACCAGCAGCATACCTAACCACCAGCGCGTATCACTGTACTGCTTAGTATTAATACCCAAAGGCTGAAACCCATTTTTAATAGCGCTAAGCATACTATTCCCTCACTTAAACCATGTTGATGTGTTGACTTAATTGTAAGAAAGCTCAAAATATAACTCCAATATATTAAAATCATGATTTGATAACTTAAAGTTATACAATTAAGAGTTATGCAATTTAAGGTTATACAATGAACTTACATGCACTTCGGGTGTTTTATACAGTGGCTAAATTGGGTAGTTTTTCAGGCGCAGCCGAAGCGCTTTTTATAAGCCAGCCTGCTATATCAAAGGCTTTAAAAGAGCTAGAGCATCAGTTAAATATTCAACTTATTGAACGTGCATCTAAAGGTAAAAAACTCACCTTAAGCGAAGGCGGCCAAGCCCTATACGATCACGCACGTAGTATTTTTGCTATCGAAAAAGCCGCCGTTGACGATATAAAATCGCGCACGGGGCTCAAGCGCGGTACGCTCGTTATTGGCACCAGCACCACTATTGCCAGTTATTGGCTACCGCCTTATTTAGCTAAATTTTGCGCCCAATACCCACATATAAAAGTAGAAGTGCAAGTGGCTAATACCGCGCAAATTGAGCATGCGTTGCTAGAGTGCACTATCGATTTAGCATTGGTTGAAGGCACACCTACCGAGCCACATATAATAAGTAAGCACTGGCAAAACGATTTAATGAGTGTCGTTATACCGAGTAACTTTAAGCCCACTAAAAACTTAAAAGCATGGTTAAACAATCAATTTTGGCTACTGCGCGAGCCTGGCTCTGGCACGTTAGAAATGTCGGTAAAGTTATTAGCAGAGCACGGCATACAAGCAGAGCAAAGTATGCAATTAGGCAGCAACGAAGCCATAGCAAGGGCCGTCGCTCAAGGTATGGGAGTCGCTTTATTGCCAAATGTAGTCACTGAAGATTTAGTACAGCTAGGTAAATTAACACGCCTGAGCCAAAAAAATAACGAGCAACTCTCTCGACCACTTTATCAACTGCATTATAAAGACAGACCGTCTTCACACGCTGCGCAAGCGTTCGAAAAAAGCCTGTTTAGTGGGTAGTGATTATGTGAGTGAAATTAGATCTGAGCTGTAAGGCAGGTAATAAAAAGGTTATGTAACATGAGTCGCTTGTAGTGGTGTTACCTTAATTTATTATATATAAGCCAGCTAGTTAAACCCATTGAAAGTACTAATAAATGAAGAACCAATGTTTCACGATTAAATTCACCAAATAGACTAAGTAAAAAAACAGGAAGTATACTTAAGATTAAAACTACCGGTAATTTAAATAAATTTAACTTTTGGAGTAATAAGCTAATAGGTAATCCGTAAATGAACATTAAAGGATAAAAATAAAATAAACTTCCCAACCCTATTGATACACCAAAACCAACTCCTGAAATTAATGAACTAACAGAAGTATAGTTTTCGATACCCGCATAGAAATAACAAAAACCAAGGACTGGTAATGCAATTAAAGGACTAAGAATCGCAGCAATCAAATTTTTACGTAGATCTTTAGACATATTAAGAAATGCTACAACGAGCTTGTAGATTAATTCGTTTTTTATTTGTTTTAATTGATATGCAAACCATAGCTGAATTCCTATTTTTGCTCAGCCAAAGGAGTTAAACCTCGACTTCACACATTAAAATACTCATGAGCTAGTCATAACAGCTAACCGGTAAGCTCTCATATTCCTAAGCTCTACTCACAAACCCTGTGTTAAATCTTGTGCTAACGTACCCGTTGGCTTTTCAACTACGCGAACTAACTCTTTGCCATTTTGTTTAACAATAAACGTAGGTGTGTATTGCAAGTCGTGCGCCTGTGCTATTCCGGCGTCGTCTTGCTTGTTGTAACCCACGGCCACATATTTAACGCTTGCAAGTTTTACCTTAGATTCATCAAGTAACTTAATAAGCTTTGGCACTTCGCGATGGCTGTCGTGGCACCAAGTGCCAAATAATACAACTAATGCCTTGCCTTCTAGCTTTTGCATTAGGGCTATATCTTGCTCGGTTGGCGTAAATGCGTTGTACTGCTTATTAAACTTATCGTAATCGCTTAACAGGGTTTGAGTACTTATCTCGCCTGAAAATGGCGCAGTAGCGGCATTACTTACAAGCGGCATGCTTAACGCGCACAATAAAATTAATTGTTTAAACATAAGGTTAAAGTAACTTTTAAAGTGAGTAATTAAGCTCACTATACTGAAGATTACTAAAAGTTTACACATTGTTTGCACCTTCTATTTTTATAGTTTGCCCACTTTAATAAAATAATAAGCGTGCATACATGAATATAAAACCTTTTATATTTTATTCAGTTATCGCCTCTACTACATTTTTATATGGCTGTGGCGGTACTGAGCAAACAACCGACAGCAGCACAGATCAAAGTACTGACTCATCATCAACAATCACGTCAACTGGTTTAGTTATTAACGAAATTGTCGCAAGCCCAAGCGATACAACCTACGATTGGATTGAGCTATACGCCACTGAAGATATAGCCGACTTATCGGTATTTTCACTTGTTGATGATAACGCCGACAGAGAGCCTCAAGCTTTACCCGCAGTAGCGCTTTCGCAAGGTGAGTTTATTGTTATTCAAGCCATTGATGAAACCGATACACCGCCCGATAGCGGTTATTACGTTACCTTTAAACTAGGCAGCGACGATGCGGTTACGTTATACGAGGACGGCACTGCTATCTCTGTACTTGATTGGGAAGAAGGCGAAGCCGCTGAAGGCTTTAGTTATGGCTTATACACCGATGGCACCGGCACCGCGCAAACACTAACGCCAACACAGGGCGCAGCTAACCAAACAGCCGATACCTCTACACTTGTTACAACGCTAATTGCTGAAGATGCCCCACTTCGTATAAACGAAGTAGTAGCAAAAGACAGCAGCGGCGGCGAGGACTGGATAGAGCTTTATGTAACAAGCAGTAGCGATGTTTATTTAGCAGACTACACACTAAGTGATGACAATAACGAACAATTTTCTCTACCCGATATTACGTTATCGCCCGGTGAGTTTTATCGTATTTACGCAAGCACCGATGATTTAGGCGATCTGCCAAGCGTTGCGTTTAAATTAGGCGCAAGCGATACCGTAAGCCTTTACAGTAACAATGTAATTATAGAGCAGTTATCGTGGAATAAAGGCCAAGCGCTAAGTGGTTACAGCTATGGCCGCTACCCAGATGGCAGCGATGCAACTGCGGTATTAACTCCAACAGAGCTCAGCTCAAACAGCCAAGCAACCCACGGGCCACTCGTTATTAACGAAGTGGTGGCAAGTGCCGCAGACGATGGCAATGACTGGTTTGAGCTATACAATAACAGCGAAAATACAATTAACTTAGCCAACTACAAAGTTATTGATGAAAGCGACGACATAGACCCCGTAACCCTGCCCGACATAGATTTATACGCAGGCCAATACATTACTATTTATGCCACCGATGAAGATCCAGGTACTTACTACGTACCCTTTAAACTAGGCAAAGAAGACGAGCTAAGCTTAATACTCAACGATGAAGTAATTGACTACATTGACTGGGATGAAAGTGATGTAGCCACAGGCTTTAGTTACGGCCTAAGTAGTAGTACAGGCTTTACTCATGCGTTTTTAACACCTACCCCAAGTAGTGAAAATACAGTTGCAACTGCCTTTACACCCACAGCGGTAAATACGCTTTCTATTACAATTAGCGACGAAAACTGGCAAGACATTCTAGATAACCCACTAGATGAGGAGTACCACGAAACCGCTATTACCTTTAATGGGGTAACACTCGATAGCGTGGCTATTCGCACCAAAGGCGGCTCAAGCTTAAGCAGTGTTGCAAACTCTAGCAGCGACCGTTACAGCTTTAAGGTTGATATTAACGAATACGTGTCGGGGCAAACGTTTTTTGGGCTAAAAAAATTCACACTACAAAACTCGTTCAACGACCCGTCGTATATGCGTGAAGTAATCGCCTACGAGCTAATGGATGAAATGGGCGTACCAACGCCTGAGCATGCCTACGTTAACTTTTATGTAAACGGCGAACTATTTGGTTTGTACTTAATGGTAGAAGCCGTAGATGGCGAATTTGTAGAAAAACACTTTGCCAACAGTAATGGCGATTTATACAAGCCAGATGGCACAGGCAGCGATTTACTATGGCTAGGTGACGACATACAAAATTACACCGATATAAACCTGCAAACCAACGAAGAGAGCACCGATAACGGCGCCTTTATTAACTTTGTAGAATCGCTCGATAAAGGCGAAACCAGTACCATAGATATAGATACACTGCTGCGTTATATGTCGGTAAGTACTTCACTGTCTAATTTAGATAGCTACCACGGGCCGCTTGCACATAACTACTATATTTATGATGACGATGGCGTATTTAGCATTTTGCCATGGGATTTTAACGAGTCATTCGGCACATTTAACATGAACTGTAATGGCGTAGATGTAAGAGAGCTTTACATTGATGAGCCTGTAAGCGGCGCATTAAGCGAGCGCCCATTAATTGCTAATGTATTTGCCGAGCAAAACAACCTTGATACATACCACAGTTATTTAACGCAGCTTATTAATGGCTCACTTTCAAGCGACACATTTAACGCACGCGTCAATGAAATAGCCGATTTAATTCGTGAGCACGTACAAAACGACCCAACTAGCTTTTATGGCTCAACTTACTTTGAGCAAAACCTAACCTCTACCACGGGGCAGTTTTACGGCTTAACCTCGTTTATGCAGTACCGCGTAGCAAATATGGCCGCGCAGCTTGATGGCACATTGCCCTCAGCGGGTGATGGCAGCGGATTTTGCTCAAGATAAACAGCCCATCCTTTGTGCGGTGCCAGTACGCTGGCACTGCACTTTACTACTTTGCAATTTAATAATCTGAGAAAATTATGACAATTCAAGCACGTTTTAAGGATGAAATTTTTGAAAAGGACGCTTCAATATCACCAGTAGCAATTACTGCTATAAACACTAAAAATAAACAGGCACAACCTGAAAAGCCAAATGCCCGTACCCCATTAACAAGCTTAATTAACGAGTTACTTATTCCGTTTGAAGGTTACGGATTAAACGATCTTAACAACGCTAATTTAATGAACCGTGTAGACAGCAAGTTTATGCTACCACTATCGCTTTTACCTGAGCTGCTTACTCATATACAAGGGCAGTACCGTGTACTTGATATACAAGGAAAACGTTTATTTTCTTATTATAATCAGTACTTTGATACGCCCGAACTCGATTTATATAAAGCCCACCATAACGGTAAGCTTAATCGCTACAAAGTACGCCAAAGGCGCTATGTTGATACCGCTACCGAATACCTAGAAGTAAAACTAAAAAACAACCAAAGCCGCACAGTTAAAACACGTATAAAGCTCGAAAAAAATAACCAGCACGCTAACAACACGGCGTTTATTAAAGAGCAAATGCAAAACCACTTTGCACATTTAAACGTAACACAGCAAAGCGGCTATAACCGCATAGCCCTAGCTAACGAAGAAAAAGCCGAGCGCTTAACGCTTGATTTTAACCTGTGGTACAACACCCCAAAAGGCGATAACAAAATAACCTTACCGGGCTTTTTTATTGCCGAGCTTAAGCAAAGTAAAAAAACAAAACACTCCCCATTTTATAAGCTGATGAGCAAGCACCACATATTCCCAGCCTCGTTTAGTAAATACTGCATTGGCTGTGCTTTGCTCTACCCCGAGCGCTTAAAAGTAAACCGCTTTAAACCTGTTTTAGCCCGTTTAAAACACCTTAACCGCACTAACCCACTTTTACCTTTAGAGAATAATTAAAATGACCAAATTAGATCTTATTTTTCTTTCCCGCTTTTTAATAAACATCTTATCGTTGGCTGTACTTTGTTATGGCTGTTACTTTCGGTTTAGTAAAAATGCAGTAGTGGCAGGCTCGTTTATTTTATTTGGCGTAGGCGTTTTTATTATTACCTTTTTACTGCACGGGGTTGATATGTCGATGGAGTTTGCCTTTGGCCTATTTGCCGTATTCACCATGCTAAGGTACCGCACAGAGTCTATTTCTATTAAAGAAATGACCTACTTATTCCTTGTTACTGCCATTGCTTTACTGACCTCTGTAGGGCAAATGAGCCTAATTGAGCTAAGTATTCTTAATGGCATTATTTGCTTAATTGCTTTTTTGATTGACTCAAGCGTATTTGTCAAACGCTACGAAGTACAAAGCGTGTGCTACGAGCGAATAGAAAACATAACCCCGCAAAACCAAGCCACACTCATCAACGATTTAAAACAGCGCACAGGCCTAAACGTAGTGGCCGTAGATATAGAACACATCGACTTTTTAAGAGACGTAGCGCAACTAAAAGTAAGTTACTTAGCTGAAAAACAAACAAAGGTAGCCTAACATGACCCCTAAACAAACGATTACTTATGCGGCTCTTTCAGCGCTTTGCTTTGTTAGTAACGCAAGTTTTGCCAAAATTAACGACGATATAGACCTAAGCGGCTATATCATGCTCGACTACAACAAATTTGATACCGCATTACTAGAGGGGCAATACGACAGCACCAGCTCAGAAAGTACCTCTGAAATACGCCGCGCACGGCTAAGTTTTAAATCAGACATAAGCAAAGACTGGAAAAGTAAATTTCAGCTTGGCTTTGCTGATGGCGAAACCGAAATAAAAGACGCCTACCTAGAATACTCTGGCTGGGAATATGCCGATTTAACCATAGGGCAACAAAAAGAAGGTTTTGGCCTAGAAAAACTAACCAGCTCGCGTAAATTATTAATGCTCGAACGTAGCATGATAAGCGAAGCGTTTTCACCAGGGCGTAGCTTAGGTATTAGCCTTTCGGGAGACATAGCTTCAGTAAATTGGCAATTAGGTTATTACAAGCCCGATGAAGACAAAGCAACATCTGCTATTACAGGGCGCGTAGCCTGGGTGCCATGGCAGCAAGATACTAACTTATTACATCTTGGCGTTGCATTTAGTGAAAGGCAGTACGATGGCAACGAATTTAGAGTGAATGAACCTCTTGAAGTTTATACCGCCGATTCATTAATAGAAGGCGATAAAATTAATGCCGATAACCTCTCGCAACAAGGCGTAGAGCTACTATGGCTTAAAGACAGATTTACCATGATGGCCGAGTGGCAACAAGCACAAGTAACCAGTATTGAAAATACAACTAACGATTACGAAGGCGGCTATTTACAATTTGGTTATCAGCTATCAGGCGGATACCGTAAGTATAAAAACGCAAAACTAGGCGCAAGCTCAGAGCCAGGCTGGGAAATCACAGGCCGCTACAGCCTACTTAAGCTCAAGCAAGAAAACCAAGACGCAAAAACCTACGCCCTTGGCGTTAACTACACCGTAAACAAAAACATAAAATTTATGGCCGACTACATTAAAGCCGACTACTACGAGGCGGGCGGTACTATCACATCGGGTAATGCAATCTCATTAAGGCTGCAATATTCGTTTTAATGCGTTTAGTGTTTAGTAGGTTGACCTAAAACTATAAAGCCCCTGTGTTACACGTTACGTTTAATACAGGGGCTATTTTAATAGGGCTGTTATAAACAATATGATTATACACACTCTTTGAAAGTTACTTATCAAGCTGGAACTTACTCCACTAGCTTGAAAGTATTAATTACAGTGAAACTTAGTGAACAAAATATGGGCCATGGGCTAGTACAGGCCGCTATCGATAAACTAAACTTGCAAACGGCTTTAGGGGCAAAGTAAAAAACTTTTAAAAAAGTGTACTAAGGGCGAACTCGCTTTGCCTAATGTTAAAAGCAATGCATAGTAAAAATGCTACCCATGCCGAATCACTCTTAATTGCTTTGTTAGCAGCGTTTCAAAATTGGCAATACTTCTGGTGTTTCAGTATCTAGCATTTCCAAAACGCTTTTAAAGCCATGTATAGGTGACCACCCTAATTTGTCACATGCAGATGATGAATCATATACGCGATCTAAGCTTTGAGGTAGTTGCCAATCTCTTTGCTTAAATGCCAGCGCGATGTCAGGACATTGACGCTCGATGACAGATGCAGCATCAGTATATAGCGCTTCACAATCAGAAAGTTGAAAAGGTGTAGCGCCTGAGATTATAAAACGATTAAAACCACTTAAGCGTTTTTCCACAGAACATAAATGAGCGTTTGCTACATCACGAGCATCTATGCCACGAGTAAGGCGAAATACTGCCATTAAATCCGCAGGTTCAGGAAAACATCTCGACATTTGCAGCACAGTAACTGGAAGCTGAAACAACTTTGAAATTTCTTCTAGCTTAGCTTCAGCCGCAATTTTACTTTTATGATAAATCGACTTGGGTTGAGGAGTAACGTCTTCATTAATCCAACCTGCAATACCTTTAGGTGTTGAAGCATAGCCGTACAATGCAGTAGTGCTGGTAAAAATAAAGTGCTTAATACCTGCTTTTAATCCAGCCAGAGCGAGTTTCTCGGTCGCGTCTACGTTAATAGACTGAAACGCAGAATCAGGTACTAAACCCACATGGGGAGCGTGAAGAGCCGCTGTATGAATGATGACATCAACATTTTTAAGAGCCCGTTCAATCAGATCACTATCAAGAATATCACCAATGTAATCGGCTGTTGAGCAAGGCGTTTTATCAATGCCAACCACGTCATGGGTGCGCATTAATTTAATATAGATTGCACGCCCGACTCTACCGGCAGAGCCTGTTACTAAAACTCTCATCACCACACCTTACTAATGATTAGCCTCAAAGCAGCTAACAACCTTACTAGAGAACACTTACCCTATTTTAGCACGAAAACATCCCCATTTAATGAACTTATATCAATGAAAATAGTGTAAGCTATTGTCGGCTATAAATATTATGTCTTCTGAAGTTTATATAAGCATGTCAAAAAGCGGTAAATTTTCCCTTACTAAGTTAATAACGATTCACCAGAATGACTATACCTCGCCCATAACCGCCCCAAAACATTTAAGGTAAGTATGAATTTTTAATTTGGAATCTCTATTTAATGCTTTGATTAGTTAAAGCCTAAAAACCAAATAAAAAACGCAAGCCCCCCTATAAGGCGAGGCTTTGATAAGTAAGTTTCCAATAGGAGTCTGAATATTTCCCCATTCAATACTGGAATTAAGCTTATTTCTCAATTAACGCTGGAAGGGTTCACCCGTACGTTACTAGTCACTCAAGTACATTAAAGGTTTAAGGATATAGTTAATTTGATAGGTGTACGCTGGCAAACTTAGTTAGTGCGGCATCAGCAGGCACTGGTAAACCTTGATGTATTAAATCAAGATTTGACCCCTTTAACCCTTTTAAGTCAAGATTTGACCCCTTTAACCCTTTTCTTACTTTCGCCCAAACTTGATCTAAACCCAAATAAAGCGGGGGGGAATTAGTCATACTTTTCCTAACCCCGTCCATCAGAACCTAGCAAGGACTTTAGAAGATTCATGTTCAAAAATGATTTTGATCGATCGTCTGCTGATCGCTCTTAGCCAAAGTTCGAATTATTGCTATAAACTGCACTTCCAGTTTAACTCATTTCTGCCCCTTTTCGAGTTAGCAAACTGCATATTTTGCAAATTGGTTTTGACCCATTACTTGTTTCGTTCGATTTACATCAGGAGTTATTGTATGAGATTAGGCCTAATTTTTTACACGTAATATCTATAAAATTTAGGCCTCATCATTATTTCTATTTTTACTCAGGAATGAACGGTTGAATTAGCCGTTGATCGGGCCTTTATTAATGGTAGTTAATGGTTGGTTCACGTCAAAAATCACACCGCGGACCTCATCCACGCCCATCTCTTTTAAGCGTGCGCTATGCATTGCTAGGTAAATCTCTGCGCTGTGTTGGTCTTCAAAAAGGTAAACACCACCAGCCAGTTTTTCGGCTTGATTTTCTGTCCATATTTTCCAGATCATACCTGGTTCATAGTTGATAGATTTTGCTAGGTCAACGAGTGCGTTCGACATCTCTTCGCCAAATGGGCCGTTAAATTCAAAATCGACTTGTAATAATTTCATGGTTATTTCTCCAAACAGATACATGGTATTGCGCTGAGAGTCATGGTCAAATCGCAAACATAAGAGGCTTGATTGCCAGTTAGGATATATATTACCTGTAAAAAATAGACAAAAAAGTTCATAATATTGCCATTAACTGTCAGGATTTTAGACCGATGAGATTAAAAACAACCCTCGATCAATGGCAAACTCTTTATGAGATAGATCGCGCTGGAAGCATTCAGGCTGCGGCATTGCAACTAAATAAGAGCCATACCACGCTGCTTTATGCGTTGAGAAAATTGGAAGGTCAACTAGGTGTGTCGTTGGTTCAGGTTGAAGGTCGCAGAGCAGTGTTGTCTGAAGACGGTAAAGCGTTATTGCGCAGGGCTAGCAGCATACTAGAACAAGCGCGAGAACTTGAGCTAATCAGTGCACAGTTAGCAAAGGGGGTTGAGTCTGAAATAGTGGTCGCAGTTGATCATTTGTGCTGTCTTGAGCGCCTTTATCAACCGATGGTTAATTTTCTAGCTGAAAATAACAGTACATCGATACAAGTGGTAGAAACTTCGCTATCGAAGACCACTGAAATGGTCTCTCAAGAAGTGGCCGATGTTGCCATTATTAATCTACCCATTACCAATTACCCTGCGGAAGCCTTTGGTTTTACCATGATGGAGCCCGTTGTGGCGAGCTCACATCCGTTAACTAGGATGACGTCTATATCGCTCAATCAGCTCTCGATGCTACCACAAATTGTGGTGAGGGATTTAGGTTCGGTTGAAAAGCTGGGCGAGAAAAAAGATGTGGGTTGGTTGAAGTCGAGTCAGCGTATTACGGTTGATAATTTCGACCATGCCTTTAGTGCGGTAGAACAGGGTGTGGGTTATTGCAGGCTGCCAAAGCATATTGTTGATAGCCGAGGTAGTGGGAAACTGGCTATTTTGAATGTGGAAAATGGCGGTGGTTATCAGGTTCCATTACATCTGACTTTACCTAAAGGGGCAAAAACGGGACAAGCTACAAAACGTTTTTATGAATTGCTTCTAGAGTCGGTCTCTAGATAAGTGGTTTTTGTAATACTCTAAATAATCCGTTGTTCTCTAATTTAGTAATGTAACTGACTATTTTTACCCAAAAATGAGTTAGCATCCATCTGCTATTCGCTCATAGCCGACTTACTACATATTTAATGTCAGGTAGCTTGACTTTCAGGACACTCCTTTAATATGTGTTACTAGAATAAACCGCTATCCATACATTATTAAATCAAAAAAGATAAAGTATAAATTTTCAATTGGAATCTCTATTTAATGCTTTGATTAGGTAAAGCCTAAAAACCAAATTCTATTCCCTATCAAGAAAAGCCTATGAGAAAAACCCAAATAAGGAACGCAATACATTACTACAAGCCTTGCCACATATAGCTCTTCATTCCAGATGTGTGACAAACCATTCCAAAGTTGAATGAGAAAGAACATATAGCGATCTTTTTTGATCTAAAAACTGCGATTATCCACTTATGTGCAATTTGTCATAAAACTGCAATCAAAATAGGTGATAATTTAAACTCGAACTGTATTTTTTATAATCTAGAAGTTGAAGTAAATGAGCACACCAATGACGCAACTCACATTTGCGTTACAGTCTTTTGAAGATCCTCTCTCTGCGGCGATGGGCCACACAATGGAATACGAGCAGTTAACCTTACAAGCCAGTGCTATGCATGAAATAACGCTGCAATGCGTATTGCCCGACGACGCCCACGAAAACGATATTATTTCGTTGAGCGCAACGTATCCCAGTGCCCGTGATGCGCAATACTTTACTGAAAAAGCACTCACTAATGCCGATTTAGAGTGTGGTTATGTGTATTTAACGTTAAGTAAAATTACCCAAAGTCACTGTTTGGTAATGCAATTAATGCTGCACGGCTTAAACGCCACTTTAAAAAATAGTTTGCAGTTTGATATGCAAGTAAATGCGTTTGAGGCAGGTTATAAAAAACAACAGCAGCTTAAAAGCCAAGTTAAGCCTCACGGCGTTAAAAAGTACTTTCGTAATATGAGCTCAAGTTTATTTTCGTTTTTTTAATGTATTGATATACGAATTTATAAAAGCTTAATCAGCAAAACTCACTTTACCCATAGTCACCCCAACAATACCCTGCGCAGTGTTATTTAGGTGTTGCAGCTCACCGGCTAGGCATTCGTTTGCTAAAATAGCAAATAATACAGCCTCTTTTGCATCAGGGTTTATGCCTAAATCATCGGTATTTTTAAACGCTTTTATACTTGGGCACAGCGCATTAAGGTGCGCCATTAATAACGGGTTATGAATACCGCCACCACTTGCGTACACCACACACTCTTTAGCACTTTGTGTGCATTCATTTAACGCATTTGCAATTACCCTCGCGCTAAACATATTTAAAGTAGCCATTACATCTTCATGGCTTAAGTGCTGTGTATTTGTTTGCAGCTGAGCAGCATGCAAGTACGCTAAATTAAATACCTCTGGCCCCGTTGTTTTAGGCAGCTCAAGTTTAAAAAAGTCGTTGCCACACAATGCATTTAATAAGGGTGTATTTACATTTCCGGCTTTGGCTATTTTTGCGTCATCATCAAAGTGCATGCCTTTAAAATGCTGCTGCACGTACGCATCCATAATGGTGTTACCTGGACCTATGTCGCTACTAAATACGCTATTTGCATCACCGCTTTTAGGTAAAAACGTTAAATTAGCAATACCGCCCATGTTTAATAAAATGCGGTTTTCATTGGGGTTTGCAAAAAATAAGTAATCGCCATATACCGCAAGTGGTGCGCCTTCGCCCCCAGCTGCTATATGTTTTTGCCTAAAATCGCCAATTGTTGTAATGCCGGTGGTAACGGCTATTTGGTCGCTATCGCCAATTTGTAATGTGCCATTAGTAAAGCTTTTATGATTATGCTGCGACTGAGGGCAGTGGTAAATGGTTTGCCCGTGGCTGGCTATTACATCAATACTTGCCGGATTTACTTGCCAAGTATGTAAGCACTGATTAACTATATCACCATGGAGTTTACCTACCCACGGATGCAGTAAAGTTACTAGTTCTAAATTGCACTCTCGTTTGGCAAATACCTGCTTTATTTTAGTTTTATACTCGTTGTTATATTCAACGGTAGTAAAATTTAAAACTTCAATTTGCGTATTTATACCTGCGCCCGTTACTTTACACAGTGCTACATCGAGCCCATCTAACGAGGTGCCACTCATTAAACCTATAATCAAACGACTTGGTTTTTGGGCACTATTATAAAGGGCGGCTATGTGTGGGTGCATAAAGGTATCTTAAACAGGTGTCATATTTTGCTTATATTAGAGTACTTTAAAACAAAGTTATAGGCGTAAACAGTTAATCTTTGTGATTGTGCAATCTCTAATTGCTTGCTAAGTTGCCCCGTATACACCACACACTTAATTAAAACAATGATCACCCTAAGAGACTTTAAACAACAAGACGCACCACACATTATTAAAACCTTAAACGATGAACAGGTTACGCGTTTTCTATCCTCTAAAATTCCGTTTCCGTATACGCAGGCCGATGCCGATTGGTGGATAAACCAAGGCGCTAAAAATGGGATTATTAAAGCAATTATTGTAAATGAGCAATTTGCAGGATGCATTGGCATAACGCCAGGAGAGTTTGAATATAGCCGCAGTGGCGAAATAGGCTATTGGCTTAATAATCACTTTTGGGGGCAAGGAATAATAACTCACGCAATTACACAAATTTGCGATGAGGCCTTTAAAAACTCAAATCTAAACCGTATTTTTGGCGCTGTGTTTGCTGGTAATACTGGCTCTATAAAGGCATTGACTAAATGCGGCTTTGAAGCCGAGGCCATACTTAAACAAGCCATTTATAAAGATGGTGTATTTTACGATAGCCATATTTTTAGCAAACTAAAATAAACCATTTAGAATAAATACTCTGTAAAGGTTGAATTACCAGCCCCCCGCCCAAAACTCCTGTTATAAGGTACAAATTTGTACATACATATACTGCTTAGCGCGCATTATTGTTTATGCCAATTAGGTTATTAAACGCATAAACACTCGTTAAGTAGGTTAACCCAAAAGGAGATTTTTATGTCTGCAACTAGTCGTCAACTTACTTTAGCATCACGCCCGCACGGTGCCCCAACCGATGAAAACTTTGAACTGAAATCAGTAGATTTACCAGCGCTTGAAGATGGCGAGGTGCTGCTGCGCACTATTTACCTTTCACTTGACCCTTATATGCGTGGCCGCATGAGCGATGCTAAATCGTATGCCGATCCGGTCAATGTAGGCGATGTAATGGTAGGCGCTACCGTGTGCCAAGTAGAAGAGTCTAAAAACGATAAGTTTAGCGAAGGTGAATGGGTGCTTGCCTACACTGGTTGGCAAAGTTACGCCATTAGTAACGGTGAAGGCTTAATGCAATTAGGTAAAGAGCCAGAGAACCCTTCGTATGCACTGGGTATTTTAGGTATGCCAGGCTTTACCGCTTACATGGGCTTACTTGATATTGGCGCACCTAAAGAAGGTGAAACTGTTGTAGTAGCCGCCGCTACAGGGCCGGTTGGTGCAACCGTTGGCCAAATAGCTAAAATTAAAGGCTGTAAAGTGGTAGGCGTTGCTGGTGGCAGCGAAAAATGTAGCCACGCAGTTGAAAAGCTAGGCTTTGATGCTTGTATTGATCACAAAGCCGATGACTTTGCAGATCAGCTAGAAAAAGCTTGTGATAATGGCATAGATGTTTATTACGAAAATGTGGGCGGCAAAGTGTTTGATGCCGTATTGCCTCTACTTAATACCGCAGCCCGTGTTCCACTATGTGGTTTAGTATCACAATATAACTCTACCAGCCTGCCTGATGGGCCTGACCGTATGGGTATGCTAATGGGCCAATTGCTTACTAAGCGTATTAAAATGCAAGGCTTTATAATTTTTGACGATTACGGCCATCGCTACGACGAATTTGCACAAGACATGCAAAAATGGCTTAAAGAAGGCAAAGTACAATACCGCGAGCACATGGTAGAAGGTATTGAGAACACTGTAAGCGCATTTAACGATATGCTTAGTGGTAAAAACTTTGGTAAAACCGTGGTTAAAATTAACGAGCCTCTTTAAATTTTACAAAGCGTTACTGCACACGCAGTAACGCCAACAAGGACAGACATGATAAAACTACACCATTTAAATAAATCCCGTTCTAAACGTATTATTTGGCTTTTAGAAGAGCTAGATGTTGATTACGAAATTGTTGCCTACCAGCGCAATACAGAAACCTTTTTAGCCCCTGACGAACTTAAAAAAGTACACCAATTAGGTAAGTCTCCTGTTATTGAAGACGATGGTTTAATTGTTACCGAATCTGGCGCCATTACCGATTACCTAATTACTAAGTACGGTAACGGAAAGTTTGCGCCAAAGGCAGGCACTGCTGAATATGTAGATTATCAGCAATGGCTACACTTTGCTGAAAGCTCAGCTATTTTACCGCTATTACTTAAAATGTTTGTTTTAAAAGATGGCGCTAAAACAACCTTTTTAGAAAATTACGCAGACGCAGAAACCGTTAAAGTAATTAGCTACTTTAACGACCGACTGCAAGGTAAACGTTATTTAGTAGGCGACACCCTAACTGGTGCCGATATTATGATGTCGTTTATTGTTGAAATAGTTAAAAACTCAGGCCAGCTAGGTCACTTTAAAAACCTAGTAAAATACGATGAGCAATTACAAAGCCACGAGAAGTTTCATACGGCTAATGAGCTAGAAGCTAAATACGATTAAGTACAAAACACAGATAAACCAAAGGGGCTTTTAAGCCCCTTTTTTAATACGTCTGCTTCAATGATTCCCAACAATGCACTCCTCCCGATAAAGTTTGTAAAATAAATTAACAATTACCGGTCTATTATTGCTTAAATGCACTTTTTTTGGTGCATAATATTATAAATACCTCATTAATCACCTTTGGTTAGTGTTTAAATTGGAAAATAACTATGACAATCAACATGCGCCTAGTAACGGGCTTTGGCATTATTTTAGCTATGATGCTTATTTTGACTGTGATTGGTATATCGCGGGTAAGCCTTATTAATAGCAACATAACGCATATGACCGACGTAAATTCGGTAAAACAGCGTTACGCAATTAA
The DNA here is from genome assembly GCF_001401805.1 of Pseudoalteromonas sp. P1-25. Classification (GTDB taxonomy): domain Bacteria; phylum Pseudomonadota; class Gammaproteobacteria; order Enterobacterales; family Alteromonadaceae; genus Pseudoalteromonas. The sequence continues at coordinate 64,692 of NZ_LKDW01000020.1, forward strand.
CTTTAGAGGTAGCGTACACGACCGTGCTATAGCACTTAGAGATGTAGTTTTAATAACCGAGCAAAGCACATTAAATACAGTGTTAACTGATATAAAAGAGCTGGATGCATTTTATCAAACCTCAAGTCGTGCTATGCGTGCTTTAGTGAGTGAAATGAGCAGCGAAGAGCGCGCGTTAATAACTAAAATTAACCAAATAGAACAACAAACGCAGCCGTATATTAAAGCGGTTATTAATGCTAAAAATAGCGAGAACTTAAACGAGGCGTCGCGTATTTTATTAACCGATGCCCGCCCTGCATTTACGCTTTGGTTAAACACTATAAACCAGTTTATAGATTTACAAGAGCAAGCAAATCAGGCCACAACCGTTGAAACCCGCGAAGTAGCTAGCTCCTTTGCAGTATGGATGATTGCGCTTACTGCGTTTGCTATTTTAATTGGTGCAAGCGTGGCGTACGTAATTAGTTTGCGTATAAGAGATTCTGTAGGTGGTGAGCCACAAGAAGCCGCTAAAGTAATAGCGCTAATTTCACAAGGCGATTTAACTGCAAATGTAGATTCGTGCTGCCCAAATAGCATGATGGCCTCAGTAGCCGTTATGCAAAGTAAATTAAAAACTATTGTAGATAGCATTATTAATTCATCTGATGAGCTCTCTACGCACTCGGCAAGTGTTGCCTCTGGCTCACAACAAGCACTTAGCGCAGCCGATGCGCAGGTTACCTACACAAACTCTGCAGTAAGTAGCTTAGAAGACATGAGCCGCAGTATAAACGCAGTTGCAGGCTCTGTTAAACAAACTGAAGATAACTCAAAGGTAACCGCGCAATTATCGCAGCAAGGCAGTATTGCAGTGCAAAAGGTGGCAGCCGAAATTGAGCAAATTTCCGTAACGGTTAAAGCCACCGTACATCAAGTGAATGTGCTGCAAGAACATGTAAAACACATTGGCGATATATTAAGTGTGATCCGCAGTATTTCTGATCAAACTAATTTATTAGCGCTTAATGCAGCAATAGAAGCAGCACGTGCAGGTGAATCTGGCCGAGGCTTTGCTGTTGTAGCCGACGAAGTAAGGCAGCTTGCCCAACGTACAGGCGATGCGACCGGCGACATTGAAAAAATGATTTTACAAGTGCAAGAAAACACGCAAGCGTCGGTAACCGCTATGGAAACCACCGTACCCCAGGTAGAAAATGGCTTAACTCTAACCCACGAGGCAAATGAGCTGCTTAACCAAATACAACAACAAGCCAACGACTCATTAAATAATGTGCTTGAAATTGTAGAAGCCACATCAAACCAAGTAGCAACCGTTGCACAAATTAGTTCAGGCGTTGAAGAAATTGCCAATATGTCGCAAGAAACCAGCCAATCGCTTAATAACAATGCGCAAAAAGCCGTTGCACTAGCCGACCTTTCAACAACATTAAAACAATACATTAGTTACTTTAAAGTGAAGTAATTTTTTAACGCATACAACAAAGGGGCTTTCAAGCCCCTTTATTATTTGCACGTATGTTTTTATTATGCCAATCCACATAATTAAGTGATCTATTTTGAGGATGGATAAACGTGTTGATAGCAAGGCAAAAAAATCGCTATTTAGTTGTTCTAAATGAGAATTTTTTAACGCAGATAGTGGCACGTTTAGCCCCTGAAAACGATTAAGTATTATTACGGATTGGTATTAAATACCCGCTATTTCGCGCTCAGTAATACACTCGTTTGAGGCCATTTCGAACTCGCGGCACGTAAGTGGGCGGTTTTCGTAAATAGTACACATTAGCGTGTTACGGTCGAGTGCTTGGCACCAACCGTCGTCACCTCGTTTCATTACTTCGCTGCCCCACTTATCGTAATCAATGTATTGAAAAGGCACGCCCGTGTCGGTCACTATGCGCACTTCTAATTGGCAGCAACATGCCTGGCAATTAGCGCAGGTTACAGGCTCAGGTGCAGAGGAGATAGTTTTACTTGGAATAACAGTGTTAGGCATAGTGACTTAATAAAAAAGAGTAAGCCACTAGGATACAGGAACTCATACCAATTGCATTAAATAGCTATAAATTAGCGTGCTAGTAGTTTTGCTTTTATATCGCTGTAGCGCATTTGCTCGCAAAGCGCAAAGCCGCTCAGTTGGCGTACTTTATTACGAGCAAATAATGGCACACTCATGCCCGCTAAAAAGCGGCACTGGGTTTCAATACCTACACTGTGAATGCCTTTTGTTGCCATGTGCGCTAAAAACTCATCCACTTTTTGATAAATAACGTCATCGGCAATGTGAGCAGGCTCTATTGAATACTCAAGCTTTACCGCATTACCACGGCATACACTGCAATGCCCGCATTGCGCAGGGGCATTATTATCATCAAAATAACGCGCTAAGTTATAACTTAAGCAACTTTGTAGCTCAAAAAAGCGTACCAATGCAGCTATACGTTTAATCTCGGCTTGTTCTTTTTCACTAAAATAGCTGTGTAATTGCTTTGCAAGCTCAGGGTTATTTATCACCTCACTATGCACTTTGTACACTTGGGTAATACGTTTGGTTTCAAGGGTTATTAGGTTTTTTTCGGCTAGGTAGTCAAGCGCGGCCACTACGCGTTTACGGTCAACCTGCGCGGCTTGTGTAAGGGTGTCGAAATTAAGCGTGCCCCATATTTTTTTAAAGTCGGTATGGCTAAATATTTGCGTTAAAAAGGCTTGGCGCTGCTCGTCAAACTGGCTCAGTAGTTCGTTTTTATCAACCAAAAACTTGTATTTAAAATCGGCGTAGTAAGCATATTGCGGCGTTATTGCGCCTTGCATTTCTAGTTGTACCAGCAATGTTTTAAGCGCTAGTTGGCGAATATTACTCTCGCTCGATAAGCTGTACTCTTGCATTTCCCATTGCTGGGGCTGGGCTTTAATATCGTTAATTACGTATTCAATGCCGCTAAGCTCAGGGGTGTCGCCGTACACAAAGTTTTCTACTGTGTTTAGGCCATCTAAATTAGCCAGGGTGTAGCAGTTTGATGGGTTGCAATCGCGCCCTGCTCGGCCAATTTCTTGGCTGTAGTTTTCAATTGATTTTGGTAAATCGTAATGAATAACAAAACGAATATCTGATTTATCAACGCCCATACCAAAGGCTATAGTTGCTACTACTACGTTAATTTTACCCGCCATAAAATCATCTTGAATTTGCCACCTAAGTGTATCTTCAAGCCCTGCATGATATGCAACCGCCTGTATACCTTGCGCACTTAACGTGTTTGCTACTTGCTCAGCACTTTGCTGAAGCGTTACATACACAATTCCCGGGCCGTTTTGCGCACGCACTATGTTAGTAAGCTCAGTATTTTTATCAGCTGTTTTTACACTTAGTACGCTTAAATCAAGGTTAGCGCGGTAAAAGCCCGTTTGTACAATACACTCTGGGGCAATATTAAAACGCTCACTCATATCGCGTTTTACTTTTTTAGTGGCGGTAGCGGTAAGTAATAGTACCAGTGGAATATTTAGCTCTTCGCGGTATCGCGGTAGTTTAAGGTAGTCGGGTCTAAAGTTATGGCCCCATTCCGATATACAGTGCGCCTCATCTACCACCAGCATAGACAGCGCAACTTGGCTTATAAACTCTCTAAAACGCTCGTTTTTAAAACGCTCAACCGACACCATTAATACTTTAATTTTACCATTTCGCACATCGTTCATTACAGTGCTGCTTTGCATTTGGTCTTGGCTCGAATCAAGGCTTGCCGCGTAAATACCTTTGCTATTTAAAAAGCTAATTTGATCTTTCATCAAGGCAAGTAAAGGCGACACCACCAAAGTTAAGTTAGGTAAATGCATAGCCGTTAACTGATAACACAACGACTTACCCGACCCCGTAGGAAATATAGCCAGTGACGACTGCCCATTTAAAAGCTGCTCAATAGTTTGCTGTTGCCCTGCCCTAAATTGGCTAAAACCAAAATGCTGCTCAAGTGATGTAATTAATGGCGTGGTCATAAATATCCTTTTAGGCTAGGGAATAGGCTTTAACAGCAAAAGTGCAACGTAAATGAAATATTTGCATATACCCCAAAGCATCTCAATATAAGAGTGTCTGTTGGCATTAAAAGCAATTTGGATTAACCATAAATTGCAAGTATTAGCGGCTTTGTTGCAACAATCAACAAACCAGAAAAACCTACTTTAAATCAATACAATAAAAGATTTAAAAGCATTTAATACCAGCGTTATCCCCTACTAAAGCAAGCTGCCTTTTCTGTAAAGTAACGCCTTTATGTTAGGCCCCTGTAAAGCGCTAAATTTTTCATATCAAGGCAATTTAGACCTTAGTATACAACAAATAAGCTTATCAATTGCTGACATATGTTTTATTTAGGCGCAAAATACGCAGCAGATGCTCAATGGTGCTAACAGCCAAGCTAATTTTGTATACCCAAGTGATTTTTTATAAGCGTTATAAGCAGATTATTTGGGTATATTATTTTTTAAGGGCATTGCTATGAATATAACTAAACCTAAAATCGTCGTTATTGGCGGTGGCGCAGGCGGACTAGAGCTAGCAACACAATTAGGGCATAAATTAGGGAAGAGAAAACAAGCCGAAATTCTTTTAATCGATAAAAACCGTACCCACATATGGAAGCCGTTACTACACGAAGTAGCGACAGGCTCTATTGACCCCGATTTAGATGGCGTTGTGTATTCAGCCCACGCTGCAAAACATCATTATAATTTTCAGCTTGGTACATTTTGCGACATAGACCAAAGCAACAAAACCATTACCCTCGCGCCGCATCTTGATGAACTAGGCCACACTATTTTGCCAAAGCGTAGCGTACGCTACGATCACCTTGTTATTGCCATAGGCAGTGTAAGTAACGACTTTAATACCCCAGGTATAAAAGATCATTGCTACTTTTTAGACTCAAACCAGCAAGCTGAGCGTTTTCAGCATTCTCTACTCGACAGTTTTACTCGCCTGCATCAAGACGATAACCAACAGCAATCATTAAATATTGCCATTGTTGGCGGCGGCGCAACCGGCGTTGAGCTATCAGCAGAGCTTTACCATGTGTCTGAACTACTGAAGCTCTATGGCCTTACAAATATGTCGTCTAAGCGTTTACATATACACCTAATTGAAGCGGGGCCGCGTATTTTACCCGCTCTACCCGAGCGCATTGCCGATAGTGCAAAACGCGAATTATTAAAGCTAGGTGTAAACGTACGAGAGCAAACACAGGTTAAAGAAGCTACCGAGCAAGGGTTTATAACAAAAGACGAAGAACACATAGACGCCGATATAATGGTGTGGGCTGCCGGTGTAAAAGCGCCTGACTTTATTAAAGATTTAGGTATTTTTGAGCTTACCCGTAGCAACCAAATTAAGGTTAACGAGTTTTTACAAAGCACTGTAGATGAAAGCATTTTTGTACTTGGTGATTGCTGCGCCTTTACCCAAGAAGACGGAAAGCTCGTTCCACCGCGCGCACAATCGGCGCATCAAATGGCGCTGTGTGTAGAAAAAAACCTCATTGCCACGTTAAAACAACAGCCACTGTGTGGCTTTAAATATAGCGACCATGGCTCGCTCGTTAACTTATCGCGCTACAGTACGGTAGGTAATTTAATGGGTAACTTAACCAGCAATACCTTTTTTATAGAAGGTAAAATTGCCCGTTTTATGTATATATCGCTGTATCGTATGCACCAGCGCGCCATACACGGCAGCGCAAAAACCTTTGCATTATGGATAAGCGAAAAAGTACTGCGTGTTGTACGCCCTAAAATGAAATTGCACTAGTACATATACACCAGCTAAATAGTCAAAAAGCTTTAATAGGTAATGTAAATTATCTTTTAAAGCTTTTTTGCTTTATGCGTATTTAAAAGAGTACCATGTAGATAAATATATTTGTGAATTCAAGGGATTGACGCTAATGAAAAAAGTACTTTTTGGAATTGTAACAATCACTGCCTTGGCTGTTTATTTTTTCCAAACTCAACCTCATTTTGAAGATGTTGAGCACACTGAAAAAGTGGAACCAACCACCACTGAGCCCAGTATAGTTAATAAAAATAAGCCAAGTGAGGACTCACCACTACAGGTAGTTAATAAACTAAAAAAGCAAATTAGCCTGTGTAGAGATCAATCACAACAACAAAGTACTAAAATACAAACCTTGAATCAGTCGCTTGTTTCATTTTTTGTAAGTGAACTCAAAAAAGGGACATCGGTATCCACGCTTTTAAAGTATTCAACTTTATCAAAGCTTAATCAGCGCACATACATTGCCCTTTTAAAAGACGCCATTGTTGCTGAGCAAAAGCAGCAACTTAACATTACTCACTCTTTAAACGAGTTAGCTAATTGGCAAGGTATTGAAGCAATTAAAAACCTCACCAACGACAAAGTAAAAAAACTACTCAAAGATTTAGGCAACAGTAGCACGGCTCCACCGGGGCTTACTATTAGCTTGCCTGTTGATGAAAATGTACAAAAAGAAACGCTTTACGCTTTATTAAGCAACACCGATACATTTACAACTTATGTGCAATCGTTTATTAAAGTTGAGGGTAGTGAGGTAATATCCCCAGCAACATTATTCGTACTTAACGCAAATAAACTCTCGCTTAAAGAGTTTGAGCAAGCTATTTCATCTAACCAATTTACAGTGAATGAAGTGGCTACCGCTATAAAAAATGATATACCTAATGAATATATTATTGCCCTTTTACAGCAAGTTCCCGCGCTAGATGCTATGCCGCTATACGAACAAAACACTGTTTTATATAACTTAGCTGATATTGCGGTCAGTAAATTTAATTTACCCCTTGTAGAAGCACTACAAGAAAAAGGGATTACGCCAACCAACGAGCCTGGTTTATTTACAGGGTTAGACGTAGCTATTGTAAACCTGCCAAAAAGCGGCAACTTAACCCTAGCCCCATTAGATACTAAACACACCCAGCTTTTGGACTATCTTAAAAAGCGTGGTTACAAGGCACATAGCGGCAATGCGAATAACGACCTAAATAACCAAGGGGTATTTTTTGTAAATGACTTTATTTACCAGCAAGGTGCCTATATTAATAAGCAGGACAACCCTACGCAATACGCTTACTTTAGCCCTATAGGTAGAATAAGCAATGCAGAGTTACCTAAAGTAACAACTAACGATAATTCTGCCATAGCTACTTATTTAATAGACCTAGAACAACAAAAAAATGAGCTACAAGCGCGTAGTAGCAATTGTAATGATCTACATAAAGAGTTAAAAACCGCCGAACAGTTGGTTGATAAAAGGCAAGCTTACAATCAAGTTTGGAATGCAAATGAAGAACACGGTGATAACACCCCAGCCGTTTTGCACGCAATAGACCCTGTATTAGTTAACTACTGGTTTGCTTCACAAAACAATCAGCATTCATACGGTAGAAGCCAAAGCACATTTAGCGAACTATTATCTAAAGAGCAATACCAAAAAGCGTATGAGTACAGCCTTAGTACAGTATTAACTCAAGCCGAAACGGATACGCTTTTTTCTTTATTACTGTTAAAACCTGATGATTTAATCACTCTTTGGCAAAGCCGAGTAGAACCTAAGCCACCGAGTGATTTACTTCGATTGAGCAAACTTCCACTTAGTCAATGGCAAAAACTAAAACACGCTGGTTTTGATTTTTCGATTACCGACGTGTATGGCCGCGACGTATACCTTCAAGCAATGTTTGCCTCAAACGATATAGTGCAATTTTTAATTGATAATAAAATACCCTCTGATACAAAAAAGCTGGGCGTAGATATACTCGACCTAGCGCTAGAACAAAGCTATAACCAAGGGAAATTAAGCAAAAACGTTCCTCTAGCGCTACAACTTGTAAAGGAGTTTGAGCCAAACCACTTAGCCCGCGTAGCACGATTAAAAATGTTTTACCCTGAGGTTTATCAGCAGTTAATTCAGCTAAAACCAGCGCTTAAGCCTGCCCAAGGCACAGAGCTAAATCATTATATGTTTGATAATCACTAAATAACCCGCTAAGCACGCTAATGCCCTTAGCGTGCTATATAGCTAAATTAATGTCTTTAATATTTAACATTGCCTATGTAGAGTATTTAAAACAATTAAAGGATTAGGGCTATGACGGGTAAAACGCTAATTTTTAATTTTGATGGTACCGGGGGCGAGCCTCGCGATGCAGAGCAATTTAGTTCAGATCATTTTAAAGAAGACAGTAGTATTTCTAATATTCTTAAGCTGCATTTATTATTAGGCGGCAAGCTCGATGACTCCCCCACCACCCCATTTACAAACCAGCTTAGTTTTTATTATCAAGGTATTGGCACCAAAGGAAGCCGCCTAAAACGTATTTTAAACCAAACTTTAGCGCCACGTGGTGACGATGTTGCCAGTATTTTAAATCAAGCCATGCGTGATTTTAAAACGCATTACCAACTAGGCGATACCCTTTTACTTACCGGTTTTAGCCGGGGCGGCGCACTTGCACGGCGTTTTGCAAAAATCCTAGAGCCTTTAATTAGCGATAATGTTTACGTATGTGTATTTGATACCGTGGCCTCAATTGGTTTATCAAAAGTGAGTAAAGCAACACGCGGAGCCCAGCATGTTATTTTTGAAAACCACACCATTGCCAAAAATATTTCGCAGGCACTGCACTGCGTAGCACTTGATGAAAAACGCCGCGCATTTGAACCCACCCTAATGAACCATCAAAATAATATTACCGAGCTTTGGTTTGCAGGGGCGCATTCAGATATTGGCGGTGGTTATTACCGCGATGGCCTAGCTGATATTTGCCTGCGCTATGCGCTTGAATGGTTAATTGAGCAACCACTTAAAATTAGTTTATTAACCAGCCACGATATTGACTACGAAACCTTATTGCCTGGCAGTAAATTAGTTGACCAAGACGATGTAACCGTAACGCCCGATCCTCTGGCTTTAAGCCATCAGCAAAATTACTTTTGGTTTAATTCCATTTTTAAATTGGTCGACAGGGAATGTTGTGTACTGATTAATAACGAAGCAAGCAACCTTGAGCCATTAGTTCACCAAAGCGTGGCTACACGGATTAATAAACTAACCAGTTATCGCCCAGAATCGCTTAAAAAACGTCATTACAAAATGAGTTATAACGACGGCACAACATTAAGCTTTGTCGGGTTAAGCCCCCACATTGCACTCGCTAACCAAAATATGAGCGTGCTTGGGATTAATCAAAGCCAAGATGTAATGGTATTTGCCTCAGAGCAATATAACACCACCGGTTTAATGCTTGAGCAAGGCGCTACGTATCGCTTTACACCTTATCCAAACCAGTTTTGGTACGACGATGGCGTAAAGTGTACTGCCAGTGGGTGGCATCGCGATAACGTGCAATTAGGTGTAAAAGAAATCCCCATAGCATTACTTGAACCATTTAGACGACTTCCTCGCGCACAATGGTTTTCTTTAGTAGGTGCTATAAATCAAAACGATGAACACCTGTTTGAAATTGCTGGTGGCAGTGACATAAAAGTAGCTAAATCCGGTGAGTTTTGTCCCTTTGCCAACGACTTAAGCCGCTTTTACGGCGCTAATGCAGGGAGAATAAAAGTAAAAGTAACCCGCATAAGTTAAATGGGCTGTAATAGCGCAGCTAGCTGGCGTTTAAAAGCAACGCTTTAACAGAGGTATAAAGTGATTGTTTCACCACAGAGAAGCGAAGGAGAATACCTGGAGAAGTGACTAAACGATACGGGTGCTTTCTCTGTGAAGCGCGACGCGCCTCGGTGTACTCGGTGGCGGAATTAATGAGAAGCTGCGCTTCTAACGTGAGCAAGCTCGACGTCTATAATTTTCACCTCTCATTTACTCCTCATTCTCTTCTCTTTGTGCGTTTTTGTATTAAAGATCAATTAATCACAAATAAATTTAAAGCCGCTCCGCTTTTAGAGAAGTAACTAAAATCTTGCGCGAGCAAGCTTCACGCCTACCGACAAACTAACACCGAGGTAAATTACCTTGTAGACGCGCAGCTTGCTGGCGTTTAAAAGCAACGCTTTTACCTAAGCAGAAAGTGATCGTTTTACCACAGAGAAGCGAAGGAGAATACCCAGAAAAGTAACTTGCATCGCGCGCGAGCAAGCTTCACGCCTACAAGTTTCACCTCTCATTTACTCCTCATTCTCCTCTCTTTGTGCATTTTTGTATTAAAGATCAACAAATCACAAAGAGGTTTAAACTCTACAAGCGCGATATAAAATCGCGTCCATAAGCAGAGCTTAATGACTCCTGTAGACGCACAGCTTGCTGGCGTTTTAAAAGCAACGCTTTTACCCTCGTGTTAACCCATTTAGTTTGAGGCGGCTAAGTCTGCTTCAGCATCGGCTAGCATTGCAAATTCTTCATCTGCATTTTTAGCTACCAAATGTTTTGAGCTGTACCCAAAGTAATAAGCTGCCCCAATCACAAAGAGCACGACTGTATACAAAAATGCACGAGGGTCAAACGCATACACACCCGTTAATGCAATAAGCGATAACACTAACGCAATACCCGATGTAACCACGCCACCTGGCGTTTTATAAGGGCGGGCTAAATTAGGTTGCTTAATACGTAGCATAATATGGCTCAGCGCCATTAATGCATACGATACCGTTGCACCTACCACCGCCATGGCTAGCATTAAATCGCCCTCGCCACTCAGTGATGCAATAAAACCAAATATAGCGGGTACAATCAACGCACGTGCGGGGACTTTACGCGCTGTAGTAATTGATAACGAACGCGGTAAATAACCCGCACGCGAAAGCGCAAACACTAAACGGCTATAACCATAAATAATCGAAAAGAACGAGGCAACTAGACCCGCTAACCCTAAAATATTCACTACAGTCGCTAAGCTTGTATTACCCGTTACATTAAGCGCATCTACTAGCGGTACAGCACTTGAGCCCATAGCTTGTGCACCGCCCGCGCCAGGCACTAATACAACAACCAGTAGTGCTGTAAATAATAAAAATAACATAGCGCCAATAATGCCTTTAGGTACATCTTTAGCTGGGTTTTTCGCTTCCTCGGCTGCAAGCGGTACGCCTTCTACTGCTAAAAATAACCACATAGCAAAAGGAAGCGCAGCCCACACACCATACCAACCAAGCGGTAAAAATTCATTTGCGCCTGTAGCATTGGTTACCGCCACATCGAACAAATTAGCCGCATCAAAATTAGCAATTAACGCCACGGCGGTGGCAATAATTGCCAGTACAGCCAGGCCACTAATCACCATCATCACTTTTAACGCTTCACCCACACCCGCTAAGTGAATTCCCACAAAGGTTAAATAAAACAGTGCATATACCCACGGGCCATTAAACCCTGTTAATGCCTCAACCGCCGAGCCAATAAATATAACAATAGCAGCAGGTGCTAATGCATATTCAATCAATACCGCAAGACCGGTTAAATAACCCCCTGCAGGCCCCATTGCTTGGCGCGCAAAACTGTAACCACCACCCGCCGCAGGAATAGCGGCCGACATTTCAGCAAGCGATAGCACTAGTGTTAAATACATTATTGCCATTAACACGGCAGCAATTGCAAAGCCGCCCCAACCGGCTTCTGCTATACCAAAATTCCAACCCGCAAAATCTCCCGAAATTACATACGATACCCCAAGCCCTGCAAGCAATAACCAACCCGCTGTGCCACTTTTTAACTGCCTTTGTGCAAGATACTCTTTATTGTTATTAGACATTTTGACCTCTTTTTTATGGTTTTATTCCGCGATTAAAAAATTAGTGGTTTGAACCTGGTGCTCTATCACATCATCCTGTGTTCGGTCTTTTAAATTAACCCCTGTAAGCCCGCACTTTTTTGCCTCTTGCAATAAATATACGGCTCTTCGGGCTGCCTCAAAGTAGCTAAGCCCTGCGGGGCGAATATTCGAAATACAATTACGACACGCATCATTTAGCCCCGTTTTTGGCGCCCACGTTAAATAAAGGCCCAGGCTGTCGGGGGAGCTAAGCCCAGGGCGCTCCCCAATTAATACCATTACAACCTGCGCATTCAGCAGCTCGCCAATATCGTCACCAATTGCCACGCGGCCTTGCATTACTAAGGTAATTGGCGCAATTTTGTAAGGTGATGGCTCAGTGGGAAGCTGCTTTAAAAGCTCGGTTATAAATGGCGCGGCGTTTTTTTGTACCGCCAACGACGAAAGCCCATCAACGACTACAATAGCTAAATCATACTGCGCTTGTGCGCTGCTTTGCATCGTGTTTAAAAGAGTGTTTCGCCCTGCTTCGTTTAGCTTTCGACCTAAATCGGGGCGCTGCAAATACGTAACACGATCGGCAGCTTCGCTTTGTACATTTAAAGGTTTACCTAAATCACACAGCCCATTAATAGTGCTCAGTGATTTTGTCATTTCGTCAATGTCTAACGGAAAGTTAACCGCATCGCGCGCTTGAGCATGCGATAGCTGAAACGCTAACATTTCAGATGTCGGTAAACTAATACCTGCGCGGCCAAGGCCTATTCGCGCATCCGTAAAACGACGTAAATCACGCCATGGGTTTTCTACCACTTTACCGTTACTTTTATAATTACGTGTTTTTATATTTATAGGCTTTACAGATTTCATTACATCCCTCCTTGCACAGCCTTTAAAGGCGAAGCAAAGGCACTTGGTAAGGTATTTGATAAAATGGACTCGGCAGTATTTTCCATAATTTTCATCCTACTTAGCCAGGCTTCAAACTCAGGGGCGGGACGCGAACCTAAAACACGTCGCACATAGAGCGCATCATGAAACGAGGTGGTTTGGTAGTTAAGCATAATGTCGTCAGAACCTGGTATGCCCATCACAAACGAGCAACCCGCAACGCCAAGTAAGGTGAGTAAGTTATCCATATCGTTTTGGTCGGCCTCGGCGTGGTTGGTGTAACACACATCGCACCCCATAGGTATGCCTAAAAGCTTGGCACAAAAATGATCTTCAAGCCCTGCGCGGGTAATTTCTTTGCCATCAAATAAATACTCAGGGCCAATAAAGCCGACAACGGTATTAACTAATAAAGGGTCAAACTTACGTGCTACAGCATACGCCCGTGCCTCGCAAGTTTGTTGGTCAAGCCCATGGTGCGCATTGGCCGAAAGCGAGCTGCCTTGCCCGGTTTCAAAATACATTACATTATTGCCAACCGTGCCACGCTTTAAGCTCAGCGCAGCATCTTGCGCTTCAGCTAATGTATTCAAATTAAAACCAAAGCTTGAATTTGTAGCCTCTGTACCGCCAATTGACTGAAAAACCAAGTCCACCGGTGCCCCCGCTTCTATGCATTCTATGGTATTAGTTACATGGGTAAGCACACAGCTTTGAGTTGGAATTTCGTATTTCTGAATTACATCATCCATTAGCTTCATCAGCTTTATGGCTTGAGCTACGTTATCGGTGGCAGGGTTAATACCTATAACCGCATCGCCATTGCCGTATAAAAGGCCATCGAGCATGCATGCAGCAATACCGTTTATGTCATCAGTTGGGTGGTTAGGTTGCAAACGTGTTGATAAATGCCCTGGCAAACCTATGGTATTTCTAAACGCACTTTTTACGTGGCACTTTTTGGCAACGAGGATAAGATCTTGATTACGCATTATTTTACTTACCGCAGCGGCCATTTCAGGGGTAATAGCTTGCCTAACACTTGCAAGTACAGTAGGTGTTGCATAGTCACTTAATAACCAGTTTCTAAAATCCCCCACGGTTAAGTGCGAGATAAGTTTAAAGGCGTTTGCATCGTGCTCATCAATTATTAAGCGTGTAATTTCGTCTTGTTCGTAGGGAATAAGCACATCGTTTAAAAATGTTTTAAGCGGCACTTCGGCCAAGGTCATTTGTGCTACTGCGCGTTCTTGTGCCGATTGTGCAATAACCCCCGCTAGTCTATCACCTGAGCGCTGTGGCGTAGCTTTAGCCATTAATTGCGCTAAGCTCTTGAATTGATATGTTTGTGTACCTAACGTATAACTATATCCATGTGCCATGATTTACTCCGTATAACTAATATTTAAAACCTTGGTATAGGGCTTGCGTTATATTAGCTATAAATCAATTTTGAATAGTTACAAGAGAGCTTAATTTATACCAAGTGACTATCGAATTTTGGCAAATCATCTTTTATTATTGTATTTCAGCAAGTTACAAATGTAACTTTGTCACATACGTAAACTAAATTTTATTTACTTTAAAAGAGCATCACCGATATGGCGCAGCAAGGCAGCAACTATGCACCACAAAAGAGCAAGGTATTCACCCACGATATTGACGAGCAAGCACATAACCTTACTCAATGGCAGCAAAAGTATGACCAAGTAAGCGATGGCGGATTTTTTGGTTGCATAGAAGGCGTTAATTACAGCGGTATCCATGCGTTTAAAGAGTACACCGAACGCGCACTGCGACAACAATGCAACATAGCACCTAACTCTATTTGGCTGGGTATACCGAGTCAGTCTCAGCAAAGTAAAATTAATGGTCTTGATGTGGCAAGCAATCAGTTTATGTGCCGCACAAGCAATAGCGACTTTGAACTAATTACCCCTGAGCAATTTGATATTTACGGTTTGGTTATTAACTGGCATTCCATTGAATATATGGCGCAGTTACAGGGCGTTACAATTAAAAACCTTTCATCAACACAATCTGCTCGTTTGTCGGTAAGCGACTCATCACTTAAAACAGCAAGGCAAATAATTAATACTATGGCAACTGGCACTGGCTTTGGGCTAAAACCAGAATCCCAACAAGATATGCTTAATATGCTAGCACTACACTTATTACAAGCCGATAACCCGCAGCAAAGCATTGCCCCAAGTTACAAACACCGTAAAGCAGTGGTCGATAAAGTAAAAGAGTACGTGGCAGCCAACCCCCAAAAAACAATTACCATAACCGAACTTTGTGAGCTTACTTTTGTTAGTAGGCGTACATTGCAATACAGTTTCGAAAGCATATTAGGTATTAACCCACTTAAGTTTTTGCGTTTAACCCGTTTAAATAGCGTAAGGCGAGCACTTAAAACGGTTGGCCAAACCAAGCCAATATCCGTTATAGCAGCCAATTGGGGATTTTGGCATGCAGGGCAATTCACTAAAGACTACACGCAATTATTTGGCGAAAATCCCTCTCAAACCATCGCCAATAATTTGAAAGAGGCAACCTTTGAGTATTAAATGCGGCAAAGCTCACATCACAACCCCCTACCTACAAAATTAACACCGAAGTAAGCAAGCTTCACGCCTACCGACAAACTAACACCGAGGTAAATTACCCTGTAGACGCGCAGCTTGCTGGCGTTTTAAAAGCAACGCTTTAACCTAGGTATAAAGTGATTGTTTCACCACCGAGAAGCGAAGGAGAGTACCTGGAGAAGTGACTAAACGATGAGGGTGCTTTCTCTGTGTAGCGCGAAGCGCCTCGGTGTACTCGGTGGTGGAATTAATGAGAAGCTGCGCTTCTAACGTGAGCAAGCTCGACGT
>NZ_LKDW01000021.1 GCF_001401805.1 Pseudoalteromonas sp. P1-25
ACTGCATGGATGCAGAAGGTAGAGCAATGCAGGAGCAATTGCCGAGAACAACTAAATAGCGAATTTTTTGTCTTGCTATCAACACGTTTATCCATCCTCAAAATAGATCACTTAATTATGCGGTTTGGTATAAAAAAGCCTAGATGTGAGCCGTTCAAACTAAACTCTAAGAGCTTATAAGATTTATCGTAAAACAAAAAAAGCCCAGCAGTGCTGGGCTTAAGGTCACTTTAGGAGTAGTTAATTAAATGACACTGTAATGATGTTAGAACATACATTTTCAGTTACACATAATTGGTAATCGTACGATGGTAATGTAGCACCACGTACATAATCACGGTAACGGCCGTTGTCTGATGTGGTATCAACCAGCTCACCGTTACGGTATACGCTTAACGACTCAGCGCCCACACGCTCCCAGCTTAAATCTACACGCATGGTATCAAGGCGAGATTTATTAGCGCGTTTAAGTGTAAGCTCAAGCTCTACATCACTTACTACAACCGTTTGAGCTGAAGTATTAGTGTTGCCTTCACTGTCTGTTACCGTTAGTTCAACATCGTAATTACCTGATGCTGCATACACATGCATTGGGTTTTGATCTGATGATGTTGCACCATCACCAAAATCCCAACTCCACTGTGTAATATCGTTATTTGCATCCGTACTTGTATCTGTAAAGTTAACGGTTAAGCCTTGTGTTTCTACATCAAAGCCCGCACGCGGTGGTTGTGGGCTAACTTCGCCAATAGCGCTTAATGTAAGAGACCAAGTATTAATTGTACCTGTATCAGCTGCTGCGGTATCTTCTACGTGTAGCGTCCAATCACCTGTTGCCACTTCACCGTTAAAAGACTCAGACGTAAAGCTTCTTACTATGTCGTCGTTTGAGCCACCTACATTGCTTTGTAGTGTTACCTGTGTACCTTGTGCTGATACTAACTTAACCACTAAGTCGCCTGAGTAAGTGTGCGTAATATCAACATTAGCGGTTGTACCAAATACAGTTAAATCATCAGGTACATTAATTACTGACACAGCGCCTACTGGCGAGTTATCAGGAATATCAACACTTGCGTTACTGCTGTAAGTAAAGTCGTTTAAGCCAACAGGTTGAACCATTAACTTAACTGATTGCTCTTTAACAATGTCACCCGCTGTTGCAATCACTGTTAGCTCGTATTCACCCCACTGTGTATCAGTGTCAGTTTCAACGTTAAGCATTACATCATCACCAGGGCGCGCAGTGCTAGCCGACAAATAAGCACCACCTAATGCTGATGATAGTTCAAGTGTTACTTCCTCATCCCACTCGGCAATTGAGCCAATAGTAAATGTGTAATTTGTAGCTTGTCCCGCTACAATTTGTTGCGTAAGTGGATTGGCTGAAATTTTAAAGCCAGGTGTAGGATCTGCATCAATAAGTGCTTGATTCACATTAAGACGAGTACCTGCCACCGTTACACCTTGTAGTGCCGCATTTGCATCACCAGAGCTCATTAGTAACTCTTTAAGCTCTTGCGTGTTTAGTTCAGGATTAATAGATAACACTAACGCAGCAGCACCTGCAACATGAGGCGTCGCCATTGATGTGCCAGAATAAGATGCGTAGCTCTCACCTGGTGTGGTCGATAAAATAGCACTACCAGGGGCGCCCATATCAACGCTTGTTAAACCATAATGTGAGAACCATGAAATATTATCGGTTTGATCCGTACTTGCAACCGATAATACACTTGCGTTTTCGTAGTTAGAAGGATAATGAGGGTTAACATCGTTATCTATTGTGTCGTTACCCGCTGCGGCTACAAACAGTAAATCGGCCGCTTCGCTTGATGCAATTGCATCTGCTAGAGCTTGGCTATAACCGCCACCGCCCCAGCTATTATTTAATACGCGTAAGTTAACACCGGCATTTTTAAGTCCTACCATGTAGTCAATACACTTAATAGCGTCTGATGTTGAACCATTACCTGCAGCATCTAAAAACTTACAACCTACAAGTGATACTTCGTGGTTAACGCCCACAACACCTGTTGCATTATTACCGCTAGCACCAATGGTGCCAGATACGTGAGTACCATGGCCTTCATCATCCATAGGGTCACCAGTGTTGGTAATTGCATTAATACCGTGCACGTCATCTACAAAGCCATTACCGTCATTATCGATGCCATCTCCTGGTATTTCACTGCTATTTACCCACATATTGCTCGCTAAATCGCTGTGGCTATAGTCAATACCTGTATCAATTACACCTACTACAACATCGCGGCTACCCGTCGAAATATCCCACGCTTCTACGGCATCAATATCAGCATCGGCAGTACCCCCTGTTTGACCCTCGTTATTCAAGCCCCATAACTCGTCAAAACGTGGGTCATCAGGGGTACCTGCAATACTTACTTGATAATCAGGCTCAACGTATTCAATGGCTTGATGTGATTTTAATCGAGCGATTGCTTCTTTAGTACTCATGCCTGAAATTTTAAACTTAGCTAAACGCCCAGAAAGTAAAGACTTATAGTTATCATCAATTTCATCTGCGTTTACATCTGAAATTTTTGCTTTCACTAACGAACGGGCTTGTTTACGCATTTGTGCGGATGCATTTTTTTTGTATTTAACAATTAAGGCATCGCTACTTACTACAACAGGCTGTTTAACACCTGCATCAGGTAGTTTTGCAGCAGCTAAGCAAGGAAGTAAAGCAAGAGTGATAATAGATAATTTTGTTTTCATTGTTCTATCCATAGTTAGTTTAACTTAGTGGTACTAAGTAAGTTTACTTACAACTTCAAATACAAGAGGATCACGTGGCATAGAACTAGAAGACTAAGAAATATGAATTTACACAAGCCAAAAAAATAACAAACAACTAAAAATCAACATTTTTAACCAGGCTGATTAACAAAAAAACATGCAACACAGCCATTTTTATGAAATAACTCATCGCATTTTTACCTTTTTAAGGACCAAACATTTTTACTAGTTTTTCTTTCTTTTTTTGTTCCCATATGAATACTTCCCTGTAAGACCATGAAATTTAACAAAAATAAAATTGGTAAAAAAAGATGATTTAAGTCTATTGTCAGGAGGAATACAGTGAAGGTGTTCTTACAAAAAAGTTTATTCGCTTTATATTTAATAAAGATGACAGGATTAAATTTCTTTATTTGTAATAACAAACGATTTACAAAATCAAATTGAAGAGTGGATCACACCATTATTTCAGCACGGCATGCTGAGCGAAAATATCTTATTAAAATTTATAACACTTAAGGTATTTGATTTTACTATTTCAAGGAGAATAAATAATGAAGTTGAATAAAACACTTTTAAGCTGCGCTGTTGCATTAGCAGTGGGTACTAGCTTTGCTTCACATGCAGATACACAAAATAAATCAATATCAAGCTCACAGCTAAGTACACAAGTCTCTACTGAGAACTTAGAAAACAGCTTAACCCTAAGTCAGACTTCAAATGAAAATAACGCACTTCTTTATCAAGAGGGTGACAGCAACACCATGGTTGTTACTACTACAGGTAACAATAATGAAACTGAAGTTGTACAAAACCAATTTGGTAATTATGCCGAAGTAACCACAACTGGCGATAACAATATACAGGTGTACTCGCAAGATGGCGTTGCTAATGGCTTTATCTCCGAGGTAACAGGTAACAACAACATGTTATTTGTTAGTCAATTTGGCCAAGGCTTTTTTGTAAATAACGAAGCGATTAACATTGTAACTGGTGATGACAACCTTATTGATGTAGAGCAAGGCAACGGCGGCCACTGGTTCTACAATATGGATATGCAAGGTAATGCAAATGAAATTAGCGCTTTGCAAGAGGGTGAATGGCATGAAGCAGAAATCACTATGCTTACGGGAGACGAAAACACTTTAAGTCTAGAACAAGATGGCTTTTGGAATACCTTTAAAGTAAGTAGCTTACAAGGTGATGAAAACGAGCTTGATGTTGAGCAAAGCGGCGACCGAAATGCTGTAACATTTAGCGATATCTCTGGTGATGCTAATGAGATTGACGTTGAGCAAGATGGCTTAACAAATGCAGTAACGTTTGCAGCTGTTGTAGGTGATGATAACCAAATAGATTTAGATCAAGAAGGTTCGCTTAATACTATTGAGTCAAACTTATTTGAAGGTGTAAACAACGAAGTAACAGCAACGCAAAATGGTGCTGAAAACTTAATGACAGCCGATTTAATTGGTGACAATAATGAGCTAACTTCACTCCAAAGCGGTGACTTGAACGAATCTTACATGGGTGTAATTGGCTCTGATAATGAGTTTTCAACCACTCAAGTTGGCGACTTAAACTCGGTTCACCTTGCTAATTTTAACGGCACAGGTAACGATGTTGATTTAGTTCAATCTGGTGATGAAAATACCATGCTGGTGCAATCGTCGTATCCTGATGTATCGCTTACATCAAACGATAACGATATTGATATTTCACAAACGGGTACTCAAAACGAAGCGGTTGTAACACTTGCGGGTATTTTAGATAGCAACGATAACCAAATCGATATTGCGCAAGATGGTATGTTAAACCTAGTTGATATGATGGTTGAAGGCAGTAGCCATAGTATTGATATTTCACAAGAAGGTGAAGGTAACTGGGTAGGTGGCGTTGGTCAGTCTGCCTTTTTAGTGGGCGGTGAAAACGTGTCATTCACAGTCACTCAGGTAGGTAACGACAACCTTGTGGAAGGTTCAGTTATTGGCTACGACAGCACGGTTTCTGTTACACAAATTGGTGATGGCAACACTGCAACAATTACACAAATGTAATTATTGAGGTGGGGAGGTTAGCCCTCCCCATTTTATTATGAAAATAAATATTCACTTACGTTACTTCCTACTTAGCTTTTTACTTCTTTTTTCTTCGCTCAGCGCTGCCGAGCAAGAACTGGAAATAGATGGCTTACTGCTTGATAGAAGCATTAGCCGTTTTGGCCATCAATTTTATTACGAATTTTCGAATTACTGGCGAGACCTCCCCTCCACTGCCGGTTTTAATATAGAAATAAAAGAAACGGTAATACCAAAAGCGGGCACAAAGCTTTCGCTAATTATGAATAATGAACTCGTATATGTAACCTATTTAGGACGTAGATTAGCGCCCCTCGACGAACGCGTTGAGCAAGCTGTTTACACTGTAATAGAAGCGATGGCACGCTCAAATATGACTACATCGTCACCCGATATGGCAGTAAATGGATGGTAAAATGAAAAAAATAGCACTTATAATAATAACAACACTTAGTTTTTCAGCCTCGGCAACTGAAATTATTTATACCCCAATCAACCCAAGCTTTGGTGGTAACCCACTCAATGCCACAATGCTGCTTAGTAAAGCACAAGCGCAAAACAAGCACAAAGCCCCAACTGTTGAAAAAGGCTATGCAGAGCAGTTTCAGGAAACACTCGAGCGCACTTACTTAAACCAAATGGTACGTGAAATTACTGATATGGCATTTGGGGAAGATGTTGAAAACAGTATTTTTGATCAAGACTCAATATTTATGAGTGGAGACTATCAAATAGAAGTAATAACCAGCACAACAGATACTATAACTGTAAAAATAACCAATATATTAGATGACTCAGTGGTGATCATTGAAGTACCGAGGTTCGGATAATGCATAAACTAATAATAACACTAACGCTTTTAAGCTTAACCGGTTGTGCTGGCATGAGTAATTTAATTCCGCCTTCACAACAAGTTGCTACAACACTTGAACCAACAGAAATATTTAGTGATTTAAAAAACTTACCTAAACCTGTAGGCAGTATCCCTGTGTCTGTGTATTCGTTTAGAGACCAAACAGGCCAATATAAGCCACAAACTAATGTAAGCTCGTTTTCAACAGCGGTTACACAAGGTGCTAACTCTATTTTAGTGCAAGCTTTGCACGAATCTGATTGGTTTACGCCGGTTGAACGCGAAGGCTTACAGAATATTTTAACCGAGCGAAAAATTATTCGAGCTGGTAAATCTGACAATCCTAACCAACCAGATTTACCGCCGCTAACCACCGCTAAAATAATTTTAGAAGGCGGTATTATTAGCTACGATACCAACGTAAAAACGGGCGGCTTAGGCATGGAGTATTTTGGTATTGGGGCTTCAGAGCTTTACCGAGAAGATGCCATCTCTATCTATTTACGTGCAGTTGATGTTCGCACCGGCCAAGTACTCTTGAGCGTTGCCACCAGCAAAAAAGTGCTAAGCCAAGAAATGCGTGCAGGCTTTTTTAGGTATGTAAGTTACAAACGACTGGCTGAAGCCGAGGCGGGCTTTAGTGATAATGAGCCAATGAGTATTTGTGTGACCCAAGCTATTGAAAAAGCACTCACAGACTTAATTACAAAAGGTATTGATAGAGGGTTATGGGCGAAAAAAGCAGCCTAAATTTAAAGACTAAAAAGGCTACATGATGTAGCCTTTTTATATAAAACACTTTTTTGCTTAAACTTAAACTAAAAATATTAAATCGGTTTAACTACTTAGCCATAGGTAATAAAACCGATATATAACGCTGAGCCCAATTTGCCAACTCTACACGGTTGCGCGAATTGGTTTTTTTAAAGGCACTGTACAAATGTGTTTTAACGGTGTGATCACTTATATTAAGCTTATCGGCAATGGCATTATTGCTTGCCCCTTGGGCAATTAAGTGAATAACCGATTTTTCGCGCTTAGTAAGATGCGCATAATCCCCTTTTTTTAGGGTTATATCTTCTTGTAAGCTATTAAACGAAGAGGCCACAGAAAGAATATCTGAAAATGCTTTAGATATAACTTTGCGCGTAAACCACAATTCACCAGACGTTATTCTTACAAGCCCTTTAAATATATCTTCTGGCGCATCAGATTTATAAAACACGCCATTAAAATGATTGAGCAATAAGTTTTTTTCACATACTGCACTGGGCTCTACATTAAATAACACCACTTTGTGCTTTTTAGCTAAGCAAATTAAATCAGCAGGTAGTAAATCTAACCAGTTATTTTTAGCGCCATCTATTAAAAATAAATCAAACTTCTCCCTTTGCTCATTTTTAGGGATAGCGTCATCCATTTTTATATCACCAAAAATGGCTTGCATGGTTTTTAAAATAGTTGTGTAGCTTTCGCAGTGAAAAGAAGATTGAAACGTAGTTTTTATAAAAACGGAGTGTGGCTGTAGCATAAATTTCTTCCTTGAAACGTTTATTCCACATTACCGAATTTATAAACAACTTTCAATGCGATTTTGGTATTATTACCACAAAGAAAAGATACGCATTAATTATATTAACCCAATATTTACAATAAGTTAGCTTAATAAAGTGTTTGTTTTTTCATATAACACACTGCTCTGATCAGTCCTCACATAACGTATAAAAGCGTGAAGTAACCCCGTTAGTCCAACCAAAGCCTTGCTGAACAACGTATTCCCCTCCCCCTGCTTTTAATTGCGGCATGCACACATTGTATTTTTCAAGTAAGCAATGATTAAGTGAAAAATCGTTTTCTACCATCGTTAACCAGTTTTGCATTATACGCTTACTGAGACAGCTAAAACCGTAATTATTAAGTCCTTTGACGGCAAACCACTGCAGCGGCGCCCACCCATTTGGACTATCCCATTGCTGTGATGTAGAGGTAACGGTAGTAACTATGCCACCGGCCTTTAAAAAGTCGCGGCTTAGTCGCTCGGCTACATGTTGTGCTTGTTGCTCAGACGCTAAGTTAAAAAATAATGCAGTACTTGCGGCAGCGCTTAACACCTTGGATTGACTCGCTTTGCAATGATTATAATCAACAAAAAAGTGATATTGCTCACTCCACATGTATTTATTAATCAGTGAGCGGCGAGCTGTTGCGTAGTCGCTAAATAAATCAGCTTGTTGGCTAATACCTAGCAGCTTATTAAACTTACTAAGCTGTTTTTCTAGGTTGTAAAGTAAACAATTAAGATCAATGGGTAGTATATCGGTCGTTTGTATAGAGCTAAGTGAATTAGGCTCAGCTAGCCAGCGGGAACTAAAGTCCCAGCCTGATTCACACGCTGCACGTATATGCCTATAAAAGTCAGGCTTTTTATGGTCAGCTAAACCCGCTGCGAGGGCTAGATCTTCTCTAAGAGATTCAGCCCTAGGAGTTGCCTCATCATCCCAATAACGATTTAGCTTGCCGCCGCATGGCATTTTTACAACTCGTCTTAGTGCCGGTTTCTCGTTAGTAAGCTCTTCTGCGCCTTGCATCCAAAACGCATACTCTTTTTGAAGCGCAATAACACACTTTTCAAGCCATGCCACATTATTGGATTTACTGTGTTCGTGCTGCCATAGCAATTCAACCATTAGGGCTAAAATAGGTGGCTGCGAACGCGATAAATAGTAACTGCGGTTGCCATTTGGAATGCACCCATAATCGTTTATAAGGTCGATAAAGTTTTGCAGCATATCTTCAACAATCTCGGGTTTATTAGCATCTATTAAGCCAAGCGCTGTAAAGTAGCTATCCCAGTAGTATATCTCCTGAAAACGCCCACCTGGCACAATGTAGCTATGCTTTAATGCTAATAAAGAGTCGGCTTTAGGTTTATCAGCCTCCCGCCTCAAACCATGCCATAAAGAGTTGATGTAGTGTTTAACGCTTGAAGGATCTGGCTCACTTTGCATACGTAGTAAGGGCGTTGTAATAAAGTGCTCATTTACAAACTCTTTTAATTGAGCTTGATTAAGCGGTGCTACTTGCTCATAGTGTTTACATGCACTTTGCCAGCTGGTTCGTGCAGTTGCATCTGCAAATGTTTTACAGTCATCAAAAATATGTTGGGTCTGTACATCTTTAAATAACTGGCTTTCAAAAAAATTCATAACAATCCTAAATCAATTATATGCGGGCAACGTGCTGAGAAATGGCGCGGGTGCGCTGTTTAAAAATAATCACGCTTATAAAAATTAAGCTAATAGGTATTAACGAGAAGTAAAATGCGTACTGACCGCTAAAATGCTCAAATACATAACCTGTGATCATTGAACCAGTTGTGCCTCCAAGTGCTGAAAACACAACAATTAACCCTGTCATAGCTGCATGTTGGTGCTTTTCTAAAGCACTAAGCATTACCGAATTTAACACTGGATAAATTGGCGCCATAAAAAAACCAATAAGGGGCAAAACAAAGGCGGCCAGCGGTGCGTCAAATAATCGAGTAATTGCTGTATTAGGTAGGTTTTCAGTTAGGGGTAACGTTATAATAATAAGTAATGCCATAGCGACTAAGCATCCACACAGCACAAAAAACCAATTAATGTGCTTAAGCACCTGCCCCGCAACTAAACGGCCAAGCGCTAACGCCGCTGCAAAAATACTCGCTAACTGAATACTTATAGCCACAGGCAATTGTAAAACTTGGTTATTAAAAGTTGGCAGCCAAGTACCTACCCCTTGTTCAATTAGGACGTATAAAAATGCACTTATAATAAAAATAAGTACCAGGGGCTGATACGTTAACTTAAGCATAGCGATAAAGTCACTTAAGCTCGAACTGCTTTTGTTGCTTTGTAGCGCGGGTTTTATAGGTGCAGCTATAACGCTTAAAATCACAACTAAAGTAAGTGCAGCCAACGCGTAATATACATTTAGCCACGCACTAGGCTCGCCGGGATTTATAAATGCAGTAAAAATCCAATAGCCGCTTAACACACCCACCATAAAAATACCCTCTATGGTGTTTAACAGTGACGAATGACCGTTAGCATCGTCGGTTACTTGGCCAATAATTGAATAAACAGACACTTTGACTACCGCAAAACCACAGCCTATCACTGCAAATAGCAGTTTAAACATATAAAATTCGCTAATCATTGCAGTGCTTAAGCACGCTAATGCAACAACAGCTAAAGCGCCTAGCATTGCGAGCTTATAACCTAATCTAGGAATGAACGAAGCAACTGCAAAAGACATTATCGCAATTGATAAGTCTTTAAACCCTTCTAAAACAGACGCCTCAGTTTTGCTAACGCCCAGTGTATTTATTGCCTGCAAAATGACTGTTCCTACGCTATTTAATAATATTGCGAAAATAAAATAGCTTGCAGCAATTGCGAGTGTAATTTTTGTTTTACTCATAGCTTGCCTTACTTATAGCGCAGTACGCCATAACAATTAAAGCTAACACCTTTAGGTAATTAGCGTGTGTGTTTGTGTCAGTGAACATTGAGTTTAGTGTAGAATAAAAACCAATGCAATCGTTTGCATTTTAAGTTTTTTAAATTAACTTCTATTAGTCATACTTCAGCGCTTACTCGATTGGCGAGTTATTAGCTCTATATCAATAACTTGAGATTCAACTTTTTCACCCATAAATTGTTGAATAAGCTTTTTAACTAAAAGTTCAGCCGCTATTTGTGTATTTTGTTTAATTGTTGAAAGCGACGGATGGCTAATATCTGCCATTGCTATATCGTCAAAACCAACCAATGCAACATCGTTAGGAATACTGACATAGCGCTCTTTTAATGCCTTCATTGCACCTAAGGCAACCATGTCGCTACAGGCCATAATTGCATCAAAGTAGAGCCCTTTTTCACGCAATAAACTATTAATTTCTTGATACGCCGAACTACTAGTAATATCAATAGAAACAACATGTTGCTCTAATTTATGTGTAGATAACGCGGCCGCATATCCACGGTGCCTTTCGCTAATTTCGCCGTGTTCTGGGTCGCCTAAAAATAAAATATTTTTTGCACCGTGTTCGATTAAATGCGCCGTTGCTTGCATTCCACCTAGGTAGTTATCACTGCCTACAATGGGGTAATTACTGGGTGTTTTAGGGTCTCCCCATACAACCAAAGGGATCCCCGCTTTAGCAGCCGCCTCTATATTACGCTGATCTTTACCTTGCCCAACCACGATAATGCCATCGGCTCTGCGACCATTTATAAAATAATTGGCCCAATCGTGCTGCGCCATTATTGAATTAGACAATAAAAGCTCTAGGCCTTGCTGATTTAGTGCAAGGTTAATTTCGCTAACCACTTTAAGTAAGAACGGATCGCTAATCGATTGTTCGGTTTGTTCATCTAAGTTAATGATAACAGCAACAACATTTGTTTTTTGAGTACGTAAGCGGCTTGCAGCGGTGTTTAAACTAAAATTATGCTCTTTGGCGAGTTGTTTTAATTTATCGCGTGTTTCTTGTTTTATTAAAGGGTTATCATTTAATGCACGCGAAACCGTAGAGGTAGATACCCCTGCCAGCTTTGCTAGATCAGCTAATTTTATTTTTTTGTTATCCATGAAAACCCTAAGCCGCGTTGTATTAACTAATGTTTAGTGTAACTGACTGACAATATAGCATTATTAATTTTCTCTGGCTTGCCTCACTGGCTAAAAAAACCATACCTCGAGTATTGCGCTCAATATTCACACAATTAAATTCATAAATAATTTACAAATAAATATTGCAAACGTTTGCATTAATCTTTATGGTTTCACCATATACAGCCTGTTTACATAAAAACGTTATGTGCAGGCAGTAAAAAACACACTGTTTAACACACTAAAAACGGGATCACACATGACATTCAATAAAGCAAAAAGTACATTAGCGTGCGCTATAACTTTAGCCTTGGGCTCTCACAGCACCTTTGCACAAGAGCAAGCAGCAGAAACTAAGGTTGAGCGTATTGTTGTTTCGGGCACACCTACAGGCGTTGGCATCAGAAAAATTGATGCAGGCTACGCTGTTACAAATATCGATAGCCAACAAATTATTAAGCTTTCACCAAAAAGCACTGCCGACCTGTTTAAAGCTGTACCTGGGGTTTGGGTTGAAAGCTCAGGGGGTGAATCGGGCGCTAATGTATTTGTACGTGGTTTTCCTGGCGGCGGTGACGCGCCATTTTTAACCTTAAGCATTGAAGGGTCACCCATTTACCCTGCTCCTACATTATCGTTTTTAGAAAACTCCTCACTATTTAGAATTGATGAAACCATTGAAACTATGGAAGCTTTACGCGGTGGACCAAACCCTGTTTTATCAAACGGCCAACCTGGTTTAACAACTAACTTTAGGCTAAAACGTGGCAGTGAAGACACCGAAGGCTTATTTAAATACACCACATCAGATTACGACTTACAACGTGTAGATGCTGTTATTAGTGGTGAAATTACTGACGATTTATACTTTATGGTTGGCGGATATGTAAAAAGCTCACCGGGTATCCGTGATGCAGGTTTTACCTCTGAGAAAGGCAGCCAATTTACCATTAATATTACTAAAGATTTAGATAACGGCGAGCTTAACTTTTATACCCGCCAAACAGATGACCATGGTGCATGGTACTTACCAACCCCTCTTAATATAGAAGGGATTGACGCAGAGTATACGCAACTTGGTACGTTAAACCGCCAAGCCACTATATTCACAGGCCCCGATGCACAAGCACACGATATAGACTTAGGTGATGGCCGAGGTTGGGATGGCCATGTTACAGGCGGTAGCATTAAGCTAGAGCTTGATAATGGCTGGCAATTTTCTGACCGATTTAATATAACTAAAGGAGATGCCAATACATACGGGTTAGTGCCAAGTGGCTCGGCAACCACGGTTGGCGCAGTTGCCGATAATGGTCAAACCGCGTTTGGCGCAGTAAGTAATACTGAGTACACAAGCGATACCCCAATACAACAACTTGGCCGTTGGGTTGTACTTAAAGAAATTAGCTCATTTACTAACGATTTAGCTTTTTCAAAGCAATTTGATGATTTATCAGCCACTTTTGGTTACTACACAGCTACTACATCTGCAAACGATTGGTGGAGCTTAGGTAATACGGCTTACCACGTATTAGAAGCAGGTGGCGAGTCGCTAACTGGCATTGAATGTAATCAAAGTACTGATGGCTGTGATTTTAACTACGATATAAGCTCAACAGGTGATGCGCGCACCCATGCATTTTATGTAACAGCTCAATACAAATTTGCTGAAGACTTTACCTTAGATGCCGGCGTGCGCCACGAAAGCCATGAAGTAGAATACAGTGTTGATGAAGGCCTCGATGGCATTATTACCAAAGCAGTTAACTATGATGAAAGTAAAACATCTTGGACTACGGGTATAAATTATTCAATAAACGATGACATGGGTGTATTTGCACGTGTAAACCGTGGTTATAAAATGCCTTACTTTGATGACTTTAGAGATAACTTTAGCGCTTATGAAAGCGGCGAAAAGCTAATTAAAGAAGTAACCCAAGGCGAATTTGGTTACAAGCTAATTTCTGACTCTACAGACTTTTACGCCACTTTGTTTGTTAATGAAGTAAAAGGCGATACATTTGTACGCCGTCCAGGTGTACCTGCAGAAATTTTGACAAACGAAGCGTACGGTGTTGAGCTGGATTATAACTTTAATCATCAGTCGGGTTTTTCAGTTAATTTAAATACCACATTACAAGAAACTGAAATAACCCAAAGCCCTACCAATGAAGGGAATGAGTCTCAACGTCAACCAAAATGGCAAGTGCGTATCACACCTAGCTACGACTTTGAGCTACAAGGTATGTATGCCACATTATATGGCACACTGTCGGCTGTTGATGATCGCTTTGGTAACAACGAAAACACGGTGACTCTTGATGGCTACGAAAAAGTAGACTTAGGTTTAATTTTAGAACCTATGGAAGGCATAAAACTACAACTGGCCATTGATAACTTAACAGATGAGCAAGGTATAACAGAGGGCGACCCGCGTAATGCCGATGCCCCAAATGGCCGCTATATCATGCCACGTATTACGCGCTTTAGTGTAAGTTATGCGTTTTAAATACACTTAATGATAAAGGGAGCTTAGCTCCCTTTATTTAATTTTTTCTTTAAGGTTATTAAGCGCCTCTACCGAAAAACCCCTGTCGTAAAAATGTAAAATTTTACCTTTACTGTCTATTAAAATAACGCGTGTATTATTAGGGTTATTATTACCTGTAAATTTTTGCACAGCTTCGCCATCTTCATAAATAGTGATTACCCCGCCCCATAGCTCTTTAGGAATACCCTTGCGCATACCGCTGTCTATAAATGTACTAAACATACGCGGTGCCATCCCTGCTATGGTAGGTAGTTCGTAAGTGGGTAATGTAACCCCAGTCATGTCTAAGCCAATCAACCAGCGGTCTATGTCAAATTGGCTATCTTGTTTATAGCCAAGGAGTAACAAGGTTTTATCGGCTTTAAAGTCACTTGGTATGGTTACGCTTTTCTGCTCTAGGCTTTGCCCGCTAATAGTGGGAAACTGCTTACCGGTAATTTGCTGGTTTGGGTATTGAGCTGAGCACGCACTAAGCATTAACACCATCAATCCGCTGGCTATTATTTTGATCATTTTAAAACCTTACACTGTTACAAATATCATACTGGTACGTGTATGAAGTAAAACACGTTTAAACCGTCTGTAATTTTAAATACGCTTTAAACTCTCGAAGTGCCATGGGCTTGGCATATTTCCAGCCTTGGCCGTAGTGTACGCCCGCTTGTTTTAGTATGGCTTCTTGTTCAATGGTCTCTATGCCTTCTGCCACACAGGTGTAGTTAAATTTACGCACTAAGGCCATAATATTAGGGATCATCGATGCCTTTAAGCCTTCTGTTGCTATATCTTGCACAAAGGTGCGGTCAATTTTAAGTTGATGGAAGCTCAAGTTTTGTAGATTTTTTAAGTTAGAATAACCCGTACCAAAATCATCTATCGATAAATTAAAACCCGCCTCAACCAAATTTTTAAAATGAGTATGGGCAACTGTTGAGTCTAAATATTCATCTTCTGTTATTTCTAAGCAAATAATAAACCGCGAATCAGTGAGTGCCGGTATATCTTTTAAAAGTGCAATATTGCCTGTTTCAACATCGCACGGAAAAATATTAATAGACACTTTAAAATGGCGCGGTAATGCCTCAACGGTTGTGAGTTCACAAAGTACTTTTTCTATCATGGCTTGAGTAAAGCGCCACGTTAAATTTGTTTTTCGGATAATAGGAATAAATTGATCTGGGAACAAAACCCCGTATTTGTCTTCAAAGCGAGCCAATGCCTCACAGCCAACAACGTTACCTGTGTGCAAACAAATAATAGGTTGGTAAGTCCAATAAAATGAGCCTTTTTTCAACCCCTTGCGAACGCGCGTCACTGTAGACCGCCTAGCCGCTAAGCTGTAATCAATCAACAACCCGCTCGATACACCCGCTAACGATATAAGAATAAGCGAAATAATTAATAAAAATTGATTATTAGCAAAAAATTGACTCCAAGGCAGCTGCACGGCCGCGCAGTATCCTGGATTGTGGGTGCTGCATTTTATAACTGACTCATAAGCTAAAAAGGCATTCGTTTTTACTTGCTTGTAAGTACCTTCAACGCCACCTAAATGAAATATGTTATCGCTGTTTTTGTAAAGCACTTCCCAGTGAGTAGACACAATCACTTTATCGTTAAAGGCACGGCTATCAATAATTAAATTATAGTTCCCTTGCCTAACTATAATGACCTCCATTGCTCGGTCACTGAACAAAAGCAGATATAATTGCGGCTCGTACCTTACTCTTACAGGCTTATTGTCGTTAGAGTCTGCTCGGATATAGTCGGGTGGGTTATCTGGGATAGTTTTGGCTAATTTGCCTGCTCCAGTTGTACACACAAGTTCATCATTTTTAAAAAAACCAATGTCTATCACGTACTGTGCATCAAATAAAGCGCGACGCATTTCAATAAGGTTATCACTATTACAGCTATCAGCACTTAGGCTATTTAAATGTGATAAAATTTTACTTCGCTCATTTACGGCCGCATCTATATGTTTAACAATATAATTTGAATCGCGCGCTAACTGCCTACCAAGCTTTTGTGCAGCAAAATAAAGTAATGTGCTAGCACATACCGCAAAAACGACGATACCGCTTACTACAGCAATTAACGACCTACGTTGATATTGTTTCATAACGCCTTTTAAAATAAGCTGTGAGTGATTCAGGTGCCATAATAATTGCATACCTGAGCATAAAAGCAATTAAGCTTGTAAAATAATTAAAGCCCCTTGCGCTTTAATTTATTGATTTGTTTAAACTATAATTTAGAAATTACGCGATTTAGCCGCTCGCAAAGCTGCTTATGGCCTTGGTAATTTAAATGTATACCATCGCACCCAAAAGGGGCGTTAAGGTGTGATATATCAACGTAATTAAGCGCATGCTCTTGTGCTATACGTTTAAAGTGAGCGTTTAAGGGCTGTAATTTTTGATGACAATTGAAATAAATATTGCTTAAAGCGTGCTGAGGGTTAATAAATAAAGGGCCGAATAACACTATATTGGGTAACTTGCCATCGGCATAAAAGTGTTTAATAGAGGTGATAAGGCTTGCCAAGCCGCTTGCAATATTTACAGGCGCTAAGTTAAAACGTTTTTTTAAGTCGTTGGTGCCCAGCGCAATAACAATCGTACTCACCTCATACTGCTCTAAGTAGGGCTTTAAATAGCTAATACCGTTTAGGTTGCCTGAAAATGGCGGGTTATTTACCAAAGTACGATTTGGCTGCCCCGCCTCTATTACCTTATATTCAGAGCCAAGCTGCTGATTTAAAAGCGTTGTCCAGCGGGTATTTTCATCGTAGCGTTTACCTGTTTCGGGGTTTAAACCCCACGTATTCGAATCGCCAAAGCAGAGTATATTTTTTGTTATTTGTGTCATTAAAATGGATTAAGTGTATAGCCTTGTTGTTGTAATTGAGCATGTGCAGTCATCGCAGAAAGAGACATGTTTACGCCATCAATGAGCAGTTCAGGCGTTACTTTAAAATGAGTAGCCGATTGTCCACACACATACACTTTAGTATTGTTAGTTAGTAGCTGCTCTATTAACGCTTGGTTTTTATTATCAGCGTTAAAGCGTTTTTTATATTCGCTATTAGCTAACACGTCCACACTTGCGCTACCGTGCACAACTAATGCAAGTTGAATATTTTCAGGCTTTACACCATGCGCTACATGCATGTTAATAAAACGCGCTAACGAATTTATTGCATGATTTTGCTCGCCTTTTTTAGCGCCATCGGCAACATCAAATGCTATTTTAAATACCGTAGAGCTATTAATTTTATCGTGCTTAGGTACATCATAATAATTACCAAACCCTTTAATTGGTTGCTCATTAGCACTAACAAACGAGCTATAAAGCAGTACTAACCCTAATAAATATTTCATAAAACAATCCTGTGTTTTTTAATATGATTACTAAACTACCAGAGACAACCAAAAAAGGCTGCAATTTAAGCAACCTTTTGGGTACTTTTATGGCTGTGGTTAATAAACTGCATACCTAAATAGCTAAAGGTGTTTTTAAACTGATCTATAAAACACGCCGGCGCTTCACTTGATGACGCATTAGAAAGCACAGAAAAATACTTACTGCGCAGCGCTCGTAACTTTGGTTTTAATGCTTCATCGTCCATGTAGTCGGTTATTCTATCAATAAATAACTTCATTTGAACTGTGGTGCTGTACCAGTAAACGGGTGAGGCAAACACCCAGTGGTCATACGTTAAAAGTGCTTCAAATACCGCATAAAAGTCATCGTTTTTATAGTTTTTGTTATAGCAGTACGGCGCTATTTTATAATCATCTAAACATATTACTTGCACGTTATTTTGCTCAGCAAAGCTGTTAACGTGCGCCTGTGTATTACCATTTTTACGTGCGCTTGAATAAATAATAACAGCCCTGCGCTCAAGTTTTTGTTGCATTTAGTTAGCTCCTTTTTTAATGTTGAAAGAAGCTTAAAACCTCAAGTTATATTGGGGTCAAACGGAAATTTAAAATAATGCAAACAGATCAAAAAAAACTAACAGAGGCCAACCTAACCGTGGGTTATGTCGCCAAGCGAAGTGGCGTAAAAGTATCAGCCCTGCACTTTTACGAAACAAAAGGGCTAATACGTAGTTGGCGCAATAGCGGTAATCAACGCCGCTATAAAAAAGACGTACTACGCCGAATAGCGGTAATTAAAGCTGCACAAGCAATGGGAATAACGCTTGATGAAATTAAACTCACCCTAGCCACATTACCTGAGCAGCGCACCCCCACACAAGAAGACTGGGCAGCCCTTTCAAAGCAGTGGCAAGCACAGCTAGATGAGCGCATAGCGTATATGCAGCGTTTGCGCGACCGCGTTGATGGCTGTATTGGTTGTGGGTGCTTATCAATGAGCAAATGCCCTATTTATAACAAAAACGACCACTTAGGCGAAAACCAAAGTGGTGCTATTTTGTTAGAGCGAGATTGAGGCCTAAGTTAAGGTTAATCTAAGCCACTTAATCCTTCTTTTGCCGCTCTGTATAAAGCCCCTAGGGTAGAATCGAATACAGATTTTATAAAGCTATAAGTCAGCTCTACCGCTTTACTGATTACCTTGCCTGCAAACACCAACATATGCCCTAGTAAACCTAATGTTTGTGTTGCAAACGAGGCTGACGCTTTAGCTATTTTATCAAGCGTTCGCGCCAACATATCGTAAAAGGTGAGCCCAGTTCCAATGGCAGCTTGGGCAGCAACTGCGCTGTAATAGCCCGCATCTTTTAAAAGGGTAATTAATGCCGCACCTAGTTTATCTGCCCAATGTGAGGTAAATGATGCTTGGTTTCGGTCTTCAAATTTTAAACGCACAGGCATGTTTAAAAAGTGATTAGCTTGTATAGTTAAGTTGTTCCAATTATTGCTATTGGCCGTGTTTAAATAGCCTGGCGTGCCAGCAAGAGTATGAGCAGCACCTTTTAAACCTTGTCCACTATCTAAACGTATTTCTTGGCCATTATGCGGAGCATGGGAAAAAGGCCATAAAGGCACTTTAGCCACTGGGTCTGCCCCATGTGTACAGCGGTAAATTTTATCAATTCTTGATGTTGCAGCGCGAGAAAAACTTTCAAGCCCAACACGTGGCGAACCAAACGTATATAATTTTACAGGAAGTGAATACTCAGCTTTGATCCAATCAGCAGAAAGCGTCGCTAACGCACCTCCTAAGCTATGACCAACTAAATGAACACAACCGGTCACTTTATCTTGAATATTCGCAGCTATAAACTCTTGCAGCGCAGGCTTCATACTATAAAAAGTCTTATTAAAACCAGCATGAACCATACTACCATTTGACCCACCACTCACACCAAAGTGCCCATCGGTTAATCCATCCCTTAGTGAGTTAGTACCGCGAATAGTAATAACCGAATCGCCCTGATACGCGCCAAGCCCATGCCCTACTAAGGCAAATCCCGTACTTAAATTAAATAAATGTGAGAAAAAACTACCCGTTACGCCTTGTACTGCGCCAGGGTTAACTGAGAAATTAAAATTGTCGCGCAAAGAGGCATGAAGTGTGCGATTGAGTAAATTAGTAGTTTTAATACTTTTTGCTTTATATGCAAGGTTTGCTAATTGTACGGCTTGAGTGGGTGTCAAAGTATTCATATAAGTTCCCTTTAAATTAATAGTTAAAGTTTACATGATGTGTATATCGCAAAAGTGTGGCTTGTATCTTCTTTAATTGGTATATCGTAAGTTTGTGGCTCTTGGCCAATATCACACTCTAAGTGTGCAAGAAGTTCTTTAAGTGTGTCACTTTCTTCATGAATTGAAATAAGTGTGTACCATAAAACAATCCCTTCTGGCGTACCGTTTTCTAAATAAATATGTTGAACTAACGAATCGTTATCAAACATATTAGCGGGCTTACCTGTTTTTATTGTTTTTTCTGTGAAGGTAAAATAACCCTGTTCATCTGTTGTGGTATCGTCAACGTATTCATCGCCATAGGTAAGTGAGCGCATTACTTTAGTGTTTGCAACTGGCTGCCCATTATCTAATAACTGCCCCTTTACTGGAGCCGATAAATAAAATTCTTGTTTATTAAAAAAGCCAAACATATCTGCACAAGCCTGTGATGTAGTAAAAAAGACAACGGCAATAGAGACTATCACCAACACAAAAATTTTTAAGCGCGATAAAAACAAAGCAAACTCTCTCCCAAGGCCTAGCTATAAACTACTTAATGTATATGGTTAATTAATTACACCAGCCATATTTATACTGAAAAGTAGGGGTCTAATTAGGTACAATTATACTGCATGTTTTTTAATCAAAAAACAATCACTAATCTAATTATAAAAGAGTGTATATATTAATTTACCAATGCCACTAAACATGATGCCGCCCATAAGCAAAAAAGCATACATAATACTAATAGCACCGGCTGAAGGATCGCTCTTTTTATCAATTTCTATGCATGCCGTACAAACAACAAAAAATATAAAAAAGTTAGCAATAACGCCTAAAATAAAAGCATTGCCAAATAACGGAGATACGCCAGCTAAAACGGCACCCAAAATTAGCAGCGAGCCTGAAAATGAATGTTTATCAAACCGACTCTCTATTATTTTTATAGCTAATGTGGCTAGCATTAAGAGTAAAAAGTATAACGTTGGCCAAAACTGATAATATAAATACCCCCAGTTTAAAAGCTCACCTGAATTTGATGAATAAGCTTGCTGGCCTATGTCGGCTGATGAAGCATTCGTGGCATTTTCGGTAAAGAGGTACGCTACCCCACCAATAATTAATTTTATAATCCAAAAAAATAAAAAGCTGGCAATAGTAAACCCAATAGCGTCATCCCTTGTTAATCGTTTTTTAGCTTTGCTTTTTACAATAATGGCAAGCATTAAACCTAGTAGGCATACACTTCCTAAATAAAGTACCGCCTGCCAAAAGTCATCAGGATAAAATACAGCTAACCCTGGCGCTATAAATAGATACATAGCATCTTCGTTATCTAGTGAACGGTTTTGTACACTCCGCTCAGACTCTTTAAAAAGAGCTAAATATACAAATAAAGGCTGTAAAAACAGCATTAAAATACTCGTGGTAACAAGGCTCATACATCATCCTTAATGAGAATACGTTAATGCAGCACACGTGCTGCATTAAAGTTAAAAATGTGGGGGCTCAATAATAAAGAGAGGTAGGTGTTATAGGTTTATTTTTTGAAAATATGTTTTAAGTTTTAAAAGCCCCGACTCAAGTTCAAATTTTTGTATTTTTGGATTTTTGAATTTAAACCCATTAGAAATGTGAGTATTAATCATCGTCGCCATACCCTCAAACCCAGCAGGCGCAGTGGCAACTAAATCGCTCAACAAAGGGTTTATAAGCACTTGATGCTCTTCTATTAAAGTTGGGTTTTCGTATATATCGTAAACAAGGTTAGTTAGTGTTTGTTGGTTTTGTTGTTCCATATCATTTCTATAGCGCCTTAGCTTAGGCGTTTATAGCTCCTTTGTGTATCAGTTTTAATTCAATGATTTATTTTTAATTGAGCTTTCTCTTTTGCTAACTGTAATAAACTAACAGCTTGCTCTTTGTCATAAGCTAAAGCGCTGTGTTCAATAACATATTGTGCATGCTCTTTTACTGCAAGCCAATTATGCTGCGATTTATATAAACTTGCTAACTCAAAATGCGCCGTTGTAACTAATGAATCTGGCAATTCTATATCTAACGCTAAAAATTCTTTGTGAAGAGAAATTGCATTATCAATATCTTGCCCTACAAACATGCCACTTCCATATAACCAAGCTAGTGTTGAATAAGCTTCTATCTCTTTTGCCGCAACCCGCTTTTTGGCTTCCTCTAATAATCGAGTCCCATCCCCAGTGTGAAGACTTAAAGTAATCAATGCTTTCCAGTATCCCATGGAATAAGCTTTTTCACACCACTCCTCGAGACACTCAGGTGCGTTAATTAAGCTTTTATGACATTGCTGTGCGGCGGTTATTACTGTTAAATCTGGGTCATTTATATCTATAGTATTATCCCATCGAGGACCTGCGGCATAAATGGAAGGCGCCATTATAACTAACAATAATAATATTATTTTATCCATAAAATCACTTCCCTAAAGATTGTTCAGGAAGATGAACAGTATAAGAAGGTACTGGTGAAGGTAAAAATGCACCTTTCCTATAGAAATAAGTCTCTCTAAGCGGCTTTTTTAAGTCGCCTTCACCTTCACAAACTCCTCTATCTTTGCAGGTCATCCCACCAATATAGTCAATTATACTTATTCCACTGATTTTTAAATTAAGTAAAATAGAATCAACACCTATATGCCTATTACCAGCATTAAATGCATGGTACCGATGCATAAATGCAACAATACGGGAGCCTTTTTCAATTTTAAGGGTACTGCTTAGTATGCTCGCCCACATTTGATTTCTTTGAATATGTGAATCAGTACATAAACCACCATCAGCGTCCTCCCAAGTGCACCTACCATCAATTTTATCCATCACCTCAACAGGCATATCTAACGGAATAATTTTCATACCTAGAGAGTTAGCAGCTTTAACTAGTTCACCATAACCTGTGCTAGCAGCACCATTCCAATACCAATTTTCTCGAAAATGTTTGTAAATGACATCAAAACCTTTACCAGTACGTTGATAAAAATCTATTTTTTCTTTTATCTTTATAGGTAACATTTCCATCGCAAAATGAGTGAAACCCGCAGCTTTAAGTTGTTTTAGAGCCTTTATAGCCTCATATTTATAAGATACTGGATTATGGCTAGACTCGGCAATAATCACTAAGCGCGCGTTTCCTGCCATTGTTCTGTAATTTACATCCGTGTTTATTTTACTCACTGTATTTCCTTATGTTTAATATTCTTAATATTATTCAAAAACCCAAGCTAGTCACACCAACCTGCAGGTGTGCGTGCTAGTTTAAGGGAAACTCTATTTTCATTAATCCAAGCATTAATAACAGGTGTAGGTTTAAACTCTGAACCCGTACCAGGCCAATAATAAGACCCGTTTAAACTCTTACAAAGTGCAAGGTAAATGGGCGCCGAGTTACACATTACATCTTCACCTCTCTCAACAAACATCTCATAAGAAATCTGTTTATGAGTTGAGCCTTTATAGGTAGTAACTACATCAGCGGTAAAAACATGCCTTTGGGAACCATCAACCTCTTGAAAAGATTCCACTTTAATAATTTTTACTTTAGCTAAATAGTCAGCACTATTGACCGCTTTTCTAAAGCCATCAAGCTCCAATAAATCAGTATGTTGAGCATTAGCACAAAAAATAAAGCTTAATAAAATAGTGTGCGCGATCAGCGCTTTTAATTGGCTAAAAATCTTCAATAGAAGCTAATTTACTAATAGCAGTACTGTCACAAGCCCAATATTTCTTTATATCATTCTTTTGTAGTGTGACTGTGTTTTCTTTTGTTACTGTATCAAACTCTTCGCTATAGTAATCACCTACTATAACTTCACTTTCTCCCCCATTAAAAGTTAAACTATGTTCAGTAACCAAAGTGCGATGATAGCTCGATTTTTCTACAGCTTTAAAGTCTGCTGAATCAATAACAGGGGCTACATTTATAGTAAATTCAGCTAAGTGAAATTTACTCCCTACTTTGTTAATAACCAGCTCAATAGGTGTTGGCACATCCGCATTACATTTAAATATAACTTGCGAAGCTCCTTGAGCTTCATTACACGGTGCAATAAAAAACAAGGCTATAATCAGAAAAAACTTACCAAGGTTACTTTTTATCATGCTTTTTTAATACCCTTGGTAGTTCAATATTATAGTTATTTAGTAAATACATTACTTAATGCTTAACTGATACACCTGATAAATCAAAGTTATAAAGCGTAACTGAATCAATGTAGTGCTCTTCAACTAACTTAGTATTCTTTACGCTAATAACCCCTTCATCAATACTAATATTGCTTACATTACTACTTAAAGTGAAGTTAGGGAGCGCGTATAGCTCTGAGTTGATAATTTGATATCCCTTTAGTACCTGCAGTTTGTTACCTGCATAATACTTTATTAATGCATAATAATTTTCGCCTTTTTCGAGCAATATTATTTCTGGCGTATGACCTTTTAATCGAGTGGCAATAAAAGGGATCCCTTCACTAAAAGACAGGATGTAAGTATCCCTTGTAGGCAAGCAAATACCTGACTTATCTTTGTGGAGTAATTTAACTTGCTCAAACTTCAATGACTGCAATAGCCCTGTTTTGTCATCAACTTTTATAGGCTTAGTTACTTTTATATTTAAACATTCTGACGCGAAAGCGGTATGACTTATCGTTAATAGCAGAGTATAAATTAAGACCTTAAAAACATTCATATGCTTACTCCATATGTTTGCCAATTATGGATAAACTCTTGCACAGTTCCCTTTCCAAGAGGCGTATTATAATAAGTTTTCCAATACTGTGCCTGCGCATTAGTATCATTAGCTTCTGGCAAGGCGGCTGGCACTCTTAAATAGTGAATTCTAGCAATAGCGCATGCATAAGCATCATTCTCTTTTAGCTCTTTTAACTTATCTTCAGAAGTCATTAAGCTTTTAACTTTTAATGCTAACTCTCCTCTGTAACTTAGGTAATTATCCCAAATATCATCATGAGTAGCAGGCTCTATCTGAAAATAACTCAAAGCAGGTCCACCGCCTAGTTGTTGACGATACTTCAATCGACTTTCTTGAATCGCTGTACCCAGTAATAAGACTTCTGCTTTTTTTGATGACAAACCAATTTTTAACAACGTTGGTTTTATGACATTTTTCAAGAAAAGTTGAGGATCTTTCATTCCTGCTTTTTGAGAGTTAAATAAGGCGAGCTTTTCATTAATTTTGCGAAAAGTAGCATCATTTGGGTTTATTTTTCCATCAGGCCGCGCCGTATTTAATACTTTACTTTGAAATAATTTAATGGCGGCAATAGTTTTAGAGCTATCTGGGCGAGGATTTAATCGACCATCGACAATTAAAACCTGTGTAGGCGGGATAAGTTTCAGTAATTTATTTAACGCGGTTTGTACCGTTTTTACATCATTTAAACTGTTAGCACCACCCAATCCAACAGATTGAGTTATTCTGATTGATGACATCAATAAAGTCCTTTTTAGAGTTTTTATATAGCTCGTCTAATATTTAAATATAAGTTAGAGAAGGATGGAAAGCTCAACCTACCCCTTGTCTATTTCTTTCAATGTATTAAATAAAATATCGTTACCATTTTTAGAGATAAAATTTGCATGTATATATAACCTATCTTTTTCAGTAAGGTATATATCCGTGTTTGATATCTTTGTTAAATAGCTTTTAACTAATTTTGATTCGATGCTATCCGGGCTTCTAAATAGTGTTGCCCCTTCCAATTTATCTCTATTTTTTAAAGCAAAAAACGCTGAAAGATTGGCCATAAAATGTGTCAAATCTTCTTTAGTTACTTCTAAAGACTCCAAAAACTTTATAAAAGCTTCATCGAAAACTTCAGCGTTATCATTACTGGCTCTTAAAAAAGATTCAACATGCCCGCCAAGGTTTGCACCATGATTATGTTGGTCAAAATCAGGGGTTCTTACAAAGTAGTTTTTTTCTCCACGAAAAAAGCTATTTGTTTCATTTTTTTCTATCGAAGCTTCAAATAAATTTGTCATGTAAAATCTCTTAGTCAATGACAGTAAAGGTGTAATTGGTCAACTTATATTTCTAGTTAGCAACTTACTAAAATCATATCTACTTTTTATGTAACTCATTTGACATAGCAACAATATCAGCCATTACCCGCTTTTCACCTAAGTCAGCTAAAAAGTTTAAATGCTCAATAACCTTTACCTTTCTTAGATTTTCTAGTTTGTTTACACCACCAAGAGCCAACGCAGGAACGAATGCATACATTTCATCGGCTTCTAATGGGCCTAGGTTTTTTAGTGCATGCTCAAACAAAGGTTTTTCGTTAATGTCTTTTTGATCAAATGACTCTTTTCTTCGAACTGCAAAAAATAAATCAATTGAACGCTCCTCCCCTCGCTCCTTTAATTTTTCAGAATAATCTGTTGGAAAAATCATTCCAAAGTTTGAATTAACATCTATACTCTGACCTGATGTTTCCCCCCAAATAAGTAAATTTCCAAAAGCACTGCGACCAATTACATAATATTTATCAACCCCATTATTTTCGCGTTTAGCGAATTCGGTGCCCTCAAGCCATGTTTGTAAAATATCATGGTAATCTTGTGGGTTTACTAACCAAAAAATGCCATCACCCCATCCACAAAATCCATACTTTTGCCAGTATTCAAGCAAACGGTCAGGAAGTTTGCCTTTAAAAAAGTCAAGCGTTTCATTGGTTGGCATTTTCGCTTTTATCGCGGGACCAAAGCCCGCATAATTATAAAAATTATCAAAAAACTTATTCATTTATTTACACCTATGTAAATCTACATTCATCTTAGCATCTGGTCCTATCTCTTCGAGTGCTTTTTGAGCCTGTTCGTCCATTACTTCTACACGGCTTGAAGCCAACTTATTGCTCGCATCATCTCTACCATTATTCTTCCACTGTGAACCAATTGACTTGTTGACACTTGCATCGCCTAAGTCCACTACACTATCATAACCGCCAGCTATCATATCAGGGTTGTGGAGAGCATTAAGGGTTTTCATGTCTACTTCAGCTAACTCTTTAGCCTTGTGAGCAGCTTCATCACCAAAAAACTCTCCACTAGCAATAAGTTCATCCGTATATTTATTTATCAAATTATCTCGGAACTTTTCTCGTGCCTCTTGCTGAGCAGCACCAGTCCCTTTGCGGCCAATTTTTTTGTATGCCTCACGATTATTTAAGTACTCTTTAACCGTCATATCATTAATGCCGTCTTGTTGGCCTTTCAATTGACGATCATATTCGGCTTCTGTACCTTTTACATTTTTCTTAAAGCATGCGACCTTATGAAGCTCCATTTTTATATCATCTTCATCGGATTGCAGTTTTTCTGTACTTTCGAAATTACTAGATAGCTCTTCAAGACTGTTATTATGAACGACAGTTTCGGAATTTATTAACGCAGCCTCAGTTATACCACCTTTGGTTTTTCCTCCTGGGATCCATTCCCCATCGTATGCACCACCTTCGCGACCATTTGGAATATCATACTCAAATCGCTCATCGCCAGGTTCGACTGTAATATAAGTAATTTCATCATTACTTAAGTCTGTGTTTTCGCCTAAACTAAGTTCATCTCTAAGTATTCTCCAATCATTTCCTGATTGAGTGTATTTAGCGATAATAGCGTCCATTTCACTTTTAAGCCCTACAAACTTTCTTGGCGGTAACGTGGGATATTCAGGGTTTAGCATCCAACTTTGAATAGATATAAAACCTGCACCTTGTTGATTAAACTGGGCTATATGTGCATCTATATATGATTGTGGTAAATATGTCGA
Source organism: Pseudoalteromonas sp. P1-25 (assembly GCF_001401805.1). Lineage (GTDB taxonomy): Bacteria > Pseudomonadota > Gammaproteobacteria > Enterobacterales > Alteromonadaceae > Pseudoalteromonas. The sequence continues at coordinate 27,391 of NZ_LKDW01000021.1, forward strand.
CGGATCTGGTCGCTCAGCTTTAGGAGTAAGTAACACTTCTTTTACCTTTTTGTAGCTATCCGCCGCTTCAGTGGTGCTATTAAAATGCCCTTTGGTATTTTTTAAAAATGTATTCCAGCCATTTTCCTTACAACTCAACCCAAACGGATCTACCCAATTCACCGGATTTGGCGCATATTGATAGTGGTTTATGCCACCAACCAAACCAATCGGGTCTTGATTTATAAAGCGCTGCTGTTTGGGGCTGTAGTAGCGGTAGCGGTTGTAATGTAAGCCACTCTCTTCATCAAGGTATTGCCCTTGAAAACGGATTGGCTGAGTGAAAGAGTCTTCTTTATTTGATTCTGCTTTTAACTCTTCATAACCATACACATCGGCTTGGTTTTCCCATACGACTTCTGCTTTGTTATTGGTTACAAAACGTGGGGTGTTAAGTTGGTCTAGGTGGTAGTAGTACACCTCACCTTTTTTAATCAGTGCAACAGGATGAAATTGATTTGGCAGATTGATATACCACGTATATTCGCCGTGCTGGCATTCACCAATTAACTGGTCGTTATCCCAAATGTAGTCAATTTTACCGTGCTCGGTGTGCTTGGCAATTCGGCGGCCTAATGGGTCGTAGTCGTATTGCGTGAGCGTGCCGTTGTTGTTAAAACAGCTTAACTGGTTAAACGCGTTGTATTCACGGCGGGTTTTAATGCCTTTGCCGGTTTCGCGTATTTGGTTACCAAACTCGTCGTAGTAAAAGTCGCTGTCGCCAAAGTGTGTTAGGCGGTCGGCGTCGGTGGCACTGTTTATTGTGGTGTTGTTAGTGCCTTCATTATTTGCTACTGAGTCAGCGTTGCTACTATTTTTACTACTATTTTCACTACTATTTAGCGCTAATTCATTGTATTCGCTGTGCGTGGCGTGTGTTAAATCAATAGAAGAGCTGGCTGTATGTTCATTACTAGCTGCATCATGTTCTATACCCTGCTCGCCTATATCACTAGTGTCTGTACCGCTAATGTCTGCATCGTTTGTGTTTGATTGAACAGTCTGACTTTGTGGGTTACCAAAGCTATCCCACTGGTAGTGTGTGGTTGTATCGGCACGTGAGCTTTCCAATGTTTGTTGTATTAACTGGCCGAGGCTGTTGTATTCAAAATTAATGTTTTGGCTGCTTACGCCCTCGTTTTTACGGGCAATGAGCTGGTTTACGCTGTCGTAATTGTACGTACAGGTATCAAATAATGTTTGCGCTGGATGTGTAAGCTGTTGCTGCGTTAAACGGTTGAATACATCAAACTGTTGAGTAAGGGTAATACTGTTACCAAACTGCTGGGTTTTAATATTACCTTGGCTGTCGTAGCTTAATGTTACGAGCGGCTTTGCAAGTTCAACCTCTTTGCTATTGGCTTGCTGTAAGTGAATAGCACTTAGCTGGCCAAACTGGTTGTAGCTGTATTTAAGCGTGGTTGAATCTGGCAGGGTAAGGGTTTGTCTTCTGCCGTAGTCGTCGTAACTGTATTGTAAGGTATGCGCTTGTTGCTGGTTATTAACTTGCTCGGCGCACAGTAGCCTACCGCCTTTATCAAAGCGTTGTTTAAGTGTTGATTGTGCATTATGCGCACGCGTAATTTTACCTTGCAGGTTATAACTGTAGTAATTGGCGTTATTAACGATATGTGAGTCACTGGCAAGGCTTGCATGCTGCGCAGTTACACGGCCAAGGCTGTCGCGCTCTATTTTTACATGGCGTTTGTTGCTTTGCGTTACTGAGGCTAAGCGGTTACAGGCATCGTACTTATATTGCTGTAGCGTGCCATCAAACCCGGTTATTTGTGTTGGGTTTTCGTTCGCGTCGTAACTTATGCGGTATACGTGGCCGTCGCTTCGCTCGATAGCTGTTAAGTTTCGCTCTTTGTCGTACGTTAAATGCAGTGCGCTGCCATCGGGCTGAATAACACAATGCGGCTGGCTTAGCCCTTCAAAGTGTTGCTCGGTGGTGTCGCCTTTGCTGTTTTGCGAGCTAATTAATCGCCCTGCTTCGTCGTAGCTAAAATTTTGATGCTGTTTATTTTCAGGCTCGTTTTCATCAAAGGCTATGGTTTGTGTAAGCTGGCCGTGCTCATTGTATTTATATTGGGTGAGTAAGCCTGCGTTGTTAATTGTGGCATTTACGCGGCCTAAGCTGTCGTAGCTGTAACGTATTAACTCATCGTTATGGTGTTTTGCTAAAAGCTCGCCTTGCTCGTTCCAAATAAATTTGGTGATTTGGCCGTTTTTATTAATATGCTGGGTTAACTGGCCAAGCTTATCGTAGCTGTATAATGTGGTGCGGCCATCGCCAAAGGTTTCGCTTTGTAATAAGCCAGCCACACTGTATTTACGCGTAATGGTTTGGCCATCAGGTAAGGTAGTTAATACACGTTGCCCAAGTTGATTGTAGGCAAAATGCGTTTGGCTACCATCTGGCTGCGTTATTGTTTCTAATTGGCCATAAGGTGTATAGCTATAGCGCGTTGTGCTGTTATCGGGCTTAATTTCACTGAGCTTTTGGCCTTGCGCATTATATGTATATTGCCAAACGTTGCCGTTAGGGTCGGTATGTTTTACCAATTTACCTTGTGCGTTATGTACAAAGTGTTCTTTGTGGCCTCGAGAGTCTATACAGGTTGTTTCACCGCGCTCAAGGTTATATTCAAACTGGTAAGTATAGGTGTTGTTATCGCCCCACTGCTTTATACATTTAGCGCTAGGTGAGTAGCTATCCCACTCAAAATGATGGCTAAAGCCACTGGCTCGGGTACGCTTTGTTAATAAGTTAGCGGCGTTATAGGCGTAGCGCTCAGTTTCGTTTTGCTGATTAGTAGTCTTAACAAGGTTTTTGTTTTCGTCGTACTCGTAGCTTGCTAGTAATGGCGATAGCAATTGCTGTTTGTTGTTTTTATCGGTGCAGTACGCTGCTATTTTGCTTAATAAACCTTGCGCGTTGTAGCTAATTATACAGCCACGTACTTTGTTTACTTCTATGCGGTGTAGGCGCTCTTTTGCATCGTAATAAAACGCGATGCTTTGGCCTTTTTCGTTAATTATTTTTTCAAGCAACCATGCGCTTTCGCCTGGTTTAAACGTAAGGTGTTGGTCGTCTGGCGTTACTAGTACTTGCTTACCATTTGTTTGGTAATGTAGCGCAAGATTACTACTTAACTGATAGCTTGATTGGCCAGGCTTTACTTTTTCAAATTTATGTTTAGCGCCGTGCTCGTCTTGGTACTCTAACCAGTAGGTGCCTTTTTGCTTAGGGCCCACTTTTGGCGGTGGCAAGTAATGCTCCGTAAGGCTTGCCATAAAATCATGGCGCCAACCATTACCCATAGTTGTGCACACATCAGCATGAGATGAGCGGTACAAACGTCGCCACACTAATTGGCGGCTGCCTGCTAGGGTAAAGTCGATAAGCGGGAGAATTTCTTCGCCAGAGAGCATTGATACCGGATCTGAGCGGCACTCTTGGTTTGTAATGGGCTCTTCGCTTGCTGTGTTATTACTTGCAGCACCCGTATTTTTTGCAGGTGCTTGCGTTGCGCTTTTACCCGATGCGGTTGAGCTTGATTTTTTGTTCGACTTTTTGCCCGCTGCTCCGCTATTGGTATTATCGCTTACTTGAATGGCCGACTTTGCTTTTTGGTGGTAACACGTTACTGCGCCACTTATTAAGGCTTGGGTAAGTACACTTGCTGTTTCGCGGGCAGAGGCGCTACGTGGGCAGTTAATGCCTGCACTATTTAGTAAATTAATTACATCAAGACGTTTGGCAGCGTCACCCGTTAACGCACCACCAATTTGGGCTATTTGCTGTTTAGCTGTATCTGGGGTGTTTGCCACACTTGGCGCATAACCTGACGGCGTTTGGCCTTTGCCAGCAACTAGGCAAATGGGGTAACTCGTTCCTTGTAAAACAACCGTATTACTTTGCATTAGTTGTGTACTTCCTCACTTATCCATAAGTATGATGCTGCGGCCTGATATTTTGCTTGTTCTTGAGAAATCACTAACGCGTGTTTAAAGTGATTTACAATAGCCGGACTTGAGGACAATTGATATAAATTGACAAGTCCTTCAAGCGCACCCATTTTACCTAATTTGTAATTAGGTAATTCATAATGTGTATGCTCATTAATTAAACTGCTGAGCCTTTGTAAATTAGTAAGCCATACGTCACTTTGCTGATGTATGCCGTTACCTGGAGCAAAAATAAGATCTATATAGTCTTTATTATGCTGTGCAATATTTGAAAATATACCGCCTAGTTGGTCGTGCTTTATAAAATCGATTGAAGGGGCAAGCTCATGGCTTACTTGCATCCAGCCGCTTTTAACCGTTTCAATAGTCGCCAGTGCACCACCTACTCCTAAGTATACCCACTCATTGTTTTTATCGGCTTTATAGGTTGCGTCAATGGCTATAACATTTGCTTTAGCCCATTTTTTTTGCCCCACCATTTGCACTAACGTATTAGCACCAACAGCACCATAAAATAATAAGTGCTCTACATGTTCAGAGAACAACTGTTTAAAACTTTTTGCTAAAAGCTGCTTTAGCTCATCTTGGTACGCCAGTGCTGGCAATAGCCATACAAGTGGCAAGTTTGAGTCTTCTACTTTTGCAAAAAGTTCTTTCGCTTTTACTATGCAATCATAAATACAGGCATTCCATGATTGCCAATTAATACCGTTAGGTGAGTTTGGAGTATCTGCATATAACAGTGTATCTATGTCTTGCGACAAAGGCGTAAAAAAACAGCTTACGTTTACGTTAAACGCCTTCATGCTTGCGCCTCAGCTTTTACATTTTTAGCCATCGATTTATAGTAGGTATACAAATTGAATATTGCTTGGCTATAACAGTCCATTGCCGACATTTCTATTGCGTTTAACTTATGATTAAGTGCTTTACCGGCTACTAACCGTTGTACGCAAAGCTTTTCCTCGTATTTAGGCCAATTTTGCTGTAACTGCTGCTTGAAGGCATCTAGTGCTTGTTGTTCAGCATTAAACGCACTTAATTGAATGTCATAGCTTACGAGTAAGTCGAGCTTATCACCAAGCATACGCCTTATTAGGGCAATAATAGCTGTTGGGTTTTCTACTTGGTTTAACGACATACACGCTAAGGGCACTAGCTTTACATAGCCACTTTGTAATAGCACATGCAACGTATCATCTACTGTTAAAACGTGGCTTGCGTAGTTACTTAACGCGTTTACCTGTTCCCAACTTAGTGATAATAAAAAAAGCGACATTAACGGTGAATTAACAAGCCCACTTTTATATAGCTCATCAAACACATGTTTTAGCAATTTTATATTGGCATTAGGGTTGAATGCGCTGATAAGCGCGACTGTTTCGGCTGTTGTTACCTCTTGTTCAGCGCTATTAGCTAACGCAAAATAAAGAGTATTTAAATCAATTAATGCAATTAAATTAAAGCTGTGTTGCTGTAATAAAACTTTATAAATAACTGCCTTTGCTAAGCCATGCAAGGACGGGCTGTTTAGCAAAGCGTTTATAAAAGCAAGGTTAATTGTTTGCGGTAAATTAGCCATCACTTCTATGCATGCCTGAGAAATTACATCAAGACTCTGTTTGCTAGTTACTAAAGCACTAAGTTGAGTTAAATCGGGCTGGGTAAAACATTGAGGAGTATTGTTTTTTTTAGCGGTTAACCAGGTTATTTCTAACAGCTTTTTTTTGAGCGTTTTTACATAGCCTACAGAAGTAAAAGGGCAGCACTGCGCCTTACTTATATGGAGCAATTGTGCTTGATGATTACTTAAGTAGGTAGACAGCAAAATTAGCCACCTATTAATACAGTAGGGTTGCCAACTACAATTTTTCCGCCGTGGGAGCTATCATCACCCATTCGAGCTGCGGGTTTACCGTTAATTTTTACGCTACCAGAGCCTGACTTTATGCTGTCGGGTGGGCCAACACATACTAACATATCGCCTTTACGTGCCGCAGGCATTCCACCTATTAATACATTAGCAGAGCCAACCACAACAGGGCCGCCAACATGAGGGACTGTACCTGTTGTTTTAGGACATACATGCATATGACCAATTGTAGCTGCGGGCTTACCCATAAAGACTCCTTGTCTTATTTACTTTTTAACAATAAACCTAATCAAATAAAGGAATAATTAATAACTTACTTTGAGCAACTAAACCCGATAACGTATCAATTAATTCCGCTTTATTATAATCAGAAATAGATACAGAGCTTTGCAAAGCATATTGATACAAAGCGGCTATAACATCTTCACTATTTAATGCGTTATGTAAATTACTTAAAAACTGATTAGCGTAATAACCGTTCATCGCTTTTAAATGCATTAATGCAGGATTTAGCAACGGATCATCTGGCCTATTTATTGGCAAACAAATTAAATAAGGCAATCCATAACGACAATATACAACATGTCCATTATTATTAACTCCGTTTCTATACCCTGAGTAAAAGCTATTTATTATTTCCATAATTGCACTAATTTAATTTAATCATACCGGCAGATAAAGTAATGGCACTACCATCAACTTTAACATTACTGCCTTTAATATCTATATTAGTGCCTTCTATAGTTATATTACCGCTACTGCTCATTTTAATTTGTGCAGAGCCAGTTTTAATTACTATTTCGTCACCCGCCTCAATATTAAGTGTTTTACCCACTTTTAATGTGTCGTTTTCACCTATATCATCGCTGCGGTTTTTAGCCACTTTAAGGGTTTCATTATTGCCAATATCAACTTTTCGATCGTTGCCAATTTCAATATTATGGTCATGATCTGTTTTGTCGTTTTGGTCATTTTTTACGTAAAGCTGTTTGTCTTTTTCTGCTTGAATATAAACAAGTTCGCTGCCTTTTTTATCTTCAAACCTTAGCTCATTAAAGTTATCAGCCCCGCCTTCTTTAGTAGAGCGTGTTTTGATACCACTTTGTGTTTTTTCGCCAGGTAATGCGTACGGAGGCATTAAATCTGCGTTGTAAACAGCGCCACTAATAATAGGTTGATCTGGGTCGCCATTTATAAAGTCTACTAGGACTTCTTGGCCAACTCGTGGGAAGAAAAACGCCCCCCACTTTTTACCCGCCCAGTTTTGCGCTACACGGATCCAGCATGAGCTTTTTGAATCCTTTTTGCCTTCTCGGTCCCAATCAAACTGCACTTTTACGCGACCATATTGATCAATCATTATCTCATCGGCGCTATCGCCAGTAACAATTGCAGTTTGTACACCGCTAATTACCGGTTTTTTCTTATTTATTTGTGCTCTATAAGGGATTTCTTTTGGGACACATTCAAAATGATTTGAATAAACTTCCTCTACCGATGACTGTTGCGAACCAGATTGGTTAGGCACTGTAATTGAGGTCATCATAGAGGTTATGACAAATGTTTTACCCTCAAGGCGTGGGTCTTCGTGCTTTTTAAAGCTAAAGAGTTTACCCACAGTGAATGAGCGACAGTCACTACGACCACTAGAAAGCTTCATGTCTCGCTGTAGTGACTCAAGCTGAACAGACGCTAAGTTTGCCGCACGTGGGTGGCATTCTTGCTCGCCTGTGTATTCAAAAATTTCTGATACTGATTGAGTTGGTAGCTCTGGATTAGCTTGCTCTCCGTCTGGGTAGCGTGATGGCTGCTTAAAATCGTAACCAACGCGTTTAAAGCTGCCAGGTGCTATGCTTAAACCACCCTGCCAACGCGATACGTGTGATTCGCTTAAATGGCCAGTTGAATAAACAACTTTCGCTTCGTCACATACCTCGTATGCAGTTATATCATCTGCAAGTACCAGTGTGTGGTTGCTATTGGTGTGCTCAAAAAAGTAAAAAATACCTTCTTGTTGAAAAAGTCGTTGGATAAAGTCAAAGTCTGACTCTTGATACTGAACGCAGTACTCATATTTAGGGTATGTTTTACTGGTTTTATCACTAAAGGCAACATTATGCTGACCAAATAAGTCAGCAAAAATTTCTTTAATAGTTTTCTTTTGGAATATTCGGCTGTTTTTACGATTGCGCATTGATGCTGCAAACGGGACGATAGTTGCTTGGTAATCTATATAGTTTTTTTGTTCTTCTACATCAGCTGTGCGGCTACCATTTGAAACTAAGTGACTTACTATTCCGTGATAGTAACGCTCACCACCGCCTTGAGCATTTTTTACTTTAATAGATACAGGCTTACCTACTAAATCTTCGTGCGCTATTTGTTTACCAATCGTGTACATATTGGCAGACATAACAAATAAATCTGACATTGCCTCTTGGGCAACAAATCGGGTTAAATAGAGGGCATCTTTACCAGCAGGGGTGCTAATTTGAATTACGTTATTATCTTGTGTTGCTTGTTGCATTCCTTGCCTTTCCCATCCTAAAGATCAAAAAAAGCTCTGAGCAAAAGCCCAGAGCCATTATAAGGTAACAAAAATTACATTTGTTGACCTTTAACACCGCTGTAACCGTATACAAGTGGAGCAGTAATGTTATTTTTGTCGTCTGTTGGAGTAACAGTCATCATCATTTCTGTGTAGCTGATAGTGATTGTTTCAATAGGACGATCGTTTTGAACTGATACAGAGTAGCTAGAAATCATTGCATCTGTAAGTTCGATTTTCATGATTTCTTCAACTTTATCACCTTGTTTAGTGATATGGAAAATAGCTGGAAGGCCTTTACCAATAGTTGCTTCTTTGAAAAGATCCGGAGATGCTTTATCTTGAAGTTTAGTGATAGTTACATCGCCAAGACGAGTAGAGCTAGACTCACGGTCCATTGCTGTACCAGTTGCTGCACTAATTTCACGGCTTACGTTCCAATCTAAAGATAATACTGTGATTAAATCTTTGAAAGATTCAGCTGTAGTTTCGCCTTTGATTGAACCGTATTTTAAATATGTATTTGCTTGCATTTGATAATGCTCCTTTTAATTAAACAATGTTATCCATTTAGACTGGATTATTTACTTTGGTTTCCCAAAAATTCCTTTGAAATCATTATCTTTAATACAGCAATGAAAAGGCCTTCAGATTCCTTTCCTTAGATGAAGACAATGTCTCAAAATTCCATGTAGTGATTTAAGGCAACAAAATTATAATACCCTAAAAATAAAGAAACAACCTTAATAGAGAGTTAATTTAAATAAACTTTAATTTAACTCAATATCAAATTCATTATCTTTTACAGCCAACTTTATACTATTTATTTCTTTATCATCAATCATGCTTGAAAGTAAAACTTCAGATAATAAAGGCAATAATTTATTTTGCAAAATAGTGTGTATGTTCCTAGCACCGGACCCTGCATTTTGGCAATTATCAATAATATATTCTATTACATCACTTTCATATTTAAGCTCAGCGTCGTAATGCTTATTAACGCGTTTTACAATTTTCGCTATTTGTAATGAGGCAATTTCTGAAAGAATATCGTCACTTAGAGGGATGTACGGAATTACATTAATACGACCTAAAAAAGCAGGCTTAAATGAAGCGAGTAAATCATCTTGTAATGCTTTTAATAAGCCTTTAATACTTGGCTTACTTTCTTCGTCTTCAAATAAGCTCATAGTGGTATCAGTACCCACATTTGAGGTCATAATTATAATTGTATTTTTGAAGTCGATATCACGGCCTTCACCGTCTTTTATTGTACCTTTATCAAACACTTGATAAAAAATATCTTGTACACCAGGGTGTGCTTTTTCCATTTCATCAAGCAGTACTACGCTGTATGGTTTTCTTCTTACGGCTTCGGTTAATATGCCACCTTCGCCATAGCCTACATAACCAGGAGGTGAACCAAGCAGTAGCGACACTTTATGCTCTTCTTTAAATTCAGACATATTAATAACAGTGACATTCTCTTCACTGCCGTACACCTCCTGCGCTAGCGATAGTGCAGTCTCAGTTTTACCTACACCACTTGGGCCTGCCAGCATAAAAATGCCATTAGGTCGGCTTTCATCTGCTAGTTGAGCGCGAGATGTTTGCACTACTTTAGCGATTAAATCTAACGCGTGATCTTGCCCTACTACGCGTTTTTTCATTTCCTGTGCAAGGTTTAAAATGCCATGTATTTCATCTTCGTGCATTTTACCTACAGGGATGCCAGTCCAATCTGATATAACCTGTGCAATAAGCTCTTCATCCACTTGCCAATGAACCATATTATGTTCAAAAGCAGTTAACTTTTCTTTGCTCTGCTTAAGGTTGGCTAAAATTTCATCTGATGAATTTTCTTGATCTGAGTTAATAGACTCGAGTGTCTTATTAAGCTCAGCAACAATTTCTTTTTCTACTTTAAATTGCTCTGCTAATGGCGCTAACTGCTCTTCAATAGTTACAAGTTCAGTTTTAAGTGTATCTAATTGCACTGAATGATCTAAACCTGTTTTTTGTTCACGGTGTAGCATCTGCACTTGTGTTTCTATTTCACTTAAACGATTTACAAGTTGCTCTATAGTGTTTGGTGTAGATGCTTGGCTCATTGCCACCCGTGCGCAGGCAGTATCTAATAATGCCACGGCTTTATCGGGTAATTGCCTTGCCGTAATATAGCGATGCGATAAGTGCACTGCACTTTCAAGAGCCTGCTCAGATATAAACACTTTATGGTGTTTTTCCATCACAGGTACTAAACCACGTAACATAGCCACGGCTTTTTCTGGCGTTGGCTCTTCTACTTTCACCACTTGGAAACGACGTGTTAGCGCAGCATCCTTTTCAAAAAACTTTTTATATTCAGCCCACGTTGTGGCAGCAATGGTTCTAAGCTCGCCACGGGCTAGTGCTGGTTTTAATAAGTTAGCAGCATCGTTTTGGCCTGCAGCTCCACCGCTACCAATCATCGTATGAGCTTCATCAATAAATAAAATAACTGGGTTAACTGAATTTTTCACTTCGTTAATTAATGATTTAAGACGATTTTCAAATTCGCCTTTCATGCCAGCGCCAGCTTGTAATAGTGCTAAATCTAAGCTGTGAATTTTCACATTCTGCAGCACAGCCGGTACATCTTTTTGTGCGATTCTTAAAGCTAAGCCTTCAACTACAGCTGTTTTACCTACACCCGCTTCACCGGTTAAAATTGGGTTGTTTTGACGACGCCTAGTTAAAATATCTACCATTTGGCGAATTTCGAAGTCGCGGCCCAAAATAGGATCTATTTTTCCGGCTTTTGCTTGCGCCGTTAAATCAACAGTAAACTGATCAAGGCTCGGTGTTTTAGAGTTTGTAGCCGATTGGCTAGCCGTGCTTTGTACTGAGTGATTACGCTCTTGCGATTGAGCGACTATTTCTGGCCATGCATGGAGTAATTGCCCTGGCTCTATTTTATTAAATAACTTACTACAACGTGTTACCAAGCTCGACAAGGTATCGTCTTTTACAAGCGTATAAATAACGTAGGCACTGCGTATTTGGTTATCAGTAAATTCAATACTGGTACTTAACCAAGATTGCTTTAATAGACTCGTAACATGCACAGATAAACTAGGTGAGGACTCACTACCGGTTTTAAACGCTTCTAGAGATTGATTTAAGTCTTGTTTTACTTTTTCTATATCAATGTCAAAAGAGCCAAAAATAAGCCTAACGTCATCTAGTTGCTGCTCAATCATGGCAAGTAACCAGTGTTCAAGCTCCACTGTAAAGTGGCTTCTGCTATTACAAATTGCAACCGCCGCCTCTAGGCTTTTTCTGCAATCAGGGCTTAGTTTTTCAACTAATTTATTGAGTGTCATCGAAGACATACAGTGTTCCTTTTAATTTTAATTATCCCTTAAACGATAACTTAGTAGGGTTAGATTTTGATTTGTTATTTTGTACCGCTAAAAAAGAATTTGCGCCTAATTGGCAGTCATTCTTAGCCAGCTGAGCGGCGCCTAAATGCTGAAAGTCAGTTTCAATAACTAAGCGGAACTGAATTGAATTTCCAACGTAGTCTTTCGTAATTTTATTTGCTAGTTCAAACAAAGCCCCTTTTGGTAAAAGAAGTTTTGCTTTTTTTGGTTCATTTGATTTTATATGCACTTCAATATTAGAAGAGACATCCCAAACCTTTTTACCTAGCATGGTATCTACACCTAACTGAGCATGCTGACCTTCAAATAGTACTTGGCTTGCAAGACGTGTTTGCTCTTGTTCGTGAAGTTCATGCCATTGACCAACCATTTGTTTTATTTTCACTTCGCAGCCAAGGTATGAACTGAGCACACTTTGTAAATCAAATGCATTGCGAATTTTTCGGCTGTACAGACCCGAAAAATGCAACTGATGTTCATTATAGCCACCACTTAGGAGCCCCAAAATTTTGGTATATGGGTCTTTATTTTTGTCATTGTTTACATGGTTTAATGAAGGCTTATATTTTTTCCAAGCTCGGTAATACAAAGAGATGAGGCGATGATTAAACATGTCGTAGAAATCGCGCATGGTCGTGTCTTTATAGCGCAGCCTTTGCATAACCAGTTCACTATAAAATTGCGGTAATGCACCAGAGCAGCCAGTTAACCCCATAAATGAAACCTGCATATTGACCTTGTGCAAACCATCTTCAAAGCCAGTTTCTTCTAATTTGGTAATTGCATTTCCTGGGTAGCCAAACTTTTGCGTTGCTGTAAATTTTATTAGTTCTTGCTTTGGGTTGCTATCGTAACCTACATGGCGATAATCTAAGCCACGCTTTTTAAGCTGGTTTTCAATAATGAAAACCGCTTTATAAAAATCGACTTGAGAAGCTTGAGCGATCAGTTGCTTTATCATAGTAATGGTCTATCACCTACGCGTGCAGGCCACTGATAATATATTTGCTCTTGCTCTTTTAAACGCAAGCTCAAACGTGTGTAACTATTTATAGCGGCAAACTGGGCAAAGAAATGCTCCAATACAGCTGCAAAAAAGAACATGCCACTACCCGAAAAGTCATCGTTAGCAAAAGTAATTTCTATTTCGCTGCCAGTTACAAAACTTACCCTGCCTTTTTGAATAACACGTGCAGTTGCAGGCTCAATACTAACGCGATATATATTATCTATAAGGCCTTTGGTTTGAGGCGATGCTCTAAAGTCATATAGACGAAGTACTTCTTTTAATTTATTACACGCATCTTCACCACTAAAAGTATCAAGCGTTAAATGGTTAACAAGCTGCCAGCGCGTTGCATCAGCTAATACGGGTCTCACTGCATGCGTAAAAGGCGCTAAACAACGAATTTTTTTAATCACATCGCCGCGCTCTGGCATCAGCAACCCAAGCTCATCGTCGCCAAATGGCATACTTGCAGGTAAATTACGGTTACTGCAATGTGCGCGTACAGTCAGTACAGAGTTACCTTCACCATACTCCATCGCACTGTTTTCAAATTTTGCATCTACCAATGACATAAATGTCTCGGTCCCAGACTCTACATATCCGCCCGCCCACGACGCTGTCTCTCTTCTTATATGCCAAAATAAATCTTCATGACCTTGATAATTTGGATGAGTTTGTCCATAAAATGGTGCAACAACTTGTTTATTACCTTTGTGATCAAACGCTATAACTTCTGAAATACCAATTACTTCTGAAATTTCTGAGTCCATATAACGTGGTGCAAGTTGATACTCATATTCGCTTATTTCAGGGCGAATTGGCTCAAGCTCTTGTTCGAATAAGTTAATTATTGGCGTACATCCGAGCAAAAACATATCCTCATCAACCTGTTTTTCAAGCTCACTTGATTCGGTATCAAGGTATATATAAATATCACATTTGTTGGAGTTTTTAGGCAATGCACCACGTATACCTTCAAGTTCAAAAAAACGAAACTTCTCAGGAAAGGTGAAGTTTTCAACCAGTAATCGATACCCGGCAGCAGAACGCTGAGAGTAAGGGACAACGGATTCGTGTGTTTCAAACCCGACCGCTTTTAATTGGTTTTTTGATAAGTATTTGATGCCTTCTTCGCCATTATCTACGGCTAAACCAATGCTGTGTTTAAATAAAAGTTCATAAACTTTAAGAGTATGGTGCCATTGCCCGTTTATATATACACGAAGTTTTTCTAAACCCGTTTCAGCAAGTGATACACCCTTATATTCACCACTAAGCTCTAACTTAAATATAGACTTTGCCTTTTCATGCCAACGCGGCTTAGGGGCAACAAAAGGACTGTTATCAAACTGGGCTTTCGTAATTTCAATGGGCCAAAGGTAGGTTTCGTAACAGGTTTGAAACTTACATTGCTTCATTGAATCCACGTTAGTTTCAACCTCACTTGCTCTTGGAATTACAACACCTGCGGTTGAAAGGTTTTCGGCTTCTAGTTTTACTATCGACATAGAAGGGATAGGTGCTTGGTAATCTGGGAGCATTTGACCTAACAAAGCATCTGTTAGTTCAGGAAAACTGTCATCTAGCTTTTGCCTAATATTGGCAGTTAAAAACGCAAACGATTCAATAAGTCGTGATACATGAGGGTCTTCAACATGATCTTCACTGAGCTTTAAGCGACCTGCTACTTTTGGGTATTTTTCAGCAAAGTCTTTACCTAAATGACGCACAAATGCTAATTCACGATTGTAATACTTTAATAATTCATCGTTCATAATGATGCCTCAATAATCTTCATACCTAAATTTACAGGCTCTACTTCTGAATCAAAGCTTATAAATTCTGGCTCAGGATCAGCGTATAAGAGCGCATTAATACGCAAGTTTAAAACGCGGTTAACCGGCACTTCCTCATCAGTAAATACTTCAACTTCTAAAAATCGTGGCTCAAATTTTAAAATAGTGTTTTTAACTGTCTCGCATAGCAGTGCTCGGCCTTCATGCGAACTGACCGACATACTTGAAAAATCAGGTAAACCGTACGATAAACACGATGTAGCAAGCTCACTATATTGTGCAGGCCACGTATGCCATTGTATTCGGGCATTGAGCAGCGCTTCTATGTCTCTTCGCACATTTTTGCGTAGCTCACTTATTGTGATCCCTTCGGTACGCGATGGGGCATCTTGAAAGTCAGGCTCATCATCAATGAGCCTATCTAAAATTGATGCTTGAAGCTGCTGCTTATGTTCTATCATTATTGCTCAAATATAAATTATGCTGCTTCTACAGCATTAATTTTTAAATTAGGAATTGTGATGGCTTCATCATTCACAAACAGCATTTTCATGCCTTTACCAATAATAAATTCATCTTTTAGTTCAACCCAATCCGTGACCTGACCTAATTTTTCTAGATCCGATTCAGCATTGGCATAGACAAGCGGTAAGTGCGCTGTACCTGAAGGGCCTTCTTTAATCGTTATTTCAACGCGCAGCCAAATACTTTCTAATACTGAACTTACAGGCTCTACTTTTATCGACTCAATTTCATTAAAATTTGCCAAGTAGAATTCACCATTTGTGCCTAGCACCTCTAAATAAGGGTTTAATGTATCGTCCAAGTCGCGTGCCACAGACTCTGCATCACTTAATGTCTTAACTCTTAAAACTTCCATTTGCGCAGAAAGCTCAGCTGCTTCGTCTATTTCGCCCTCTAGCAATGCAACATGCATTTTTAAAAACAATGTGTCTATCTCATCAGCATCATGAAATAATTTAGGGATCCCTTTACCTTGGTAAAAGTCTATTCGTGATTGCTGAGCACGGATCAAATGTCTAAGATTTACAGCACCGACAGCAAACTCAGGATTCTTTTGAACCATAAAGTCGAGTTGTTTATCTGCTTTTTCTAGATCACCATTGATGCAAAGTAATTCTGCATAGATACTTCTTATGTCAAAATTCAAAGGCTCATCTTGAAGCTCTGTAGCACATAAAGAGAGTGCTTCAGTTAGTTTTCCCTCGCGAATCGAGCTATGTATTTTCTTCATGGTTATTCCTTTATTTTGTGGTGAGGACTGAGCTCTGTTATTAATTTAATGCTCGAGACCATTTGATCTAATTGAAAATGGGGTTGTAATTGTAAAACAGAAAAAAAATGACCTGGGTTTGCTTTGTTTTCACTTACTTTAATACGCGCATTACTCAGTGGGTATTTACTTCTGATTTGCTCTGATGCAGAGTCTGATGCGGTTGTATAATTGTTGATCCATGACTGTAGGTCACGTTCGCACGCATGGGCATTTATGTAAGAGCCCACTCTGTCCCGTGCTAATATTTTTAAATAATGTGCAAAACGAGATACGCATAAAATGTACTGCAACATAGATGAAAGGCGCGCATTAATGTTAGCTGCACTAGATTCGTAATTTTTTGCTTTTTGGACCGAGGCGTTGCTATAAAAAACAATATGCTCAGTATTGGTTACTGATGAGGCTGGAATAAAACCAAGTTCAGAAAACTGTTTTTCAAATTTGCTTGTCACTAATAAATCAAGTGGTGGTTTTGCTTCTTTTTGGTATGTATCATTTGCAAAACTATCTTTGGCGAGGCCTGTAACTAGCCCTTTTGATACTTTTCCCGGCTCTATGCCTCTAATATGCCCAAACCAACCACTATCACAGTACGCTCTAACTATTGTTGATACAAACTGAAACGCAGCGTTACCCCATAGCATATCTGTTTCGGGGTTTTTAATTTGTTCTTTAAAATAAAAATCTTGATGGCGTTTACCATCGTTGCTGTAAGGTGCTCTTACTAAAACATGTGGCAACGTTAAACCAACAAAGCGCGCCTCTTCCATCTCTCTAAAGCTTTGCCATTTTACATATTCAGGCTGTTCAAATTGATTAAATAAATCTGCATAATACCCAAGATCAGAAAAACTATCTGCGCCAAAGAGATTAGGGGACGCTGAACATATAAAGGGAGAAAATGCGGCTGCTGCGGTACGCGAGATTTCTTTAATAGTATCAATGTCGTTATAAATAGTGCCATTAGAAGGCATATTACTAATTTCGTAGTCGCCAATTACCACACCAAAAGGCTCACCACCGGCACTATCAAATTCACTTTGATAAAGTAACTGAAAAAAGTAACTTTGGTCGAAATCTATTGCTTTACTGACATCCTTAGAGAGGGTTGCCCAATCACAGTTTAATACTTTTATTTTTACTTTATTTTCTTTGTCGTATTGTTCTGTTTGAAGGGTTAACCACCATAGATTACGCCAGCTAGCCTCTATCTTTTGAAAGCGCGCATCATGAATAATACTATTTAGTTGCTGAGAAATTAATTGATCGAGTTCAACAATAATTCGTTGTAAGTAAGGACCAAGCGATTCTTTGGTCCAAGAAATGGGAGAATCAGAAGAGCCTTCAAGCCACAATAACAGTGCCTTATCTAAGTTTTTCTCGTTTAAAAACCTATCAAGCAAAGCATCATTATCGCTAATTCTAGACTGCGACTTTTGATGAAAAGCGTAGTCTTGATTTATAAATGAAAACTCTTCGTGATTCATTTTACTGCATTATCCTTAACGCTAAAGATTAGTTAATTAACCAATCTCTGGAATTTTAGCTACAAGACGTAATGAAGAAGTAAGCTCTTCCATTTGTAGCCAAGGTCTTAACCATGCCACTGCGTTATAAGCACCTGGCTGACCTGGTATTTCTTTAACTGATACTTTCGCATCGGCTAACGGGTAGCGTGCTCTGATATCTTGACCACCGCCCTCTGTTGCATTTACATACGATAGAATCCAACGGTTTAGCCATGATTCAACATCTTCTGCTTCCATAAAGCTACCAATTTTATCGCGCGCCATAACTTTTAAGTAATGTGCAAAACGAGATGTAGCCATTAAATAGGGTAAGCGTGCTGAAATAGCAGCATTAGCCGTCGCGTCAGGCGTTGAATATACTTGCGGTTTTTGACAGCTTTGGCCACCAAAGAAAACGGCATAATCAGTATTTTTGTAGTGACATAAAGGTAAGAAACCCAGTTTACTAAGCTCTGCTTCACGACGGTCTGTTATACCAATTTCCGTTGGGCATTTAAGATCCGGATCGCCATCATCACTTGTGAAAATATGGGTTGGTAAACCTTCAACTTTGCCGCCGCCTTCAGCACCACGTATTGCAGTACAAAAGCCGTATTGTGAAAACGCTTTGGTCATATTAGTAGCCATTGCGTAAGCAGCATTACTCCAGCAGTAGTCGCTATTATCAGTACTTACTGAACGGCCTGCTTTTGGTTCAACTTCAAACTCTTCAAAGTTAAACTCTTCTACAGGTTTAGAAGCAGCACCGTAAGGTAAGCGTGATAAGAAACGAGGCATAGTTAGCGATACAAAACGCGAATCATCGCTGTCTCTGAACGAGCGCCATTTTGTGTACTCTAATGATTCAAACACTTTTTCTAGATCACGAGGCTTAGTCAATTCTTCCCAGTTATCAAAGCCAAATAAAGACGGAGAAGAAGCTGCAATAAATGGACAGAAGCCAGCCGCTGCCACATTCGACATTAAGCTTAACGTTTCAACATCTTCTGGGTGGTTAGTAAATTCAAAGTCACCCACAATGGTGCCATAAGGTTCGCCACCTGGTGTACCAAATTCAGACTCGTAAATCTTTTTAAATGTTTGGCTTTGATCAAATTCAACAGCTTTGCTTAAATCTTTATGTAGTTCTTTTTTCTTCATGTTTAAAACACGAATTTTAAGCGTTGAGCTTGTTTCAGAGTTCATTACAAGGTGGTGTAACCCACGCCAAGAACCTTCTAACTTTTGAAACTCGTCGCTGTGCATAACAACACTAAGCTGCTTTGATATTTTCTGATCGATTAATTGAATTGCTTCATTAAACGTCACAGTCATGTTTTTATTCCATTGAACTGTGCCTTTTAATGCCTCTTCAGTTAACGTTTTAAGTAGCTCTTCTGCACGACTTGCATCAGTTTGCTTAGTGGCGCCAATTGCTTGCTCTAG
Source organism: Pseudoalteromonas sp. P1-25 (assembly GCF_001401805.1). Lineage (GTDB taxonomy): Bacteria > Pseudomonadota > Gammaproteobacteria > Enterobacterales > Alteromonadaceae > Pseudoalteromonas. The sequence goes on from NZ_LKDW01000021.1 coordinate 46,304, forward strand.
TAACGATGAGCTTGCCTCAGCTGTTGACTCTAATTCAGTACTTAGTTGCTCTGCACTCATTTTTCAGTCTCCTCTAGCTTAAGTTCCTTAGCAATAGAATCAAGGCTTGAAGTATTACTTAATACTTCTTCTAAAACATTTTCTAGCTCTTCTGAGCGGTCAATCTTGGTCATTAGATCGCGTAATTTATTACGTGTTTCCATTAGCTTACGCAATGGTTCAACCTGATTAACAACCGCAGCTGGCTCAAAGTCATCGATTGATTTAAAGCTAAGGTTAACCTCAAATTGAGAGTCATCATCACTCAGTGTATTTTCTACAACGAGTTTTAACGAAGGGCTCATGCGTTTTAAAACATCATTAAAGTTTTCACGATCAATTTGAATAAAGCGTCTATCTTTTAACGGCTTTAGTGCTTCAGTGTTATCACCTGAAAAATCACCCATTACACCAACAACAAATGGTAATTCTTTTTTTACCGCAGTTCCTTCAGTTTCAACATCATAAGTGATGTGAACGCGAGGCTTACGTACTCGTTTTAATTTATCATGGATACTCATAGAGAACTCCTTTTACTTATGTTTCAGTTTCGCTGATCTTAATGCCAGACAACTTAAAGTACCCGGTCCTAGCATCACTATCTGTTATTAATTCATTTAATAATTCAGGCAGCGATAATTCGCTCCATCGAATCACTTGTTCTATCGTGTATGACATTGGAGAATGCGGCTCGGTTTTTCTAAAAAACGCCGCTATTTCTTTAAGCTTATTTATTGCATTCTCACGTGAATCAATTGCTTGGCTAATGGCCTTTTTAGGCGCCTCAACTGCATTTTGCTCTTCATCGTTTTGAGTGAGTTGCTCTTGCGTTTGCTCTGATATTAACGCCTGTTCTGCTGCAACAAGTTTGTCTGCAGCAATATGATTAACGGCCGCCAAACTTACCTCAAGCGCTTGTTTAATATTTGAGGTAGGTTGCGGCTGCCCCGTCACTTTATCCATCACATCGCTAAGCTGGGCAAACTCAGTAATCGCCTCTTCAATATCTTGTTTTAACGTTACAAAAAATTCTGTACTTGTCTCTGCAGCACTTTTTTCGATTAATTCAAAATCGACCGCGCCCTGTGCTAGCTTTTTCTCTCTTTTCTCATCATTTAGCCTCGAAATATCATAACCTTGCTGATACTCCCAAAATGTAAAAGGGTCTAAGCTAACACTGTCAGTTAAAAGTATGCTCTTAATGGGGATAATCAGAGTCCCCTCACCTGCGGAACCATTTAATCCGCCAAGCGCTGATACTTTGTCCGAAATTTCATCGTCTGCATCAAGGGAGGGATATAGCGCGTCGAAATAATTATCTAATAAGTGGCTGGCCACTTTAAAGCCAAAAGCAAGTCCTTTAAAACCATGAATTCGACAAAGAGCTTCAATAAACCACGCTAAATACTCAATATCTTTGCTTTCTGTTTTTAGCGCGTTGCTGCATTGTTCTAGTAAGGGTAACCAGTCGCGAGCAAGTGATGAAATACCCTCCTCGTCTACTAGCGCGTTTCTTTCTGCGGCACGAAGTTGGTTTCTTAAATCTTTTAAGGCGTAATAAGTCGACGTAGGAGAAACATCCGAGCGCGGGTCTAAGCCTGCGATTTCAGTTTCAGAAATAGGGGAAATATACTCTTCAAATACAAACATTCCGTCGTCCTAATAATTATCCATAAAACTCCAATAAAGCGGAGCGGATTTCATATTACATTCTTTATATTAAAATACAAGCCCAGTTACAATTGCGTTCAAATCATAAGAATTGCAATTATATAAACAATGAACCTGCATTATAAATTAATTAACACCTAAATTTATATCATTATTAAAAAATTATTATTTAGTAAAAAGTGGAATTGTAGCTTCATCTTGAATTTTGTATGTTTCCGATTTGCTACTAAAATTTTCATGACCGTATTTTATTATAATACAGGTAACATTATCACGTGCACCTCTTACTAAAGAAGAATGCATAAGCGCCATACCTGAATCTATAATACTATTAGGTTCTAATGACAAACATATTTCTTCATCAGACAATTCACCTGTTAACCCATCTGAACAAAGTAAGAAAATATCATTAGTATTTACTTCACCTTGTACTACATCTACTTTAACTTCGTCTGTAACGCCCACAGCGCGTGTAATCACATTCGAAAGCGGGTGCGTTTTTGCTTCCTCAACTGAAATTACGCCTTCATCGATAAGATCGTTCACTTGGCTATGGTCCCGCGATATTTGCTGTAATTGACCATTTCGTAGCATGTATGCTCTGCTGTCGCCTACCCATAAAACGTAATATTGATTATCTTTTATAAATAAAGCAGTTACTGTACTGCCCGCTGTTTTGCTTCCTAAGTACTGAGCACTGTATTCATTTAATTGACGATTTGCATCTTCAATAGCTGAAACAATATGCGAAACGCTAAGCGTAGCTAATGTCTTTTCTTCTACTTTTGCTCTAATCACGTCTACAACAAGCTGGCTTGCAACTTCACCCGCTTCATGTCCGCCCATTCCATCGGCTACTACCCATAAGTTATGGCTGTTAATTTCGACATGGGAGTCTTCATTTAATTGCCTAACAGCACCGCGATGAGTTATTGCGTAACTTGTACTTAAATTGCTAATCACTATTCTTTACCTGTGTGTAATTCCATTCCCAATGCTTCCATCGGCCATCTAACATAGCTGCAACTTGGTTAACAGGCGGTAGTCCTGAAGTAACGAGCATCATAGGCTTTATATTGCATGAACCGTGAGTCCACCAAACACTATAGTCACCATGCTTTTTATATAAAAGTGCATGAAGGGCGTCTTTTAAAACATTACTTGATAGCTCATCACCTGAGAACTCAAATGCTTCACCCTCTTTATTTTTGTCACTAGAGAGAGAAATACTAAGCTGCTTTTTAGGCTCTGAAAGCGTTCTTATCGATTTAGCAACCTCTTTTCTCCACATGAAAAGGTCAACAGAGCTATCTAGCACTTTAAGTACAGTGTCTTCATACTCTAAGGAGAAGACGCCCGAATTTAATACTTCTATTGGCGCAACTTCTAATGTACTGGCTACCGTAAATGGATAATGACGCCCTACTGCATCCATGCTCGGTAACAGAGTTCCCATTACACCTTTATCACCGACAATATTTGGCGATAATGCAAAATGCCATACAGGGCCTGTTAGGTAGTTATCTTGCCAATTGTCACCCAACTGTTCTTTGCTTACAGCAATAGCTGCTTGCAGCCATTGCTCCCAGTGCTCTGAAAATTCTTTCGAAACGCTGTCTTGAACAAAGTCCCCTAAGCTAGGGACTTTGCCAAGGTAGCCTATATTTATAATCGGGTCGGACATGAAAACTTCTCTACACTTTTATTCCAAAATGGATGTCTAATTGATTTTGGCAATAGCTCAACTTTTGCGTTGTTACCCATGAGAGAAAAATGTAACTCTAAATCCTCACGTGTTTTTGCTCTTTTAGCGCTCAACTCATCCAACATGCGATAAAGCGACCATTCACCTTGGTAAGTCGTATTTACAGAGCGCCCTCCATTAGGCGGCGTGAATACAACTCGCGTTTTACTTTGTCCACTTGCGCCTGGCCAAACAAAGTTTGTAACTCTTAAGGGGCCATGGCGGTAAATCATTGATTGACCATCAATTTCAATCATTAAGCTCGATGTAGTTTTATCCAACGATAGCGGACGTAAGCCAAACTCAATTCTAGGAGTTGCACTTCCACCATCGAAGAACACAGTTTGAATTTGATGGGCTAGTTCAAACATGGCTAGAGTATCAGCGCTTATGCCAATGTCTTTTTCAAACTTCCACGGACTCGAACTCATATCCACACTAGGCGCTACATAGTTAGTGAAGAAGCTATCAATGGTGCCATCTGGTCCAAAGAAACGTGTAAAGTCTTTCATATTCACTTCTTTTTGTGCATAAGGAGAGAATGGGTATCGGCCCACAATAGCTGCGTTGTACTCGCGTAAAACCTGGCTTTTCCAAATCTCATTTAAGTGTCTGTTAGCGCTATTTTTAGTGATATTACTGGTATCTCTGCTTATATCTAATAACCAACTATTAAATGGGTAAGGTAGATCACGGCTTTGAAACTCAAGTTGGCGAATGAAACTTGGTTTACTTTTTCCACTGATTTGATCTTTTATCGATGACTTTAACTGATCGCCTCTATCTAGCTTAGTTAGATATACATTAAGTTCTCTGAGATTTTTCTGAATGTTATCTAATTGCTGAGTATCAATATTTATAACATCTTCAAACGCTTCCTCAACCTGATAACCAGGCAGCTTGATATCAAACTTAGGGGCTTCGTCAGGTAAAAAACGTTTAATTCTATTGGCTTTAGTTTGCATTGCAATTTCAGCAGCATTAGCGGCAACTTTACCCGCTGCTTTTTGGTTCTCTGACACCGGCAGTTTGGTTAATTGCACATTTTTTTGCACAGCCATAATAATGTTTTTAATCGGTGCTTCTGAACCTGCTAGTACATCTGTAATATTGACACCCTCAGCAGGTGAGCTGTACTGATTTAGGCTTAGATCGTCGATAAATGACTGCCAAAAGAAGATATAATCTTGAAAATAACGTTGCTCTAATTTCTTTTCAATTTCTTCTTTAGAAATATCATAAGTGCCCGATGCCTCCTCGCCATATACCCAGCTGCTTGCCATCAAATTGCCAAGCATTTTACTTTTCTCAACATTAAAAATGCCGTGAAAACCGTTAAAGGTATATAAACCAGGAATACTTCGAGTCAGCTCGCCATTGTTTCTGAACGTGAATTTTTGCGCACTTTCAAAACTAATAATGTCTGTTAACCTAAACGGCGGAATGCTGCTATCAAGAAAATCAGCTTGTAGGCGTTGGTATGCTCTTTCGGCTATTGGTAACTTAGTTAACTCAGCTCTAGCTATACGCACTGCTTGATTATCTATTTTTGTTTGACTAACACCAAGCTCTAATAAGGCAGCAATGTGGTTCATCAACTGGCCACGAGTCAGCGCATTTTTATCACCTGGTAGGTTTCTTTCAAGGTATGCATTAAACCAAGCCGAAATATCTTCACTTTCAAAGTACTCAGGTTGGAATAGCATTAAATAGCACTTTAGCGTCTCGTATAAATAGCTAAGGTGCTCTGGATGCGCTTCCATTTCTTTAATTAACGTATTGGCTATATAAGGTTCTAAATACGTTTGTAGAGACCTGTTATAGGCTTGTGTAGATGACTGTTTAATTTCATTAAGCTTATTAAAACCTATCGACTGAGATTCATCGGCATCAACTAACGCAGGATTGTTAGCTGGTAAATTTCTTAGCGCATTGAGCCTGTCGTTTAATACTAATAAGTTACTTCTATCAAACGAGGCTCCATCTAGCTCCTGATAAGTTTCAATGGCTTCATCTGTAGCAGCCATTAAATTATTATTCCATGCAAAGCTAAAGTACCACGAAATAGAAAAACCAATTACCGCAATACTAGCTAAAGAAATACTACCTACTCTCAGCCATTTGTTCTGCTTATCGTGATGTTTGTTAGTACTTGCTAGGTTTTGCTCAGGGAAAATCACACCTTCTAAAACGTTTTTAATAAAGAAGCTTTTCGATTGATTTATATAGCTAGAATCTGCTGAGTTTACATCATTTAAAAAGCTAGCTGGCTTCCCTTCTTGAGTGGCACTGGTCAAATACACGCCCCTAAACATAGGGAGTTCTTCATAGGCGTTAGGGGTAAAAATTTCTTTTAAAAACGCATCGCCTACACCTTGCAGCACACGAAGTTGTCTCGGAAATTCAAAAATTTTGGCTCGTATTTCTTCATTACGCTCGTTAATCAACCTACGATTAAGCATTTCTGTCAGTTTTGAAATTAACGCGTGAAACTCTTTATTAAACGCTTCAACTTGAGTGTCTTTATCTAGGTCTAACTCAAAAGTAACCCCCCAAACTTGCTCGCATTCCTCTTCTGTAAGCTCGCCAAAAAACTCTCTAAAACCTTCAATTAAATCAACTTTAGAAAGAATGACGTACACCGGAAAAGTCATACCCAACTGATTTTGTAATTCTTGTAAGCGCTGTTTAATTGCGCGGGCATGCAGATTACGCTCTGTTTTAGTTTGACTCATGAGCTCAGAAATACCCATGCTGATCATTACACCATTAATGGGGCGTAGCGGGCGGTACTTGCGTAAAAGCCCTAAAAAGCCTTCCCAGGCGCGCGAGTCATGCTTTGCGTGGCTACTTTGTGTTGTGTATCGTCCTGCGGTATCAATAAGTACGGCTTTATTAGTGAACCACCAATCACAGTTTCGTGTACCACCTACACCGTGCACTAAATCAACACCTAACTTATCTTTTAACGGATAGTCTAAGCCTGAGTTATTAATAACCGTTGTTTTACCGGCCCCAGGCGGGCCAATCATAATATACCAAGGTAATTGATATATATTTTTACCCTTAAATAGCTTTACATCTTTAAGTAAGTTGATGGCCTCATTCATGCGGTTTTTTAACGTGGTGATCTCTTCATTCACCTCGTTACTGTTCGACTCATCGCTTTCGATTAGCTCATCGGCCATTTTCTCATCGCGTTTGCTTTGTTGCGTTAAGCTATAAATTTTGGTGATAGCAAACACTAAAATAACAAACAAAATTGTTAACAGCCGTGCCGCTACACTCTCTAAAGGAATAAAGTCAGCAACCGCAATAAGCGGGCCGCCAAACCAAATTAATAAAGATAACGCCAAAAAGCCGATAATTAACATGGCTGTTTTAGAAGTGAGTACGTAAGTAATTTTTTTTATTTTGTGTGAAAAACTCATGTCAGCCTCATTAAAATAATAAATCGATTTCAATTCGTCGGTTTAGTGACCGAGAAGCTGAATCTGAATTGCTGGCGATAGGCTCTGCAGCACCTTTACCTTCAGGCCATAGACGGCCACTTAGGTTTGTACTTTTAGCCATAGAATTAGCAACTTGCGTTGCACGGGCTAAAGAAAGGTGCCAATTTGATGGGTATTTATCAGTCCGAATAGGCGTATCATCGGTATGCCCAGTAATTAAAATACGTCCTTTTGTTCCTTCCAAACTAAGTGCTAGCTTTTCTAAAATGGGCTGAATTGACGGTAGTAATTTTGCGTCGCCCTGATTAAATAAGCTTTCGCTGTTTATTGAAATTCGTATGCGGTCTAGGTTTTTCTTTACTGTAACTATCCCCATCTGAATTTCTGTTTGCAGTAACTGCTCAAGTACTAATAGTTGTTTATCTTTTTTATCTATACTTTCGTTTTGCGCTATAGGGTGAATCACAGCTAGCTTGTCGTTAAGTGAAGCAACGCCGTCGTTTAGTTTCATGTTGATAAATAAGTAAACCATTAACAGCACTAAACCCAACACTGAAAAAATCACCCAAAGCGGAACTTGATTTCTAAGCTCTACGCCAGCGGCAACACGCTGCTTCCAATTAGGTGAAAGTTTATTGTTCAATGGACCATCTAATTGATTTAAAAGGTGATACATTTGAGAACGATATTCTTCTATTTTAGTATCGCCACCGTTGTCTAATCTGTATTTACCTTTAAAGCCTAAATTCAAGCAATGGTACTGCAGCTCAATAAATTGTTTGTGTTGTTCAGGTTGAGCCAGTGCGTTATCAAGCAGGGTGTAAAAGTATTCACCGCCAAACGTTTCTTTATGAAACGTCGATAGTAAACTCTCATCAGCCCACTCCATTGAGCTCCATTTAGAATTTAAAACTGATTCATCTAAAATCGCGCACAAGCAATAACGCGAGTTAGTGATTACATCTTTAGAAAGCCCCTGGTTGCGCACTTCAACTTCAAAGCGCTTCACAGCCTCAACACAGCGATGCTTTAAAGCAGCAATATTTGTCATCTCTTTAGCTTGGCTAATAGAAATTACAATTGAAAAACAATCTGTTGCCGCTTCTAAAAGTGGATTTTTAAAAATTGAAACTTTAGACGTATTAGTAATACTGCTGGCAGCGGGCTCAATAGACATTACTGTTTTATCAGTATCGTTATCAACATTAGGAGTGTTTGAAGTGTCACGCCCTAGTCTACCAGGGCGAGGTTTTATAATGGTTTCATCCATTGAAACTCTTCCTTTAAAAGTTAAGTTCTAATTGCCCAAAGGCTTATTTGTAGCTCAGGGTAATTACCCGATAAGTGGATAGCGATACCACCACTTGAACGAAGTTTTTCCCAATGTTCACCCTGCTTGTTTAACTCAAAGTAATGAAAACCTGCATGGTATGGGATTTGGCGCGGTGCCGTTGGTAAGTTACTAATGGTAATACCAGGAATTTGGTTATTAACTAAGTCACGTATAGTTTCGACACTACCGATCTTAATTTGTGAGGGCAGTATTTTTCGCAGCTCTTCGTGCGGTACACTTGCTTTAATTGCTAAAACAAATTGTGCCGAATTGAGTATAGACTTATCTTTTAGTGCCCCAAACGAAATACCAAACTTACTTTGTTCTAGTTTAATTTCTGTCGCAGTTTGTTCAATGACATGGCTTAAAGATTGATATAAGAAATTGACTACTTCAGCAAAGACTTTAGCCAAATTATTATGATCGTACTTAGGCAACTTTGGTACTCGTTTATTTGCAGTGCTAAAAGTCGATAGCTCGCCGGCAAGCTCGATAAGACGAGTATAAAATACATTTGGGTGGATGTTATTCACGCTAAGTAGATTGTCAAAAATAGCATCGTATTTATTAAGGGTTTGCAGCATGATGAAGTCGGCAACCGAAGTGCTTCCTGCATAGCCTTGGCATAAACGTACAGATATACTCTCTGCACGCTGTTTTATCATAGAACCTATTTCTCTTACTAAACCATGTAATGGCTTGCATTGACCCACTTTTAAAGAGGGAGGTATATATTTAGTATCAAGTTTAATGCTGCCTTCGCTACTTACTTCAATAATGCGTGCAACAGGCAGTAAAATATACCCAGCACTGTCATCAGAAGATAGCATAAGCTTGCTATAAACTTTAGCAACCTGAATAATCTCTTGGGATTGAGTTCCTAGTGAGTCATCACTTACAGTTAAGTCATTTAGCTTATAGCGCGTAACAATATTCTCATCCAATGCTGAAATATTAATACCACTATTTTTGATTGCCGGGATGGCAAGGTATACCACTTCATCGTACACATCTTTATTAACCACTAATGGCTCAGGTAAAGGAGTAGACTGTGGCATTTCAATTGGGAGCAAGTCTGGCGTAATGGCACTTAAAGACTCAAGAGCTAACTGCCCTGAGCCCAATAACTGTGTGTCTATACTTATATCAAGTATGCCCCACGGATCAGATAAATTGCCCTTACATAATTGGTTTATTAAATTAGAAAAATGCTTATCTGATTGTTGAAAATGTTGCGGCCTTAAGAACATCCCTTCAGTCCACGCAACACGAGTGTTGTCACCCATTTTACAAATCCTTTTTATCGCTCTCTCATGTATGTTGCAATTGCTTCAACATTTACATTTATATCGTCATAGCCAGTAGGGTCAACCTCAATAACTGCTCTCCACCTTGCTTGGTCGATATCTCTATAAGCCACAACAACACCCACGTAACGGGTATTTCTATTAAGGCTCATTTTGTATTTTTGTACTGAGTTTGGTTGTAGTTCTAGCTCATCTTTTTTAAGTAAATCTGGGCCTAATAGTTTTTCAGGTGTTTCGTATAAACTAAAAAAATCCTGAGTATCAAAAATAGTTCTTGAACTTAGTTCAAATATTTTCATGACAACTGGCGACGGTCTCTCTGATGTGTCGGGATTTACATCTTTAGAAACATTAATAATTAAATCAGTTGAAGGCGGCACTATTTTGTTAACGGTGGTACACCCAACCGTCAAAAAGAGTAGGCTAATGCTCATAAAAAAGAGCTTAAATTTAGTCATTATTTACTTTCCTTCCTAAAACGTTTCTTGAGTTTTATCATTATAAGCCTTTAAAAAATCGTCAGATAACGCCATGGCACCTTTGGCATTTACGTCCTGTGCTAACTCTTCATGAAGGCTTTGGTATATCTTCCAACATTTTGCTTCTGACTGGCCTGGAATAATTTTTAATACATTCGAGTTTTCGTTTACTTGCTGGGATATCTGCTGAGGAGAAACCTGCTCTAAAATCCCTTTAAGTACACCATCAGCTCCTGCTAATAAAGCATGTTCATGTCTTCGAGTATCAGTAAAGCTTTCTTTAATTGATTCACGAGACGACAGGAAGCTTGCACTATTTCTGATGAATAAATTCTGAATAACATCATCAATATCTGCAGAAAACTTAATCGGGTTATTTTGTTTAGTTTGAAACATGGTTTGATTCAAGCGTAATTGATTTTTTACCAAAGCTCGTTGTCTTAATGACTCCATTAACTCGTTTAATAATAAATTTAAGCTTTGACCCATTTCGAACCATAACTCAGGTGTATTGAGAGCATTTTGAAGCTCAGCTTTAACACCTAAACCTTTTAAAAACGCCTCAGATAAGGCGGAATTAGCGCTTGCGGTACTAGCCTGTGTTTGCGATTGTTTTACTGGCTGCTTAACGGGTTCTGGTGTTTTTTGTGGCTCAACGTTAACGGGTAGCTCTGCCACTGCAATATCATCAAAATGGTTTTGCGGTGAGACTGATACATCAGGGTTCATTAGATGTGATAATTCATCCCAATTTTCAGGAATTTGATTATCAGGCTGTGCCATGCTTTCTTCTTTCATTGAAACAGAAGGCATTGACTCATCTAAAATAGATTCATTTAAAAATAAATCACTTGAAGAAAAATTATCTATTTCGGGTGCTGGAGCACTATTTCTTAGTGCAAAGTCATCCGTATTAGAGCGGGCTTCTGTGTATGCTGTCGTAGATTGAGAATCAGCTAACTCGACTTCAATTTGAAAATCCCCCACAGTAATTACATCACTGTGCGCTAAACGGTGTTTATTACCTTGACCAAGCGCAGACACGCCAAAATTAACAAACGTTCCGTTAGTGGAGGTATCGTATAAATAAAACGAATCGCCTTCTTTTTCGATACGGCCGTGCCGGCTAGAGATTATTTTTTCAGGATCGGGCAAATGCCAATCGCACGTTTCGGACCGGCCGAAAATAAGGGAGTGTTTAGTTGTTTTAGAAGCTTCAATTTCAGGCGAGAGTCTATGATAACTTGTTATATTTAGTATCAGTTCCATTTGATAAGTCAGTCCCATAAATCTACATTTTCAGTAGGATAAAGTAGAAGCGAAACTATTGTCAACATTGAAATTAATATATAAAAATATACACAGATATTTAAATTTGAAGACAATGATAAATTTAATAAACCTAGAAATATGAAATCCAATAATTAAACTCCTGTTTGAATGTTCCTTTTTCAGCACACTTCCGCAAACTTTATCTCATGAAAAATAAAGTGAATGATTATCGCTGAATGTACCTTTAACGCCTTTTGCAGCGGTTTTAAGGAAGTTATTTTTTAAGTTTAAAAATAAAAATAAGTTTTAAGTGAGTTTAAACAGACGACGTAACCGATTTTGTATGAAACTTCTACGCCAGAAAGATTGCTAAAGTAATCTTTTTTTGTAAAAATACTGCAGTTATCAAAGGGAGAATTGATAAAAACGATAAAAATTCACCTTTGCAATTATTTATATATACACAATAAAAGGATTTATAATGAGCGGTATCAATAACTCTAACGATAAAACTCAGATAGCGTCGCTTGATTCAAATCTCAAAAAGCCACAGGCTAAAAATAAACTAAACCTAATTGGTAAAAAAATATCAGCTCGTTACTTGGTTGAAGAATTAATTGGTCAGGGCGGTATGTGTTATATCTATCGTGCAAGGGATTTATTTTTAGAAAGCCCAAGTCGCCCCGAAGTATTTGTTGCAATAAAGGTGTTACTCGAAGAGTTTTCACACTCAGAAGAGGCCATCACTCTCCTTAAAGATGAAACCACTAAAACACAACAGTTAGCCCATCCCAATATTGTTAAAGTGTATTCTGCAGGTTCAGATGGCGATCTTCATTATGTAACGATGGAGCTTGTTGAAGGTGAAACACTTGAGCAAATAATAAAAAGAAACAAACCCACAGGTATGGTGTTTAAAAAAGCGAAGGTGATTTTAGAGCAATTAGCTAATGCCCTGATTTACGCACATGCACGCGGTGTCATCCACAATGATTTAAAGCCATCAAATATTATTTTTGATTCTAACGGCAACTTAAAAGTGCTTGATTTTGGTATTGCAAAACATAAAACCATTGAAGATGCTTATGCTGTTCAAAACGAGCAAAATGCTGCTGTTGTAGGTGGTTACACTCCCACCTATGCAAGCCCTGAGCAACTTAAAGGAGCTGAGGCTTCAGTTAAAGATGATGTGTTTTCTTACGCATGTATAGCGCTTGAACTATTAAGCAGCAAACATCCATTTAATCGTGTAGCAGCTGATAAACTAGCGAAAGATACCTCAGCAAAACGCCCTAGTAACTGTCCGTTATGGTTATGGGGTAGCTTAAATAAAGCAATTGCATTAAACGCGTCTGATAGATTAAGCTCGCTCAATCCCGTTTTAGCTAAATTAAAGCAAAATTACAAACCGGCTGTCGCATTAGTCGCAAGCTTGGTAATTGCCTCAGTATTGGCAGGGCAATATTACTTATCTAATAACAACACTATAAAACAGCTCGAAGCTAAGTTAGACAATGCTCAAGCTATAAACCAACAAGTAAAAACATGGATGTCATGGAATGGCCCCAGCATACTCGATAAACTTTCTGAAATACCGCCACAATACGACGTTTTAAAACAAGGGTTATTGCGTGTAAATCAAGAGAGTGTTTTGCAAAGTTTCGATGGTATGGCTAATCAGATAAACAATAGTGGTGGCAAGTTTAAGAACTTCGACGAAACTATAGATGTTTACACGCAAGCACTTGAATACTACCCTGACTCAGAAAAGCTCTCTGTACAGCTTGAGAGTATTTTAAGAGAAAGGCAATCTATTATTTTTGATATTACATCACGAATTAATCTACTTTTAGAACAATCTCGTTATAACGAAGTTGATAATAATAGTATTCCTCAGCTAATTATTGATTTAAAACAGGTTGATGACACCTACGTCTATCAACCTTCGCAAATTCACTTTGATAATTACAAGCTAGCGCTCGAAAAAGCTATAGAAGAAGACAACGTTATTGAACAAAAATCGTTATTAAACGTAGGGAAAGCTATCTTTACTGATACGCAAAAACAAGAGCTGCAATTTGCTGAACTGCTCAAAAGAGAGGCGGCAATCGACGCTCTTAGCTCGTATCAAGAAAGAATCAATAAAGGCCTACAAGCTCAATTTCCAACAGCGGATGCTATTGTATTTTACAAGCCACGCTTTGATCGCTACACAGAAAAACTTGAAAGCGTTGAGCAATACAAAGAACTATTAGAATTTGAAGAGCAGATTAACGTGGAGTCAGTGGATTTACCATCAGACTTTTCGCTTTTGGTTTCTTTAAAACAGGAGTTATCTAAACGATACATTACAATGGCGAATACCTTAATGAAGAGAAAGATGTATCGTACTGCCGAGCAACTAGTAGAGCGAAGTGAAGCCATTACTCAATCACTTGATAATGTTTTATTGTAACTTATTAACTATAAAGCAAAGCGATTGTGGCTTTGCTTTTACAATACACTTTAAAAGTTGATGAACACTTAGTTTTACCGACGAAAGTCAAGGATGACGAGTTAAGCTAACGCTTGTACTCCTCCATGATATTTCGCAATTTTAATTACTATAATGATTTATGGAGTACCAATGAAAAAAATAACCGCACTAGCAGCATTACTCATTTTAAGTGGCTGTGCAAACACTTCAAATATGAATGAAACTGAACAAAAAGTTGAAGACAATGTTGCCGATGTTCAAGCTGAAGTAGCCGAGGTGGTTGCTCCAATCTCACTTACCGTAATTACTAACCCTAATGACGCGCGCGTGCGTATTATGAATATCAAACCGGTATACCAAGACGCGATTGAACTAAAAGAAGGTGAATACGATATTGAAGTAAGCAAGCCTGGCTATCAAACTTATCGTAAGTGGGTCGTGGTTGATAAAAAAACCATACTTACAGTTAATCTAGATGAAGTAGCAAAAACTGAAGCTGCAAACTAAACACCATGTAAATTGTATTTATGCCTTTAAATACGCATTAATTTAAAGGCATAACTCTCGCATTTTCTTCAAACAATATAATACCCCCTATTACACTCACATTCCCAAAAATACATAGCCATAACACCACTATAAAACGTCGCTTTTGCGATTTATGCCTAAGCCATTGCTGTGCAATGAGTGCACCGGGCCAACCGCCAACTAGCGCCAGTATATGTAGTGTGCGCTCAGGTGTGCGGTTTACTTTTTTATGCGTTGATTGCTTTGCTTGTCGTTTATCCCAAGCGTACATTATATATGTGATTAGGCTCAGTGAGCTTATATAACCTGGTACATAAATAGGCAAGTACTGAGATAGATACGCAAGCCAAATCACAGCCAAAAAAAGCAGTGAGAAGATGATTAATGTTTTATTTATCAATTCATGATCGCCTATACTAAAAAGAGTTAAACCAAAATAATAAGAGCCAAATTATGACATACTTTAAAGCCCTATTTTTAGTATTATGCTTATACGTCTTTAATAGTTACGCCGCTGATACCCCAAGTAACCTTGATAAAGAACTCGCTGTATTTAAACCTTATTTAGGTACTTGGCAGGCCGATTTTAAAGTGCCTGAGGGAGCCAAACCAGTACAAGATATTGGTCGATGGGAGCGAGCATTAAATGGTAAAGCGATACATACCAAGCACTCTATTAATGAAGGTGAATATGGTGGTGAGTCGATGATTTTTTACGACAGTAAGAAAGAGTCGTTGGTGTTTTACTATTTCACTACCGCAGGTTTTTACACAAAAGGCACCATGAAAGTGCTCAGCCCTACCCAATTTGTTGCGTATGAAGAGGTAACTGGCAGTAAAGAAGGCATTACTAAAGTACGCTCGATAAGCGAGCTAAAAAACGATGCGTTTGTTGTTTCAACGTCTTATTTAAAAAAGGGTGAATGGACTAAACCTGAGCAACGTACTTACACACGCAGCACTAAAGCCGTTAAATTTAAATAACGTTGTATTTAAAACACAAAAAGGCAGCTCAGGCTGCCTTTGTCATTTATAAAACCGCTATTATTTAGCAAACTTTTTAAATGGTTCATCAACGGGTGTATCAGCAAGGTGGTTAGTGTAGTTGCTCATTACTTTTTGCGATAAACCAACAATAATTTCTAGTAGTTGCTGTTTACCGTAACCTGCTGCAAAAAATTTCTCAATTTGCTCATCGCTAATTACGCCGCGATCACGTGTCATTGCAAGTGTAGTCTCACGCAAAGTTTCAAGTTTTGCATCTGCTAGTGGTGTTTTGTTTACTAGTGCATCTACAATATCTTGGTCAACTTTCATTGAAGCGGCAATTGCGCTGTGCGCTGGTACACAGTAATGACACTCGTGCTCAACGTTAATTGTTTGCCATACCACAGTTAACTCTTCTGCGTTAAACGACGTTTTTTGAAATAGCTCATGCAGTACTTGGTAGCCTTTAAGTAACGTAGGCGCCTCTGCCATTACTGCGTGAAGGTTAGGCAGCATGCCAAATGCGGCTACTGAATCAGCCATAAGCGATTTTGATTCTTCAGGTGCGTTGTCTTGGGTATATAACGTAAATTCTGCCATGTTCTGCTCCAATAAATTAATGTGTTTGAGTAACCTGAACTCTGGATAATAAATCTATCTCTAACAGCTATTTTCAGCGATAACTGCGTTGAATTTACTTGCAATAGGCTAGCTATTGACGCGTAAATTCGCCTTGTTTTCACTAAAAACCTCTGGCTAGAGAAAATAACGTTTAATATCATCATGAAGAAATATGTTAGTAAATCTCTTAACCAGAGTTCAGGTTAAATAACTTCGAGACACATACTATTTGATTTTGAGCGACTGTTCAAGTTAAAATTGAGCATACGTTCAAAATAGTTGAGATTAAAATGGCTAACAAAGTTAAATTTGAGCGCGATAATGTAATTCGCGTTGCAAGCCAATTGTTTTGGGAAAAGGGGTTTAACGCCACCTCAACCCGCGATTTACAAGAAGCTATTAACATGCGCCCTGGCAGTATATATGCGGCGTTTGGCTCTAAAGAAGGCTTATACAGCGAGTCTTTAAAAGACTACACAGTACAAATGAAAAGCCAAATTGATGGGTTTTTAGCAAGCTCTGACTCTGTTTTAGGTGGTTTACGTGCGTTTGTAGAAAACGTAATTATTAAAACCAAAGACTGTAGCCCAAGTGCTATTTGTATGTTGGTAAAAGCAAACAGTGAATTTGCAGAAAAAGATGCCTCATTATATGAGCTGAGTTTAGACTTATCGGCAAAGTTTGAAGCCTATCTAACCAGCTTGTTTGCTCAAGCTATTAAAAATAATGAGCTGAGCAGTAACCTTACGGCTCTTGAATATGCGCAGTTTTTTCAGGTGCAGTTTACTGGGCTACGTGGCTATTTTAACCGCCCAGGCGTTGATCAATTAGCGCAGCCGATGATCGACCAAATGTTTACCTTGATCAAAAAGCTATAACTTTTCGCATTACTCACTGCTAAAGTCTCAACTAAAAAAAGCGGCTAATTCGCACGAATTAGCCGCTTTTTTATTTTTTAGAACAAACTTCACTTATGTTTTAAGTTTATTGAGCTCGCTATCTTGTTGCGCTACCAATGCATTAAGTGCTTCACTGCTGTCTCCCGCTTGGGTAGATAAGTCAGCAAGCTGCGATGCGGCATCAGAAATAAGCGTAAGGTTACGGTTTATTTCTTCTGTTACTAGGCTTTGTTCCTCCGCTGCGGTGGCAATGTGGGTAATTTGATTTGTAATTTCATCCACTTTTACTACAACACTATGCAGCGCATCAAACGCTACTGAGGTTTCGTTTACAGCACTCTCAGCACGTATAACACCATTTTCAATCACGGTTGATGCGTTACCTACTTCAGATAGTAAACTATCGATAAGTTGGCTAATATCATCGGTAGATGAACGTGTTTTAGAAGCAAGTGCACGCACTTCATCGGCAACCACTGCAAAGCCACGACCATGCTCGCCCGCACGTGCGGCTTCAATGGCGGCGTTAAGTGCAAGTAAGTTTGTTTGCTCTGAAATGGTTCTGATCACATCTAAAATTTGCGTAATATCTTTACTACGCGACGCCACTTTTTCAACCGCTTGGTTGGCTTCTTTTATTTCTTCAGACATGGTTTTAACTTGGCTCATAGCCGATGATAAGCTCGACTCACTACTTACCACTAAACCATTTATTTCATCCGCTTGTTGAGCAGATTGCTCAGAGGCTCTGGCCACCTCAAGTGCGGTGGCGCTCATTTCGTTCATGGCCGTTACTACGCTTTCAATTTCTTGAAATTGCGATTGCACGTTATGTTTTGTATCAATAGCAATATGCTGTGCTATTTCGCCTTGCTGCTTAGTTTGAGATGAAACATCTTTAAGCTCTGCAATTAAGCCACGCAGTTTAGCTAAAAAGGCATTAAAACCACCCGCAAGCGCTATTAGCTCTGCGTGGGTGTCAACATGCAGTGTATGCGTTAAGTCACCTTCTGAGCTGGCAAGGTTATCAACACGTTGTTGGATTTGCTCAAGCGGTGCAACCACGCTACTTACTACTATTTTCATAATAATAAAGGCAATTACAGCTATCACACCGCCCGTTATTAAAATAACTAAACCTAACTGGTTTGCCGAGTCGCTCATATTTTTTGCTAACGCATTAGGCCCTTCCAGCGCTAAATTACTTGGCACTTCAATAAGTAGGCTCCACTGAGTGTTAGCCAGTTTAATGTTAATTGGGTAGTTAACTAAATACTCGCTAGGTGTTTTAAAGAGGCCATGTTGCCCTTTAAATTTAACCAGCTCACTGTAAGTATTGCTACTAACTGCTTCTTTAAATGGGCGCCCTAATTTAGATTTATAATGACTGCTGCCTACAATTAAACCTATGTCACTTAAAAGTGTTACTTTTGCTTGGCCGTTATAAAGTTCGCTCGAGAGTTTTTCGGTTAAGCCCTGAAAAGTAGGTAGCGTTAAATCAACACCCGCTAAACCAATAAAGCGGCCTGATTTAATAATTGGCACCGTTAATGAAGTAAGCATAACAGAGTCGCCAGAGGGGATTTCGTAAAGGTACGGTTCCATAATACAAGGCTTTAATGTGTCTTTTGCACACAAGTACCAGTGGGCCTCGCGAATACCAAACTCGTTTAACGATGTTAAATATTTATCAGCGGCATTAGCTACTTTTTGTTGCTCAATATTGCCGTTTTGGTCGCGCGTTATATACACTTCTAACGTACCATCGCCATTAACAGAGTGTTTAAAACCTTGTGTAAATTGCGCGTCTTGCCCATCAAATGCGTTAGCTTCAAACTGCGAATAAATAGACGATAAAAATTGATTCTTCTCTAAAATAGAGCGATTAATGTTCACCACAGTATCGCGATTTAGCGTTTGAGTTTTAGCTGCATCACCAAGCAATGCGGCTAAAGAATTAGGCACTCGGTAAGCTTCATTTATAAACCCAGCTATTTTTTCACCGTAAGCAGCCGCATTTGCATTAAGCTTTTGCTCAACCTCAGCCACTATATAATCTTCAGATTCTTTTGCGAGCGCTTCACTGTTTGATGACATTTGCCACCACAATACGCCAGAGAGAACCAGCACTGTTAAAAATGTACTACCGACGGTTATCCACAACAGCTTTTTTGCTAACGAGATTTCTTGCACTTAAATTGCCCTTTAATTAAAACTACCGCTACAGTTTAGTAGATCTTGAAAATGAAGCTATTAAAATCGTTACGAAAATAAAAACTAATACAAACGTTTAGCTTTTATTTTTGGTTAAAAAGGCCGTGGCTATAGAGGCCAAAATAAGCAAAATTACACTTGCCCATAAACATGCTACAAAACCATAAACCTGAAATACCCACCCCGAAAGCACCGTGCCTAGCAAACGGCCCATTGCATTGGCCATATAATAAAAGCCAACATCAAGCGATACACCATCGCTTTTAGCAAAGCTGACAATTAAGTAGCTATGCACTGAGGAGTTAACAGCAAATACACCGCCAAAAATAAGCAAACCTATAATCAGCGTGGCATGAACGGCCACCTCAAGTTGCATAAATAGTGCTAATAGTGCGGTTACACCACTTAGCAGCAACACCCATAAATAGGCATGTTTAACGGTATCAACACTTGAATTACTGGTGCCGGTAATACGCGGCGCTTGCGATTGCACGCCGCCATAACCAATAACCCAAAGTGCCATAAAGCCACTAACCCACCAAAAGTTCCAATTAAACTGCTGAGCTAAATAAATTGGTAAAGCCACTACAAACCAAACATCACGCGCGGCAAACAAACATAACCGTGCTGCGCTTAATAAATTTATTGCACGGGATTTAGAAAATAGCTCTTTAAACTTGGGCTTATTTTTAGCCTTGCCCATGTCGCCTTTTAAAAATACAACGCTAATAATCCACGCAATAGTAAGTAGTAGAATAAGCGCCTTCAAAGCACCTACAAAACCCAATACCGTAAGGAGTAAACCACCTAAAAAGAAGCCGACCCCTTTTAACGCATTTTTTGAGCCTGTTAAAATAGCCACCCATTTATAAAGCTGGCCTTGTCCGCTTTCTCCCTCGGGCACTAAGTGTTTAATGGCACTTTTGGCGCTCATTTTATTTAAATCTTTGGCTATGCCACTAAGCGCTTGTGCTGCCATAACATAAGCCACTGTGAGCCACTCACTTGGCGCGCATAACATGGCAAGGGCTATTATTTGCAGCGCCAAGCCAAAGTTCATGGTTTTATTAAGGCCTAAATGAGCCCCAAGCCAACCGCCCACTAAATTGGTGATCACACCAAAAATTTCGTAAAACAAAAACAGCATGGCAATAGCCAGCGCACCATACCCTAACTGATGAAAATGCAGCACCACCAGCATACGTAGTGCGCCATCGGTTAAGGTAAATGCCCAGTAATTACCGGTTATAATTAAATACTGTTTTATTGCTGTAGGTAAATTAGCAAGTTGCTCAAACATGGTTTACGCCCTTAAAACCTTATAAATGGTTAAACCAAATCGCTTTTAGCAACTTTTAGCATAAGCTCGGCGGTACGATTAGCGTAGCCCCATTCGTTATCGTACCAAGCGTATAATTTAAGCTGGGTATTATTAATAACCATGGTAGAGAGCGCATCAATAATGCTACTGCGTGGATCGGTTTTGTAATCAATCGAGACCAGCGGTTTTTCTTCGTAACCTAATACACCTGCAAGCTCGTTTTTAGATGCCTGAGCAAACCATTCGTTAACCTCAGCGGCAGTTACACCACGCTCAAGCTCAAATACACAGTCGGTAATGGATGCGTTAGTTAAAGGTACGCGCACGGCATGGCCATTTAACTTACCTTTTAGCTCAGGGAATATATGCGTAATGGCAGTTGCACTACCTGTTGTGGTAGGTATTAAACTTGTCCCGCACGAACGGGCACGGCGTAAATCTTTATGTGGCGCATCAATAATCGTTTGGGTATTGGTAATATCGTGAATAGTGGTCATTGAGCCGTGTTTAATGCCTACTTTTTCTTGTAGTACTTTTACAATAGGCGCTAAACAGTTAGTCGTACACGACGCCGCAGTCACAATTTTGTGCTCATCTGGGTTATACAAATTATCGTTAACCCCCATAACCACATTTAAAATGCCGTTTTCTTTTACTGGTGCGGTTACTACAACGCGCTTAACACCTTGTGCTAAATATTGGTTTAACAGTTCAGTGGTTTTCATTTTACCGCTGGCTTCTATTACTACATCGCAATCAGACCAATTGGTATCACTAATGGTTTTGTTATTGGTAACGGCAATAGTGTGTTTGCCCACACTAAAGCTATTTTCGTTTGCTGTAACGCTGTGTGCTAAACGCCCGTGTACTGAGTCAAACTCTAATAAATGAGCATGTGTTTTAGCATCGCCTGCAACATCGTTTACTTTAATAAATTCTACTTCTGGCCATTCTAATGCTGCGCGCAGTGTTAAACGTCCCATGCGGCCAAAGCCGTTAATACCTACTTTAATTGTCATAATAAATACCTTTAGTAAAGTTAAACCAATGTGTTTAATTAACAGCAGATTGCTGCACGCTCTGGGCGATTACCCATTGCATTGAGTCGATTTAAATCATCGCTAAAAAATGCAGAATTTTCGTTTCGTGTTTGTGTTAGTACGCTAATAGCCCACTCAGGCAAGGCTTTGTTAATGCTGTAGTAAACCCATTGATTTTGCTTACGGCCGCTTAATAAGCCACATTGCCTAAGCTGCGCTAAATGGCGCGACACTTTAGGTTGGCTAAGTTCAAGCGCGGCAACAAGCTCACACACACATAGCTCTTGCTCATGGCTAATTAATAACATGGCTTTTAAGCGCGTATCGTCGGCTAAGCATTTGTAAAATTGAAGTGGGTTGAGTTGTTCCATAGCATCCTCGTTTAGTTAGTGTGCATACAATAAAACAAAACAAGAATATATGAAATATTGAATATACGATTTTCCGTATATTTATTTAAAAGCCCGCTTCAATTAATGTGATCTCTAGTAAATTGCAGCGCACAAAAAGCCCAGTGGCAAACCACTGGGCTTTTGTAGCGTTTTTGTATGGGCATACTTGGTGTGCTTTATCGCTGCGCCATTTAAAGCCTTATGCTAACAAGGTATTTACGCAGGTCTGTGCGATAAAAAGATGCCCTACGCTTTGATCTACTTCATAAGCAAAGTCTAAATCAATAAGCAGATACATTATATATTGTGCCTGCACAGTAGCTATTGAGGTAATTACCACTAAGTTGCAAAAGAAAGCGCAAGATGATCAAGTAATGCTCGTATTCTTGCCGGTAAGTGGCGATTTGAAGCATACACTGCGTTTAATTCCAATATGCTTGCTTCGTAGGGTTCGAACAGTAACTGCAATGAACCGTCTTTTACGTAAGGCTCTGTCACGTATTGTGGGCCCATGCCTATTCCCAGCCCTTGAGAAGCCATGTGGGTTACTGCTCTGGGGGAGTTAGATGCAAAATCGCCGCTAACATTAACAGTGAACATATTGCCATCTTCCCTGAACTTCCAGTTTTCAGGGTCGTTTTGAGAAGTTTGTAATAAGCAATTGTGTGTCGCCAGCGCACTGGGATGGCTTGGTTTGCCATTGCGCTTTAAATACTCAGGAGAGGCAAAAAAAACAATACGCATATCCATCAATTTTTTTGCGATCAGCGTTGAATCCTTCAACGGTCCAAACCTCACAGCAACATCCACACCTTCATCGATGATAGCCACATACTGATCAGACAGGTTCAGCTCAACATTAATTTTCGGATGCTGGGCTAAAAATGGGGCCAGTGCATCAACTAATTTAGTACTGCCAAATGCGGTAGGTGCGGTTAAGCGAACCGTGCCAGACAGATCAGACTGCCTATGTTGAATGACATCTTCTAGCTCTTCAAATTGTTCCAACAAAGGTACACATCGTGCAAAGTATGCCTTCCCCGTTTCAGTCAAGGTAACAGTGCGCGTAGTACGGTGAAATAACAATGCGCCGTGCTTTTCCTCTAACTGACCAATATATTTACTTGCTAGCTTAGTGCTAATGCCCAATTGTTTAGCCCCCGCGGTGAACGATTTTTGTTTAGCTACCGCAATAAAGGTGCGCATGCCGTCAATGGTATCCATAAAACCTCGTTTAATATCCCAATCACTTTATGAACATATTGTACATAGTATTTCTATAAATCAATGTATTGTTCACAAGAAATTCGGCGCCTATTATTTGTTCGAACGCAAATGTAAGCCCAAACAAGGCCAGTTAACCTTATACTTAACAGAGGATCTATTATGTCAAATGCAGTCAAAATTCATTCGTTCCCACTTTCAGGCCACGCTCAGCGTGTCGAGTTATTTGCGAACATCGCTGGTATCGCCCACCAAGTAATCAATGTTGACTTAGCCAAAGGCGAGCACAAAAAAGCCCCCTTTCTAGCCCTAAACCCTGCGGGTCAAGTACCCGTATTAGAAGACGGTGACACGGTTATCAGTGATTCAAATGCCATTCTGGTTTACCTAGCACGTAAATACGCGCCGAACTATTTACCTACCGATGCCGTGCTTGAAGCCCAAGTGCAAAAGTTCTTGTCATTGGCGGCTGGAGAAATTGCTTTTGGCCCGTGCAATGCACGCTTAGTTACCGTGTTCAACGCAACCTTGGATGCTGACTTTGCGATTGCTACAGCCCACAACGTGTTGAAAAAACTGGATGCACATTTAGAGGATAGAGCGTTTTTGGTAGGAGATAGCCCGAGCATAGCCGATATCGCTATTTATACGTACACAGCCCATGCTCCAGAGGGTAATGTGTCCTTGGCTGAGTACCCAAATGTTCGTCGCTTTTTAGCAAATGTAGAAGCACTAGATGGGTTTAAGCCAATGGCAACGACTAAAGCAGGTCTCGTTGCCTAACCTATTGACTTACCTTTTTTGACTGGGTGCTAAGCCCAGTCATACCAATCAAGCAAATTAACTTACCCGTATTGGAGGCCCCATGGAACCAAGCAATCACTATGCTCCATTTCACGATGGTGAACGTCAGTTGCAAGCCAGTGTAGGTGCTCTGGAGCAGATGGACAATATTGGCCGTCGCGCAATCCGCCCATACATGCCAGATCAGCATAGGCAGTTTTTCCAACAACTGCCGTTTATGGTGCTGGGTAGTACATCAGATAAGGGGCAACTTTGGGCGTCAATTTTGCCTGGAAAGCCGGGCTTCGTGCAGTCCCCTTCCCCAACTCAACTCACAGTAAACACCCCAATTTTATCAGGTGATCCATTAGCCGCAGCAATCACACAAGGTGCTCGATTGGGTTTATTGGGGTTAGAAATGCCGACCCGGCGTAGAAACCGCGTCAACGCTTGTGTTACTAGCGCAGCGAGTCACCAATTTACCCTAGAAGTTGAGCAATCTTTTGGCAATTGTCCGCAGTATATTCAAACTCGCGACCTTCACTTTATCCGTTCGCCAGATGCGCCATACAAGGCCCCGCGCGCTGAAACGTTTTTTGAGTTAGGAGATGCCCTAAAGACCTTCATCTGCCAAGCGGATACGTTTTTTGTTGCCAGTTCTGCGGATCACGAACCTGCAAACAAAGTAAATCGCCAGGTATCTGCCCATAATACTATGGGGGTTGATGTGTCACACCGTGGTGGCATGCCAGGTTTTATAAAGGTTGACGAAAACACCCTCACCATTCCTGATTATGCAGGGAATAACTTCTTCAATACGCTGGGTAATTTCCTGTTAAACCCCAAAGCGGGTTTACTGTTTATTGATTTTACCAGCGGCGATGTTTTTATGTTAACCGGCACAGTTACCTTGCTGGCGAGTGACTCACCGATAATTAAAGGGTTTCAAGGTGCTCAGCGCGGCTGGCAATTTACCCTAACCCAAGGGCTGACATTAAAAGCGGCACTTCCATTTCGCGCTCAATTCGATAGCTACTCCCCCAATTCTGAGGCAACGGGTACTTGGTCACAGGCAGAAGCAATCGTTAAAGCACAAGCTAAACGCAACCAGTGGCGCGCATTTACCGTCAGTAAAATCGAAGACGAGAGTAGTACAATCCGCTCATTTTACTTGCAGCCAAAAGATGATTCTCCCGTACTGCCATTTTCCCCAGGGCAACACTTAACCCTGCGTATTAAGCAGAAAAATACTGAAAACTGGCTTGTGCGCAATTACACTGTATCCAGTGCCCCATCGCAAAGTGGTTACCGTATTTCAGTAAAACGTGAAGAGTATGGTCTGGTATCAAGTACCTTGCATTCTCGAATATCGATTGGCAGTGAAATACAGATTAAAGCACCAAGCGGCCATTTCTTTATCGATAACACACAACAGCGCCCAGCCATTTTAATAGGTGCGGGTGTGGGCATTACACCAATGGTGGCCATGGCAAATGATGCACTTAATGAAGGTATTCGCACTCGCTATATCCGCCCAATGGCAGTAATTCAAGCCGCAAAAAATAGTGAGCAACGCGCTTTTTATGCAGAGCTGAGCAACATTGCAAAGCGCAGCGCTGGGCGTATTCAGTATTATTCTGTATTAAGTCAAGCGCACAGCAATCAAACGCAAAACGCTCTTGTGTCGAACGACTACACTTCCCAAGGGCGAATTAGCCAAAACTTGGTAATGGACGTACTTAATGCAATAGCCACAGAGCATAACATCGATTTCCCATCGCTGTTCGACAAAGACTTTTATCTGTGTGGCCCCCAAGGTTTTATGCAAAGTATGTATGACTTACTGATTGGTATTGGGGTAAAAGATGAAGATATTCATGCCGAAGCGTTTGGGCCGTCGTCTTTAGCACGCCAATCAGCAGATACCAGCAAACACGCTGAGCTAGAGGCTGAATCTGCTGTGGTAAAGTTTGCCCACTCAGGTATTGAACAAAGCTGGAATAAAGGTGATAGCTCCTTGCTAGAGGTGGCCGAAAGCAAAGGGCTTACGCCACCATACAGTTGCCGCAACGGCCAATGTGGATCGTGTACGGTTAAACTAAAAAGTGGTGCTGTAACGTATCGCACCAAGCCAAGTGCATATATTGACCCATCAGACGTATTGTTATGCTGCGCGGTGCCAGCGAAAGATTCCGACATTGTTATATTAGATTTGTAGCTCAATTAATCAGGCTAATATTCAAAGTCACTTATTGATGAAACCTATACAAGTTTTTCAACGTTACTTTACCCAAAGAGGATTTAAACATGAGTACACGCCCACCACTGCCCCCTTTTACCCGCGAAAGCGCCATCGAAAAAGTGCGCCTAGCAGAAGATGGCTGGAACAGCCGTAACGCTGAAAAGGTATCACTTGCTTATACAGTGGATACCAAATGGCGTAATCGCAGCTCTTTCGTGAACAGCCGCGAAGAAGCCGCAGAATTTTTAACAGGAAAATGGGAAAAAGAATTTGAATATAGGCTGATAAAAGAGTTATGGGCTTTCACTGAAAATCGTATAGCCGTGCGTTACGCGTATGAGTGGCACGACGACAGCGGCAACTGGTTTCGCTCCTACGGCAACGAAAACTGGGAATTCGATGAAAATGGTTTAATGCAAAGCCGCTTCGCTTGCATCAACGACTTACCCATCAAAGAATCAGAGCGCAAATTCCACTGGCCACAAGGGCGCCGCCCCGACGATCACCCAGGGTTATCGGAATTAGGGTTGTAAGCACACCCGATAATGGCGATACAGACTATAAAGCCAGCCTTCTATAGGCGTTCTTGCAGAACGCCTTAACCCTTTTCATCCTCCCAACATTTTTCAGCATTAAAGAGCTGCTTACTTAATCACTGCAATGACAAATACAACTGTGTCAATTGCTGGTACATGGGTTAATTTAATCATGCTGTTTTCATGTATTTATAAAGCTATTTAATAAACTTTGCTTACAAAAAAGCCCAGTGGCAAACCACTGGGCTATTACAATGCTAAGTAATCAGTTAATTAAATAACCGAAAGCTCTACTTCAATGTTGCCGCGTGTAGCGTTTGAGTATGGGCATACTTGGTGTGCTTTATTTACAAGCTCTTGCGCTGCTGCTTTATCCATATCACCGAGCGATACTGCTAATTTAACTGCAATGCCAAAACCGCCCTCAATCGCGCCAATAGAAACTTCAGAGTTAATATGCGTATCACTTGGTAAATCAATTTTTTCGCTACCGGCTACAAATTTTAGTGCGCCAATAAAACACGCTGCGTAACCAGCTGCAAATAATTGCTCTGGGTTTGTGCCTTGTCCATCATCGCCACCTAGCCCTTTTGGGGTTGATAAGTTTACATTTAAACGGCCATCGTCTGATTTAGCTACACCTTCACGGCCACCGGTTGCAGTTGCTTTTGCTGTGTAGGCAACGTTTTGTAATACATTCATAGTGAACTCCAAAGTTTATCAATTAATTTATTTTGCACGCAAAATAATAGGGCAAGTAATTAGAGATTGCAAATACTTTGCATGCAAATTAAAATGTTTTTTGAGTTAAAGGTATTAACACGTTGGGAGTTAGGTATGTCGTTTGAGCAATTAAAATTAAAAAATCAGCTGTGTCATAGGCTATATATGGCATCAAATAGCATTGCACGCGCTTACCGTGAGCCTTTAGCTGCACTTAATTTAACGTATCCGCAGTATGTAGTAATGATGGCACTGTGGGAGCAAGATGAAGTAACCATTGCGCAGCTAATAGATAAAACCGCTATTGATGGCGGCGCTATGACCCAAATACTCAAAAAAATGACCGAAAAGTGTCTGCTGGCTGTTATTAAAGACGAACACGACAAGCGTAAACGTCTAATTCAGCTTACCCAACGTGGGCAAGCCCTTAAAAACGAAGCCGCTGATATTCCAAAAAATATATTATGTAAGTTTGAAAGTGTAGACCCCACACAAGCTAAACAGCTTATGCAGCTACTTGATTTAGTAATAAGCGATTTAACAACTAAAAACGATGATGAGTTAGCCAACTAACGCGGTTATTTTTTGTTGAATAAACGCCCTAAATGCGCTGATCACCGGGGTCATTTGTCGCCGGTCGGCGTACATCATATAAAGCGGTAGCGGATCGCTTTGCCACTCGGGGCATAAATGAACGAGCTGCCCACTTGCTAAATCATCAATAACATCTAAGTACGACTTATACGCAATGCCTTTGCCCTCTAGCGCCCATCGTCTAACCATTTCGCCATCGTTAACTATGTGTTGGCAATTTAGCTGCACTTTTTGCACTGCGCCATTTTTATAAAATCGCCATTCTTTAAACACTTCGCCAAAGCGCATAAACGTAATGGTGGTGTGCTGCGTTAAGTTAAGTGGATGTGTAAGCAATCCATTGTTTGCTACATATTCAGGAGAGGCAACTAAAATACGCGCATTATTTAAAAAAAGTGGCGCTGCAATTAACTGCGAATCTTTTGGTACACCAAAGCGCAGTGCAATATCAATTGATTGGCTGTAAATGTCGCTTACTTCGTCACTTAAGTGCAGCTTAAGTTTTACATGCGGGTAGTGTGCTAAAAACTCATTAAGCCATTCACTTAGTTTATTGCGCCCTAAATCGCACGGGGCCGATACCTGTAGCGTTCCTGTTACTTCGCCTACTGCGGTTTGTACTGCAGCTACCCCTTGTTGAATAAGCGAAAGGGAGTCTTTGGCGTAACTTAAAAACTGCTCCCCTGCCACACTTAGGCGTAAGCTGCGGGTAGAGCGAATAAACAATACGTTCCCTAAATCTTTTTCTAGGCGCTTGATAGCTGCACTTACTGCCGCTGGGGTTTGCGCGTTTTGCCTTGCAGCCTCAGAAATACTGGCGCAACTGGCCACATCTATAAAAGTTTGAATATCGTTAAATGATCGCATATTTTCAATTAAAATTTGAAAGTGCTTTAGTTTTTCATGTCTTTTTCTATTTTTCAACTGAGCTATAGTGCTTATAAGTTAAAAATACTTGGTTAAAACCATCAGGAATTCACATGAAAGCATTTGGCTACACCAAAAACACTAAAACGCTTACAGCAAGCTCTATACAAGCTATTGAGCTTGATACCCCAACCGCCACCGGACACGACCTACTTATTGAAGTTAATGCTATTTCGGTAAACCCTGTAGATACAAAAATACGTGCCAATGTAGCGCCAGAGCAAGGCTACAAGGTATTAGGCTGGGACGGCGT
This sequence comes from Pseudoalteromonas sp. P1-25, assembly GCF_001401805.1. Lineage (GTDB taxonomy): Bacteria > Pseudomonadota > Gammaproteobacteria > Enterobacterales > Alteromonadaceae > Pseudoalteromonas. Next base: position 75,361 of record NZ_LKDW01000021.1, read on the forward strand.
AGGCGTTGTAAAAGCCGTTGGCGAGTCGGTTTCGTTATTTAATGTGGGGGATCGCGTATTTTACGCCGGCGATTTATCGCGCCAAGGCAGTAATGCGCAATTGCAATTAGTGGATGAACGTATTGTAGGGCGTGCGCCTAAAACATTAACCGACGCACAAGCCGCCGCACTGCCACTAACCAGCATTACCGCTTACGAAATGCTGTTTGATCGCCTGCAAGTGCCTAAAAATAAGCAAAATACTCAGCAATCTATGTTAGTCATTGGTGCAGCAGGTGGCGTTGGCTCTATTTTAGTACAGCTTGCCAAGCAGCTTACTGGGCTAAACGTAGTAGGTACTGCATCGCGCGAGCAAAGCGTAGCCTGGCTTAAAGAGTTAGGAGCCGATCACGTGCTCGATCATTCTAAAAACTTAAACGAGCAGCGCAAAGAACTGGGTTTAGCTGAGTTTGATTACGTTATTGGCTTAACCCATACCGACCAATACCAAGATCAAATAGTGGAGTGTATTAAACCCCAAGGTAAATTTGCGCTAATAGACGACCCAATATCGTTCGATATTTTAAAATTTAAGCGTAAGTGTATTTCGGTGCATTGGGAGTTTATGTTTACCCGCTCGCTATTTACAACTGCCGATATAACAGCGCAGCACACTTTACTTAATGAAATTAGTGAGCTGATAGACTCAGGTACACTTAAAACCACGCTTGGGCAAAATTTAGGCCCAATTAACGCCGCTAATTTATATAAAGCGCACCAAATTTTAGAATCGCACACCTCACGCGGTAAACTTGTTTTAGAAGGCTTTGAAGCATGAATCAGATTAAAAAAATACTTTTAGTTGCAGCCTGCAGCACCGCGTTTTTAACCAGCAGTGTGTTTGCTAATACCGCTAATCAAAATGCTGATTTAAAAACAGTAGCCACATTCGACGCTCAGCACCCACCGGGTAATATTGCTATTACCCCATCGGGTCGTAAGTTTTTATCGGTACATGGTTTTTACGGCCAAAAACAAAAAATTATGGAGCTATTAAGCGATGGCACCACTAAACCCTACCCTAATAAAGAATGGGCATACGCGTATAAAAACGGTAAAGGCTTTTACGATGTACTTGGCATAAATGTATCTGCCGATGGCGTATTATGGATGCTTGATACATCAGGCCCTGATCATGCTGGGCGTTTAGTTGGTTGGGATACCAATAAAGAGCAGCTGCATAAAATAATTTATTTAGCTAAACCCACCATTACCGACAGCTCGTTTTTAAACGATTTAGTTATCGATAATAAACACGGCGTTGTATACATCGCCGATACCGCACAAGGCAGCCAAGCCGCTATTATTACCGTAAATTTAAAAACAGGTGAGGCGCGCAGAGTATTACAAAATAGCCCATACACCACAGCCGAAAACATTGATATGGTCATTGAAGGGCGCACAATGAAACTAGGCGGTCAACCAGCTCGTTTAGGCGTAAACCCAATCACACTCGACCCAAGCGAACAGTGGCTTTACTTTGGCGCTATGTCTGGCACGTCGGTTTACCGTATTGCCACCAGCGATATTAACAATAAAAGCCTGAGCGCAAGCACCCTTGAGAGTAAAGTAATGCGTTACGGCACTAAACCCATTTCAGATGGCATTATTATTGATGGCGGCGGCAATGTGTATGTTACCGACATAACCAACGGCGCAATTGGCGTAGTAAAACCAAGCGGTAAATACCAGGTATTATTTAAAGACGAGCGCTTAAGCTGGCCAGATGGCTTTAGTTATGGCGCCGATCATAAAATATATTTTACCGTAGATGAGCTACATCGCTCGCCAGTATTAAATGACGGTAAAAATGCCAGCCAAGGAAAATTTAGTGTGCTGTCGTTCGACCCGCTAGTAAAAGGTAAAGTAGGGCGCTAATTACAGCGTATAAAACCCAAGCCACGCACATGCTGCGTGGCTTTTTGGTGCAACTTTTAAGCCTTTTAGCCCCAAAGTGGTGCTAAGCGTTTAAAAGTTATTTTTAGTGGTTTAATAAATACCTGATTTGTATTCATAAAATATTCAATTAACAGTTGGCATAATTCTTCCAAAGTACAAATGTGTTCAGTGAAACTTTCAAGGAAAATACCATGGCTAACCTATACCACACCCTTTACCTATTATGGCGTTTAGACATTAGCGTATGGCAGGTAAACGATCCGAGTAATACCCATACTACGTGCGACAAAGAGCGAGTTTACAGCCGATAAACTTCGTATTGATAGGCTTTGCAAGCACAGCCAATGCGTTGTATTGTTAAGTTACTAAAAACAATATGATTGGAACGTGTATGCACGCCTTAGAAGTAAATTTTGATGGCTTAGTTGGCCCTACTCACAACTATGCGGGTTTATCGTATGGTAACGTTGCCTCGTTAAATAATGCGGCAAGTTTTTCAAACCCGCAAGAAGCTGTGTTACAGGGCCTTGAAAAAATGAAAGCCATGCACGACAAAGGCTTAACACAAGGTGTGTTTGCGCCCCACGCACGCCCCGATCTGAACGTACTACGCCGCTTAGGTTTTACCGGCAACGACTCGCAAGTTATTCATAAAGCATTTAAAGCCGACCCTATTTTATTGCGCGCGTGTTATTCGGCCTCTGCAATGTGGACCGCCAATGCCGCTACTGTGTCACCCTCGCCTGACACCCTCGATGGCAAAGTGCATTTTACCTCAGCTAATTTAAACAATAAGTTTCACCGCTCGCTAGAGCCTGCTACAACTACCCGCTTACTAAAAGCTATGTTTAATAACGATAGCTACTTTGCTCATCACACGCATTTGCCTGCTCAGGGCTTTTTTGGCGACGAAGGCGCGGCTAACCATACCCGACTTTGCGACAGCCACGGCGAGCAAGGCTTAGAAATGTTTGTATTTGGCGCAAGTGCCTTTAATAGCCAGTTGCCAAAACCGGCTAAGTTTCCTGCAAGGCAAACATTAGAGGCCTCAGAAGCCATTTGCCGGTTACATAATTTAAAAGAATCGAGCCAAATTTTACTGCAGCAAAACCCAGATGTTATAGATCAAGGCGTGTTTCATAACGATGTAATTGCAGTAGGTAACGCAAACGTACTGCTTTGCCACCAGCAAGCATTTTTAAACCAACACGATGCCCTGCAAGAAATTCGCGATGCCTACACCGGCAGCAAACAGCTATACATAATTGAAGTACCTACCGATAAAGTAAGCATTAGCGATGCAGTAAGCAGTTACTTATTTAATAGCCAATTAGTAAGCCTAGACGATGGCTCAATGCTATTAGTAGCGCCACAAGAGTGCCAACGTAACAGTGCTGTAAATGCCTACATTGAAGAAATGATTTTAGCGGATAACCCAGTAAACCAAGTGCAGTTTTTTGACCTGCGCCAAAGTATGCAAAACGGCGGCGGCCCTGCCTGCTTACGTTTACGCGTAGCCCTTAACCAACAAGAGCTAAGCGCAGTAAACCCAGAGGTTATTTTAACCGATACTAAATACACTCAGCTTTGTGACTGGGCAAAACGTAATTACCGCGATAAGTTAGGCGCAAACGACTTTGCCGACTCAGCCCTCCTTACCGAAAGCTACCAAGCTCTGGATGAACTAACCCAATTGCTTAACTTAGGTTCAGTGTACGACTTTCAATTAGAAGGTTAATACCTCGTCAGTAAAACTAATGCAAAAATAGCGAGCCGAAGCTCGCTATTTTTATTTGGCTTATGCCAATGCTAATACGTATTTAAGCATCTTTTTAAGATCAGCAACGCGCTTTACCGTAACAGTACGATAAGTTCGTCAATACAAGCGTATATTCAACACGTTTGTGCTGTTGCTTGCTGCCGGTTTAATTGCAAGTAGCTTAAAAACCACATTACCAAGCCGCCTAAAAACAACGCAGCTGCAACATAACCCGTTTGATTAGGTGCTGCACCTTGTGCAATAACAGCCCCGCCAACCCAAGGGCCAATAGCATTTGCGGTGTTAAATGCGCATTGTACTAA
>NZ_LKDW01000022.1 GCF_001401805.1 Pseudoalteromonas sp. P1-25
CAGAATTTAGAGCGGGTCATTAGCTCAGTTGGTAGAGCAGTGGACTTTTAATCCATTGGTCGATGGTTCAAGTCCATCATGACCCACCACTTCTAATAAAACCACAACTTTCCCCATTATTTTATTTAAATCAGTTTCTTATTTTTATTTATAAACAGCATGCCCAGATAGCTGTTATTTGCCCGTGTATTCTCGTATAATTTGCCGTAATTAATGCACTGTAGATGAAGTGGTCGAGAACATGAGTCTAGCTCAAACTATTATGCCTGAAGGCTATATCTTTCCTCCTAAGCCAGCGCCGTTAACTAAAGACGAGCAAGGCGAATATAAAGCACGTATTAAACAACTACTGCAAGATAAAAATGCAGTGCTGGTAGCCCATTACTACACAGATCCTGAAATTCAGGCCCTTGCCGAAGAAACAGGGGGCTGCGTTGCCGACTCATTAGAAATGGCACGTTTTGGTGCTCGCCACGATGCCGATATGATCATCGTTGCAGGCGTACGTTTTATGGGTGAAACCGCTAAAATTTTAACGCCAAACAAAACCGTTGTTATGCCAACGCTAGAAGCAACCTGTTCGTTAGACATTGGTTGCCCTATTGATGAGTTTTCAGCGTTTTGCGATGAGCATCCAGATCGTAAAGTTGTCGTGTATGCAAACACCTCTACAGCGGTTAAAGCGCGTGCAGACTGGATTGTAACTTCATCGTGCGCACTTGAAATTGTAGAGCACCTAGATGAGCAAGGTGAAAAAATTATTTGGGGCCCAGATAAACACCTTGGTAGCTACATTCAAAAAAATACCGGCGCCGATATGATCATGTGGAACGGCGCATGTATCGTCCACGATGAATTTAAAACAAAAGCGCTTAAAGATATGAAAGCCCTGCACCCAGACGCAGGTGTATTGGTGCATCCAGAGTCACCGGCAGAAATAGTGGCACTGGCAGATGCGGTTGGCTCAACAAGCCAATTAATAAAAGCGGCGCAAACAATGGATAAAGAAAAGTTTATTGTAGCGACAGACCGCGGTATTTTTTACAAAATGCAGCAGCTATGCCCAGAAAAAGAGTTTTTTGCAGCCCCAACAGCCGGTGAAGGAGCGTCATGTAAAAGTTGTGCACATTGCCCGTGGATGGCAATGAATGGCTTAAAAGCGATTGAAGAAGCACTAATAGACCCACGTGGTAAAGAAGTGTTTGTAGATATGGACTTACGCGAAGGCGCACTCAAGTCACTTAATCGCATGTTAGATTTTACAGCCAACATGGCTAAGTAAACATCACTCTGTATAAAAACGGCTAAGCCCCCGGCTTTAGCCGTTTTTTTATGCCTAAAGTAAATTGCTGATTGATTATTAGGCACTTAACAGCACAAATTTAAAAATGCCTTGCACCTATGTAACCTATTTCATACTATAACGCGCTGTTGCACTGCAACACCGTGGAGGAATGGCTGAGTGGCTGAAGGCGCACGCCTGGAAAGTGTGTTTAGGTTAATCCCTAACGAGGGTTCGAATCCCTCTTCCTCCACCATTATTCGATATTAGGACGCCTCATGGCGTCCTTTTTTGCGCCTGCAATAAATTGACTAATTAACTACTAAACTGTAGTTATACTTGTTAGTTAAAAAGTTAAGTGTGGTTTGTGATAGAAAAAGCTTTAACCACTTTAAAATCACATGCAACAAAAAAATCTGTGCGTCTTATTATTTTTATCTGTGATATTTTCCCACCATTACTAATCCCCTATAAAATATTTAAGGAAGATCTATGCTTAATCAGTTAGTTTTTAACAATGGCGAGATAAGTGATAACTTTGCCAGCGTATTACTAAGTCATGACGATTTTAATCAGGTTACTGTTTTACAGGTTTATAAACACTATGAATTGGTTGTTTGCTCATGTGTTGAGGTTTTAGATCCGGACGATAAAACACTCGTAGGAAAGGAACTATTTAAATTAGTAGAAAATAATAGACTGAGCGCAGATGAGCTTATTGCTTTTTTACGAGGCGATGAGATAAACGCAGATAATGAACTTTATGAGTTTGAGTCTTGTGCTTGGTTTGAGTGGAGAAGTACAACAAATGATTGGGTAAGTGCTCCTTTTGATACTTTATTTGAGCATGCAGAGAAAAACATTGAATTACTAAATCAATTGAAAGATTAAAATTATAGTACAAGGAATAAGCTAAACTATAGTTTTATGTCACTAACGAAATTAAATACCCTAAAACTACGTCACGTTTTTTAGGCTAACATTAGATTCCTCTGCATCAAATACAAGGTAGCTTACGCGTATGAACTTACGAGTTTTAAAACACAATTTAGTAATATGTACAGTATTAGCAGGCGCCTCCCTCCCATCGTACGCTTCTTTTAGTGGGCTTACAGAGCAAGACGAATTTAATATTAAGCTAAGGTCAATTTACTTTGACCGCGATTACGATAACGACGCCAGCGACGACTCAACGTTTGCACAAGGCATAGAGCTCAATTATCAATCGGGCTATTTTAATGACTTAATTAGCATGGGTGTCTCTACTTATACCGTACTTAATTACAACTCAACCGGCAGCGCACAAAATAATATTTTACCCGCTGGGGATGAAAAAGGCGGCGTTGACGATAGTTTTTCAAAATTTGGTCAATATTTTATCGACGTTAAACTTGGCGACAATGGCCATGTAAAAATAGGCGGGCAAAAAACCAAAAGCATGCTGTTAAAAAGCTCAGGTAGCCGCGCAATTCCCAATACTTTTAGAGGCGTATTTGGTGACTACACGTTTGGTAATACCAAAGTATATGGTTACGCCTACGATAAATGGAGCCGCCGCCACGACGACAAGTGGGAAGATTTTTCTACCGACCAGTCAGATAACGGCGCAATTAGTGTTATTTGGGGTGTGGGCGCAAGCTACAAAAAAGATGCGCTAAAAATAGACGCGGAGTATTTAAACTCTCATGACTACTTATCAAAGCTTGGGCTTAAAGGCAGTTACGCTATTAAGCTCGATCAAAGTAAGTTAACCCTTTCAAGTGGCGTGTTTACCTCACAAGACGATGGCGATTTATTTGTAACCGGCGCAGAGGGGGGCGATTTAGATGATGAAGATGCAATCGATGCGGTTTCAGGCGTTACTAAAAGTGAAAACGATGGTTTTGCCTATTACCTAGATGCCAATTGGAAAAAAGATATTTGGACACTAGGCGCCGCATTTACCAAAGTGAACGATGCTTGGATTGAAGATAACTTTAGTGGCGATCACGGGACTAACCCGTTTCCCACGCGCTCATTGATTGGTGCCGATTTAACAAACCAAAATGAGTCAATTTGGCAGGCTCGCTTAGGTGTTGACCTAAAAGCAGTGGCACCCGGTTTAACCACAAAATTTTATTACACCAGCGGCAGCGATGCAGAAAATTCAAGCTTAGGTAAAGCAGGTGGCACAGCCGATGAAAAATATTGGGCTATTGATACACGCTACAAAGTAGCGGCTGTGAAAGGTTTAAGCCTACGTTGGTTATTTTTAGATTACACCACAGATGAAACTGGCAGTGTTGATGGTGTAAAAGGAGACCGAGCAGATCACCGTGTATATGTAGATTACACCATTAAATTTTAAGAACTACACCTTATTAAAATTTCAAAAGTAGAGATAAAGTTACACTATTAAAAATGCGGCTAAGTTGTATTCGTTTAAGCCGCATTTAAAACTGCCCCTAAATTAATACTTCCTCTTTTTAGGAATTTTTAACTGGCTTTCAAATTCATCAGGAAAAAGCACCGTGCCGTCGTCCTCTTCGGTAGGGAACACTGCAATCAGTAAGTCGTCTTCTTCGAGGCCGGGTGTCCAGCGGCTAAACCAATCTTTAGTCGGAATGGCCTTTGGTGTACAGCCTTCCCAGTCGCCCGTGGCCCAAGCTTGTGCAAAATCGCGGGTTGGCCACACGGGTACACAGTCGTCATCTTCGTTGGCAAGCATTACGCAGCCATCATCGTCGTTTAAAATCCATACTTGTTTGTACTGTTGTACGGTTTCAAACATAAAAGCGAGTCGTTTTTTTGCCCCTAGCCCTAAAATTACGGTTTGTTCTTCAGTCGCATTTGCAGTTGTCATAGTTGGCTCACTCTTTATTGCTTCAAATTTGAATTTTACTGTTATCAGTATATCGAGTTATGTGACAGTGTGTTGAAAAATTATTATTTAAATTCATCTTTGCAGATCTAATTTTAAGATTGAACAGTATAAGCTCTCATAAATTTGAGCGAGCATTCAAAATTGCCCTTGAATGTTGTTAAAAAGGCCGCATCTCAAATGCATACTCTTAATGAAGGATTTAACAATGACCACAGATTTACTGGCCCCGTATACATTAAACGACTCACTTGAACTTAAAAACCGCGTTTTAATGGCGCCTTTAACCCGCTGTATGGCTGATGATAATTTAGTACCCACACAAGATATGGTGGAGTATTATGCGCGCCGTGCCGATGCCGGTTTAATCATTAGCGAAGCCACTATTATTCGTCCAGATGCACAAGGCTACCCAAATACCCCGGGGTTATTTACCAGTGAGCAGATTCAAGGTTGGAAAAAAGTAACCGACGTCGTACACGCAAACGGCGGTAAAATGTTTGCTCAGCTTTGGCATGTTGGCCGTGTTGCTCACCCTCACTTTTTTGGCGGCGATGTATTAGCGCCATCGGCAATTGGTGTTGAAGGCTCTGTACCGCGTATGCGTGAGCTTACTTACATTACGCCAAAAGCGGCCACAAAGGATGATATTAATTCACTGATAGCCGACTTTGCTAAAGCGGCCGAAAACGCCATAGAAGCGGGCTTTGATGGCGTAGAAATTCATGGCGCTAATGGTTATTTAATTGATCAGTTTTTACATTACGCTGCGAATGAGCGCACAGATGAATACGGCCAAACACCTGAAAATATGGCGCGTTTTGCAATAGAGGTGACCGACGCGGTTATTAATGCAGTAGGTAATGAGCGTACGGCAATTAGGTTATCGCCAGGTGCTTATTTTAATATGGAAGAAGATAAGCGTGATAAAGCGGTATTTGATTATTTATTACCACAGCTAGATGCAAAAAAACTAGCCTATATTCATGGTGGCATTTTTGATGATAGCACCCAATTTGACTCATTAGAGGGCAAAACCACCTCGCAATATTTGCGTGCAAACACTAAAACCACCCTTGTAGGTGTAGGCAGCTACAGTTTTGATGATGCAAAACAAGCAATAAACAACGATAAGTTTGATTTAATTGCGATTGGTCGCCCGTTTATTGCCAACCCTGATTACATTAGCAAAGTGGCCAATAATGAAGAGCTTGTTGCTTATAGTGATGAAATGCTAGCTAAACTCTTCTAAGAATTTAATATTTATATATATAAATCAGCCTGGGTGTTTGCACTCAGGCTGACTTACAAATGACATAACAAAGCCATAAAAGTCCCACAATTTTTTAACACCTCTGTCAATAAACTTCATTTTTGTTGTAATAATACGACACCATACTGTGCCCGCTTTCATAACTACTTAAGATAATTAAAACCAAACGGGACAACAATGTACGCTTTAACCAATAAATCGATTTTGAGCATAGCAATTGCTATGGCTGTATCAACGTCAGCTTATGCAAATGATAACGAAATAGAAGAAATAACCGTTACTGCTAAACCAACCAGTTACGCAAATAATGTGATTGAGCCTGCAATGCTTGATCAACAAACAACGGTGTCGAGTGTGTTATCAGTTATTGATAACTTACCTGGCATTAGCATAAATGAAGGCGATGCATTTGGTGGCGATGACTGGTCTACCACTATTACTATGCGTGGTTTTAGTATTGACTCAAACCAGCAGCAATTAGGGATGACCATTGATGGTATTCCTAACGGTGGCTCAAACTATGGCGGGGGCGCTAAAGCAAACCGTTACCTAGATACCGAAAACCTAGCCACAGTAGAAGTAGGCCAGGGCACCTCAGATATTAAATCGGCCTCACTTGAAGCGCTTGGCGGTACATTTAATTTTGTAAGTAAAGCGCCAAGCCTTGATAAAAGCACCACTTTTGCTTACACCTCAGGTAGCCACGATGCGACCCGTTATTACGTTAAGCACGAAACCGGTACTATTTTTGATAATACACAAGCGTATGTAAGCTATTCACAAACCGATACTAGCCGTTGGATTGGCTCGGGTAGCAACGGCGGAAAAGATAACCAACACGCAGAGCTTAAATTTGTGACAACGCTCACAGATTTAACCATCACAGGGCGTTTATCTTACGATGATGTAAGCGAGACTAATTATAATAGTGTAAGCCTTGCACAATTTGAGCAAACGCCAGAGTGGGATCAGCTAACGTGGGACTGGACCGGCATTCCACATTACGACCAAATGTTTGCCGAGGGCTGGGGTACACTGCGTGAAAATACGTTAGCGTATTTAAAGTTTGAATATGCGCTTTCGCCCACATCGCTTATTACAGTGAGCCCTTATTATCATAAAAACTCGGGCCGAGGCGATTGGATCCCACCGTATTTAACAACTCCAGTAGATGAAAACGGCAACCCAACGACAGAGGGCGGCACTAACGCAGGCTCTTACGGTTTTGTAGATAGCGCAGGGAACGCACTGGCACCAAACGAAGGGTGTACGGCAAGTTTAAGCTGGCCGTGGGAGTCGGGCCCGGGTTTAAACCCGGCGTGTTACGATGACACCGCAATACCTGTTATGTCGTATCGTCATACGCATTACAAAAAAGACCGCTTGGGGGTTACTGCTAATTACCAAGCTACGTTTGGTATGCACGATATAGAAGCCGGTTTGTGGTATGAGCAAAGCGACCGTGATGAGTCTCGTGATTGGCACAAAGTGATTAATGCCAGTATTTATCATCACTTTGATAGCACGCCATACTGGACCCAGTATAAAAACACCTTTGAGACCGACACCCTTAAATGGTACGCGCAAGATTCAATGGCGCTTGGCGATTTCACGCTTAACGTAGGTGTTAAAAAGTACCTTGTTGATATTGAAAAGTACGACCATTATCAAAATGCCACAACTGCTAAAGTAAATAGCGATTCTGATATGTTGTTCAGTGGCGGTATTTTGTATCAGCTAAACAACTCAACTGAGCTATTTACTAGCTACAGCGAAAATTTTGCAGCTATTAAAGACGGTGTACTTGAGCGCGATAGCTCTGATTTATCAGCCATAGAGCCAGAAACTGCTGAAAACATTGATTTAGGTGTACGTTATCAAAATAACGCATTAAAACTGACTGCCACGGCGTATTCAATTGAATTTGATAACCGTATAACCTTTATTGCCCCTGGCAGTGATACCGGCGGTATTGATTACACAATAGGCACAAATGGCACTTACTTAAATGTAGGCGGCATTGAATCACAAGGTTTAGAGCTTTCGGCAAGTTACATGCTAAGCCCACAATGGAGCGTATACAGCTCGTACACAAATAACGACTCACAGTACAAAGGCGATGCTCCCGGATTTGAAGCCGGTGAAAAAGTAATAGACTCAGTAGATGACTTATTTGTGTTATCGACCGATTACTTTAGCGATGATTTCCGCTTTGGCTTATCGGCTAAATATACCGCTGAGCGCGGCGAAGTTGATGGCTATACCGTGGTTGATTTAAACGCAGGTTACGCCACCGATATAAACGCAGGACCATTTAAAGCGATAGATGTTGCCTTTGTTGTTTATAACATTACTGATAAAAGTTACTTAGCCGGTGGTACGGGCAACGGCAGCACTTACTTTATTGGTGCGCCACGTACAGCAGCACTGACGTTATCGGCTACGTTTTAAGCCAATGAACCCGTTTTAAGCCCATCAATGATGGGCTTTTTTTATTAATAGCCATAGATTAAAACTAATGTATGGCTGTATCGAGATTTTAAAATGAAGCAGTTAGTAAAACCTATTACACACGCCGCATTAGCATTAGGGCTAGCGTTTAGCGCAAACAGTATTGCAGCCCCTTCTAAAATTTTATTTGGCTCGTGTGGGCATCAAGATAAAGACATTCCAATATTTGACACCATTAATAAAGAGCAGGGCGATTTATTTATATTTTTAGGTGACAATGTTTACGGCGACACCAACGATATGACGGTACTTGCCAATAAGTACCAAAAATTAGGTGCAAAACCAGGCTTTAAAACACTAAAAGCGAATACCCCAATCATTGCGATGTGGGACGATCACGATTTTGGTCAAAACGATATTGGTAAAGATTACCCACATAAAGAGCAATCTCGCCAAATTATGCTCGATTTTTGGGGCGAGCCTAAACGCTCACCCAGACGCACCCGCACGGATGGCATTTACACGTCGTATATGTATGGCGAGGATGAGCAAACCGTACACGTTATTATGCCCGATTTACGCTGGAACCGTGATGCACTTAACCACGTAAGCGAGCTTGAATATTACACCAAGCGTAAGCTTAATAACCAAGGCCCGTATAGCCCAACAGAGGTGAAAGGCGCCTCTATGCTAGGTGAGACGCAGTGGCAATGGCTTGAGCAAGAGCTTAAAAAGCCTGCGGCTGTAAAGTTGATTGCCTCAAGCTTGCAATTATTACCCGATTTTACAGGGTGGGAGTCGTGGGCTAACTTCCCAGAGGATCGTAACCGTTTATTTGCGTTAATTAAAAAGCACCAAGTGAATGGGGTTATTATCATCAGCGGTGATACTCACTGGGGCGAAATATCAAAGTACCAGCAAAACCTTGATTACCCTTTAATAGAAATGACCAGCTCAGGTCTTACTGAAAAGTGGAAAGACGTCAGCCCAAATAAACACCGCGTTGGCGATTACACCCACAATGTGAATTACGGTGATTTAAGCATAGATTGGCAGCAAGCCGACCCCGCTATTTCACTTAAGCTTAAAGGGATAGATGGTAAAGTGATTATGCAAAGCGCATTTAGCTTATCAAGCATTAGCCCTTATAAATAAAATGGCCTGACAAATTAAACACACAGTGTTTAAAATTAACGCTGTGTGTTTAATCCACCTGCTAACTCGCTGATTTATTAGTGCCAATTTACGGATTGCGCTACCCCTATAAATGAAAATATCTTAAACTGGTTTTACTTCAAGTAAGGACTCCAGTTGTATGCTCAATATTATTCAATCAAACCGTATGGAAGCGCTGCAAGCTCAGTTTAATCAGCTGTTAAAAGTAAACCCGCTGCAAAGCCCATTCGATAAAGAAGTGGTATTAGTGCAATCGCCGGGTATGTCACAGTGGCTAAAAATTGGTTTAAGCGAAAACCTAGGCATAGCCGCGCAGGTCGATTTTCCGCTGCCATCGAGCTTTATATGGCAGTTGTACCAACAGTTATTGCCCAATGTGCCTAAAGAGTCGGCATTTAATAAGCCTAACCTTGCTTGGAAATTATTTGCAATACTGCCCAGTTGTATAAATGAGCCGCTTTATTTGCCGCTAAAAACGTATTTAGAGGGTGATATAGACGGGCAAAAAACCTTTGCGCTGTGCGAAAAAATTGCCGATGTGTACGATCAATACTTAATGTACCGGCCGCATTGGATTGCCACTTGGGATAGCGGAAAAGACGAACTTGACGATGTTGATGTAAGCATTGCCCCATGGCAGCCCGACTTATGGCGAAAGCTGGTGGCGCACAGTAAAGCACTTGGGCAAAGCCAATTTCATCGTGCCAACATGCAAGGGCAGTTACTTGCAGCCCTTGAAAATATGGATAATAGCTTACTACCTAAGCGCATTAGTTTATTTGGTATATCGGCGATTGCCAGCTCACAGCTTGAGGTGTTTGAAGCGCTGAGCAAAAAAACAGAGGTGTTTTTATTCTTTTTTAACCCGAGTGAGCACTATTGGGGCGATGTGGTTGATGAAAAAACAGCAGCCAAAATAAATGCCAAATACGCCAAAATGCCGCTTTTAGAAGCGCAGCAAAAAAAACAAGCTAACCCTGACGAAGAATACTACTTTATAGGCAACCCGTTGTTATCGTCGTGGGGAAAACTAGGGCGCGATTACTTTGAGCAACTCGTACAACTTGATGCGCGCTGGATTGATGGCTTTATAGATGCATTTGACGATAGTTTACTGGGTCAAATTCAAAGTGAGATTTACCAACTGGCATTTAAAGGTGAGTCGCTTACCGATAATAAAGAGTGGTTTATAAATGATGAGGGCAAGCTGCCCATTAGCGACACTGACACCAGTATTACCCTAAGCGATTGCCATACACCGCTTAGAGAAGTTGAGCGCTTGCACGACTATTTACTTACTTTGTTTAATCAAAATCCGTCGCTCACTCCCAAAGACATTATTGTAATGATGCCAGATGTAGGTACGTACAGCCCGTACATTGAAGCGGTATTTGGCGGCGCGCAAAACACCAGCCGCTTTATTCCTTATGCTTTGGCCGATTTAGCCATAGAGCAAGAAAAACCTGTGCTTAGCTCGTTTGCCAGCTTGGCCAATTTGCCGTTTTCACGTTTTGGTGTATCGGATATTCTCGACTTACTGCAAGTAACACAAATTGCCGAAAAATTTGGCCTTGAAGCGCACGAGTACGAGCAAATTCAATATTGGCTTGAGCGAGTTGGCGTAAAGTGGGGTATAAATGCCGAGCATAAAAGCAGCTTTGATTTACCCGCAATAGATTTAAATACCTGGCAGCATGGTTTAAATCGTTTACTGCTAGGCATAGCCCAGCGCGACGAGCAATGCCCGTTTAACGGCATTTACAGTGCCGATGAAGTAGAGGGCATGGCGCTTGATACCCTTAATAAGTTAGTGCATTTTATTGATGTACTGCAGCGCTTTAAGGATGAGCTAACCCCTGATGATACGCTTAGTAATAAAGCGGATATTTTATCTGAGCTCATAAATGCTATTTATTACAACGAAGGCGACGACAGCTGGGATTTACTGGTACTGCAAACTGTTTTAGAGGAACTTAAAAAACACCACGATAATGGCGATTACGATAAAGCTGTTTCGCAGCGTATTGTAAGCTACCTGATAAAACAAGGCATTCAAGAAAAAGGCGTAGGGCAGCGCTTTTTAGTGGGGCAAGTTAACTTTTGTACACTAATGCCTATGCGCGCCGTGCCGTTTAAAGTGGTGTGTATGCTTGGCTTAAACGATGCCGACTACCCACGTACAGTGCAGCCAATAGGGTTTGACTTAGTACCGTATTCTAAAAAACAAAAAGGTGACCGTTCACGTAAATTAGATGACCGTTACTTGTTTTTAGAAGCTTTATTGAGTGCCCGCGACAATTTATACATAAGTTACATTGGCCGTTCGTGCTTTGACAACCAACCGCGTATGCCCTCGACCTTAGTAAGCGAGCTTTTAGAGTACATAGGCCGCAGCTTTGTGCTTACAAATGACAGCGAAAAAACGTTGCCTGAGTGTTTAATTAATCAACAGCACTTACAGCCTTTTAATCGTGCGTATTACACAGCAGACACTGAAGCCGATACAAAGCTGAGTAATCACAGTTTTAATCCTATTTGGCTGCCAAGCGAGCGCATTGACGCGCAGCCACTAACAGCCATTGATGTAATAGCGCCCGCGCAATTAGAGCTTGATGTATTTATTCGCAGTGTGTGCAACGCACAAGAGAGCTTTTACCAGCAAACATTAGGTTTACGCCTACCCGAATTTAGCGAAGTAGCAAAAGATGAAGAGCCTTTTAGCCTAGATGCGCTGCGCCGTTATTTTTACCTTGATGAAATACTTGAGGCCAACATTAATGAGCAACCTTTAAGTACAGAGCAAATATTGCAACGAGGGGAGCTGCCTCAAGCCAATGTGGGCAGTTTAGTGTATGAGAGCATGGCGCACCGAGTAGATGCATTAGCCGGGCAAGTAAAAGAGCATATTAAAAGCGGCAAAACCGACCCCCTTGAGGTGTCTTTGCGCATAGAAAATACCATCATTGAGGGCTGGCTTAATCATATTTACCTTCAAAAACAAGTGTTTTACCGAAGTGCCAGTATAAAGGCCAAAGACTTAATTAAAGGCTTTATATATCACCTTGTTGCACAAAGTATGAAGCAAAATGTAGAAACCTTGTTACTGGGGCTCGATAAGCAAATTAGCTTTGCACCGCTGAGTAAACATGAGGCCGATGCCTTACTCAGTGATTGGTTTGAACTATATAAAGCCCTGCGCAAAGAGCCGGTGGCATTTTATCCGGTAAGTGGCTATGAATATGTTAAAAGTGGTGGCGATATTAGTAAAGCTATTAGCAAGTTTAACCCACAATACATAGGACGCGGCGAGGGCGAAAACCCGTATATTCGTTTAACGGTGCAATCGCTTAATGACTGCCAAGAAGAATTTATTAAGTGGAGCGAAAAATTACTCTCCCCATTACATGCACATGCAAAGGAGAGTGACCATGCAAGCGCTTAATCCGCTAACAATGCCGTTAAAAGGGCAAAGTTTAATAGAAGCCAGTGCGGGAACAGGTAAAACCTACACCATTACCGGGCTTTATTTACGTTATTTATTAGGCTTGCAAATACCAGGGCAGATAAACACCCCGTTAAGTGTTGAGCAAATACTTGTAGTTACCTTTACCGATGCTGCAACACAAGAAATTAAAGACCGCGTGCGCAGCCGTATTATTGCTGCGCGCGATGCATTACTTGGCCAAAGCCCAAACGATGAATTAATAGCAGGTATAATAGCCGCAGTAGATGACAAACACCGCGCCTTTGATTTACTCGATGCCGCGGCTAAATCTATGGACGAAGCCGCTATATTTACCATTCATGGCTTTTGCCAACGCATGTTAAAGCAACATGCGTTTGAATCGGGCGTTGCCTTTAACCTTGAGTTTATTTTAGATGAGCGCGATATCCTACTCGACACGATTAAGGATTTTTGGCGCGCCTTTGTATACCCACTTAATAAAGAACGCACTGATGCCATTTTAGAGGTGTTTGCAGCCCCTGAATCGCTATTTAGTCAAGTCAGTAGTGTGCTAAATAAAGCCAATGCGAACATAGTGCCGCAAATAAACTTAGATGACGTATTTAAAGCTCGCGATGAGTACATTGCTAAAGTACCCGCTTTTAAAAAAGCAGTGCTGGAGCAAGAGTTTATAGCTGCAATAAAGGGCACGGGTTTAAGTGGCTCTAAAACACCTGGGCGAAAAGGCAGTTTAACGGCCCTAGAAGCATTTTGTTTAGGTGATGAGTTATTTTTTGAATTTGGCACCAATAAATACTCGTTTGAGGTGTGGAGCAGTGAAAACTTAAGTGATGCCAGTAATTATAAAAAAAATCAGCCATTATTTAGCCACCCTCTGCTTAGCCTGTTTGATGAGCTTAGCGCACTTAATACTAAAATTAATCAGGGCCTTAAAATTGCCGTTGTACAAACCGCGGCTCGGTGGGTTAAACAGGCAATTGTAAAACGTAAGCAAGAGCAAAGTGTGATCACCCCAGATGATTTACTGACTAACTTACACAGTGCTTTAAATGCAGAGCAGGGCGAGGCTTTATCGCAAAAAATAGCGCAGTTATTTCCTGTTGCCATGATTGATGAGTTTCAAGATACCGATCCAATTCAGTACGGCATTTTTAGTAAAATATACGGCCAAGAAAACACCACACTGGCCATGATAGGTGACCCAAAACAGGCTATTTATGGTTTTAGGGGCGCTGATATTTTTACCTATATTGGCGCAAAAGAGTCGGTAGAGCCTGAGCAGCAATTTACGTTAGGTACTAATTTTCGCTCAAGCACCGATATAGTAAACAGTGTAAACAGCTTGTTTTCTAAACATGCCAATAGCTTTATTTATAACGATGCCATACCGTTTAACGCAGTAGCAGCAAAAGGCAAAAAAGCCGATGAAACATTTACAATCGATGGCAAACCTGCCACCGCGTTTGAATTTAATGTATTTGTAGATGACGCTGCAGATGAAAAAAACAAACCCACCAGCAAAGGCGTTGGGCAAGGGCATTTGGCCAGCTATTTTGCTAATAAAATAGTGACATTGCTTGAGCAAGCCGAGCAAGGACGAGCGTGCATAGGTAAGCATAAGGTGACCGCAGCCGATATTTGTATATTAGTGCGCGACCGTGTAGAAGCGCAAATAATGAAAAAAGCACTGAGCAATGCCAATATTGCTAGCGTGTATTTATCGCGTGACAGTGTGTTTAGCCAAGAGCTTAGCCACCATTTACTTAACTTTTTAACCGCATTGCATGGGCAATATAACGAGTCGTTACTGCGCGGCGTATTAGCAGGGCCATTATTTTGTTTAAGCTATAACGAAATTTACGCCCTTGCTGATGATGAAAATAAATGGCAGGAGCACTTAAACTTTTTTGCGCAACTTAGCCATATTTGGAACAAACAAGGTGCAATGGCCATGCTTGAGCGCTTGTTAAGTCATAATCAGCTGAGCGCTAAGTGGCAAGGGCTTGGCTATAACGTTGAGCGTTGGTTAACCGACTTCAGGCACTTAGGTGAAATACTGCAGCAAAAGCAAATTGAGCTAGAAGGTACGTTACGTTTACTGCGTTGGTTTGCACAAAAGGTTAGCCAGCAAGATGGCGAAGCTGTACAAGTACGCCTAGAGAGTGATGCCAACTTAGTTAAAATAGTAACTATGCATGCCTCAAAAGGGCTTGAATATCCGCTGGTATTTATGCCTTTTGCTAGTGGCTATCGCGAAACTAAAGACGCGCTTTATCATCAAAACGGCCAGTTAGTTTACGATTTAAGTAAAAACGAAGACGCCTTAGCACAAGCCGAGCAAGAACGCTTAGCTGAAGACTTACGCTTACTCTATGTTGCGCTTACCCGCGCGGTACATTTTTGTGCACTTGGGGTGTATAACATAGGGCAAGGGCAAAGCAGCCGCTTGGCTATACAAAGTAGTGCATTAGGGCATGTGCTATTTGCAGGGCTTGAGCTTACAAGTAGCCAAACGTGGCGCACCCACTTACGTGAATTTTGCGACGCACACGCTGAAATGCGTTACCAGCAATTTACCGCTGAGCAATTAGCCGAGCAAGGACAGTTAACACTTAATAACGCAGTGCAGCAGAGCCAAGCGTTAAAAGTGAATACAGTTACAGCCAACATAGAGCGAGATTGGCGAGCAACCAGCTTTAGTGCGCTGAGCTTTAAAAAGCACACCGATCATATTGAACCTGGGCGCAGCGATGAAGATCATGAAAAAGATGAATTTGCTAACAGCCAAGATGAAGTACCATCGCCTTATAGTTTTCCCAAGGGGGCAAAACCGGGTAGCTGTTTGCATGAAATTTTTGAGCAAATAGACTTTACCAGTGCACGAGTACACCCGACTAATCCAGAGCAAAATTTAGCAGAGGTAGTTAAACAGGCGCTTGATAAATACCATATTAGCGAAAGCTGGCAACACGTAACCGAGCAATGGGTACTTGATTCGTTAACCTGCCCCTTAAACAATGAGGGATTAAGCTTAAGCCAATTAGCCCCCGCAGATTGCCTAGTCGAAATGGAATTTAATTTACCTTTAGATAGTTTAAGCGCGCCTAAATTAAACGAAATACTGGTAAAACATTTTGGTTTTACCCAGAGCAAACTCGAATTCTCTCATGTAAAAGGCCTTTTAAAGGGTTTTATAGATTTAATTTTTTGCTATCAAGGTAAGTATTATATTTTAGATTATAAGTCTAATTACTTAGGCAATACGCCCGCTGACTATGATAGCGATATGCTAGCGCAAGCCATGAATAGCCATCAGTATCATTTACAGTATTTAATTTATAGCGTTGCGCTGCACCGATTACTTAAACAACGCATTAGTGATTATGCAATAGAAACCCATTTAGGCGGGGTTTATTATACTTTTTTACGCGGCATGCCGGCAGGCAAAGGGGTGTATTTTAATAAGCTCACCGCAGAGCAAATCACACTATTAGATGGCTTATTTAGCCAAGGAGCCATGTTATGAGTGACTACCCTATGCAGCAAAGCTTGTTTGATGAGCCGCCAGCACCCGTACAGCCGTTAAATACGGTGAAGTTGCTTGACTACTTATTAGATGAAAAACGCATAAGAATGGTAGATGTAAAGCTTGCCTTAATGCTGTGTGATAATCAGCAAAACGACGTGTTTTATATAGTGTTATTGCTGTGTTTAGCACAGCAAAGCCAGCATAGCTGTTTAACATTAAAAGAAGTCGACTGGCAAAACCCGTTTAATTTACGCCAAAGCGACTTCACTAAAACTGAGGGCAATGTACCAAATATTACATCGCCTTTTAACGAAGCCTTTACCTACCTCGATGCGCTTAGCTGTTTAAGCGCCCATAACAGTGTGGGCGAGGCCAAACCCTTACAGTTATTTAACGAGCGGCTTTATTTTGCGCGCCTTGCTGAGTACGAACATACTTTAGCTACGCGTTTACTCGCGATGAGTGAGCGCCATTTAAATATAAATACCCAGTTACTCAGCCAGCTATTAAGTGACTACTTTGTAGATAATTCAGCGCTTACCATAGATTGGCAAAAAGTGGCCTGTGCAATTGCTGCAACAAAAGGCTTTAGCGTTATAACAGGCGGGCCAGGGACCGGTAAAACCACCACAGTAACAAAGCTGTTGGCAATTTTGCAGTCGCTTTATAAAAGTGCGCCTTTAAGTATTAAGCTAGTGGCGCCTACAGGTAAAGCCGCAGCACGTTTAAGTGAATCAATTTTAGGTGCCAAACAAAAGCTTGAAATTATTCCAGATGATATTAAGGCCTTAATTCCTGATAGTGCGCAAACTATTCACCGACTTTTAGGGGTTAAACCCTTTACCAATAAATTTAAGCATAACCGCACAAACCCGCTGCATTTAGATGTACTGATTATTGATGAAGCCAGCATGGTTGATTTATCACTCATGGCTAAATTAATAGAGGCACTGCCTACCCATGCGCGTTTGATATTACTTGGCGATAAAGACCAACTTGCCTCGGTAGATACCGGCAGTGTAATGAGTGATTTATGCCAGGGGTTAGCACTAGGTGAAACGCCTAATTACTCACAAGCGCGATGTGATGAGCTTAATGCGTTATGTTTTAAAGGAGAGGCTAAATTAGCGGCGCCTGGGCATAGCGAATTTAAACTAGCTGATTGCATTGCGTTTTTACAACACAGCTACCGGTTTGATGCACAAAGTGGCATTGGCCAGCTTGCGCTGGCGGTTAATACTAACCATAACGGTATTTTAAAATACGTAGAGCAACAAAGCACACAAGGGCAATTTAACGATGTTATTTTAGATTATGACTTTGTTGCAAAACCCATAGAAAAATTAATAAACAGTGCTGCTAAGCATTACGCCCATTATTTAAATTTAATCGCGCAGGGGGCAAGTGTTGCAGATGTTCACGCGGCGTTTTCCCAATATCAATTATTAGCGGCCGTTCGTGAGGGTGATTACGGCGTAAATAGCTTAAACAGCCGCATTGAGCGAGCACTTGCGCAACAAGGGTTAATATCGGTGAGCCCAAATCAGCGTCATTACAGTGGTATGCCCATTATGGTGAGCCAAAACGATTATCAACTTAAGTTGTTTAATGGGGATATTGGTATTTTAATGCCTGATGAAAGCGGGCAGTTAAAAGCATTATTTATTGATGAGCAAAACAATGTACGGGCGTTTTCACCTGCACGCCTACCTGCTCACGATAAAGTGTATGTAATGACCATACATAAATCGCAGGGCTCAGAGTTTAGTTATACCGCTATGGTTTTACCGCCTTTAAAGCAAGCTAGTATGGGTATAAATCGCCAGCTGGTATACACAGGCATAACCCGCGCAAAAAACACCTTTGAGCTGGTGGCCGATAAAAAAGTGCTGCAATTAGCCATGAGCAAAAGCGTATCAAGAGCCTCAGGGTTGTATGAGCGTTTAAAATACTAATACCTATTTATATTTTAGGGTTCAACTAAATACTAAAAACCTAACGTATTTTTATGCGTTAGGTTTTTTAGCTTTAGTGGGTATGTGTTAATAATACTAAATATTGCAATTATTTGAATTTAAGTAACTGTATATACAGATAATATAGATTTAGCTGAATTTAAATGATAATAAATTGTTGCATTTTTGAGCGTTGTTCCTAATACTGGTCAATGCATGTGCGCCTGCACATGTGTAAATGAATACCTTAAGTACATAGGCATAAAAATAAAACACTGAACACATTAAGGATTTATATGAACAACAATAAACGCACACACACGCTTAAATACTTACTTTGCGCCGGTTTAGCCGCATTAATGAGTTTTTCGGCAGCAAGTAAAGATCACAAAATTATACTTATTCACGGCTTGCAGGTATCGCAAATAACCAATAAGTCGGGCAGCGATGTAGTAAATGACGGTGAAACTTATTGGCAAACCTATTGGAACAACCGAGCAGATGAGCGAATTGATTGGCCTGCCTACGAGCGAGTTGAAGGTAAAATAGCAACAGATTGGGTTTGGCCTAAATTAAAGCAATTATCGCGCTCAAACTTATGTGCTGATGGCTGTGTATTAGTGACACACTCAACGGGGGATTTAATTGCACGCCATATTATTGATAACCAAGCAAACTGGTTAGAAAACGCAGGGCTTACTCCACTTAATATTGTTGCTACATTTGATTTAGCCGGTGCTGGTGGCGGTAGTGAGCTTGCTGATATTGCTGTAAGCGCACTAACCGGTGCCTCATGGAATTTTGCTATAGATGCAGCACTTAGATGGTGGCTAGGAAGCGATGTTACTGAAGCGGTTGGTGTGTTACATGATTTAAAAGTAAATAACGCGCGTAAAATTTCTCCATTTCCAGATGCGCGTACACCTCGTTTACGTTTTGTTGCTGACGGTAATGAATACTTAGGGATCACAGGCGCATTTTTAAAAGGTAATGACGATTCGGTTGTTGCGTCGCACTCATCATGCGGTGCAAGCTCAGCGCGTTCATTTGGTAGCTGTAGTAGCAGTATAGATACTGATGGTCGATTAAAATCGCAAGGTGATGCCGTTAATAGCTTTATGCCGCACCATTACCCAATGATGATGAGCGACAGCTATAGCCACAACGAAATTCATAACGCGCAGCGCAAAGGCAATGTCACGATTGCGATGAACAATATAAATGTAGATGGTCAAAATGTGGGCTTTAATACATTTGATAAAACAACGGGTACTTGGTTTTGGAAAAAACACTACCGCTATATTAAGGATTCAAACACGCAAAGTGCCTCGGCACTTATTTATAACGTGATCCCTTAATAAGTACCTAAATTTTTAAGCGCGTTAGGTATTAAACGCTAGAGCGTGTAGTTATTTACTGCACGCTTTTAAAGGATTGATGCAATATGAAAAAGTTTTACATTGGTGCCGCTGTGGTTAGTATTGGTGTGTTTTTACTCTGGTATACAAATAAAAATGAAGTTAAAACGCTTGAGCCTCCCACTGCATTGGCAATAAAAAAGAAGTCAGAGCCAGCAAGCCCAGATAAAAATACCGTAATAACCATTGATGTGCCAAAACAAAAACAGGCTAAAAGTCCAGCCAAAATACAGTATGATCAGCACTTAGCCAGTGCCGCTGAGCATGTAGCAATGCAATACCAAAATGCACTAAAATACCCGCCTTATTCGCAGCCCTTGAGCGCACTTGATGAAGACCGCTTAAAGCCTAATCAGTTTTACCCAGTTACAAGTCCCATTGACAATGCGGGTAATGCTCTCGTCGTTAGTTTAGATAAATACCGGTTTGTATATCCGCAAGATATAACCGTTAATATTGCTGCGCAAAACCTAGCAGAGGTAAATGTAGCGCTTAGCAATACCGATACTAAAGCGTCAATCAGTTCAAAAACCACCACAGCACAGCAGGGCGAAGCCACGGTTAAATTTAAAGCCAGTGAAGACTACCCGCGAAATTTACAGCTATTTGTAGAGGCAAATATTGCAGGTAAAAAGGTGCCTGCAGTAGCGCAAATACAGTATATGCCACCAAGTGCTACGCTTATTGATTTTGATAATGCCTATGCACAAAACGAAAATATGATAGCTACAGCGCATTTAAAGGTGCTCAAAAGCGGCTTATATAGAATTAGGGCAAATTTATACAGTGATACGAGCCCACTTGCACATTTGGTGACTAAAAAGAAACTCTCACAAGGCAGTCAAACGGTGGATTTAAAGGCGCATTGGTCGGTATTACCACAAGGGGTAGTGAATATGCGTTTAAGTGACTTTGTGATAGAGCGCATGTCGCCAAGCCCCGGTGAACGTAATAGTTTTGGTAGCAGTGACATTGCTGAGTTTGAAATTAAAGATTTTGCCTACGATAGTTTGCAACAACTGCCTTATCAAGCAAATGAGCAAGAACGAATGAGTTTAGAGTTTTTAAAAGGGTTAGCTGATAAAGGTTAATGGTAATAAATAAGGGGCATAAAGCCCCTTAACTGTATTTTTTTAAACGGTTAGCTTAGGTTAATAGTAACCACATCAGTTTGCTGATCTTGGGTTTCATCTTCATCGCTTACAGGCGCTTTTGGGATATCTGGTTTATCAAGTGCTATATCACCGCCATCAATAACATCGCCGGTTTTTAGGTTTTCAAAATCAAATAGTGCTGTATCGGCTAAATGCGAAGGCACCACATTTTGCATTGCAGTAAAAATACTTTCGATACGCCCTGGGTGCTCTTTATTCCACTGCGCTAACATGTTTTTAGTGTGTTTACGTTGCAGGTTTTCTTGCGAGCCACATAAATTACACGGAATAATAGGGTAACCTTGGCTAAATGCGTATTTACTTATATCGGCTTCTTTACAGTAAGCTAGCGGGCGAATAACCATGTGCTCGCCGTTATCGCTCATTAATTTAGCCGGCATGCTTTTAAGTTTGCCGCCGTAAAACATGTTTAAAAAGAGTGTTTCGATCATGTCGTCGCGGTGATGGCCAAGGGCAATTTTAGTCGCGCCCATTTCTTTGGCTGTACGGTACAAAATACCACGACGTAGGCGTGAACACAGCGAGCATGTTGTTTTACCCTCAGGGATAATATCGGTCACTATACTGTAGGTGTCTTCTTCTACAATTTTGTATTCAATATCTTGTTTATCAAGGTACTCAGGTAAAACATGTTCAGGAAACCCTGGCTGTTTTTGATCAAGATTAACAACAAATAAATCAAAGTTAATAGGTGCTACACGCTTTAAATGTTTAAGCATATCAAGCATGGTATAACTGTCTTTACCACCCGATAGGCATACCATTACACGGTCGCCTTCTTCAATCATGTTAAAGTCCATGACGGCTTGGCCAGTAAGACGGCGTAAACGCTTTTGTAGCTTATTTAAGTTGTATTGAGCTTTGGCTTGAGCTGAGTGAGACACTACGCCCCCTTATAAAACAATGCGGCAAATTATTTGCTGAAAATAAAGGGGCGTATTATATACCCAAGTACTAGGGGTATTAAAGCGCTAGTTAAGGCTTTGTTTAACTTTTGGCAAGTGGGCTTACGTAGCCATCGGGTTTTAAAGCAAGTACATCACAATCTAGGCTGTCTATTACGTGCTCGGCAGTGTTACCTACTAACGCAGCGCTTAAACCTGTTCGACCTACAGTGCCAATTACCACTAATTCGCTATTTAAGCGACTTGCTACATCGGGGATTACATCCTCAGGCAGGCCTTCTTCTATAAAGCATTGCTCGTTAGTTAAATTAAATGTTTTAGCGAGCTCGTTGGTAGATTCTATGTGGTGTTTTTTTACTGATTCGTTGTAAAGGCTGGGGTTAAACTCAGGGATTTCGATAGCAATATTAATGGGTGTAGCGGGATAGGCATTGACCAAATTAAGCTTAGCGTTGGCAAGCTCACACAAAAATTGTGCATCTTTAATAATGCGTTTATTTAAAGCTACATGCTCGTCGTTTTCACTAACTGCATTCACTGCAGCTAAAATATTGCCTTGCTCAGGCCAAGCCATTTCTTTTACAAATAATACCGGTGTTGGGCATTTGCGTACTAGATGCCAATCAGTAGGGGTAAAAATAACCGACTTAAGCGCGCCATGCTGATGGGTGCTTTTAACAACTAGGTCGTACTCTTGCTCGATAACAGTATTAATAATGGCTTCAAACGGGCGGTTATGCCATACCACTTCGGTGGTGATGTTTATATCAGGGTAGGTAGAAATTATATCTTTAAGCCATATTTCTCTATCAGCAATAACGGCTTTTCGCATTGCTTCGCGCTCTTCGAACGACAACATAGTGGTCATTTCGTAAGAGAAGTCGTAAACAGTCATAAAGGCGGTAATACTGGCACCTGACTTTTTAGCTAAATCAATTGAGCGAGCTAAACCGTGATGATCATCTTTAGTGGGGTCAATAACGGCTAAAATACGTTTAATAGTGTTCATATGCTACTCCCTTTTTTAACTTACTTTCAGTGTAACGTAAATACACAGCAGTTAAAGGGGTAGCACACAAATTGTTGTTCTAAATCAAAGTTACAACAAGCGTTAGCTTAGCAGGGTTTAACTATTGCTGCCGTTTTTGCCAGTGCGTCGCAGTCTAAAATAGTAATAAATTTACCCTCGACTTTTATTAAATCCGCTTTTTGAAAACGGCTTAATAAGCGACTAATTGTCTCTACCGTTAGGCCTAAATAGTTACCTATTTCTCCTCGAGTCATGGTAAATCTAAACTCTTTGCGCGAAAACCCGCGCTCGCCAAAACGCTCCGAAAGGTTATAAATAAAGCTCGCTAGGCGTTCTTCAGCCGACTTTTTATTAAGAAGTAGCAGCATTTCTTGATCGTAGGTAATCTCGCTACTCATTAAACGCATAATTTGTTGGCGCAGTTTGGGTAATTTACCGGCTAACTCATCGAGTGTATCGAACGGGATTTCGCAGACCATTGATGTTTCTAGGGCTTGCGAAAAGCTCTGATGAGCCATTTTGCTAATGGCATCAAAGCCGACTAAATCACCGGCTAAATGAAAACCAGTAATTTGTTCATCCCCTTGCTCAGACAGTGTATACGATTTAAATGAGCCAGAGCGTACTGCATAAATAGCATTAAGAGGAGCACCAGATTCAAACAGGTAGTCACCCTTGTGAAGCGGCTTTTTGCGCTCAATGATTTCGTCGAGCTTGTCCATTTCTTGGCCATTTAACGAAAACGGCAAACATAATTGGCTAATACTGCAATTATTACAGCTAATTGCACAATTACCTTTAGCGCGACTTTGAGAGAAATCCATAATTTAATCCGTTTTAATTTTTATACACAGTACTGAAAATAAACCCAAAGGGTTAATACCGCGACGATTAATGTACTAGTTTATCGGTGGCAATTATTAATAGGTACATACCATACCAAATTATAATACTGCCTAAAACAATACGCGTCCATGGGTGGTTAATAACACTATTGAGCTTTTGAGCGGCTAACCCTAGGGTGATCATGGCCGGAAAGGTGCCAAGTGCAAAGCAAAGCATCACTATAGCTCCGTCAAATGCGCTAGGGCTGGTCATTGCCCAGGTAAGCGCAGAATAAACCAAACCACAAGGCAGCCAACCCCATAAAGCGCCATAGCCTAATGCTTTAGCTGTTGAATCTACTGGCATTAAATACTTATTAAGCTTAACAATGTGCTGCCAAATAAGGGTTTTCCCGATTTTTTCGAGCCATTGCAGAGTAGGTCCTATACGCATAATATACACGCCAACCAACAGCATAAAAATAGCAGCAACGAATGAAAGCGTGACAGAAAAAAACGTATTTTGTTTTGCAAATTGGCTGCTTATACCCGCAACAAGGGCTCCAGCAAGCATGTAACTACACGCTCGGCCAGTATTATACGCAAAAGAATAAATAATAGATTGGCGTTTGTCGGTGGCCAATTGCAATGAACTGGCAATACCACCGCACATGGCTAGGCAATGCCCGCTACCAATTAAGCCCATTAAAAATGCGCTGGTGTAAAGTGGCTCAATCATTACTTTTATTATGCTGATCTTTATCATCTTCAAACAAAATACTATGACCTTGTTTATTTAGATCAGAGAATTGCTCGCTTTTAACCGCCCAAAAAAACACGCCAATAGCAATAATTACAAATAAAATAGCAATGGGGATTAAAATATAAATTATGCTCATAATTTTAAAAGCCTTAGTGAATTACTAATCACAATAATTGAGCTGGCAGACATACCAATAACCGCCATCCACGGGGCCACAAGCCCAAGCGCTGCGAGTGGTAAAATAGAGGCATTATACACCAAAGACAGGGTCAGGTTTTGCTTAACGATTCGTCGCGTTTGTTTAGCAACATTGAGTAGGTGCGCAATAGAGGCTAAATCACTATTTAATAACACCACATCAGCACTGTTTTTAGATATATCGGCACCGGTTTCCATGGCTATGGACAAATGTGCACTGGCAAATACAGGGCTGTCGTTTATGCCATCGCCTACCATAGCGACCACTTCGCTTTGTGATGACCACTGCTCAACGGCGGTTTGTTTATCTTTAGGTGAAAGGGCGCTTTGACTACTATTAAGCTTTAATTGTTTTGCTATTTTTTGCCCCGCATCTGATGCATCGCCTGTCAGCATATGACAGCTTAAACTTTGTGCTTGTAAGTTAGCTATAAGCTCATTAGCACCAGGTTTTACTTTATCTATAAAGTAAAAACGGGCAACTACACGCTTGTTTATAAATAGGCTTGCTTGAGCATTCGTTTTTTTACTATCAAACCAGCCACTTTTACCAACAGCGTAATGATCAGCACCGCTTTGCGCACTGATGCCCAACCCCGGGTGAATGGTAACGTTAGTAAGAGTAAGCTCTGTGTTGGCGTATTTATTAAATGCACTGGCAATGGGGTGTTCTGAGTAGCGCTCTAACTGGGCGGCAATATTAAGGACTTCCTCTTTAGAGAGATGAGTGTCAAGTATATCAACGGCGTCTAAACTAAATTTGCCTTGTGTGAGCGTGCCTGTTTTATCAAAAGCAAACAATGTTAGTTTTGAGAGTGTTTCAAGCACATGTGCTTGTTTTATTAAAATCCCTTTGCGGGTAAGCGTTGCAACAGCACAAGTTAAAGCTGTTGGTATAGCAAGACTTAACGCACAAGGGCATGTTGCAACTAATACAGAAATGGTGATCCAAAATGCGTGCTCTGGGTCAATTTGGTACCAGCCAATAGCCGTTATAGAGGCGAAAACGAGTAAGCAAGCAATAAACCACTGTGCAACTTTATCAGTAATTTCTACCAGTTTAGGGCGCTTAGTGAGGGCATTATGCTGTAAACGTATAATTTGGTTTAGTAGGGTATTTTGGCCAACTTTATTAATTTTAATTTCTATTACGCCATCATGATTCACACACCCTGCGTATACATTGTGACCAATAAATTTATTTACGGGCTGATGCTCACCTGTCATCATGGATTCATCAACACTCGTTTGTCCTTTGATTAGTTCTCCGTCAGCCGGAATCGTCTCGCCTGCTTTTATAAGAATAACATCATTAAGCTTGAGTTTTTTAGCGGCGATAATGTGCTCTTGGCCTTTATCATCAAGGGTACGGGCCGTTAAAGGCAGCAGTTTTTGTAGGTTTGCGGTAAATTCGCTGGCTTTTAATCTAGCCCTAAATTCAAGATATTTGCCTAATAATAACAAAAAGGTAAACATACAAACCGATTCAAAATACACTTCGCCTACGTGCATAAACGTGGCATAACAACTTGCGCTATATGCGCCAAAAATGGCCAACGATACGGGTAAGTCCATATTTAACTGTTTTGCTTTTAAGCCATTGATAGCATTGGTTAAAAAAGGTAATGCGCTGTACAAAATAACGGGGGAGGCAAGGACTAGGCTTATCCAGCGAAAGTATTCTTCAAAGTTACTATCCATACCCGAGAACATGCCAAAGTACATCGCAAAGGCAAACATCATCACCTGCATGGTCATCAACCCTGCAACACCTAAACGGCGAATATACGCTTTTGCTGTTTGTTGTTTTTGTTGAGCTTCGTCATCGGCCTGAAAGGGGTAAGCTTTATAGCCAATTTTGGCAAGCGAGGTGATAATGTCGCTAAGCGGAGTTTGGGTTTTATCCCACTGGATCATGGCACGGTTAGTTGAAGTGTTAACATCTACGCGCTTAACTGTTTTTAAGCTCAGTAATTGTTTTTCAATAAGCCAAGCACATGCGGCGCAGGTAATGCCTTCAACACTTAATAAAACCTCTGACAAGTTATCGGTTGTGGCTATAAACTCATCTTGTATGTCTTCGTTGTCGTAGCTTTTAATAAATTCTAGTTGCTCTGGCACTAATTGTTCTACTTTACCGGCGCGCACAGTGCGGTATTTGTAGTAGTCAGTCATGCCCTGATCAACAATGTTTTGCGCAACCGCTTGGCAGCCAATACAGCACATGGGCTGAGGTGTATTATCTATTGTTACGGTTGCGCTAAATCCATTTGGCACACTTTCAAGGCAATGAAAGCAAGAAACGCTCATAGTGATGACTACTTATAATTTGGGGTAACTAACAACGCTTGCTCTGTAGGAAGAGTAATATTTTCTTTTAACTTCCAACTGCCATCTACAGGCTCTATAAATACAGAGTAAGCACCTGGTGTGTAGTTATCGAGTAGGGCTGTAAATTCTTTATTTGCATTAGGGGTAAGCGTTGCTTCAAAGTCATGCGCTTTAATAGTGCGATGATAAAAAGACAGTTTTAAAGCGTGTACGTTACTGTAATCGCCTTTGGTAAAGGCAAAGCTGGCACGTTCGTTTGTAACATTAAGCTTGCCATGTAAAAACAGGGCTTTGGCTTTTTCAAACTTAGTAAGCTCTAAGTTTATTGCTTTACCTTTTTTATAGTAATCATCAACTACCATATCTGGGCCATTCCCCACGGCAGTAATAATTAAGGTTATGCACCCAATAATGGCCGCTAGCGGAAAAAACATTAAAAACCAAGGCCAAAAATTTTTATACCACGAAGTAGGTTGCATAGTTGCTCTAAAATTAGTTTAGGTGGTGCTATTTTATAGCAAATATTGGTAAAAGACTAAAAAAAAGCCTCCGACAGGAGGCTTTTTTGATCTGGATTAATCTATTGAAATAATAAGATTAATTAATGGTTAACTCCGTGTTTATTTATCTTGCGATAAACTGTAAACGTAGGCAGTTAACAGGTGAATTTTGTCTTCACCTAAAATATCTTTCCATGCTGGCATTACACCGGCGCGGCCATGGTTAAGTGTTTCTTCAACTGCGCGTTGAGAGCCACCGTACAACCAAATGTTATCCGTTAGGTTAGGCGCACCAAACGGTAAGTTATGTGCTACAGAACCCTTACCATCAGCACCGTGACACGCGGCACACATTGCAAACTTGGCGGCACCTGCGGCTGCATCTTTTTGGTTAACAGTACGACCAGATAAGCTAAGTACGTGCGCTGTCATTTCTTTAACGCCTTGCTCACCCAGTGCTGCACTCCAAGAAGGCATCGCTGCTACACGACCATAAAGAAGCGTTTCTTTAATTTTGTCTGGTGAGCCACCGTATAACCAGTCTTTATCAGTTAGGTTAGGGAAGCCAGTTGCACCACGTGCATCTGAACCATGACATTGTGCACAGTTTTGCGAGAATAAACGCTGACCAATTTCAAGAGCTAACTGACCGTCTGTTTGTTCATGCTTTTCGCCATTTTCAAGAGCCACTTGCTGCGCTGCATCACCTTCAAATTTAGAGTTAACTAAATCTAAAACGGGTACTTGTGCAAGCTTGTTGAAAATAGGGCCAAAACGCTCTTCGGCTGCTTCGTATTCTTTATCAAGTTTTACATAGCGGCCTTCTTCTTTTGCTTTAGCTGTGGCTTCTTTAGATTCAGCTAAAGAGGTAATACCTTGGTTAGAGCTTGTCCATTTACCTAAGCCTTCCCAGTTACCTAAACCTGGATAAGCTGCTAAGTAATATACCGACCAAATAAATGTTGCGAAGAACATGTACGTCCACCATTTTGGTAGTGGATTATTTAGTTCGGTAATGCCGTCATATTCGTGTCCGCAGTCTTCACCTTCTTTTACGCCTGCATAGTTTTTAAGGTTCCAAACTAATAGGCTAAAAATGATGATTAAGCAGGCTAGGGTTAATACAATAACCCAAATACTCCAAAAGCTAGTCATTTTTCAGACTCCTTTTCCTCGTTAGAGAGTGTGTTGTTATGTTTTTTTTCATCTTCAAAAATGGCATTAGCAGCGTCATCAAAACGGTTTTTGCTACGCTTGCTGTATGCCCATACAACAATCACAATAAACAATACTAAAATTACCAGAGTCAAAATGCCTCTGTATGTTCCGTAATCCATAATAATTACTTCAAGTGAGTGCCAAGTTGCTGTAAATACGCGATTAGGGCTTGCATTTCAGTTGCGCCTTCGCCGTTATTCATAGCGTTAACTTTATCAACATCTGCTTGTAGCTCTTCGTCGCTGCCATAACCTAAACCCGGGTGTTTAGGGTTTTCTGGGTTAATAGCAAAAGTATCACGGAAAATTTGTAGCTTTTTCAGAGTTAAGCTGGTGTCAACCTTTGTCTCTGCTAACCAAGGAAAGCCTGGCATGTTAGACTCAGGAACCACAGCACGTGGGTCAACTAAGTGTGCATAATGCCAATCGTCCGAGTAACGGTTACCTACACGAGCAAGGTCAGGACCAGTACGTTTTGAACCCCATTGGAAAGGGTGATCCCATACTGATTCGCCCGCTACAGAGTAGTGACCGTAACGCTCAACTTCATCGCGAAAAGGACGAATCATTTGTGAGTGACAGTTGTAACAACCTTCACGTACATAAATGTCACGGCCTTCCATTTCAAGCGCGTTAAGTGGGCGTAAACCTTCAACAGGTTTGGTTGTATCGTCTTGGAACATTAGCGGAGTAATTTCAACTAACGCACCAAAACTAATAGCAAAAACAGTCAAGATAGCCATTAGGCCAACGTTCTTTTCTACTATTTCATGTTTGTTTTGTGAATTTTTATTGCTCATCATCTCACTCCGTTATGCTAATTGTGCTTGCGCGTCTAACTTCAGAGATTCTTTCTCAGCTGAAATTGTACGCAGAACGTTGTAAGCCATAACTAACATACCTGTAACGATGAATACACCGCCTACAAAGCGCATAATATAGAATGGGTGTGATGCTTCTAAAGACTGAACAAAGCTATACATTAATGTACCGTCAGAGTTAACTGCACGCCACATTAGGCCTTGCATAACACCTGAGATCCACATTGCAACAATGTAAAGTACAACACCTACAGTGTGTAACCAGAAGTGGGTGTTAACCAATTTAACGCTGTACATACGACCTTGAGCGAATAGCGCAGGAATAAGGTGGTAGATAGCACCAATTGAAATCATTGCAACCCAACCAAGTGCACCTGAGTGTACGTGGCCAATAGTCCAATCTGTGTAGTGAGATAATGCATTTACAGATTTAATTGCCATCATTGGGCCTTCAAACGTAGACATACCGTAAAAAGACAATGAAACAACTAAGAAACGCAGTACTGGGTCGGTGCGAAGCTTATGCCATGCGCCAGAAAGCGTCATAATACCGTTAATCATACCACCCCAAGATGGAACGAATAAGATAATAGACATAACCATACCTAAACTTTGCGTCCAATCAGGAAGCGCTGTGTAGTGAAGGTGGTGAGGACCAGCCCAAATGTAAAGAGAAATAAGTGCCCAAAAGTGAACAACCGATAAACGGTAAGAGTAAACAGGGCGACCTGCTTGCTTTGGTACAAAGTAGTACATCATACCTAAGAAACCAGCTGTTAGTAGGAAACCTACAGCGTTATGACCGTACCACCACTGAACCATAGCATCTACAGCACCCGCGTAGATTGAGTATGATTTAGTTAGCGACACAGGCACTGCCATGCTGTTTACAATGTGAAGCACTGCAACAGTAATAATAAAGCCAGCGTAAAACCAGTTTGCAACGTAAATGTGCGATACTTTACGTTTGATCAGCGTACCAAAAAATACAACTGCGTAAACTATCCATACTACCGCGATTAAAATATCAATTGGCCACTCAAGCTCTGCATATTCTTTAGAGCTAGTAATACCCAATGGGAGTGTTATTACGGCTAATACAATAACAAGCTGCCAACCCCAAAAAGAGAAAGCGGCGAGTTTGTCTGAGAAAAGGCGCGTTTGACAAGTACGTTGAACGACATAATAAGACGTCGCGAAAAGTGCACTGGTACCAAATGCGAAAATTACTGCGTTCGTATGTAACGGACGTAGTCGAGAGTATGTTAACCATGGTGTATCAAAGTTAAGTGCTGGCCAAGCTAATTGGGCAGCAATCAGAACCCCAATACTCATGCCAACGATGCCCCAAATCACTGTCATAATAGCGAATTGGCGTACAACTTTATAGTTATACTCAGTTTGTGATGCTACTGTTTGGCTCATTTTCTGGCTTCCGCTGCAATAAATGCGTTTAGAAATGAATTACCCACCGTTTAAAGTGGGGCCTACTATTTTCCTCAAGCGTATTACCTAAAACGTTCAAAGCCTGAATGCTTCAGAAAACAAACTCGAGAAACCCTTATTTTTTGCGGGTGAAATGATAAATTTTTTGGCCTAAAAAAGATAGGTCAATTACATAAAATTATGACATCAATCAAAGTTTGTGAGTTTGTTGTTTATTTTTTGATACAGATTGTACCTATATTAACCAAACATCACACTGGCTATTGTTATTTCAAAGCATGCTAATTAAGATTTGTTTTTATTTAGCGCGGGTTTGTTATGCATATATATAGATTTACTTTGTTTTTTATGCTGTTTTTTGTATTAACAGGCTGTGACAATGCCAACCAAAAAGATCAAAAAGCGCTGTTAAAAACAAATTGCGACCCAAATCAGCACTGTATTTACAAGACCGGTGTTAAAGTATGGTTAAGTGATAAAAACATTACCCCCGAAACCCCCTTTAGTATTTACCTTGATCTACCCGCCCACCTAAAAATAGATAACGCTAAGCTTGAAAGTATAACTATGTATATGGGTTTTATTCCGCAAAAGTTCACTAAAGAAGCAACTATTTATAAAAGTGACACTATGGTGGGGATATGCTCAGAGGAAAATATGTTGTGGCAACTTGTGCTTAATTTAAGCAACATTCAAACTGGCGAGTCAATCACCCATTTTTATAATTTTTACGTAACGTATTAAATAGGCATTATTTTTACACTTTTATTTTAAAGCATAGCAAGTAATAAAATACCCTATTAAATAACGTGCTTTTAGGGCTTACTTAATTACATAACCTGTTTTATGTTGTGTAATTGTACCTGAAAAGCGAAAACCATCTCCCTAGCCTTTCATAAATCTCACTCATTTAAACAATTACGCTTGTTCCAATCAAACGTTGAAGCCTCGCTGAACAAAAATATGACCCAAAAAAGCCAAACAAATAGCTTAATCAGACTATTTAATCAGTAAATTTGCATATTTATGGTTAGTAAATTTATTACACCTTTACGGTTTTACTAATGCGCTGTGATTAATATGTTAATTTTTCTAAAAAGGGGATATTTATAGGGTGGTTACATTTAATTACAATCTGAATAACTTTGATTTCAGGTGTGTTTTTATTGGTTGGTAAGTTGGTTAAGCTATTGTTTTTAATTTGTTTTTTTTAATTAACACTGAAACAACCAATAACCTTTGTACCTTTTATGGTTATTCTTTTTTGCTGTTGTATATACATTCACCTGACGTTAAGTTTTTGTTCAGTTAACTGAGCCTAAGTTGCCCCCCTGACTCACAATTCTTATAAAAAGTGAGCATTACCAATCAAGGTAAATTTCCAACAAGTAGGGTTTATTCATGAAAAAATCAACTCTTGGTTTAGCTGTAATCGCAGCAATCCCAATGTTCTCAAGTATGCAAGTAGTAGCGGCCGAAGATGGCGCAAACGCGATTGAAAAAATTCAAGTAACAGGTTCTCGCATTAAGCGCGCAGATATGGAAACCGCTAGCCCAGTTACTTTAATCGGTGCAGATGACATTGCTGCAACCGGCGCAGTTTCGGTTGATTCCGTATTACAAAAAATGACTGCTACGGGTGGTGCAATGACCAACCCGGGTATTAACAATGGTTCTGGTGGTAATGCTTCTATTGATTTACGTGGTTTAGGTTCACAACGTACACTAGTACTTGTAAATGGCCGTCGTATGATCAACTCAGGTACTGGTGCTGCTTCAACTGTTGATTTAAACACTATCCCAGTGTCTATGATCAAGCACATTGAAGTACTTAAAGATGGTGCATCTGCAGTATACGGTACTGATGCGGTTGCAGGTGTTGTAAACATCATCTTAAAAGATGACTTTGAAGGTTTAGACTTAAACGTTAAATCTGCAATCACTACTGAAGGTGATGCTGATGAAACGTCTTTCGATATCACTATGGGTGGTAGCTTTGGCCGTGGTAACGTTGTAATTGGTCTTCAATACACTGATCGTGGCGACGCATCTCAAGCAGACCGTAGCTTCTCTGATTGTCCATTAACTGAAGATGGTGACGGCAGTGCACCTTACTGTTCAGGTTCTTCATACACGCCAAATGGTCACGTATGGTCAGGTGACGAATCACTTCAAGGTCAAGCAGACAACGGTTGGCATGACTTTGGTTCTGATGATGCGTACAACTACTCATCAGACAGCTACCTATACACGCCTATGCGTCGTTTAAACCTTACAGGTATTGGTAGCTTCGATCTTACTGATGACACGCGTTTATACTCAGAGTTTACATACTCTAAACGTTGGTCAGAGCAACAAATGGCGCCACAGCCAGTATGGTTTGACTTCGATTACACTGAAGATATGGGCGACTCACTAACAAGCCACAATATCAACTACGGTGACGAAGTTTCTTACGGTCGTCGTATGACTGACACAGGTACGCGTGATTTCTCACAAGTTGTTGATACTGTACGTACTGTAGTAGGTGCAGCGGGTTACCTTGACAGTGGTTACGATTGGGATGTGTCTGTAATTTTTGGTCGTAACGATTCAGTTGACCGTTTAAGCAACCTTCACAATATGGGTTCTATCCAAGACGCAATCGAAGCGGGTGACTTTAACCCACTTGTACAATCTTCTTGGTCTGCTGAGAACTTAAGCGATTACGTTTACACAGAGCAAAACTCAGGTGGTAGCCAATTACTAATGTTCACTGCTTCATTAGCGGGTGAAGTAATGGAACTTCCAGCAGGTTACGTAGGGTTTGCAGCGGGCGTTGAGCGCCGTGAAGAAAAAGCATGGTACATCCCAGATTCAATCACGTCACAAGGTCTTGCAAATGACCCACGTGTTGAGCCTACAAGCGGTCGTTTTGACGTAAATGAAGCGTACTTAGAGCTTGCAATTCCTTTAGTTAGCGATGCGTTCTTAGCGCAAAACGTTGAACTAAGCACTGCAATCCGTGCTTTCGATTACAGCACATTCGGCTCTGACGAAACTTGGAAATTGGGTTTAACTTGGCGTGTAAACGACGAAGTAATGCTTCGTGGTGTTCGCTCTACAGCATTCCGTGCGCCTACAGTAGCTGAACTATACTCAGGTAATTCACCGTCTTTCGAACAAGTTAGCTTCCCAGGTGCACAAGACCAGGCAGAAGTAACAGTAGGTGGTAATGACCAATTAACGCCTGAAGAAGCTGATACGCTAACAGCAGGTATTGTGTACGAGCCAGAGTGGTTTGAAGGTTTCTCAATGACGTTAGATTACTACGACATTGAAATTGAAAACGCTATTGCTACCGTTAACAACCAATACATTGTTGATTCATGTCTAGCATCAGATGGTTCATTAGCTAACCAAGGTACTGCGTTATGTAGCTCAGCTGCGCTATCGTTTAACCAAAGCACTGGCCGTATTGCTTTTAATAACCAACTTCAAAACGTAGGTTACGAGCAAACTAAAGGTTACGATTTAAACTTAAACTACACATTTGATGCAGCGGGTCTTGCATGGAATACATCATTAGATGTTACTTACCTAGACGAGTACCTAGTAGACGTTGTTGAATCAAGCATTGACTACGCTGGTTTAATTACTTCTGGCATCGGTGGTTACGCTGATGTTAAAGCTAACTTTGAGCTAACTGTCAAAGGCGATGCTTGGAATGCAAACTACAAAGCGCGCTACATTGCAGGAATGGATAGCTACAGCTGTCAAAGCGATGTTTCATCATGTTATGCGCCTACAACGCCTT
Source organism: Pseudoalteromonas sp. P1-25 (assembly GCF_001401805.1). GTDB lineage: Bacteria > Pseudomonadota > Gammaproteobacteria > Enterobacterales > Alteromonadaceae > Pseudoalteromonas. The sequence continues at coordinate 34,417 of NZ_LKDW01000022.1, forward strand.
CAGTTGTATACCATGACATAAGCGGTGCTTACATCTTTAATGAGACTGTGTCTGTATCTGCTGGTGTGAATAACTTATTTGATAAGCAACCTCCTTACTACACTGGTAATAACGACTCTAACACTGACCCGTACACATACGATGTATTAGGTCGCCGTGTATTTGCTGGTGTAAACGTTAAGTTTTAATTAGCACATTAATCGTATTAAGGCTCAGTGTTTACTGGGCCTTTTTTATTGAACAAAACTAAGGAGACAAGTACACTTAAATACATTATTAGAAGGAGAACTGATTGTTAAAACAAGACGAAAATTTATCTTTTGTCATAGAACCAGAGCTAACCCCTCGCTCTGAGCAACGTATCGACTTGTACTTTTCTATTCCCAACGAAATGGGTATCAACGCGCAAACCCTCAGTGAAGAGTCTTATTTTAATAACCACTTTAAATCGCACTTAGCTTATAACGCTAAAAACATACACTTACCTTTAGTGCGTAGCCGCTTTGTTAGTAAAAACAAAGGTGAGCAGCAAGATTACCGTCAAAACCTTAATTTGTACTGCTATCAGGTTCGTTTAGCGCTCGATGCTGATATTAAAGATGCGTTAAAAATTCAAGAGGTAGAGGCTTTTTACGCCCGTGCACAAGAGCTGTTTGAACAAAGTGAAGGGCTGCTAAAAAAGCTGCGCAGGTATACCCCTGATGATGAAAAGCTAGTCCCGTTTTACACCAATGCGGATAACTATTTAAGTTGGCATGTTGAGCAGTCGTTTTTAAAACTTTTAGATGAAGGCCCACGCAGTAGTGACTTTGCTAAAGAGCGCAACGATTTACTGCAATTTTGTAAAAGCGAAAATACATATCGGTTTGAGCAAAATTACAACTCAGAAACCACGCTACAAGATGGTAACCGCATTACTAATAAAATGCGTTTACTGCAGCGCCTTATAGAGCACGGCGTTATTTTGCATCGCAATACGCGTTATTTAAATAGTTACTTAAAGCGTTTAGTGAAAGGCACGGTAACAGCGGTTATTATGGCATTTGTGATGGTGGTTATACTCAATGCACGTTCAACCTTTACCGAAGTTACCGCCACGCTTATTTTAATATTAGGGGTTATTTACGGGCTACGTGAAATATTTAAAGAAGATATTACGCGGGTAATTTGGCGTGCTATTGTGCGGGGGCGACCCAAATGGCGTTTTGTATTTAAAAACAGCATCACTAAAGACCGGGTGGCAAGCCAGTTTGTTTGGCTTGAATACATGCGTTTTAAAAAAATCCCCAGCGAAGTAAAAACAATATTTTCAAAACGGCGTCAGCAAAACAAATTAGCCGCGCAGTGGCTTCATTTTGCTAGTGAAACACGTGTTTCGGCGAAAGAATTTTTACCTGGCTACGACACGCTACAGCAAAGTATGCGTTTTAATTTGGCACCTTTTGCACGGTATTTAAAACGCGGCGAGGGCAAGCTGTATCATTTAGATGGCAATAAAATATCAAAGCAAGCGGTTGAAAGACGATACCAGTTAAATTTGGTGATGGTATTAAAAGACGAGGAAAGAACCTTATATCAACGTTACAAAATCACGCTTAATCGCAGTAAAATAGTTAATATTGAACTTATTTACTCTAAAAAATAAAAAGGGATAGCACGGCTATCCCTTAGAGTTATGTAAACTAAGCTAATAAAGCGCAGTGTTATTTTGTAATACCATGCTTTGAATAAATCGTTACTTTGTCTGAAACAAGTGTGATTTCGATGTTTTTAGACTCATCACCCCAAACACAGTTAGTATGCAGTGTTTTTTCTACGCAGTTATCAGCAGAGCCTAAAATCGCTTCTACCTCGGCTCTATCCATGCCAACTTCAATTTTTTCGTAGTTTTCTAGGCTTACTTTTGAACAAGCTGCCAGGCTTAGCGTTGCTGCGATGATCAGGAATTTTTTCATTGTTATGTCCTATTGATTTAGTGTTTATACTTTCGTATTTGTACAATCATGCCCATACGAGGATGGTCAAAGTAATGGATTTCACCACTAATCACACGTTTAAATTGTGAAAAGCGGGCTGATTCAATATCCCCATTAGGTAGTTTTTCGTTTACGTCAAACTCTGCCGTTATGTACAGGTAGTGGCGTAAATGTATTTTAAATAAACCATCTAGCTCCCAATAGCTTAGGGGTTGATCAGAGGTATCAAACAGCTGTGGTTTACTTTGAACAAGGCTAATAAAGTCGGGGTTTGCATAATTTGGCGTGGTGTTAACATCGCGCTTTATATGCTCCCCAGAAATTAAATGTACGCTTGGCGCACGCGATTTACTTGCCCCTTCAAAGCGCCAGCCGGTATGTAGTAGCGGGGCTAAACCTTTGCGGTCAAGCTCTCGGCGTTGAGCGTTAAATTGTAATTGCTCGGGTGCCAATAGGTAGGGCTCATCCATTGTGTCTTGCGGTGGTGCCAATGGCGTAACGGGTAACTCGTCGTAACTTTGCATAAAGTCGATACTGTTATCACACACACCCGATTGTGGGTTGGCATTAACTAAAGAATCGGTAAAGGTGCGTTTTTGAAAACGACTATCGCCATCTATACACGCTTGCATTGCTTGCTCTGTGTATAAAGGAGTGAGTAACTCTAAGGTATTTTTCGCCTTAATGGGCTCGTGCTTTAAGCTAAAGTCTTCTTGTAAATAGGGGGCAGGGCGCTGTTTAAATACCAGCACTTCTACTTCAAACCAACGTTCTGCAAATGCGGTGCTGCTAAATAAGCAACATAACACGATAAGCGATTTTTTTAGCAACATTAATGGCTAACCTTTTTTTCGAAATCTGCAATCATTGCAGTGACCATTTTTAAGCGTTCACGAGGGTTTACCTCATTAATTGCAAAGCGCAATTTATTTGCGCCATCCATTTTGTACACATGGGGTGCACTTTGTATCAAGCCTATGATGAAGCTAGGATTAACCTTGGTATTTTGGCTAAATTCAAAGTAGCCCCCTTTAGGGTTTGCCTCTATTTTTGTAATGCCTAAATCGCTAGCACGCATTTTTAGTTGCTGCATACTAAATAGGTTTTTAGTGGCATCAGGTAATAAACCAAAACGGTCTATTAGCTCTACTTGTAATTCGTCCATATCGGCAAGGTTAGCACAACTTGCAATGCGCTTGTACATACCTAAACGCGCATTAACATCGTGTATGTAATCATCAGGTAATAAGGCAGGGAGTTTTAAATCAACGTCTGTTTGTTGCTGCAGCAAGTTCTCAAGCGTTGGCTCTTTGCCATTTTTAAGGGCATTAACTGCCTGCTCTAGCATTTCCATATACAAACTAAAGCCAATGGTTTGCATTTGCCCTGATTGGTCGTCGCCTAATAGCTCACCCGCACCCCGTATTTCTAAATCATGGGTCGCAAGGGCAAAACCTGCGCCTAAATCTTCCAACGACTCAATTGCTTGTAAGCGTTTGGTGGCATCTTTAGAAAGTGCTTTAGCATCACCAGTTAATAGATACGCATACGCTTGGTGGTGGCTTCGCCCAACACGCCCGCGTAATTGGTGTAATTGCGCAAGGCCAAGCTTATCGGCCCTGTCCATAATAATAGTATTAGCAGTAGGCACATCAATACCGGTTTCGATAATGGTGGTACATACCAGTACATTATATTTTTGATGGTAAAAGTCAGTCATTATTTGCTCAAGCTCTTGCTCGCGCATTTGCCCGTGCGCAGAGGTAACACTGGCCTCTGGCACCCATTCGCTAATTTCTTGCGATACGCGCTCAATGGTTTCTACATTGTTATGTAAAAAGTACACTTGGCCGCCGCGTTTAATTTCACGCAGTATGGCTTCGCGTATTAAGTCGCTGTCGCGTTGGCGTACAAAGGTTTTAACCGCTAAACGCTTAGCAGGTGGGGTGGCAATAATAGATAAATCACGCATGCCGCTCATCGCCATATTCAAAGTACGCGGAATAGGCGTTGCAGTCAGTGTTAAAATATCTACATCAGCGCGCAATGATTTTATTTTTTCTTTTTGGCGCACGCCAAAGCGATGTTCTTCATCAACAATCAGTAAACCTAAGTCGTTAAACTTAATATCTTGCTGTATGAGTTTATGGGTACCAATTACGATATCGAGCTTACCGTCGGCCATTTTTTCGAGCGTGTCTTTTTGCTCTTTAGTTGAGTTAAAGCGCGAAAGTACACCCACCTCGATAGGAAAATCGGCAAAGCGGTCTTTAAAGTTCTCATAGTGTTGCTGAGCAAGCAGGGTTGTGGGTACTAACACGGCTACTTGTTTATTATCGTTAACCGCTACAAATGCGGCGCGCATAGCCACTTCTGTTTTACCAAAGCCTACATCACCACATACTAAACGGTCCATAGCGAGCTTAGATTGCATATCGCCAAGCACGGCTTCGATTGCGTTACGTTGATCGTCCGTTTCTTCAAACGGGAAGCTGTCGCTAAATTGGCGGTAGCTTTGGCTATCAAGTGCAAATTTATTACCAGGCTTTGCTTGGCGCTGTGCGTAAATATCTAATAGCTCTGCGGCTACGTCACGTACTTTTTCAGCAGCGCGTTTTTTAGCTTTTTCCCACGCATCTGAGCCCAGTTTATGCAGTGGGGCGCTTGCTTCTTCACCGCCAGAATAACGGCTAAGCATGTGCAATGCCGATACCGGCACATATAGCTTTGCCTCACCAGCATAGGTGATGGTAACAAACTCAGTGATTACACCGGCGGCGTCAATTGTTTGCAGGCCTTGATAGCGGCCCACGCCGTGATCGAGGTGAACAATTGGCTGGCCTTCTTTAAGCTCGGCTAAGTTACGTATGAGCGCATCTTGGCTTGCTTCGTATTTATGTTTACGGCGCCTGCGCTGCGATACTTTAATACCAAGCAGTTCTTGTTCAGTAATTATCGACAGACTCGGCTTACTGCCAAGTACTACACTTTGTTCAAGCGGGCTTACAATTAGCCCTACATCACTTTGGCTTTGGGTAAACTGAGTTAAATTTTCAAACTCTTTAAATTTTAAGCCACTTGGTTTGAGCACACTTAATAATGATTCGCGTCGGCCATCAGATTCAACACTGAGTAATATGCGGCTTTTTTTCTTTTTTTGCGCTGCAACATATTCTATAAATGCGCCATAGGGTTCGTGTTGTTTGTGATCGATTCTTACCGCTGGCAGCTCGCTTACATTTAAGTTTTTGTTGCCCGCTTTAGTAGGCAACTTAGCTTGCGATAAGCGTATTCGCGCAAACTCACCTAAATTAGAAAACAACTCATTAATAGGCTGATATAACTCGCTGGGCGCAAGCAGTGGACGTAGGGGATCGACTTTACGGTTTTCATAGCGCACGTTTACATCGTGCCAAAAGGTCTCTGCGGCGTGTTCTAAATCACCTAGTTGCATAACCGTGGTGGTGTTTGGCAAGTAATCAAAAATGGTTGCAAGCTTTTCAAAAAACAACGGCATGTAGTATTCAATGCCGGCAGGCCACGTACCTTTGCTTACTTGCATATAAACAGAGTCTTGCTCTGAGCTGGCACCAAATTTATCGCGATAATTTATTCTAAAACGCTCAACATCTGACTCGTTGGTTGGAAATTCATGCGCAGGCAATAACTCAATTTTATCTACCTTTTCATCTGAGCGCTGAGTTTCCACATCAAATAAACGAATTGAGTCTATTTCATCATCAAAAAAGTCGAGTCTAAAAGGATGGACACTGCCCATCGGGTACAAATCAACAATGGAGCCACGTATTGCGTATTCACCGTGTTCCATTACCTGCTGTACATTTAAATACCCTGCTTGTTCTAAATTACTGCGCAGGTGATGGGTGTCGAGCTTATCGCCTACTTTAAAATTAAGGGTCGAGCCATAAATAAACGACGCGGGCGCAGTGCGTAACATTAAGGTAGACACAGGCACTATCAGTACGCTTTGCTGCTCGTTTTTTAATGTGTTTAACGTGGCTAAGCGTGCTGAAATAATATCTTGGTGCGGAGAAAAGTGGTCATAAGGTAAGGTTTCCCAATCAGGAAATACCATTACTGGGTTGTCTGGCAATAGGTATTCGAGCTCTGTTTCAAGTCGCAATGCGCTTGGCGTATCTGGTGTAACTATAAGCACTAAATCGTTTTGCTGTTTTACACCTTCTGCAATGGCTATACTTAATGCACTACCAGTTAGCTGCCCCCATTGAATTTTATCTTTTTGAGATTTTACCCACGGCAAGGCTGCCCATTGCTCAAACGCCATTTAGTGCTCCATTTTTTAGCTGGCGCTTGCTCACAAACGCCATGCAGTTATTTAGTCTCGGTAAATTTTTGTTAAGTCTTGATAGTGATCAATTCTGCGGTCGCGTAAATACGGCCATATACGTCTTACGTTTTCCGAGGCTTTTTGATCAAGTTCTACTACTAAAATTTGCTCATCAGTATTGTTTGCCTCTGAGAGCATTTCGCCTTGAGGGCCTGCAATAAACGAGTTACCCCAAAATTGTATACCTTCGCTTTGTCCGCTAGGGTCGTTTTCATGGCCTACACGGTTACAGCTGATAACAGGTACGCCGTTGGCAACCGCATGCGCACGCTGGCTTATAACCCACGCGTCTTTTTGGCGCGTTTGTTCATCGCTTTCATCACGGGGATCCCAGCCAATTGCGGTTGGGTAAATTAATACCTCCGCGCCAGCCATAGCCATTAAACGCGCCGCCTCAGGGAACCATTGATCCCAGCACACTAATACGCCTAATTTACCTACTGAGGTTTGAATTGGCTCAAAGCCTAGATCGCCTGGGGTAAAGTAAAATTTTTCGTAAAAGCCAGGATCATCAGGAATGTGCATTTTACGGTATTTACCCGCAATGCTGCCGTCTTTTTCAAGTACCACAGCGGTATTGTGATACAGCCCAGTGGCGCGCTTTTCAAACAGTGAAGCCACAATAACAATACCAAGCTCCTTGGCAAGCTCACCCAATGTATTTGAGCTTGGGCCCGGAATTGTTTCGGCTAGGTCAAATACATCCACATCTTCTGTTTGGCAAAAGTACAGACTACGATGTAGCTCTTGTAAAACCACAAGCTGTGCGCCTTGCTTAGCAGCATCACGAATGCCAGCAATCGACTTAGCGATATTTTGCTCGGCATTATCACTGTTAGTTTGTTGCACTAGGGCAACGGTTAATTTTGCAGGGCTTGTCATTGTGCTGCTCCAGCTAAAAATCCACGAGGTAATTGCATGGTAATGCAATGTAAGCTACCAAATTGTTCAATAATAGGTAGGCAATTAACGCCAATAATAGTGTGCGTTGGGTACGCTTTTTGAACTTGCGCGAGTGCCAGTGCGTCATAGTCATCGTTATACGTAGGAACTAAAACCGTATTATTGATAATCAAGTAATTTGCGTATGTTGCCGGTAATCGGGTGTTGTCATCATCAAACACCGGTTTTGGCCACGGCAAATCAATTAATGTATATGGGGTATTATTTTGTGTTTTAAAGCTTAGTAGCTGTTTTTCCATCGCATCTAAAGCATTAAAGTGCTCATCTTCTTTCGCATCGCACTTAACATACACAAGGGTATTATTTGGCGCAAAGCGTACCAGTGTGTCAATGTGGCTGTCGGTATCATCACCGGCTAGATAGCCATGATCTACCCATAAAAAGTCAGTTGCGCCTAAATGCGTTTTTAAAATTGACTCAATATCGCCTGGTGATAAATCTGGGTTGCGGTTTTTGTTCAGTAAACATTCGCTGGTTGTAAGCAGTACACCGTGTTCGTTGATTTCAATACCGCCGCCTTCAAGTACTACATCAAGGGCTTGGTATTGATTTGCTTTATTGCCTAGCTTGTTTACCAGTACGGCGTTAATTTTATTATCGAGGGCACTTTCGAACTTATTACCCCAGCCATTAAAGATAAAGTCGTAAATTTTAAGTTGGCGAGGGTCGTTTATATTTGCGCAGGTAATAGGGCCGTGATCACGCGCCCACGTATCGTTTGTTGGTGTAACAACAAAGTGCACTTGGCCTAAGTCTATATTCGCTTTTTTTAGCAAGGCAGTAATGTGGCTTTTAAGTGCCGCGTTATGGGCAACTATAACAAGCTGCTGCACGGCTGTGATATGCGTTGCAAGCTCAACATATACAGGCTCCACGCGTTCAAGCGTATCAGCCCAGTCGGTCTGTGCATGGGGCCAGGTAAGCATAATGGCGTCTTGCTCAGCCCATTCAGGTAAAAGTCTAAAGTTCATGAAGTTTTTATACAAATTACGGTGGCGCTAGTTTAGCATTTTACATGCATATGTCAGCTATTTATCGCTGCTTGAATCATCGTCAATTTGCTCGAGTTCTTGGCGCTTTTTTAGCTGGCGTGTTTGTGCATGTAAGCTGGCTCTTACAACTAACTCTTGGTCTGTGGTTCTTATTGCAGTAAACAGTAATGTGTATTGGTAGTGTTCGCTGTCTTGTTTTTCAACGGCCACCACTTCTGTATAGCAGTAAACGGCTGAGGCTTCGTGGTGCAAAAATAGCTTTGTTCTAAAAGCTTGGCCTATTGCGTATACATCAGTAGAGGTAAAACGAATGCCGCCTCCGCCGTAGCTATCACACTGAATAGCATTATCTTGGGCTTGCTCTGAAGCTAAAATGTGACTCATTATTAAATCAATTTTACGCGACTGAGCCTGTAAAAAAGACGCCAGGTCTTGTGCTAAATCGCCTAAGTTTCTTAGAGGTCTTAATGAGGCCTGTTCAAGCTCACTAACTTCGTTAGCTAGCTTAAATAGAGGAGGTATGTCGTCTTCAAGTGCGAGTTGAGATTGCGGGACTGCCTGGTTTTCTACAGCAAATAAGTTTACCCGAATGCTTTCATTTATTTGAAAGTACTCTTCAAATTCGCTTAATCTTTGACTGTTCATAATTATCTCCACTGCGTATTCATTAAATAGTAGCGTTGTGGGGAGTAAATTGCTAGCAGATAAAAACGTTAAATACTTTGTTTATACGTGGTTTTTAGTAATAAAAAAGCGGCCAATGTCATCCTAACATCAGCCGCTTGGGTATTGATTAATTAGCGCTGGGAGTGCTTATTTAAGTAGAGCGGCTAATTCATGTAAATCTTTCACAACATGGTCTGGTTTTTTAGCCAGTGGGTAAAGTGTTTTACCTGGGCGGGCGATAAAGGTTGTTTGTAAGCCGGCTTCTTTCGCACCTGCTACATCCCAACCGTGCGCTGCTACCATCATTGCCTCATTTGCTTTTACATTTAATTTAGTCAACACCCACTCATAGGCACGTAAGTCTGGTTTATAAATTTTAATATCTTCAATGCTGTAGCGCTCATCAAAGAACGACATTAATCCAGCGCTCTCAAACTGGGCTTTAACACCTTTGTTTGATGAATTTGTCAGACTTACTAACTTATAGCCCTGAGCTTTGAGTTTTGCCAGTCCTTCTTTCACATCTTTGTGAGGCGGTAGGGTTAAAAGCGGAGTAACAATGGCTGTTTTAGCTTGTTCATTTGTAATGGCTATATTGTTATTTTTAGCAACCATGCGCAGCGACGCAACGCCAATTTGCCCAAAGTCGTGATAACTGCCACTTACTGTATCAACCAGTGAGTGATGCAACATGGTAGAAAACCAAAGCGGTAATAAATCTTCACGCCCGCCAAGCGCTTTACCAATAGAGGTGCGCATTGAGGTTAAATCAAGGAGTGTTTCATTTACATCAAAAATAAGCACTTTAGGCTTTACTTGCGATTGTGGCTCCTCAGCTATAGCGCTACCAGAGGCTAAGCTAGTACCAACGAGTAACGATAGAGTAAGGGTTTTTAACGATTTTAAAATAGACATTAGTATTGCTCCGATTCAAGGGCGGCCATCACATCAATAGGCTCTGCACGTAGGGTATAGTCTTCGTTTAAAAAGGCATAAGTGATTATGCCTCTTTTGTTAATTACGTATGTGGCGGGCAAGGCTAACTTATAGCTTTTGTCGCCGTAGTATTTTTCAAAATCAATGCCAAATTGGCTATAGAGTGCTTGAATGCGCTCATCTAATGTAAACAGCAAACCAAATTGCTCAGCTACCTTATTATTAATATCTGAAAGTACGTTAAATTCGAGGTCATTTTTTTGCGCGGTAGTTAACGTTTCATCTGGCAATTGAGGAGATATAGCAATTAACTGCGCACTGTGCGTTTTAAATTGGGGTAGGTAATCATTAAGTGCTTTGAGTTCTAAATTACAATATGGGCACCAGTTACCACGGTAAAAGCTAATTATTACCGGGCCTTTATTTAATAAATCAGCTAATTCAACATGCTCGTCGTTGTGATTTTGTAAGCTAAAGTTACTTACTTTAGCGCCTACTTGCAGTGCCTTATTTTTTATATGTTGAGCAATGAGCTCATTCGTTGTTTGCTCCATTAGAGCTAATACATCGCTAGGTAGCTTCGCTTCTTTTTGAACGTTATATGCATCAATCTGTTTTTTCAAACTCATGGTTAAATCTCGAAAATAGCTTTAGGAAGATTATGAATGTTCTATTAATTTAAATATATATTGCAAAACTGAAAGCTTCATTTGAAAATATTAAACATTAAAAACTGCTTAGCCTACGTATGTATAATTTAACTGACCTAGAAACATTTATTGCTGTGGTAGAAAATAAAGGGGTGCTGGCAGCAGCACGTGAGCAACGCTTGTCACCAGCAACTGTGAGCCACAGATTAAGCAAGTTAGAGCGCGAGCTCTCAACCGTATTAGTGTTCAGAGACAGTCGCCGGGTAAGGTTATCACCTGCGGGTGAGCTATTTTATCATCGCGTAGGCGCTATTATAGAAGCCCTACATGATGCAGAGCATAGCATTGGCGCACGAAGCTCGTCGGTGAGTGGGTTATTGCGTGTGACTATGCCACCGTGGGTTTTTTCAAAGTATGTTATGCCTAAATTGACCGAGTTTGAAACACAATACCCAGCACTTAAGCTCGATTTTTTAATTACAGATCATTTTGTCAACGTGGTTGATGATGCGCAAGACGTGGCAATTAGAGTAGGGCAGTTAACCGATTCTGGCCTGCTTTCACGTAAGATTGTCAATAACTCGCGTATTTTGTGTGCCGCGCCAAGTTATATAAAAAAGCATGGTATGCCCCATACATTAAGCGAATTAGCTGAGCACTATTGGGTGTGCTTACCCTGGCAAAGGCAGTTAAAACTGTATGATAAAAACAATAAAATACACACCTTTAATGCCAAAACACGCTTTACTATTTCTAATTCCGATAATATGACGCAGGCAGCGCTTGCGGGACATGGCATAGCCATTAAATCCAAAATAGCCATTAATGATGAGCTACGTGCCGGAAATTTAGTAGAGGTTATGCCCAATGCAATGGCACAAAGTGACGCTCCAGTGTGGTTTTTACGCCCTCAAAATAGCTTAACCACCCGTAAAACAGAGGTGTTTTACGAGTTCATGAAGTCTTTATTTGCCAGCTATGAATAAGCGAGAATATCCTCGCTTAATAATAAACAAAGTTATAAAGCCAAAGAACTCAGCAAAAATAGCAATTATTATGGCGCTTGCAAGCGCTGCTATTATAGAGTCTTTTTTTAACACTATTTGCCCTTCAAAGCGTTGCCATACTTGCTTTTTAATGCTGCTAAAACCACTGGTTAAGGTATATAAATAGGGTGATTGGTTAAAGTTATTAACTGCCGCCTGTAGGGATTGTTGTCGATCATTGAGGGTTTTGATATGAATAGCCCCTTTACCGACTACATCGTCTCCAATATTTTCATAGTGGGCAATTAGCTTGTTTAAATCGTTATTAAAGTAGTTTTGAGCATCTTTTCTAAACGGCGCTAATGCGTTATTAGCCTCAACAAAATGCGCCTGTAAAGCATGGCCGTAATCACTCACAAAGGCAGGTATTTGTACCCCTAATAGTAAACCTGCCGCAAAAAAACTGAGCCTTATGTAATCTAATAATTTACTCATTTGATCTCCTGTTTACTCAAATCCTACCTAAACAACGGCAAATTAACATTTACGCTTGTTTTTATGCTAAAAACTCGTAATCTATCGGTAATAAAAACAACAATAGGCCTATGTTAAGGATGACTACCAAAGTAAATATGACATCAACGTTTGTTGATATCACTAAGCAATTAAAACGCTTTGTGTCGCGTATTGTACAGCCCGATGACGTAGATGACATTGTGCAAGAAACTTTTATTAAAAGCTACGAAGCTGATTTAAAACAAGATATTCAGTTTAGACGCAGCTACATGCTCAAAACTGCAAAGCACTTAGCACTTAATCATATAGCCAAATGGGACAATAAATTTAGTGACTCGTTAGAGCACGATGCAGAATTACCTCCGCTGCTAAAATCCTCACAACTTGAGGATGAATACACCTCAAAAGAGCGTTTTTTACTTTTTTGTAGAGCAACGGATCAATTAAATTCTTCTATCCGTAAATGTTTTATATTTAAAAAAGTGTACGGTATGAGCCAAAAAGAAATTGCCCAGCACATGCAACTAAGTGAAAGCACCGTAGAAAAACACATAGCCAAAGGGTTGTTACAAACCATGTTATACATGAAAGAACATGAACAAACTTATAACCAATCTGTGGCAAGTAATTCAGCTCGTAATTCGGCGCTGCCAATTGAGAGGGTGGCTAAATGAGCAACGTTCACCAATTTACCTCAAAAGATTTAATTTTAGAAAAAGCATGTGAATGGATAAGCGCCATTGACAGAGGCTTAAATAAAAATGAAAAAGAGCAGTTTAAGCTGTGGATGATGCAAAGCACCGCCCATCAAGACGCTGTATACGAACTGGCCCAGCTGTGGGATGAACTGGCCGTATTAAACGAACTGAGTAGTTTGTTTCCACATAGAAATACAAAACCGCAGAAAAAGAAGTGGGCGTTTTCTAGTGCCATTGCCGCAAGCTTATTTGCGGCATTAATGGTGTGCAGTTATTTATTAATTAGTCTTGAAAACGGCTACAACGCAGAGCAGGCCAAAATAAATTACACCAAAATTTATACAACCAAAGTAGGTGAACAAGCCACGTACGTTTTACCTGATGGCACAATTGTGCAATTAAACACCAATAGTTTACTCGAGGTAGCTTATAGCAAAGGGCGACGTCAGCTATTACTGAGTAAGGGAGAAGGGCGTTTTAATGTAGCAAAAGATCCAGCTCGACCCTTTAGTGTGATGGCTGGCGATAAAAGCTTTACGGCACTGGGTACTGTATTTAATGTACAGCGAAATACCTCGTCTGATTTAGAGCTTGTTGTAACCGAAGGCAAAGTGATGATCACAGACCCTAGTGTTGCAGTTAGTGCCGATGATTTTAAAGACTACCAACTGGCTGATAATAACGCTAAAAAAGTCCGAAATATCAATGCTAATATTGTTATCTCAGGCGAAAAAGCAATTATTGAACAAAGCATTACCAAGCCTATTACCCAACTTTCTGTGGACGACGTACAACGTGATTTAGCGTGGCAGAACGGTATGTTAATTTTTAATGGTGAGCATTTAAGCGATGCCTTAAATGAAGTGAGCCGTTACACCTCTACACGATTTGAGCTGTCGAGCGCTGAGCTTGCCAACATAAAAGTAGCGGGTGTATTTAAAGCCGGAGATGTTGAGGGATTACTTGAGAGTTTGCAGACTAATTTTGCAATAGAGCATGAGCGTTTAGGTGAGCATATGGTGAGCCTAACACAGCAAACTAAATCATAAGAAATGTTATGCATATCAAAAAAATGTTAGGTGAAGTTGCATTTTTAAATGTTGTTGGTAAAAAAAAGTTTAAAAAAAAGATAAAAAACTATAGAGGAATTTTGTTTGTCAGCTGTTTATATAAATTGCGCAGTAACCAAACGCATCTACTTAGTGGTTTAAGTGTACTTGCTCCGGCTATTTTTAGCATGAGTGTGCAAGGGGCAACACAAACTACCCAGAAAATGGTGCAATTTGATATACAAGCGCAGCGAGCAGACAAAGCCTTAATAGAATTTGCTAAACAAACAGAGCAAACCGTGGTGTTTTCTTATGAGTTGGCAAAAAAATACCAAGCAAATTCGGTTTATGGTTTTTATACCCAACTAGATGCACTGCAAGCATTATTAGTAGGGACTGAGCTCGATGCGGTTGTCGATCAAAATGGTTTACTGAGTATAAAACTCAAACAAATCAATAGGAAAGATAACAACATGATGAAGCTTTCAGGGGTTAGTGCAGCTGTATTACCAGCATTGCTTGCAGCAAATTCACACGGTGTGAATGCAGCCGAGGACGTTGCACAAGAGAATATAGAAAAAATTGCTATTGTAGGTAGCCGTGTCGCAGGGCGCTCAGTAGAAGATTTACCCGTACCCGTTGATATTTTAAGTGCTGAAGCACTTGAAAACACAGGCCAAACCGAAGTTGGCCGTATGTTGCAATCTATTGCACCTTCATTTAACTTTTCAAGCTCGTCAATTAGTGACGGCACAGATGCCTTACGACCTGCAACACTGCGTGGCTTAGGGCCTGACCAAACATTAGTGCTAATTAATGGTAAGCGTCGTCATCAGGCAAGTATTATTCATATCAATACCTCAGTAGGACGTGGTACCGCAGGTACCGATATGAATGCTATTCCGGCCTCTGCTATTAAACGCATAGAAGTATTACGAGATGGCGCCGCAGCGCAATACGGCTCAGATGCAATTGCCGGTGTAATTAATATTGTACTCAAAGATGGCAGTGAAGGCGGTAAAGCGGCCGTTAATTACGGCGAATATTCAGAAGGCGACGGCGAAACAGTAAACGTTGATTTTAATAAAGGGTTTGCCCTAGGTGATAGCGGCTACTTAAATGCAACGCTTAATTACCGCGACCGCGCGCCTACTAACCGCGCTGGCTTACATGGCTCATGTCAGTTTTATGGCTGTACAGAGCTGAGTGATGGTACTTTATTGGCTGGCGATCCGCGTGAACTGACCGCCGATAGAGATACCTTCCGTATTGGCGATGCCGACTCACAACAATTTGGCTTAACGGTTAATACAGGGTATGAGTTAGGTGATGGCGAGTTGTATGGTTTTATTACGTATTCAACGCGCGATAACGAATCAGCGGCGTTTTTCCGCCACAATGCTAATGCAGGCGGTAACCCGGTATTACAAGATAACGATGCCACCATCCCGTTAGGCTTTTTACCTAAAATAAATACCACCATTGACGATATTTCTTATAACTTTGGTTACAAAACCGATTTTGATAACGACGCAAGCTTAGATGTATCGTACACCTACGGTGAAAACAGCATTGATTACACAACCAGTGACACAATTAATGCCTCGTACGCTAACTTTTTACGTTACGAGCAAGGTTTAAGTGCCGCTGATATACGCAATACTATTCCGCGAGAAGCTTATGCTTATGGTATGGAGCTATCACTGCAAACCATTAATATAGATTTTACACAAAACTTTGATGACTATTCACTGGCAATGGGTGCAGAAATTCGTACTGATGAATACCGCATTTTAGAGGGCAACGAATATGCGTACCGTGATTACGACACCCTTGATGGGGTAAGTATTTATAGTGGTTTAAGTGGCGGAGTGGGCTCAGAAGATGCCTCTGGTGGCACGCAAGGTTTTGGTGGTTCTTCACCGGCGTCATCGGTTGATGAGTCGCGCGATGTAATTTCGTTTTACCTTGATGCAGAAACTTACCTAATTGAAGATGTTATTTTATCAGGCGCACTGCGTTACGATAATTACAAAGGCTTTGGCGATACGGTAAACTTTAAGCTTGCGGGTAACTGGGCAATTACTGATGATGTGTCATTGCGTGGTGCATTAAGTTCAGGCTTTAGAGCACCGTCAATGCAGCAATTGTACTTTAACAACATTAGTACACAGTTCGTTGTAGCGGAAGACGGCTCATTAGTTGCTGAGGAAGTAGGTACATTCAGAAACGACTCAACCCTTGCGCAAAGTTTAGGTATTCCAAAGCTTAAAGAAGAAAAATCGCAAAACCGCAGTTTAGGTATTGTCTACAATGTAACAGATAACATTAATGTTACTGTAGATTACTACTCAATTGATATTGACGACCGCATAGTAATTAGTAACCGTTTAGGCAAAGGGCTTTCTTCAAGCCTAGATGCGGCATTAATCAGCTCAGGCGCAGGTGCAGGGCAGTTTTTCTTAAATGGTGCCGATACCGAAACTTCGGGTATTGATTTTGTAGCGACTTGGAATACTGAGGGCTTAGGCGGCACGCTTGATTTTACTTTAGCGGCTAACTTTACAGAAACTGAGGTTGTATCGTTATTTACGCCATCGGGTTCAGGGCTAGAAACCGTACCTGTGGAAGATGTATTCTCTGATCAAGAAATTTCAATTATTGAAGAGTGGCAACCAGAAGATCGCATTAATTTAAGTGCGCTTTATCAGCGTGGTGACTGGACTGTAAACCTTTCACTTAACCGCTTTGGTGAATACACAGTAGAAGATGGCGGCCGCCAAACTTACGGAGCAGAAATTTTAACTGACGTTAAAGTTAACTATTTTGTGACCGAAGATTTATCTGTCAATATTGGTGCAAACAACTTATTTGACGTATACCCAGATAAAAACACCATTGGTAACTCACGTTCTGGCACAATTGTAGACGCTAACGGTAATACAATTGTAAGCAGCGATGGTGTATTTGAATACTCTCGCCGCTCTGCACCATTTGGTTTTAACGGTGCATACTACTACGTAGGTGCAGAATACCGCTTTTAATAAATAACACTCCCTTATGTTATTTAAGTTCAAAGGGCCGTGAGGCCCTTTTTTTGGTCTACCATCAATGTATATAACTACGTTATTCAGATATTAAGCTAATAGTGTACTCTTCATACTCTTTAATATTATCCATTACTCTCATTAATGTATTATGTTTACTGTTTTCGTGAGCCTTAATAAGTACAGCGCTTACTTTGTATTTAGCAGCAAACATAGCAAGATTGTTGGTAATTTGTTCTAAATCGATTAACCTGCCAGAAAAATACACCCCATTGTGTTCATCAATACTAAAAGTGGCACTTTTAGTTTGTTTATTGATGGTGGGTTTATCAAGTGGTCGTTGTATTTCAATGGCTATAGGTTTAATAAATGATGTAGTTACAATAAAAAATATCAATAAAATGAATACGATATCTAACATTGGTGTCATATCTACATCTGCATTATTTTGAGATGTTTTATTTTTCATATTGGACCTTATGTTAATTAAATGCTGCGGCGCCACAGCAAGGAATTAGGTACCTATTACTAAAACTAGCACAGTAAATATAGTGTGTGGTTAAATAAACATTCTATTAAAGTTAATTATTTGTATTGTTAATGTGTTTTTTAGGGGGGAATGGGCTAATAGTTGCTTCAACATGATCAGAATAAGTAGAAGCCGAGTAAGGGGTCGAGTTTTGCTCACTACATGACTTATATTTGAATCGGAAATAAAAAACCCAGCTAAAAAGCTGGGTTGTAGTTTAAGCTGTTACTTTTAATGCTTTTGCATGCGGCTCATTTCTGTATGGCAACTTTGCATGGTTAATAACGTTTTAGCTAATGCAGCTTCACAATCAGCGGGCTGTGGTTTGTCCATAGCTGCTTTAATTTCTTCAAGAGTTTTATCTTCTACTTCTTCAAGCTCTTTAACGTATGTTTTATCGTTATCAGAGCTGAAAGTAGTGAGCAGGGCGGTGTATGCTCTGCGCGCTTCTACAGCAAAAGAAGAGCCGTCTTCACGCTCGCCTTTTTCGTTAACTGCATAAGGTTGTAAGCGCTCAACACTTACTTTTCGTGCGTCAATCATGCGTTGAAATAATGCGCCAATGGCTGGGTCTTCAACTTTCTCTTGCGCTTTTTGATAAAAATCAATGCCACTGTTCATTACTTGGATGATGTCAGTAATATGAGTTGCTTCGGTTCCTTGATGGGTATTCATAATGACCTCTCTTTACATGAATTTAAATGTCATAGTAAATAGAGCAAAGGGCATTCCAAGTTTTGATTTGTTCTTAAGCGTTTGAAATTTAAGTGTATTATATATTATTAATAGCAGGCGAGGTTATTTAAATTAATATAACCTCGCAAATTTTACATGGCTTTTGTAATAAGGTTATTTAAGTTCATCTGCCACTTCGGCTACTTTTTGGCGCAACCAAATATGACTTGCGTCGCGATGTAGTAAAGGGCTCCAAATCATATCAAGCTCAAAAGGCGGTATAGGAAATGGCGGCTCTAAAATTTTAAGGCCTGCATCATCTAAGTAAATATTGGCAGCTTTTGAAGGTAAGGTTGCTACTAAGTTTTGCTCTTTGGCTAAATGAATGGCTACGTGGTAATTACGGGTAAACGTGGCAATATTTCGGTGTTTACCAAAATGAGCAAGTGCTTCATCAACCCAACCTAGCTTTTGTACATCTTTAGGGTCCATTCCTACACCTACCCCAAAGCCGGTTTTACTTACCCAGATATGACGCGCTTTTAAATAGCTATCTAGGCTGAAATTTTCGATAATTGGGTTGTCGGCTTTTACTAAGCAGCAAAAGCTGTCTTTCCAAATACGTTTATGATGAAAAGATTGCGGTAAGTTTTCAAAGCGGTTAATGGCCATATCCACTTTACCATTTTCAACATCATGAAATGTTACATCACTCGGTGTGAGAATATCTAAGGTTGTATCGGGTGCTTCTTCATGAAGTTTACTTAAAAGCTTTGGCGCTAAGGTGCTGGCCGCGTAGTCACTGGCCATTATTCTAAATACACGTTTACTTTGGCTGGCTTCAAATTCACGATTCGGTGCAAGGGTTTCCTCTAGAGTCATTAATATACCACGAATAACAGGTTGCAGCTCTATAGCGCGCTCTGTAGGAACCATACCTTCACTGGTGCGCACCAAAATAGGATCGTTAAACAAATTGCGTAAGCGCTTAAGGCCGTTACTCATGGCCGGTTGAGTAATACTTAACTGGTTAGCGGCGCGGGTTACATTGCACTCGCGCAATAGAGTATCAAGGTAAACCAGCAAATTTAAATCTATTTTACTTATGTTCATTGTGTGTCCTTTAACGCTTACCAGTGATGAATAAAGCGTTGTGCTGTCGGGTATGGGTATATGTGACTAACATAGCCCTTTTTGATATTTTGTTGAGCTTGCTTCCAAAAGCCAACATCAACAAGCTCAGGGTGTGTACTGAGCAAAAACTGTTTGTACTTTGGGTTTGGCATTACAAAGGTACAAAGTTGCTCAGGAAAAACATCCTGTGGCGCAACTGAGTAGCTTTGTTCATCGGTTAAGTAATCATCATAGCTTTTGGCCTTAGGTAAGGCTCTAAAGTTCATATCAGTTAAGTACTGAACCTCATCATAATCGTAAAAAATAATTCGGCTGTGTTTGCTTACGCCAAAATTTTTAAGCAGCATATCGCCTGGGAATATATTTACCGCAATCATTTCTTTAAGTGCTTGGCCGTATTCTTCTATTGCATCGGCAGCACTTTCTTCGCTGGCATTTTCTAAAAATAAATTGAGCGGTGTCATACGCCTTTCAATGTATAAGTGCTTTATAATAAGCCACGGCCCTTCAATAATCATAGATGAGCCAATGGTTTTATGCAGCTGCGCTAGTAATTTACTATCAAAGCGAGCCAAAGGAAATACGACGTTAGAGTACTCTATGGTGTCAGCCATGCGGCCAACCCGATCGTGACTTTTTACCAATTGATAGCGTTTAAGTACGGTATCGCGGCCAAACGGTTTGCTTTCACCAAACTTGTCTTTAATAACTTTAAAGACGTAACCAAATGAGGGCAGCGTAAATACCATCATCACCATGCCCGGGGTGCCTGGCGCTATTATAAAGTTATCGTTTGAGTGAGATAAGTGATGTAAAAACTCACGGTAAAACTCAGTCTTGCCTTGTTTATGAAACCCGATGGCATTGTAGAGCTCAGCGAGCGTTTTATTAGGCATAAGTTGATTTAAAAATCGCACCATAGCCGAAGGCGCATGGGTTTCTACCATAAAATAGGCACGTGCAAAGCCAAAAATAACCCGCATTTGCGATGATTTGGTTAACAGTGCATCGAGATATAAGCCTTTATCTTCATGATGAAGTACCGCAATAATAAAAGGCTGTACACCACTTTGAGAGACCACTCTGCCCACAATATAGGCTGCTTTATTACGATAAAAAGGTGCGTGCAAAATATCAAAACGCATTTGCCAAGGTTGGTGGTGTGTGTCGGGCGCTTGTTTATAAAATGCTTTTACGAGCAAACGTATATCACGCTCTAAATTTACAAATGGGGCTTTAAAATCAAAATGGTCAATAATGCGCTTTATAGTGGGTTTTAAACCATCAACCACAGGAAAGTAGCTTCGGTATTCTGCCTCAACAGGAATAGCAGGCGCATCTTTTAATGTGGCTTGTACAAATATAAAGTCGTTATGAAAATAGCGCCTGTGGTACAAACGGCAAAATACTGAGTTATAAAACGTTTCGGCAAGTTCAGCTTGAGGATGGAAGCATAAAAAACGTTGGTACAGTTTTTTTACTTCTAGCCAAAGCTGTTCATCTAAGTGCTCAGTTAAGTGTGCCTGTTTTAATGCTTTTGTTGTTTCATTTACTCTGTCATCGTAATAACTAATGCGCAGTTTACTTATGTCATTAATATGCTGCCAATCACGTTTAGCGAAGGCGAGCGGAGCTTGAGCGGTAGTTTTTTGAAACAGCTGATAATGCTTTTTAAAGCCCGTTAAAATTAATTCTGCTATGTGGCGTGGCTGCATAAACACTCCTTAAAAAAGTGCATATAACGTTTTTAGTGTTAGTGGTGCTGATACGTTATACACGTTAGAGCTTTAACTCTATAGTTGTTAAGGGTATGTTATTTTAAGTTTAAAACCAAGATAAATATTCTCGGTTTTTATACTTTGCGCTTAAAGCATAATTGAGTGTGATGGTAAAAGCTATGCTATTGGAAGGAGGCTATTTTTTTCTCTAACTTTTTAATACGTTTTTCAATTTCGGTTGTTTGCTTTTTATGCTCTTTATTTATTATTTTTAACTGCTTGGTTATATCTTTGCTAATTAACTTTTTATCCTCGTCATCTAAAATTCGATTAAGCCGCTGTTGCTGATTGTACTCAGCGCGGTCTTTCTTACGTTTTATAATTGCTAACTTATTATTATTGCTTCTCAATTCTGCTTGCAGATCAAGCACAATACGTTCGCGCTCTAATGCGTTTAGCTCTTTTGTGTAATCTTGCGCCGGTGCAGTATTAATTCCTGATACAGTATTAATTGTGTAGGCGGTAGCGTTATCTTTACAAGGGAATTGCGAAAAGATAGTGCCGTTTTCTGTCACGCATTTATAGTAGGTTGTGGCATTTTGCGCATGCAGAAAAAGTGGGCATACCATTACTGCGCATAAAAAAAGTGTGTGCTTTTGCATTAAGTTCATCCCTGGCGTTTACTATGATTTAGTAAATATAACCTAGCTTGGTGTTATAGCAAGCTAGGTTAAGGGATAGGGCTATTGTGTGTAGGTTTTTAGCTTTTTAATACTTTGTACTAAAAACGGGATATCGAGGCTTTGCTCTATAGAAAAGCCTTCAGCGGCAGATATATTTTTATAGTTACCGTCTGAATCTATAAGCGTAATTCTATCTTTTTTGTAAGCAATAACTACACCTTGTGAGTAGTTAACGCCGGTATCTGTTTTTTTCTTATAGAGGTTTTCACCTAGCATGGTTTGCGTAACAACAGACTTACAGTTTAAGTATTGCCCTACACTGGTTGCAATAATATCACTAGGTTGAATAAGCCCGTCTACCTTGGCTATTTGCTTATCAGAGCTGTATAACACCGATGATGTAACTACTTCTGAGCTATTATTCGCTAAGCTAAAGGCAAAAATATGCGTGTCGTCATTGCGTGGAGAAGGGGCATCCTCTGCTTTTATGATTCTAATCGCACTGTTTGAGTGGGCTTGGTCGTTTATAAAGCTTAATTCTTCAATACCCGTAAGTTCAATGCTTCTACGTTGGCTTTGCCATGCAGGCAAGGTTTGCTCTGATAAAATGCTCATTTTATAAAAAGAAGGTAAGCCATACACTAAACTAAATAAGCTATCGCCATGGTGTGTTGGCTGTAAAAACTGATCAGTTTTATGTAGATTTTCATGCTTAGCAACAAACTGTTTTAACTGTTCATCGTTCTCAAATACAAAAATATCAACTTGTTGCTCGGTGTAATCGTCGCACTTTTGTAAAGGCGAAGGAATTTGATAATTAACGTTTTGATTATTAATTCTTACATCGTGAGCTTGTTTGTAGCTTTCAATGTCGAGTAAATCATTTTTAGCTAATAAACTTTTAGCGGTTGTAGGGTACGAAAGCGGTAAAACGTTATCTTGCTTCGTTATATCAAACTTTAAATTTGCATCGGCCCAAATGTGAATACTGTGGCTAAGAGCAAAACACAATACTAAAAACGAGCTGGCAAAACGGGCAAACTTAAGTTGTTTTAAACGCGCTAAATGCTGCCATGTATAGTTACTTACAACTAGCTGAAAGCCTAAAATAAGTAAAACAATCCCCCCAGCTAACAATGTAGTAAGGGTCGGCGAGCTCGTAAGACGATGCCATAGTAAAGAAATAATTTCAGGAAGCGCAGAAGAGCTTAAGTGGTAGCCCAAATTAACATATACATATGCATCAAGCGTTAATATAGATGCCCCAAGTGTTGCAATAACGGCAGCCATACCTCGAATATGGCGGGGATAAGGAAACACCAAGCTTAAAGGAAATACCGTCAGCACAAATGCTAAAAAAGCGATAAAGCTCGTATGGCTTAACCACGTCACTAACATATAGGTAATACCCATAAAGCTAGTTGGCGGTGAATCTGCAAATAAAAAACTTAGGCTAATAAAAAGCGCTAAACCAATGTTTGCAAAAGTGAACCAATGGCCCCAACTTAATAACTGACTCGCTTTAGATGAAAACTGATTGTGCTGCGATAAATTCATATAATTTATTTAACCGACTGAGCAAGTGCTTTTGCAAAGTTCTCAGTTACGGCTTGTCTTTTCCCTGCAGGTACATGCTCTTTTAGGATATGCGTGATAGAATTTCCTAAACACATAAGGCTTAAATCAACCGGCGCATTATGTTGCGTTAGCACATCAATGAGCTGATCGACGATTTGTTCTACTTCTTCATTAGAGTATTTTGATAAGATTGGCATCAGTTGGTTCAATAAAAGAGTTATATTCTCGTATTTTAACACCAGAGGCGTGAAAAACAAAGATGACAACAGACGTTAAAAAATTAGTCGTTCATTATGTAGACAAAAAAGACGACGATACGCAAATTCACCTCCGAAACGATGAAATGGTGATTAATGATAAAGTCGCTGTTTTTATCGAACAACTCCATCATGCATACAACTCAAAGCCAGGCAAAGGTTACTGTGCATTTAGTGGCGATAAAAATAGTGTTGTAGCGTCAGCAATGCAAAGCTATCGTAACGACGAGTTAGGCTTTTGGCACATGACCGAGCAAGCATCTACGGTTTTAAAAGAAGAGCTTGATAAGTACGCCTTTAGTGAAACCGGTTATTTAGTATTTTGTCATTATCAGTATGTGGCTACTGATTACATGCTAATAGCCATGATCAACATCAAAGAGCACTACAGCATGACCTCAGAGCTCGATTTAGCAGCGTCGCGCCACTTAGATATATCGCGCATGCAATTAGCAGCTCGCATTGATTTAACCGCATGGGACACACAAGCTGACGACAATCGTTATATTTCGTTTATTAAAGGGCGAGCAGGGAGAAAAGTAGCAGACTTTTTCTTAGATTTTTTAGGGTGTGAAGAGGGCATAGACCCTAAACAACAAAGCCAAGTGATGCTCAGCGCTGTTGAAGATTATTTATCTGAGCAGGAGTTTGATAAATCAGAAAAAGACGAATTACGTAAGCAAGTATTTGACTACTGTAATGACTGTGTAACCACAGGTGAAGATGCAAGCGTAACTGAACTTTCGGCGACTTTAACTAAAGGCGATGACAGTCCATTTGACAGCTTTTGTAAAGAGCAAAGCTACGATTTAGAAGACTCTTTCCCGGTTGATAAAAAAACCGTGACCAGTATGGTTAAGTTCTCGGGTTTAGGCGGCGGTGTAAGTGTAAGTTTTGAGCGTAAACATTTAGGTGAGCGCGTAACTTACAATGAAGCGACTGATACACTAGTCATTAAAGGCATTCCACCTAACTTAAAAGATCAACTACAACGTTTTATGGAAAGTGAAAGTGAGTAAACTCATTTGATCTAATTAAAAGCTGATTTAAGAGCGCGATTTTTATATCGCGCTTTTTTATTTTTGCTAGGTAGTAAAGCCACTTAAAAGTATATTGCACAAAGAGAAGTGAATGAGAATAAAATGTGAAAACAACACCAATTTAAACAATTATTTTTTCATTTGTTCGCTAAAAGCGCAGCGTCTCATATCCTCTTTGTGAATATACGTTTATTACGGGCTTTGCCCGGCACGCCAATAAGTTGTGCGTCTACAGGTTAATATTATTTACGGTGTTTAAGTTTGGCTGGAGTCATAAAGTTTGCTTACGCGAGAAGCAATGCAGCTGTTTATTTTTGCTGGCTATTAAAGCCACTTAAAAGTCTATTGCACAAAGACAAGCGAAAGAGGATCAAATGAGAAAATACATTTCAGGGCAAGACAGGTTTTAAAACAAAAAAGCCCCGCTATTTGTTAATAGCGGGGCTTTTTAATGAGTGTTAATGGTTAATCAGCACTCATTGTTTTAGTCATTGCAGAACTCGCACGACCTGCTGGTTTAATTGAACCTGCGCGTAAGCCACTATCAGGCACTAACTCACGTTTGTCGTGTGCCATGGCAACTGATGTATGCTTTACGTCGCTATCAGCAACAGGTGTCGGTTGTGCCATTGGTGCACTTGCCGCGCCTTTGGTGATAACCGTTTTTGCATTTACATCTTTTTGAGTTGCATTTGCAGTAACTGGTTGCTCAGTTGCTACAGGCTCTGCTTTAACAGGCTCTGGCGTTGCTGGTTGCTCAGCTGCTACAGGCTCTGCTTTAACAGGCTCTGGTGTTGCTGGTTGCTCAGCTACCTCAGGCTCTGCTTTAACAGGCTCTGGCGTTTCTGGTTGTTCAGCTACTTCAGGCTCTGCTTTAACAGGCTCTGGTGTTGCTGGTTGCTCCGCTACTTCAGGCTCTGCTTTAACAGGCTCTGGCGTTTCTGGTTGTTCAGCTACTTCAGGCTCTGCTTTAACAGGCTCTGGGGTTGCTGGTTGCTCAGCTACTTCAGGCTCTGATTTCACAGGTTCAGGTGCTGAAATAGGTTGCTCAGTAACAACAACGGGCTCTTCAGCTGTTTCAGGGTCAACCGTTTTCACTGCATCGTCATTGGCTGTTGGTTGCTCTGCTTTAGGGGCAGCCTCAACTTTAGCTAGGTCTTCTACAGCTATCGCTTGCTCAACATTTTCTGATGCATCGTTTGAGCTTGGCTGTTCAGCTTTTGCTTTAAGCTCTGCCTCGTACTCTGCTGCTGCTTGATCAGCGACAGGAACAAATGCAGGCGCTTCAGTGGTTCTTTCTTCATTTGCTTCATTTTGCTCAGGGCGGCGACGACGCTGACCCGAAGCACGAAGGTGACGAGGAGAACGGCGTGAGCGCGTACGTGTTTGCCCTTGCTCATCTTCAGAGTGTGCTTCCTCAGATGGCACTGCAGCTACTGGCTTTGCTTCTTGCTCAGGTTGTGTTTTAGCCGTTTGCTCTTTTACAGGTGCAGGCTTTGTTTGCTCTGATTTTTGCTCATTAGTAGCTTGCTTTTCTGCTGGCGCTTTCTCTTGCGCTTTAGGTTGCTCTACTTTTGGCGTTTCAGTGCTTTGCTGCGCTTGCTCAGGCGTATCAGATGCGTTTACTTGCTCAGTATTTTCATCTTGGATACGTACTTTTTTACGCACATTACGACGTTGACGACGAACTTTTGGCTTTTGCTCTTTAGGATCAGCGTTTTGTTTAGTCTCAGCTTCATTCGGTTTAGCGTCTGTTTTAACTTGCTCTTTATCTGCATTACGATTGTCGTTATTACGGTTATCGTTACGCTTACGCGAGTTAGGGTTACGACGACGCTTGTTACGGTTCTCGTTTTTCTCTTGGCTTTCGTTCGCTGTAGAATCAGTTTTCACTTCTTCTTCACTAGGGCGTTCACCACGAGGTTTAGAGCGTGAGTTGTTACGACGACGCTGGTTGTTATTACGACGACGATTGTCACTGTTACCACGGCGATTGTTATTACGCGTTTGCTGTTGCTTTTCTTGCTCAGCTTTTTCTTTTGCTTGTTTTTCTTCTTCGCTTTCACTAGAGAATAACGACTTGAACCAATTACCAATAGCCGCGAGTAAACCGCCTTCAACTTTAGGTACTGCAACAGGGGCTGCTGGCTTATCTACTTTAGCTTGTGGTGCAGGTGTTGAAGGCATAACAACACCTTTAAGCATAGGTTCTTCACGTACCGGCGCAGCTGCGGGTTTAGCCATTTCGAACGATTCAGGCTCTGGGGCAACAACTTGGTCGTAACTTACTGTTTCCAGTGTTTCGTCTTTACGTAAACGCATTACTTCGTAGTGTGGTGTTTCCATGTGTTGATTAGGAATAATCACCACATCACATTTGTGATGTTTTTCAATACGGTGAACGCTTCTGCGCTGCTCGTTTAATAAATAAGCGGCAACAGCTACAGGCACTTGGGCGTTTACTTGTGCAGTGTTGTCTTTAATTGCTTCTTCTTCAATTAAACGCAAAATAGAAAGGGCGATTGACTCATTAGAGCGAATCGTGCCTTGTCCGCTACAACGCGGGCACGGGCCTTGGCTTGCTTCACCAAGCGAAGGGCGTAAACGCTGGCGCGACATTTCTAGTAAACCAAAGCGCGATATTTTGCCAATTTGTACACGCGCACGATCTGGGCGAGCCGCGTCTTTTAAACGGTTTTCTACTTCGCGTTGATGGCGTGGCGGTGTCATATCGATAAAGTCGATAACAATTAAACCACCTAAGTCGCGAAGACGTAATTGGCGGGCAATTTCATCAGCCGCTTCTAAATTAGTATTGAGTGCTGTTTCTTCAATATCACCGCCTTTAGTTGCCTTAGACGAGTTAATATCAATAGAGGTAAGCGCTTCTGTTGGGTCAATTACTATAGAACCACCTGAAGGCAAACGTACTTCACGTTGGAACGCAGATTCGATTTGGCTTTCAATTTGGTAATGTGTGAATAATGGCGTGTCGCCTTGATATAGCTTTACACGGCTCATAAAATCAGGGCGAAAACGCTCAATGTGCGCTTTAGCTTCTTCAAATACACGTGGTTTATCAATTAAGATTTCGCCAATATCGCGGCGTAAATAATCGCGAATAGCGCGAAAAATTACATTGCTTTCTTGGTGTATCAAAAACGGAGCTTTAGCACTATCGGCTGCTTGTTGAATAGCATCCCAATGGACTAAAAGCGCTTTTAAATCGTAGTTTAATTCTTCAAACGATTTGCCAACACCTGCGGTACGTACAATTAAGCCCATGCCTTTTGGTAGTTCTAAACGGCTAAGTGCTTCTTTAAGGTCTGTACGCTCATCACCTTCGATACGACGAGAAATACCGCCTGCACGAGGATTATTAGGCATAAGCACTAAGTAACTACCCGCTACGCTGATAAAAGTAGTAAGGGCTGCGCCTTTTTGGCCGCGCTCTTCTTTATCTACTTGTACTATTACCTCTTGGCCTTCTTTAATCACGTCGCGAATGTTAGGGCGACCATGAAAAGTGTAACCTTGCGGGAAGTATGTGCGGGCAATTTCTTTTAAAGGAAGGAAACCATGACGATCGGCGCCGTAATCTACAAAAGCCGCTTCTAAAGAAGGTTCAATGCGTGTAATTTTGCCTTTATAAATATTGGCTTTTTTCTGTTCGTGACCTGGGCTTTCTATATCTAAATCATATAGGCGCTGGCCATCAACCAGTGCTACGCGCATTTCTTCTTGCTGCGTTGCATTGATTAGCATACGTTTCATATTGTTACTCTACTTATTTTGTGTCGCTGACATGACGAAACGTGTTCGCCTGTTCAGTTGTTCCCTTTTTTAGAATGTGCAGCCTCACGACTGGGTCTGTTACGGAACGCTCTGTAATGTGTATGCAGTATTTTTTAAATGCTGGCTAACAATAACGTACGCTTACGTTATTAAATTCTTTATGGTGCTAAAACTGTTGGCTCTTACGCTCTTTACAAGTTTTACCCAGAAGTTGGCCTGTCATATCAATCTTTTTAGTACGTTTATGTTAGGCGCGTAGGGCTCGTTAAGTTGCGTAAATACGATGAGTATTTTCTAAGTACTTACGAGCAAAGTTCGCTGCCGAATGTTAATAAACGCTTATTTGCTAGATTTTTAGTTCTAAATAAGCTGCTATACGGTACTACATGTGAGCAAATGCTGAACAACGTATTTACGTCGTCACTATCAAACAAATTATTTGTTCATTGCTTTTATTTTTACATTAAATGTCAATTCATGTTCAAACTTAATCAGTAATATATTACGCGCATTACTGTTAGTTGAGCGCACGTGTTAACTGAGTAGGCATAAAAGCTTTGGAAAACTTAACTCGGATCTGTATGATCGGCTACCCAGAATGTGCATCACGAAAGTTTTAATGTGTTAAAAAGCACCGTTGTTATTTTGCAAATACTAAATATTTGCGCTGCTGATTATCCCACTATTATAACCGTGTTAGCAACTAAATTATTTTACTTAAATCAGTGATTAGGCAATGTCAGAAAAAACCGGCTTACAAGTAACTTTTGTCACAATCAACGAAGACCATTTAGGTCAGCGTATTGATAACTTTCTTATTACCCATTTAAAAGGGGTGCCTAAAAGCGCTGTTTATAAAATTTTACGCAAAGGCGAGGTACGCGTTAATAAAAAACGCATTAAGCCTGTTTATAAATTACAACTTAATGATGTCGTGCGTATTCCGCCAATTAAAGTAGCAGAACGCGAAGAGTTTGTGCCTAAAAAGCTAGATAAAGTAAAACAATTAGAAAGCGCCATTTTATTTGAAGACAAGTACCTTATTGTTATTAATAAACCTTCAGGCATGGCTGTGCATGGGGGGAGCGGCTTAAGCTATGGTTTAATAGAAGCGCTGCGCGTATTACGCCCAGATGAGCGTAATTTAGAGCTCGTACACAGACTTGATAGAGACACATCGGGCTGTTTATTAATTTCGAAGCGTCGCTCAGTGCTCACTGCGCTGCATGAGCAGCTGCGTGAAAAAACCATGGAAAAAAACTACTGGGCATTGGTAACAGGGCAGTGGGACTCATCGGTTAAAAATGTGACCGAAGGCCTGCGTAAAAACACGCTCAAGTCGGGCGAGCGCGTGGTGCGCGTAGATAATGTTGAGGGGAAACCTTCACATACCCGCTTTAGGGTACTTGAGCGTTTTAACGAGTGCTCACTAGTACAAGCTTCTCCTGTAACAGGGCGTACTCACCAAATACGTGTTCATACCCAGTGTAAAGGCCATCCTATTGCGTGCGATGATAAATACGGCGACCAAGGTTTTGATGAATCAATGCGTAAAATTGGTTTAAACCGCTTATTTTTACACGCTCACGATTTAAGCTTTTATCACCCTAAAAACGAAACCACTCTGCGTGTAGAAGCACCGCTTGATAACGCACTTAAAAATTGTATTTTAAAATTAAGAGATGCTAAAGCGTAATGACCGCCGCTGTTTTTAAAAAGTATAAACTGGTTATTTTTGATTGGGATGGCACTGTCATGGACTCAATTAGCAAAATTGTTAATTGTATTCGTCACAGTGCACTTGCGCTTAATATTGAACCGCCAAGCGACACTGCAATTAAAAATATTATCGGTATGTCGCTTGAACTTGCCATTGAGGTACTTTTTCCTGATGACGTAGCGCAGCATCCTGCATTAATTAACGGCTATAAACAACAATACCGTGTTGATACTACCCCAACACCTGTATTTGATAATGTGGAAAATGTACTAAGTACATTAAAAGCGCAAGGTGTTATTTTAGCGATTGCCACCGGTAAAGGGCGCGCGGGGCTTGAGCGCTTGCTTGATGAAAGCCAGCTGCGCGTATTTTTTAGTGCAAGCCGTACCAGCTGCGAAGCGCAGTCTAAGCCATCTCCCGACATGCTTTACCAACTTTTAGATGAGTTGGAGGTTAATGTAGATGATGCCCTTATGATTGGCGATACAAAAATAGACATGGCAATGGCAAAAGCAGCGGGCATGGATAGGATAGGTGTGACCATGGGGGTCCATAACGCGGAGCAATTAAACGAATTTACCCCTGTTGCAACCGTTGATAATTACCAACAGTTGCAACGTATTTTAGTTGGTTAATTTTGGCTGCTCGGCAAGTATATCAAGATTAAACTCAGCTAATAGCTGGCTGAGTTTAATTAGTGGCAAGCCTATTAAACTATTTGGATCGTCCCCGTTTAACTTTTCAAATAAACAAATGCCTAATCCTTCACTTTTAAAGCTCCCAGCGCAGTTATAAGGTTGCTCTGCATCGCAGTAGGCGTCTATTTGCGCTTTGGTGAGTGTTCTAAATACCACTTCAAAAGGCTCTATTAACGTTTTTGCTTTATTGCTCGCAATATCGTAAACACACAGGCCGGTTAAAAACGTAACGGTTTGACCGCTAAATAGAGCAAGCTGTTTTAAGGCGTTTTCTTTATTATGAGGTTTACCAAGAATTTGCCCGTTAAACACAGCTACTTGGTCAGAGCCGATAGCTAAACCTTGGTCAAAGTGATTGCAGGCTGCTCGTGCTTTGCCTTCGCTTAAGCGCATTACGAGTTGCTCAGAGGTTTCGTTTGGTAAGGCGGTTTCGTCAATATTTGGCGAAAAAGTACTAAAGGGCAGATTAAATTTTTGCAATAAAGACTGCCTAAATGGCGAGCTTGAGGCTAATATAAGCGGGTGCTTCATAAATTATTATCCTAATTAAAATTAGTTTGAGTTAGGATAAATCAGATCCGTAATGAAAACACGTGAAAAACCATGTAAAAATGCTTTTTTGCTTTGACTAACCTATTAACTATCTATATGATGCAGCCCCTATGCAAAAGGTAAAAATTCCCATCACCCTTCATCCTGGGAAAGCAGCGCAACACCGTTTATCTTACGATGGTATTGTACCGCTTGAAAAACTTGCTCGTTTACGAGGTGTTGTACAGGAAGAAGTAGGTGAAATAGCGGTAAAAATTCAGTGCAAAACTGATGAGCAAGGTTTAGTTGTGATTAGCGGCAATTTGTCCACGCACGTAACTGTAACTTGTCAACGTTGTAATGATGATTTAGGGTTGGATTTGGATCAAGACTTTATGTATTCGCCAGTTGGTTTGGATGCTGAGTCAGATGATCTTCCTGAAGTCTACGATGAAGTAGAACTTGATGAAAACGGCGAAATTAACGTATTTGAGTTAATCGAAGACGAGCTAATTTTAGCAGTGCCATTAGTGCCTACACACAACGAAGCTTCGTGCAATTACTCGTCAAAGCCTGCTAGCTTTGGTGTGTTAAAAGCGGAAGATGATAAACCAAATCCATTTGATATTTTGAAACAACTTAAGAAAGATTCTTAGGAGAAGACTAATGGCTGTACAAAAAAGCAAAAAGTCTCGTGCAAGACGCGGCATGCGCCGTTCACACGATGCGATCAACGGTCCAACTTTAACAGTTGACCAAACTTCAGGTGAGACTCATCGTCGTCACCACGTAACTGCTGACGGTTACTACAAAGGCGTTCAAGTAATTTCTAACTAAGAGATTGCTTTATGCTGACTAATCTAACCATAGCGTTAGATATGATGGGGGGCGATTATGGCCCCCGTTCATCTATCCCCGCTGCCGTTTGCGCAGTAAATGCTCATGCCAATTTAACGCTTATTTTGTGCGGCAACGAGCAAGTTATTACAAATCAATTAGAATCGCTCGATTCGCTTTCACACCCACGTTTAATTATTCGCCATTGCAGTGAAGTTGTTACTAATGCTTGCGAACCCGCTTTAGCTGTACGTTCTAAAAAAGATTCTTCAATGCGTGTTGCCCTTGATTTAGTTAAATCGGGTGAGGCGCAAGCTTGTGTAAGCTCAGGTAACACGGGTGCTCTATTTTTTATGGCTCACTATGTATTAAAAATGTTACCAGGCGTTAAACGCCCCGCATTAATATCTGCTGTGCCTACAGAGCGAAAAACCCCAGTGTATTTGCTCGATTTAGGCGCAAATGTGCATTGTGATGCAGAAATACTTTATCAATTTGGCATTATGGGGTCGGTGGTCGCTGGTCAAGCACTTGGCTGTGATAGCCCAAAAGTGAGTTTGCTTAATATTGGCTCAGAAGACATAAAAGGCCACGAAGACATAAAACAAGCCGCACAGCTTATGCAACAAAGTCCTTATATTAATTACACCGGTTACAGCGAGGGCAGTGATATATTTTCGGGGAAGGCCGATGTTATTGTGTGTGAGGGGTTTGTAGGTAACGTTGCGTTAAAAACCTGCGAAGGCATTGCTAAGCTAATTATGAAAAAGTTTACAAGCGCCCTCGAAAAGCACTTAATTTACAAATGCATGGCGTTTATTTTAAGTCCTATCATAAAAAAACTCTATAATCGGGTGAACCCCGACCAGTATAACGGTGCTTCTCTGGTAGGATTGCGCGGTATTGTCGTTAAAAGCCATGGAAATGCATCAGCAAAAGCATTTCAAGCAGCAATCGATGAAGCGGTAAAAGAAGTTGAACGCCAACTTCCAGATAAAATAGCCGCTATTTTCGAAAAAACACATTCTAAAAACTCGGCGGCCGAATAAACGTTAGGTGCCGTAGTTACATTAAATTTTTGTTTAATTAAAAAGAGCAAAGTATGGCACAAAAAATTGCACTTCTATTTCCAGGTCAGGGCTCACAAAGCGTTGGCATGTTAAGCGAGCTACTAGAGAGCTCTGACATTGTAAAATCAACCTTTAGCGAAGCGTCAAGCGCACTTGGCTACGATTTAGCAGCGCTGGTACTAAATGGCCCAGAAGAAGAACTCAATCAAACTCATCGCACTCAACCTGCATTATTAACAGCCAGTGTGGCAATTTACCGCCATTGGTTAGCTCAAAACCCTGATGCCGAAGTTGTTATGGCTGGTCACAGTTTAGGTGAATACTCTGCACTTGTGTGTAGTGATGTTATTAGCTTAAGTGAAGCGGTAAAACTGGTTGAAAACCGTGGCTTATACATGCAAGAAGCTGTGCCAGCAGGCGTAGGGTCTATGGCCGCTATTATTGGTTTAGGTGATGACGAAATAAAAGCTGCGTGTGAAGAGTCTGCACAAGGTGAGGTCGTTTCACCGGTAAACTATAACTCACCAGGCCAAGTGGTTATTGCAGGGCACAAAGCTGCGGTAGATAGAGCTTCACAAGCGTGTAAAGACGCCGGTGCAAAACGTGCCTTACCACTGAGTGTAAGCGTGCCTTCACATTGTGAATTAATGAAGCCAGCGGCTGAAAAACTAGCTAACGATTTAGCGGCTTTAACATTTAATACACCTAAGTGTGATGTAATTAATAATGTTGATGTAAAAGCTGAAAATTCAGCCGATGCCATTAAAGATGCATTGGTGCGCCAACTATACAGCCCAGTACGTTGGACAGAAACAGTGCAAGCTTTAGTTGCCCAAGGCATAACACAAAGCTACGAATTTGGCCCAGGTAAAGTTTTAACTGGCCTTGCAAAACGAATTGATAAAGCAATGGTATGTGGTGCAGTAAACGATGCTGCCTCTATCGACGCTGCAAAATAAGAGTATATAAAATGACTAATTTATTTTCATTAGAGGGCAAAGTTGTCCTAATTACTGGCGCAAGCCGTGGCATTGGTAAAGCAATTGCAAACACCTTAGTAGCACAAGGCGCAAAAGTAGCAGGTACTGCAACAAGTGACTCAGGCGCAGCTAAAATTAGCGAATATTTAGGTGATAATGGTAAGGGTTATGCTTTAAACGTAACCGATCCTGCATCGATTGAGGCTACTTTGGCTGCAATAAAAGCGGATTTGGGTGATGTTGATGTACTTGTAAATAACGCGGGTATCACCCGTGATAATTTATTAATGCGCATGAAAGATGGCGAGTGGGACGATATTATCGACACTAATTTAAGCTCTATTTTCCGTTTATCTAAAGCGGTATTGCGCCCAATGATGAAGAAAAAGAACGGCCGTATTATTAATATTGGCTCAGTTGTGGGCACTATGGGTAATGCAGGTCAAGCTAACTATGCGGCGGCAAAAGCAGGTGTTATTGGTTTTTCTAAATCGCTTGCTCGTGAAGTTGCATCACGCGGTATTACTGTAAATGTAGTAGCCCCTGGTTTTATTCAAACCGATATGACCGATGAGCTAACAGAAGATCAAAAAGCGGCCACCCTTGCAAATGTACCAGCAGGTCGATTAGGCCAGCCTGATGAAATAGCAGCGGCAGTGTGTTATTTAGCATCTGACGCGGCTGCGTATGTATCGGGCGAAACTTTGCATGTAAATGGCGCGATGTACATGGTTTAAAAACCATTGCCAGTACTTTGAAAGCAAAATAACTTAAGTAAGTGGCCTCAAAAACATTGAATTTTTTGTGATCTTGCTTTAAACATACTTGAAATCGCTGTGAAAATAAGCGATAAAAGACCTAACAAACACTCAGAGGTTTGACCAGACAATTATTTATGGTCAAATCATTGAATCAGAGAATTATGCGGCGTAAACTACGCCGCAATCTGAAAATAACGCATTGGCGTTTTTAATAAAGGAAAGAAGAATGAGCGATATCCAAGAACGCGTAAAAAAAATTATCATCGAACAACTAGGTGTTAAAGAAGAAGAAGTTAAAAACGAAGCTTCTTTCGTAGATGACCTAGGTGCAGATTCTCTTGATACTGTTGAACTAGTTATGGCTCTAGAAGAAGAGTTTGATACTGAGATCCCAGATGAAGAAGCTGAAAAGATCACTACAGTACAATCTGCAATCGATTACGTATCAGCTCACGCTGAGTAATTAATCGCATATTAAAGGCAGCATTCGCTGCCTTTAATCTATATATCCAAACCACCTCAAAGTTCATGATTCAAATTCACCCGCTTTTACTCTCTACTACATTTATGTGTAATAGCATATCCTTACTTGAATTTGAGACTCGCACTTTGAGGTCGCTTGGGTATGAATTCCCTTTGTAATGCCAATAGATTTAAACTTAGTAAGACAAACTGCTTACTAAATAACAATACATTAATCGATTGGTTTAAATATCCCTTATTGGAGGCAAACCGTGGCTAAACGTCGAGTCGTCGTAACTGGCTTAGGAATGTTGACGCCGCTAGGTAATGATGTGCAATCAACCTGGCAAGGCTTATTAGATGGTAAAAGTGGTATACAAAACATAACCCACTTTGACACATCAAAATTTGGTACTAAATTCGCTGGACTCATCAATGACTTTGATGCAACTGCATACATGTCGGCGAAAGATACTAAAAAAATGGACTTATTTATTCAGTATGGCATTGCAGCGGGTGTTCAAGCCTTACAAGATTCAGGTCTTGAAGTAACTGAGCAAAACGCAACACGTATTGGTGTAGCAGTAGGTTCGGGTATTGGTGGACTCACCCTCATTGAAGAAAACCACATAAAACTGCTTAACAGTGGCCCACGTAAGCTTTCGCCATTTTATGTGCCATCAACCATTATTAATATGATCTCAGGCCATTTATCAATGATGCATGGTTTACGCGGTCCTAATATTTCTATTGTAACGGCATGTACTACAGGCTTGCATAATATTGGCCATGCAGCGCGTATGATTGCCTACGGCGATGCAGATGCCATGGTTGCCGGCGGTGCAGAAAAAGCCTGTACGCCAATTGGTATGGGTGGCTTTAATGCTGCACGCGCGCTTTCTACACGCAATGATGACCCACAAGCGGCATCTCGCCCGTGGGATAAAGACCGCGATGGTTTTGTATTATCTGATGGTGCAGGCGTGGTAGTAGTTGAAGAATACG
The DNA here is from genome assembly GCF_001401805.1 of Pseudoalteromonas sp. P1-25. Classification (GTDB taxonomy): domain Bacteria; phylum Pseudomonadota; class Gammaproteobacteria; order Enterobacterales; family Alteromonadaceae; genus Pseudoalteromonas. Next base: position 70,738 of record NZ_LKDW01000022.1, read on the forward strand.
AACACGCTAAAGCCCGTGGCGCTAAAATATACGCTGAACTTGTTGGTTTTGGTATGAGTGGTGATGCATACCACATGACCTCGCCACCGGAAGACGGTGCAGGCGCTGCACTTGCAATGCAAAATGCACTAAACGATGCACAAGTAAATGCAGAGCAAGTAGGCTACATTAACGCACACGGTACATCGACTAACGCAGGCGACAAAGCCGAAACGCAAGCTGTTAAAACTATTTTTGGCAGTGCAGCTAAAGATGTAATGGTTGGCTCGTCTAAGTCGATGATGGGTCACCTATTAGGTGCAGCGGGTTCAGTAGAGTCTATTATTTCTATTTTATCGCTGGCCGATCAAAAAGTATCGCCAACCATTAACCTTGATAACCCAGATGAAGGCTGTGACCTAGATTACATAGCCCACACTGCACGTGATGCAAAACTCGACTTTGCATTGTGTAACTCATTTGGTTTTGGTGGGACTAATGGCTCGTTGCTATTTAAAAAGGTATAATCTTTTTTAACAACGAACCACATTATAAGAGCTCAGTTGTTTAACTGGGCTTTTTTTATGCAAGCCATTTAATATGCAAACAATAATAACAACCGATGATACAAGTGCGATTAACACGCGCGATAGAGGCCTTAACTACGGGGATGGCTTTTTTACCACTGCCAAAGTAAGTGCAGGGCACGTAGAGCATTGGCAATACCATAAAGCACGTTTGATAGAATGCGCCGAGCGTTTAGCGTTTCCGGCAATTAATTTTACTGAGCTTGAGCAGCATATTAAAACAGCCATTACTGGCTGCAAATTAAATGCCCTTAAAGTAGTTGTCACCCGCGGAGAAGGTGGGCGAGGTTATGGATTACCACAACACACCCATTTAACCATTTTAATTACAGTATCAGCGTTTCCACAAAACTACTCAGCATTAGTTAACAGCGGGGTAAGTTTAGCTTTAAGCCCAATTAAATTAGCATCTCAGCCATTACTTGCAGGCTTAAAAACACTTAACCGTTTAGAGCAAGTGCTTATTAAAAATGCCATGGCATCTCAACAGTGCGACGATGTTTTAGTGCTCGATCATCAAAACAATGTCATTGAAGCGTCAGCCGCTAATGTGTTTGCAATTGGCGATAATACACTCTACACACCAAGCCTTGAGCAATGCGGTATAAAGGGGGTTTATCTGCAATCGTTATGTGATAAATTAGCGGTTGAATTTAAGCACGTTAGCCTAAACGAGCTAACCCAAGCACGCGCTGTATTTATATGTAATAGTTTAATGGGGGCAGTGCCTGTTAACCGTATTGAGCAACACCCCTTTAATGTTGAGCAAAGCATGCGTTTATTAAATGAATTACTAGCCAAGGAGGCTAAGTGTTAAAAGTTATTTTATCGGTATTATTGTTAGCTTTAGTGACAACGCTAGTAGGGTATCAACAATTACAAGCAACAATAACAAGCCCGCTAAATATAGCTACCCCTGTGCAATTTGAAGTAAAAAAAGGTATGGGCTTTAACCAACTTTGTAAGCAATGGGAGGCTAATAATTGGTTAAAAAGTTGCTGGCGTTACCAAGTGATTGCAAAGCTTGACCCAACGCTAACCGATTTAAAAGCAGGTTTATACCAACTAACTAATACAAGTGTTATAAATAACATAAAAAAAATAAACAACGGTGAACAAATTAGCTTTAGCTTTACCATTATTGAAGGGCAAAACTTACGGGAAGTATTAGCTGCCATTAATAGCGCGCCGCATTTAACTAATAACTTAAATACAGAGCAACTTTCGCAGCAAATAGTAGGCGAAAAAGGCCATTTAGAAGGGTGGTTATTTCCAGATACGTACCATTACCACAGCGGTGATACGGCCAGTAGTTTACTAAAGCGAGCAGCCGTTAAAATGCAGCAAACACTTGAGCAAGCATGGCCAAAGCGCGCAAAAAATCTACCCTATAAAAACGCATATGATGCGCTAATTATGGCCTCTATTATTGAAAAAGAAACCGGCCTTGCCAGTGAGCGCCCGCTAATAGCCGCTGTATTTATAAATAGATTAAACGCCAATATGCGCCTTCAAACAGACCCAACCGTAATATACGGCTTAGGAGCGGATTTTGACGGCGACATTAAGCGAAAAGATTTACGCGATTACACACCCTATAACACGTATCGCATTAACGGGTTGCCGCCTACACCCATTGCCATGCCCTCAAAAGCCGCTATTTTAGCAGCGCTTAACCCACCGCAATCAGAGTATGTTTACTTTGTGGCTAAGGGCGATGGCAGTCATCAATTTTCAACCACGTTAAAGCAACACAACGCGGCAGTTAAAACGTATATATTAAATAAAACGAATTAAACCTTATATGAAACCAAAATTTATTGTTATTGAAGGCCTTGAAGGTGCGGGCAAATCAACGGCTATTTCGTTATGCCAAGACTTTTTAAACAAAAAACAAATAGACTTTATTAACGTGCGCGAGCCTGGGGGCACGCCGCTTGCGGAGTCTTTACGAACGCTTGTAAAAGCAGAGCACAAAGAAGACATAGCCTTTGAAACCGAATTACTTATTATGTACGCAGCGCGCTCGCAACTTATGCATAATGTAATTAACCCAGCACTTAATAACGGGCAGTGGGTATTAGCCGATCGTCACGATTTGTCATCTCAGGCCTACCAAGGAGGCGGGCGCGGCATTAGCGCTAATACCTTATCGTCTTTGTCGTCTATGGTGTTAAAAGGATTAAAACCTGATTTAACCATTTACCTAGATATAGACCCAGTAATCGGTCTTGAGCGTGCTAAAGGCCGTGGTGAGCTTGATAGGATAGAGCAAGAAGCCATAGAGTTTTTTCAGCGTACCCGTATGCGTTATGTTGAGCTGGCAAATGACGATAGCTCAATAAAAACGGTTGATGCCAATCAAAGTATTGATAAAGTACATCGCGATATAACCAACGTACTACGCACCTTTTTTGAAGGGTTAAAATAGTAATGGCATTGCCGTGGCTTAATAGCGTAGAGCAACAGCTTGCGCAAAGTTACAAAGCACAGCGTTTTCACCATGCGCAGCTATTATGCGGGCCTATTGGTGTGGGAAAGTTTGAGCTAAGCGAACAATTAGCAAATAGTTTATTATGCCAAAATATTAATACCCACATGCAGCGCGAAAACAGCACGCTTAGCCCGTGCGGCCAATGTAAAAGTTGTGCTTTAACGCATGCGGGTAACCACCCAGACAAACGCTTAACGCAAGTTGAGGGGCAAAGCATTGGTGTAGACGATATTCGCGCGATAAGCGATTTTATGAACCACTCTGCTGCGCAAAATGGGAATAAAGTAGCAATAATCGAAAACTGCGAAAAAATGACCACGGCTGCGGCAAACGCATTACTAAAAACGCTAGAAGAGCCCAGCAATAGTCGCTTTTTAATTTTAACAACAAGCAATACCGCGCAGTTACCCGCCACTATTTTAAGCCGCTGTGCCAAAACAGACATTAAAGTAACTAACCCCAATGAAGCTAAAAGCTGGTTAGCCAACTTAAATATAAATGATCATGTGTGGTTACCTTTATTTTACACGCAACCACTATTAATTAAACAGTGGCAAGCGCAAGAACAACTGCAACACATTGATACTTTATATAAATTTGCAACTGAGTTTAAACAAAGCCATAATTTTAGTCCGCTTGTTAATATAATTAATAAACAACCAGAGCTAATACGCATTTTTACATTATTTTTAAGCGAGCAATTAAAACAGCAGCTTATAAAAGGTTTAAGTTTTGACGCGTACCAAAGCGCGCAGCAAGCGGTGAATGAATTTTTACAAAATAGCACAGAGGTACTCGGGCTTAATTTACCTCTAGCAGTGTCGCGTTTAGCGCATGCCCTGCGTCACATTTAATAGGAATACTTATGCAAGAGCTTTTAGTTGATGTAGACAACCTTGACGAACTTTACCGCTGCTACATGCCATATTTAAAACAAGGGGGTCTTTTTGTGCGTACCAACATGCGCTACGAAATCGGCTACTCTTTAGCGCTAAGAGTGACATTACCAGATGCGCTAGAAGATGACGTTGTAACGGGTAAAGTTGCATGGATAACGCCTCAAGGCGCACAAAGCTCTAACCCACCCGGTATAGGGATTAGCTTTTTAGATGACAAAACAAATCTAAACGCTAAAATCGAAAAGCTATTAGGCACTATGTTAAACTCTGGTAACCCAACATATACCATGTAGCTTAATGGGCTATTTTGCCCGTTAAATCGTAATACCAATGTGCTTAATTAAGTAATTTTTTTTGGTAATAAAATCGGTGCAATAACAAACCCTAAATTTCGGTATTTAGTCGTTTTAAATTAGAAATTTTAACGCTGTTAGCGCCAGTTTTAACCTCTAAAATTGATTAACTCTTATTGTGGATTGGTAAAACTTAACACTCAAAACAATACAGGCCGTATAGTGATTGTAGATTCTCATTGCCATTTAGATCGTCTTGATTTTGACAAACTAGATTTAAACTTAGATCAAGTACTCGACAACGCCCGCGCAAAGCAAGTAGAGCATTTTTTATGTGTAAGTGTAACGCTTGATCAATTCCCAAGCATGCTCGACAAAATTAAACACTACGATGATGTATCGGCCTCGTGTGGCGTGCATCCGCTTGATCAAAAAGATGCCCTAAATAAACAGCAGCTTATTGATTTAGCATCGCATGAAAAAGTGGTCGCAATAGGCGAAACAGGCCTAGATTACTATTATTCGAAAGACACGCACGCAGTGCAACAGGCAAGCTTTGTTGGCCATATTGAAGTAGCAAACGAGTTACAAAAGCCGCTTATTATTCATACCCGCGACGCCCGAGCCGATACGATTAACTTAATGCGTGAGCACAAAGCAGAAAATTGCGGTGGTGTACTGCATTGTTTTACCGAAGATTGGGATATGGCTAAAAAAGCCATCGACATGGGCTTTTATATTTCTATTTCGGGCATTGTTACTTTTAAAAATGCCGTAGAGCTTAAAGAAGTAGTAAAGCAAATCCCACTCGATCGATTACTTATTGAAACTGATTCGCCGTATTTAGCACCTGTACCGTACCGTGGTAAAACAAACCAGCCAGCGTATGTAGAAGATGTTGCCTACTACATTAGCGAGCTAAAAGGCATAAGCTTTAACGAGCTTGCAAAAGCCACCACAGATAACTTTTATTCACTTTTTAAATTAGCAGCAAAAGGCTAACACATGACTACTCAATCGGCGCAACTCCCGCTTTTATTAATGGGGCCCATGGTGCGCCGAGCTGAGCAACGTAGTATATGTATTCAATTTGCGACGTCACGCCCTGGCAATTGCCAAATTACACTCGTACACCATCAAAGCTACAGCGAGCAGCAAAGCATTGCACTAGGTAAACACCTTTACCTGCATTTTATTATTATAAAACCCGTTGATAACCCGTTTCCGCTCGATACTTTATTAGCCTATACATTGCATATTAACGAGCAGCAAATTGATTTAGCACCGTGGTGTTTTAAAGGGCAAGCAGCGCCTTCGTTTGTTATTGCTAATAAGCTAACCCATATTTTACATGGCTCGTGCCGTAACGCGCATCATCCTGCAAAAGACAGCTTAGTATCTGCAAGCGAGTGGCAAAATAAACAACGTTGTAACAATCAGCAAGGCGCACAGCTTTTATTACTTAGTGGCGATCAAGTGTACGCCGATGATGTAGCCGGCCCTATGCTATTGGCAATTCATCAGCTAATAGATGTATTAGGACTTTATAAAGAGCAGCCGCTTGAGCTTAACTTACCAGCAGATATAAACGATCAGCTTTTTAACCGCCACCATTACTTACCCAAAACGCCATGGCAAAAACGTTCAAAATTGGGTGTAGGGTATTGGCTAAAAAAAGACGAGCCTCATTTTTCTAGCGTAAAAGCGCATAATCACTTAATTCACTTTGAAGAATTTGTTGCGCTGTACTTGCTTAACTTTAGCGCTGCTGCATGGCAATGCGTTAATATTAATAATATGCATTACACGCAAGGTAATGAAAAAAACACCGCCATTTTTAACGCCGAAAAAAAGGCCTTAATTGACTACGCAAAAGGCTTAAATAGCGTAGAGCGTTTATTTGCCAATGTATCTACCTTAATGATGTTTGACGATCACGATGTTACCGATGATTGGAACCTAACGGCAGGGTGGGAGCAAGCAATAAATCAAAACCCAAATAGTAAACGTATTATTAATAACGGGCTGATAAGTTATTGGTTATTCCAAGGGCTCGGTAACGACGCGCTACACAAAACAGGTGCACTAATAAACGAATTTAAACAAAGCCGAAGCGCTAATAATAGTTGGCAGTTTAAAGCCTTTGATAAACCGCTTAATGAGTTTAATTATTGGCATTATGAGCTTAACACTACACCAAAAGTGGTTGTGCTCGATACCCGCACACACCGCTGGCGTAACGAAAGTAACTTTAACGAACCCTCAGGCTTACTTGATTGGGAGCGCTTAACAGAGCTTGAAGAAAGCCTACTGAGCCACAGCAAAGTAATTATTGTATCACCAGCGCCGGTGTTTGGCGTTAAATCAATTGAGGCAATTCAAGCGGCGTTTAATATGTGCGGCCAACCGCTTATGGTTGATGTAGAAAACTGGATGGCACACGAAGGCTCCGCCAAAAAACTGCTTGATACATTTAGACGCACAGATACACCCAACGAAACGCTTATTTTATCGGGCGATGTGCATTATTCATTTTGTTTTTCGGTGCAAAAGCGTTTTGGCGATCACCCCAATAGAATATGGCAACTCACCGCCAGCGGTATCAAAAACGAATTTCCGCGTAAGCTCATTAATGTACTCGATAAGCTCGATTCAATATTATACGGCCCCAAAAGCCCGCTTAACTTTTTTACCAAACGCTGGCACATGGAAGTAGATAAACACCAAACCGTAGGCGAAGGCCAAAAGTATTTAGTAAGCGACTCAGCCATTAGTTTAATTACTTTAGAGGAAGGCGACTTAGCCCGATACCAACTAATCCACGGCGACGGCCATTTAACAGAATTTGATTTAGAGCATAAATAAAGCACGTTATTGGTTTTGTAGACGTAGAGCTTGCTCACGTTAGAAGCGCAGCTTCTTGTAAAAGATCAATTGCACAAAGAGAAGAAAATGAGGAGAAAATGAGAAGACATAACCAATCCTAGCATTTTATTTATCACAACTCTAAAGCGTAGCGTCTGAAAACTTCTTTATGGAAAAGTAACTTAAGCTAATTGCACAAAGAGAAGCGAATGAGGAGTAAATGAGAAAAT
>NZ_LKDW01000023.1 GCF_001401805.1 Pseudoalteromonas sp. P1-25
TCGCAGTTGCTAATATTTGAACGCCGTTTGCGCTTTAAATTTTCACAGTAACTTACTTGTGAAGTGGGTCTGCCTACTGCACCATGAAATACGCGCGTAAATTGCGTAGTGAGTTTTAACCAGTTTTCGGGGGATATATTAAGTCTTTCTAGCAGAGGAGGGTTCATATTATCAATGTGCCCCCGTTTATCCTCTCGTATTATTTGCCCTGTTAACTCAACAAGTTCAAGGTAAGATTTAAGCTCAAACGGCAGCCCTTTAGGCATAATCTGACGTGGCATACCTGCAAAACGTAGTAACTGCTTAGGTTGTTTACCTTCTGCCGCGCATGTTAAGCGATTTTGTACACTGGTATGGTCTGACTCTTCTGGTTTGTTAGCTATTTTAGCTCTAATGGGATTTAAATCGACATAGGCCATGCAGGCTGCAAGTGCTGCTTCATCTAGTAATGCTTGCGATTTGAACCTTCCCTCCCAGAATCGTCCTGTGCAGTTATCTTCTTTATTTGCTCTGCGAGCAATGTTTTCATTTAACAACCGCATAAACCAGCTGATACTTGATAGGCGCTCTCGGTATTGCTTTACTGTTTGATTAAAAAAGATAAGTTCAACTTTACTTAGCTTTTCACCCTGTATGTATTTTTGTGTTAACAATGTGCCTTTACAGAGTTTATGCCAGCGAATAATAATCGCTTTATCATTTAGCCTATTCGCTTTTTTATCATCTACATACAGTACTAAGTGCGTGTGATTACTCATAACGGCATAAGCACACACGTCGATACAAAATATCTTAGCTAATTCAAGCAACTTATCCTCAACCCATCCTCGTCGATGCTCGTAAGATTGACCAGTAAAACGGTCTTCTCCACACAAAAAAGCACGACGAACACACCGTGAAATACAATGGTAGTATTTTGTATCAACCAAACTTACTTGTCGCTTTCTTGCAATTGCCATAAGACACCCAGCTCGTTTTTTACACTGATTTAAACGTAGCCTTCAATTTTGAAAAGAGCAAAACTTAAGATGGGTGTCTTATTTATTATTATTTGCCCGCGCAGCGGGCGAACTTGATTTTTTTGTTATACGCGCTTTTCAACGAAGTGCATACCCCAGCGGTTTGATGCAGAAAGCATAAAGCCGAAATAGACGATTGAAAATACACAGCCCAAGAATGCTTCACTTCCTGTTTTAACGAGTAGAGGTTTAAAGAAATTCACTACGAGGCAAAACAGAGTTATAAACCAAATTGCTTTCATAACGTTGTCGTAAATATGGTTTTTTAAAATGCCGCTGTGTTCTTGGAAGCTGAAGAAGAAACAGGAAAGTTTGCAAGTAAGCCAAGTTAAGAAAAAAGATGAAATTGAAATGAAGATTGCGGCTGCCATTTCTTGAGTAAGCATACCGATTAAGAACGCAGAAGCACACCAAACTAGTGGTAACTTAAGTCCTAACTTTTGAGTAATGAGAAGATACTTAGGTTTTTTAAGCGGCATTTCTATCCTTGATGCTCATAGCGTATAACGCCTCATTCAGAGGCAATAAAATAGCTGGTTAAAATTAGCGAGGCACGAGCAAAAACCAGCTGTTTTTTGTCCTGCTGAAATGACTTGTTAAGTGCCCGTTCTTATTCATACCAAGAACTAGTATCGACCTCTAAAGCATTCTCATTTACTGAGATATTCTCGGGGTTTGTTATACATGCGTCTACGGGAATATAAAATGGGAAGTCATTTGAAATTTCGCAGAAATCATCACCTTTCCCGTACTCTTGAGTAATATAAATTGTTCCCTCAACCCCTATCGTGATTCCATTTTCTTCCAAGTATTCGATTTCCATTTTTTCTGGAGAAACCTGTTCGACTATCACTCTGTGAGCCAAAATAGATAACTCATCGGGGCACGAGTTAATTACAGCATCAAATACTTTATCTTGAATACCGTACTCTAAGCTTTGTGTAACCATGCTTTCCAATGAATCTAGCTCTTCAATGACTTCCTGAGAGCGTTGAATAATAAACTTCATATCAGTGTAAAACTTTTGAGGGCAAGCTTTGAAGTGTTTAGCCGTGATATGGGTATATTTATTAAAAAAGTTAAACTCTTTCAAATAGTCTTTAATGCTCTGATTAAGATCTTCAATAGTAAATTCGTCCAGATAAGCATCAGACAAAAAACCTTGTGCGCAAAACTTAAGCTTCTGTCGTCTTGTGACATTAAATTTGTCACTTTCTTTTTCATACCAACAAGCCTTTTCTACCTCTTTATCAGGTGCACGTCTGTTTAATACTTGAAGAACTAACTCTCTCATAGAAAAAGCAAAATTATGAAAACGTAAAGGGTTTCCATGAGAGCAGTAATTTCTCAAACTACATAAGAACAACTCTCTTTCGAAATCGGTCTTTAACAGTTTCTCAAACTCAATTATGAAAGAGTGATTCAGTAACTTTTTTAACTTCATAGGTTAGATAAAACACCTTAGGGCATTTAACGCCCTGTTATGGGGCGGATTAAGCTTGGCTATTCTAGCGAAGAATGAGCGTCAGCCAAGCATTAAAACGTCCAATCCATAAACAGCTTGTTATATACCCGAATTCAATATTTGTTTAGCTATATTTGCTGCTTTTAAGTTTTCATCTGTAATTGGCTCTGGAGCACCCATCGCGATTATAAAGTTTTGCCTTTTACTTTTGACAAGGTAGAAATATGAATACAAAGAAATATCACCTTGCTTACTGACCGATTCAGCAGAAAAACCGACACAACCTGAACCGCAATCTACCTCGGATAAAACTGATTTCATAGGTTTTAAAGTTTCGTTAACGCTATCGACGATTTCTGAAAACTGCTCACCTACCAAATAGCCAAATTCAATATTGATAAAAGGGTTTCTTTTTTTACCAAAAGCTAAAATCCTTCTTACCTTGTCAGTTTGGACGGTTAAGTTGTCAGGTAAAGATATGACAAATGAATCAGTCTTGACATTCTGTGCTAAAGAAGCGAATGGAACTAGTAATAAAAATGCTAAAATAAAACGCATACTTTTCCTTGGGTATATAACACCTCATTAAGAGGCAAAAAAGTTGGTTAACATAAGCGACGAAGGAGCAAAAACCAACTGTTTTTTGTCCTGATTTAATGACTTGTTAGTTTTACATTCCAAAAACTTCTTCGAAGCTTTCACCATTGTCTAATCGCTCTAATCCAGAATATAAAAATTTTGGATCTAAATCTTCAATTGCAACTCTTGAGGCTTGATACGATTTAACACTTGTGTTTGGAAAGTCACTAAGAAAAAACACTGATTTAATTTGCTCTACTTCTTCTTGTGAAACATCAATATTTTCTATTAAAAATGGGGCTCTATAGTCAACTTTGATACCCGTACCTTCAATAAACCAAGCTGGCAATTTTGTGAATTCTGTAAAAATATTGGTTCTATGCCTAACTTCAGCATGCACTAATTCATGAGCTATAACGTCAACATTCATTCCCTTTGGGCCTAAGAATATACACTCTCTAAAAAAACCAGAATTTTGCATACCTGTAGGATTAAGTCCGTATTTTTTATATTCAAGATCATTTGTCATAATCAATCGAGGAGAAGAGTTTATCTCGCCATATATTTGATTTACTCTGTTGTAAGCCATATTCATTGACTCTAAAAGTAACGTTCGTTGCTCGCTAGTTACGCTAGAGTCCACATATACATCGGGGTGTACTTCTGCGAAATTTGTTAGGTTTATAGCCTCACATGCTATTGCTTCTTTTTTAAAAAATAGAAATGAAAAAATAAAGGAAAATAACATAATCAATAAACTAACTTTCAGAATGCGCACACACTCTCCTTGTAAAAACTAACACTTACAATAAGCGGTTTTGCGCCGCTCTTGCGCAAAATCCGTCTTAATTGTTTTGTTATTTGTCATCATCATCGGTGTACTCCGAAAGATAAATTTCCATATTCAAATCGACACATTTTTGCATTAATTCAACTTTCAAAATTGGACCACCACCACAAGCATCATTCCGAGGGGAAAATCCAAAATCAGCCACCCATTTGCATCCTGACGGAAGGTTATCCGCCTCTGTAGCAAGCCATACCTCAAACTCTGTAACTAAAGTTCGTAAATCCCATCAGCCTTTGGCAATTAGTGCAAAGTTTTCGCTAGATTCATTGGCTACCTTACGAATATACAAAGACAACTCTCAAAACTCCCTTTTTGACATATAACATCCACATAAGGGGCGGTAACACATGGGCTAAAATTAGGAGCGAAGTGACGCAGACCATGTGTAGGCGTCCCAGCGAAGCGACTTAATGTGTTTGTTATATTTGTGGCTTATTCAAACTGCTGTTTGTCCCACGGTTGATTTTTGTCTTCTCTGAATGCGTCCCAGCCTTTAGGTAGATCTGCAAGCTCAATCATTTCTGGAAATTTGCTAATAAAACACCCCATACAAATTACCATGCCGTCATCGGGGTCATCCGTAGTGTTGCACATAAACTGCCACCCATCATCTATGTAATGATTAACTTGGATTATTGGCTCCAATCTTTCATAGACAAATTTGGTAGTTACTGCAGCAGAGTCTATTGGGCAACTGAAAGGCCATTCATCTTCTTTAAAAGTGTGCTTATGCATAATTTTCCGGACAAATATAACGCCCTGTTAACAGGCAAAAAATAGTTGGTTAAAATTAGCGACGAAGGAGCAAAACCAACTGTTTTTTGTCCTTGTTTAACAGCTTGTTATGTTTACATTTACTAAAACGTTTCCATTATTATTTCTTTACCTTTAGATGGGAAGTTAATAATTACCGATTCATATTGGCTTTCTACACTTTCAATTTCGATATAATCGCCAGATTGCAGAGTGATTTTAAGCAAACTCGGTGAGGATAAACAAACACTTGAGAATTGTTGCCTAACTAAGTTCCCCCATGGTGCACTATTGGGTGAATCATCCCATTCATAAATGTTTCCATTGATACGAGCAATAACGCGCTCATTACAATGAATATTGACATTGCAGAATTTAAACCCGATTCCACAAGAAGACAATAAAGTTGAATCTAGGTATTGCTCACTGAGAGCCTTTTGTAAAATTTCAACGATATCAGAATTAAACAGAATCACTGAACCTTCCCTGTAAACATAACGCCTTACTAAGCGGCGCGAAATTGTTGGCTAAAATTGCGAGGAACGAGCGCTAGCCAACTCTTTAGCGTCCGTTTGAGTAACTTGTTATAACCCGCTGATTACCCAATAAAGTCTTTAAAGCTATATTGTCCCTCAGTAATAAGATTTTCTTTTACCATTTCCTCAAACCAATTATTTAGAGCCTCTTTCATTAACTCCATAGGACCTTTCCATACAGGTTTAATATGCTTTACCCAAAGCTCTATTTCCTTAGAAGTATAAATACTATCTTTACACATCATTTTGGCTATTTTAAGAATGTTTTCTGTGTTCTCTTTATCTATGATTTGTTCAGGAACTGACCAATGAGCTTTTCCAAGACAATCAGTGTAAAAGCCTACTTGTTTAAGATTATCTAAAAGTAATGGATGTTCAGCCTTTTCATCATATATTGATTTAAACTCTTCAAGCTTATTTGCCCCACTTGAAGCTAAAGACGGAAATAACCACATAACATTTTTTTTGGTATGAGAACGATAAGCCTTCCATGCATCTTTAACTTGATCACCATTTTTAGCTAATGCTAGCTCACGTAAAATACTTACTTTACCCGACTCTTCGATTGACAAAATCGACAAAGATAAGGCAGAAGGAAACCTATTTAGGTTAAATAATATTTCAGCATCCTCGCTTAACCGCCGAGCATTATCATTAGCAGCATTCATACCCGCTGCAATTTGAGCTGGCTTCAGTGAATTTTTCCATTGACCTAATCCTTTAGACACGAGCACCTCATTGAAAAGGGTTATAACGCCGCGCTCTGCGGCAAATTTGAAGCGCAGCGTAAAATTTGTCCGACAGCAGCGCCTTGTTAGCTCTTGACTATCTCACCTTCTTTCTGCTCATAAGTCTCATCTGGTGCTTGTGAATCCCCTTTAAAACGGTACACTCTTTTAGAAACACGTCTATTTTCACCGGAAATCCCAAAGCTTCCCGTTTGCGTTTCTGCATTAAGACTTAATCCTGCAGAGCCTTTTCCTGAATTATCGTAGTACTCTTCAATTTCTACTTCTGTAGCATTTTCAATTCTCTTAGCTATAGCAAGCTCTTGAGCAACACGAGCTTGATGCTGAGAGTAATCCATTTTAATCTGCTGCTTTGCTGCTTCTTCCTTCAAAGCTTCTAAATTTTTACTAGAAGCATCATCCATTAATTTTGAAGACGCTTCTACTCCATCAATTACTAGCCCTACTATCGGGCCGCCAGCAAATCTAGCAACAGCTTTCCATGTGTCTGCCATTTCATATCTCCTTACTAATTATTGAGCTAACGCTCAAATAACAGGCTAAGTAATGGTTGGCTAAAATTGTGTAGCGAAGCGAAACGTAGCCAACTGTTACGTGTCCTTGTTTATTTTCTTGTTAGCTTGCCTTTTAGCTCAGCTAGAACAAATAAGCCTTTTTTAAATTAAGCCCATGTTCAATATTGTAATCATCATGCGTATTGGATGCAGATGTTATTAAAATATATTCTTCACCAATTTCATAGCTTGTTGCCCAATTAGCTGGGCCTATTTGCTTATGGTTAGGGTGAATTCTTCGCTGCATGCAGTAAGTCGACAATTGTAATTGGCCGTCAATATAGTCAGGATATTCGCCTTTTATAACTTCTGTAACTTTAAATACGACACCATCATTTTTTGACATGCTCATGCCGTAATCATCAGGGTAATCGTATATTCGCACTAGCTCAGCAACCACAATAGCATCAGCTTTTGATAGTAGTTTACTGAAAATATAATCATCAGTTCGTTTCTCAAACTCTCCTGTACCAGTACAGGAATAAGTATGGAAAGTAAAAAATAGTAGAAAAATACTCAATAGTTTCATGGCTAGCTAACGCCGCGCTCTGCGGAAATTTAGGAGCGTCAGCGAGTAAATTTTCCGTAGCAGCGCCTTGTTAGGCCTTCTCGTCACTCTCATTCTCCGTATCTTCTGATTCACGTAGAACGTATTGATGCAACCATACAAATTGCTCCAAGAATAGAAGACCTTTTTCTGCATCATCGTACAATCTGGGGAAGTCATCAGAGACTTTCATTGCTTGAGGGAAGTACGTTTCGATTGCGCTTAAAACTATTGAGGCGTCTAGTTCACCAGTTAAGCTGTTATATTGATCCCTTTCAAAATCCGACTTATGAGAAACACCGGTCTCCACTCCCCACGCTGTTGGTACATACGAGTCGATTATTCTAATTAGAGAATCTGGGTCCTTTAAAATCAATTCATCCACGTAATCATTAACGTAGCCATTATCAACAAACTTATTCAATGTATAAAATATTGTTGGTATCGATGTAGGCGCTAATAGTGTTATATCTTCTTGGTCTTTAAACTCATCAGCTATTACATTTCCCAAGTGCTTCCCAATTTCATCTATGCATACTTCAGAAAACGCATCTTTTTCAGGTTTGTTCTCATCCTCTCGCTTTAACCATTTAAATATTTCAAGCTTGAACTCAATTATAGGTGCAATATCGATGCATTTTTTTGCCAAGTCAGTTCGTTCTGGCTTCGGCACATTTTGGATCAGATCGCTAACCAGCATAGCTGCTTGGGAAAAGGGAGTCGTCCAACTATACAAAACCTCTGGATTTGAAATATCATCACTCTTTTGTGCTACAGCAAGTGCAAGTGCAATTGAGGCAGCAGCGCTAATTTCGCCTGATTTTTGCCTCAATTTTTTAATTAATGTTTCCGATGAAGCGGGGGTTAGAATTTCATTCAAGGGGTTGCTTTCTCTATCAAGTTCCACTCCCCACTTCTCACTCTCATCAGACAAAGCTTGGACTGCTTGATCAGATATATCTCCTCTCGGAATGGCATAAGTAAAGTATCTTGAATAATAATTTTCAGAGCAAATTCTTTGGCCTTTATTCCATTTCTCATACCAATCGGATCCATAACTCATGTTCCCGTAGACGGATTGAAGTTTAGGAAACATATTTTTTAGCAGCCCAATAAAACCTGCTTTATTGATGTTCTTACCAACATCAAGGGCATTATTCACAAGGTTTTTTATATGATCTTTTTCATTATCATTATTCGAGTAATAGCTATCTCGAAAAGTACCTGTAAATAGCGACTTATTTACCCTTAGCACCTCATACAACGAAGGGCAAAAGACCCTTATTCCCTCTAAAAGCATTAAATCTACAGGGTTTACTTCTCCTTGCAAGATAGGCAAAGAGAACATTAATGTATTTCCATATAGCTTGGCTTTTCTTGGAGTCGTTAAGCAATCATCGAATGCAGAACTAAAGTCACGAACAAACTCTTGAACTTGCTGCTGTGAGAGTGTGATTCCCGCAATATTTATTGCTTCATCCACTCCTTGAAAACAAAATTCTCGAAGGACTTGTTTTTCAACAGCTGGCAAATGTAAGGGGACTTGAATAATTTTTTCTAGAAACGCCTCTCCTGCATTCTCAGCAGTACTAGAGTAGCGGTCTTGTAAGGATGCGGCGACAACATCTTTATCGAATGCCAAGATATATGATGTATATTTGAAATCAGCAGTGAGCTTTACTAGTCTAAATAGTGCATGAATTTCTGTTTTTTCTAGCCTATCAACATCGTCGATCAGTATAAGGACTCGCCTCTGAGCTGCTTCCAGCTCATTTTCTATTCTATTTTTTAGCTCATTTATATCTGGCCCTGAGATGAAAGCACCAAAAGCATCTCCTGCCCCCTTTGCACCTATCAGTGCTCCAGCACCAGGAGCCGCCTTTTTAACGAAATCCTTAAGCTTATCCCCAGTTTTTATTAATTCTGCATCTAGAGCTTCAGCTATATCAAAAAAGAAACCTGTTAGCAGTTCTTCCTCTGCACCAAAGCGCCAAGGGTTGAACTTAATACATATCACGTTCTCATCAGAATCCAGTGATTTTTCAATAAAGTTGAGCACGGATGTTTTACCATCGCCCCATATGCCATAGAGTCCAATAACTATACTGCTTGGGTCACTTCGCTTTGATATTACTTGAGCCACCCTTTCGGAAAAGCTCCAGCGAGAAAATCTATCCTGTTCTTGCTCGTGTATAGGTGAATCTGAGGAGTAGTTTTTATCTTCCATATCTTTCCTGAGGCCTAACGCCCAAATCAGGCTACCGAACCGCTAAGTGGGTTTTGGTGCTAACATGCCGCGAAGCGAGCTAGCGCCAAAAGCCGCGCAGCGGTTTGGGTCACCTGGATTTTTTTGTTATAACTTGATCCCGCATTGCTGAAGCGCACTTGCTAAAGATGGATCAAGATCATACTCACCCGTTGAAGATGCCGCTTGATTTAAACCAACAGTACGGTATTTGATCTTTTGGCCAGAAAGCATTTCATTAAGGATTTTTCGAGCTTTATCCCCTGTAGTTGCAGTAAAAGGAGACATAGAGCGAGCTGCTGATTCCATTGCAGTTTTGTAGGTAGCCTCAACTAGCTCTTTATTTTCTTCCGGAAGGTAATTTGCGTAATCTTTCATTGTGTCCAATGTTCCCTTAGGAGCATAATCCAATGGAGTCTCGCTCGAACTGATTGTCCACGCAGTGTTTGAATCAATACGAATCTGAACATCACCTACAGGTATAGGATGTTTTCCTCCGCTTTTTACACCCAACCGCAGGTCTCCATTTACCACTTCAATATAGGGATAATAATGATTACTGTAAGTGTAAACGGAGCTTTTTGTATAAAGGCTTCCAACTGATACTGAACAGCTTTTTTGATCAGTAAACTCGTCAACCTTTACGTTTGATACCCAAGAAATACTTGGCGCGGTTGTTGATGCGCAACCAGCTAATATTAAGATGGCAGCAATGGTTCCAATATGTCGCACAATTCCTCCTTAAAGTTATAACAACTTTATCAGAGGACACTTTCCTCTTTTTATGAGTAATATATGTCCTCTTAATTACTTTTAATATTAATAACAAATCCTGTAACACATTGCCAGCTTTAAACTTTAAGTCAGGCTGTTCTTTTATTAAAATGAAGAAAAGAGGAAAACGTCCTCATTTCTTGACTTAGGAGGAAAAACACTAATACTGTATATAAATACAGGCAAATAGGGTTTAAAATGAAAACTAAGTCCCCTTTCCTTAATAGTATTATCGACTATATGTATAGCCATCATTATGCTAAAAAATCTATTGAAACTTATGTCTTTTGGATTACTGCCTATATCCATTTTCATAATAAGCGACACCCTACCAGTATGGGCAATAATGAAGTAGAAGTATTTTTAAATCACTTAACAGTTACTAAAAAAGTGGCAGCGAGAACACAAGCAACCGCTTTAAATGCACTTGCTTTTTTATATAAACATATTATCAAGAATGAGCTTTCATTAGATTTAAATTTCATCAAAAGTAACCGCCAACAGATGCTTCCTGTCGTACTTACACAAACTGAGGTATCGCTACTTTTTAGAAATATAAATAAGCGACATTATTTGATAGCAAGCCTGCTATATGGAAGTGGTTTACGGCTGATGGAAGCAGTAAAAATAAGAGTTCAAGATATTGACTTCGACTATAAAAATATACGCATATGGAACGGTAAGGGTAATAAAAATCGTATTGTGACACTTGCTGAAGAATTAATACCAATGCTAAGAAATCAAATAATTCAAGTTGATGAATATTTACAGTTAGATTTAAAAAATGATGCTTACGCCGGTGTATGGATGCCTCATCGACTTAGTAAAAAATACCCAAGTGCTAATAAGTCATTACAATGGCAGTTTCTGTTCCCATCACATAAATTAAGTACAGACCCTGAAACAGGAGAAATAAGACGCCATCACTTAGATCGTTCAGGGGTAAGAAAGGCAGTTAAACTGTCTTCTACAAAAGCTGAAATTAATAAACACGTTACCCCACATACTTTACGTCACTCTTTCGCTACGCATTTGCTGCAAAGCGGCGCTGATATACGTACAGTACAAACACAGTTAGGTCACAGTGATGTACGTACTACACAGATTTATACGCATGTTTTACAACAAGGTGCTAACGGGGTTGTTAGCCCTTTTTCAAAATTATAAACCTCCCCTATTCAAAACAAAAAAGCACAGCCCAAAAGCGCCATGCTTTTTAAATTCAAGCGTAAAAAACTTACTTTACAAACGAATACCGCCGTCTATTTCAACCACGCGACCGGTAAAAAAGTCGTTTTCGATTATGTATTGTGCAGTATGGGCAATTTCGTTGCTTTCGCCCAAACGCCCTACGGGTGTTACTGCAAGCATACGCTGTTTGGCTTCGGGTTTCATGGCGTCTGTCATCGCGGTGCTTATTACGCCTGGTGCAATAGCCCCTACGCGTATACCAAAACGGCCAAGCTCTTTAGCCCATGTGGTGGTAAGTGCTACTACGCCAGCTTTTGATGCTGCGTAGTTTGTTTGGCCTATGTTACCTGCGCGCGCTACGCTTGACATATTCACAATTACACCGCCTTTGCCTGATTCAATCATGTGGCTTGCAGCTTCTCGCCCTGCTAAAAATACGCCAGTAAGGTTTACATCAATCACCGATTGAAATTGCTCAAGGGACATTTTTTTTACCACTTTGCCGTCTTTAGCTTTTATAAACATGCCGTCGCGTAAAATACCGGCGTTATTTATAAGCACACCAATGTGGCCAAAATCGCCATTAATGGTATTAAATACGTTTTCTACTTCGCTCTCTGCGGTTACGTTTGCAGCGTAGCCTTTAATAGTGCCAGATACACCGTCAAGCTGTTTTAGTTGCTCGCATGCTTTGTTTAATAACTCTTGCGCCATATCTATAAGTGCAATGTTAGCACCCATAAGGGCAAATTTTTGCGCCATTGCAAAACCTAAGCCTTGTGCGCCACCAGTTATTACTACCGTGTTATTTTTAATTTCCACGCCTTGCTCCTACTTAGAAAACAGTTTAAAAATGGCACTAAAATCATCACTGCCTGCACCTTGGTGCTGAAGCATAGTGTATAAATTTGTAGCCATTGACCCCATTGGGGTTGATGAATTACTTTGCTGCGCGGCTTCCATGGCAAGGCCTAAATCTTTAGCCATTAAATCGACCATAAAGCCTGGTTTATAATCGTTACTTGCAGGGGCTGTATCCATTACACCTGGGCACGGGTTGTAAAGTTCAAGCGTCCAGTTACGGCCAGAACTTGCGGTCATTATGTCGCTAAGTACTTTAGGATCGAGGCCGTTATTTATACCCATTTGTAGTGCTTCGCTGGTGCCTGCCATTAAAATGCTAAGTAGCATGTTGTTACATATTTTTGCAACTTGCCCTGCGCCAATATCACCTGCATGGAATATGTTTTTACCCATATCATTAAGCACAGGTTGTGCGGTATTAAACGCGGCTTTACTCCCCCCTACAATAAACGTAAGCGTGCCAGCCGCTGCGCCTGCAACGCCGCCCGATACCGGTGCATCTACAAAGCTAATACCCTGCTCGCCAAGTGCGCTGCCAACCACACGGGCCGACTCTGCATCTATTGTTGAGCAATCTATCACTAAGGTGTTTTTACCCAGCACATTAATTAAGCCGCTATCGTCGTTATTGCCTAAATAAAGCGATTTAACATGTTTGCCTGCGGGTAACATACTAATGAGTATATCGGCATTGCTTGCACATGCTTTTGCATTTTCAGCGGCGTGTGCACCTTTGTTTGCAAGTTCATTTAAGACCGACTGGTTTAAATCGAATGCCGTAACTGTGTGACCGGCTTTAATTAAGTTAGCCGCCATAGGGCCGCCCATATTACCTAAGCCGATAAAACCAATATTGAGTTTAGTCATCGTCTTTCCTTTATGTGTGTGATGGCGTGTGTAAGCCATTGAGTGGGTGGTTTTCGCCAAAGCGATTAGCAAAAAAGCTGTCTATTATTGTTTGTGGTACATCGCTTAGTGATTTGTACTGCCAATTAGGTGCGCCGTCTTTATCTATTAGTAGTGCTCTTACGCCTTCTTGAAATTCACCAACTTCGCCAGCGCGTATCGACATACCCAGCTCCATTTTAAAACACGTTAATAAGCTTTGGCCTTTACTGGCTTTTAATTGCTCACTAACCAGTGCACAACTTAGTGGGCAGCCATGCTTGAGTGACTTTTGGGCGCGTTGCAGCCATTTGTCGTCAATAGTTAGGCCTAAAATATAATCAACTTGTTCTTGTAGCGTATTAAATTCAGCTAATTTTTGAATGGTTGCTAAATTAGCTTTAATATAGCCTTTTGGCATACGCGCAGATTGGTTATCTAAATCGGTTAATAACTTTGTTAAACGCTCATGATTTAAACTTGGAGTTTTGCCCCACTTAGCAGCTAAAATTTGCGCTAGCATGGCATCGTACTTTGTGCTGTCGATAAAGTGATCGGCAAGCGATACAAAGCGTGCATCTTCACAATTAATAGAAGCCGACGTTAGCCCTAAAAATAGCCCCACACCTTGTGGCATTTTATGTAAAAAGTAACTGCCGCCTACATCTGGGTATAAGCCTATGGTTTGCTCTGGCATGGCAATGCGCGATGTTTCGGTTACTACGCGGTGACTAGCACCTGCCATTAGGCCTAAACCGCCACCCATTACTATGCCGTTACCCCACACTAGAATTGGTTTATCAAAGGTATGAATAAGGTAATCAAGTTTGTACTCAAGGGTAAAAAACTCTTCAACTAGGCTTGTTGGCTTACCTTGCGCCATTGCATGATGCAGGCTTACTACATCGCCACCGGCGCAAAAGGCTTTATCGCCTGCGCCTTTTAAAATAACCATTGCAATTGCATCATCGTCTTGCCAAGCGCGCAGCTGCGGCTCGAGTAATTTGATCATGTCAAAATTGAGGGCGTTTAATGCTTTAGGTACGTTGAGTGTAATAAGCCCAATTAAGCTGCCGTTTTCTGCGATTGCCGTTTCAAATAGCACGGGGTCGTCGGCATTATTTAATAACGTTAAATTACTCATTAGCCATTTACCCAATTAGCGCGGCGTTTTTCTAAAAAGGCATTTACACCTTCTTGCTGATCTTGTGTATCAAACAAACCAACAAACAATTCACGCTCAAGTGGCAATACACTGGCCATAGATTGATGGCGGCCTTTTTGTATAAGTGTTTTACACGCAGAAACTGAGCTTGGGCTTTGTTCGCTTACCTGGTTGGCAAGTTTTAACGCCGCTGCAAAGCTTTCGCCTTGGGGTACAACTTCTTCTACTAAGCCAATTTGTAGGGCTTTATCGGCTTTTAGGCGCTCGCCACATAAAATCATGCGTTTTGCCCAGCCTTCACCTACAAGCCATGCTAAATTTTGTGTCCCGCCTGCGCATGGTAATAAGCCCACTTTTGCCTCTGGCAATGCCATTTGTGCTTGCTCTTCTGCTATGCGTATATCACATGCAAGGGCCACTTCTAATCCGCCGCCCATGGCATAACCATTAATGGCTGCAACCGATACCCCTGTAAAATTAGTCAATGCTTCAAAGGCTTCACCAAACACACGCGACATATCAGCAGCAACGCCTTTATCGCCACTAGCAAATACGTTTAAATCGGCACCGGCGCTAAAAAACTTTTCGCCTTCGCCAGTTAGCACTAAAGCATAAATATTTTTGTTGTTATTAAGCTCGTTAACTTTGTTTTTTAAATCTATTAAGGTGTCTTTTGTCCAGGTATTAGCTGGCGGGTTAGACATAGTTAAAATTGCAACATGCCCTTGGGTTGTTAATTCAATACACGGCTTTGATTGTGACATAACTTGCTCCTTATAAAACGTCGCTTGCAGATTCAGCTAAAATACGGCGCGCTATAATTACGCGCATAATTTCGTTTGTGCCCTCTAAAATTTGATGAACGCGCACATCACGTACATGGCGCTCAAGCGGGTATTCTTTTATGTAACCATAACCACCATGTACTTGCAGTGCCTCGTTACACACGGTAAAGCCAACATCCGTCGCAAAACGTTTAGCCATGGCGCAGTAGGTGGTTTTTTCACTATCACCGGTATCAAGTTTAAATGCCGCAAGCCTTACCATTTGCCGTGCAGCGACAAGCTCGGTATTCATATCTGCAATCTTAAACTGCAAAGCCTGAAACGCAGCCAGTGGCTTACCAAATTGAGTGCGCTCTTGTAAGTACTCTTTTGCTGTATTAAGTGCAGCTTGTGCAGTACCAATTGAGCACGTTGCAATATTAATGCGCCCGCCATCTAAACCTTGCATTGCAAATTTAAAGCCTTCGCCTTCTTTACCTAATAAGTTATGTGCCGGTATACGCACATTTTCAAAACTAATTAAGCGTGTTGGTTGTGCGTTCCAACCCATTTTTTCTTCTGCTTTGCCGTACTCAACACCTTGTGCATCGGCCGGTACTACAAATGCCGAAATACCCGCAGCGCCTTCGCCACCGGTGCGCGCCATGACCACTAATACTTCGGTTTCGCCCGCGCCCGATATAAACATTTTTGAGCCGTTAATAACGTACTCATCACCCTCAAGTACGGCTTTTGTTTTTAGTGATGCCGCATCTGAGCCCGAGCCTGGCTCTGTTAAACAATAAGAAGCAAGTAGCTCGCCCATTACTAGTTTTTCTACGTATGTGTCTTTAACTGCGTCGGTACCAAAACTTGCCACCATCCAGGTCGCCATATTATGAATAGTTAACATGGCCGTTGTTGCAGTACAGCCCATAGCAAGCTGCTCAAATATAATGCTTGAATCTAAACGTGATAAACCAAGGCCGCCGGCTTCCTCTGGCGTGTATAATCCGCAAAAACCAAGCTCGCCTGCGGCTTTAATCGTCTCTTTAGGAAAAATATGCTCGCGATCCCACTTTGCTGCATGTGGGGCAAGTTCTGATTCGGCAAATTGGCGTGCAGTTTCTGCAAAGGCGTGTTGATCTTCTGATAAGTTAAAGTCCATGTTAGACCTCTTTAATTGTGTGTTGTTAGTGTGCCCTATTGGGATAGGTGTGAAGAGCGGCAAAGGCTTATGTGTGTGTTCTAGTTGCTTGTCAGCGAGTTTAGCCTTTGCGCTCTTCTTTATTATTATTTTTGAGTGTGTTTATTTTAAATTAATGCTCATGTTTGGACCCGAAGCGATGTCGTCTTCAAACCAACGTGAGGTAATGGTTTTAGTTTCTGTGTAAAAACGTATACCTTGCTTACCATAAGTGTGCGTATCGCCATAAAACGAGCCTTTCCAACCTGTAAACGAGAAAAACGGCAGCGGAACCGGGATAGGCACATTAATACCCACTTGGCCTACTTCAATTTCGTGTTGAAATTTACGCGCCGCAGCACCACTTGAGGTAAATAGTGATGTACCGTTTCCGTATGGGCTTTCGTTAATAAGGGCAATTGCCTCTTCTAGCGTATCTACAAACATACAGGCAAGCACAGGACCAAAGATTTCTTCTTTGTATAAATCCATTTCTTTTGTTACATCGGTAAATAAGGTTGGGCCAACCCAGTTACCTTGCTCAAAGCCCTCTACTGTGAAGTTTGACCCGTCAATTAAACAAGTAGCGCCTTGCTCTTTACCGCTTGCAATAAGCGATAAAATACGCGCTTTTGCAGCTTTTGATGTTTGTGGGCCGTAGGCTGCGTCTTTGTCATCCCATACGCCTGGGCGTACGTTTTCAAAGCCTGCTTTTATTTCATCTACCCACTCACTTGCTTGGCCTACAAACACAGCCACCGAAATACCCATGCAGCGCTGGCCAGCGGCACCAACCGATGCACCAACCAGGTTATTAACTACGTGCGATTTGCTCGCATCTGGCATAATAACCATGTGGTTTTTAGCACCCACACACGCTTGTACGCGCTTAAGGTTTTGCGTGCCTTTAGAATAAATATAGGCACCTACGCCACACGAACCCACAAACGAAATTGCACGTACGGCTTTATCTTCTAGTAGGCGGTCTACTTGTGGTTTTGTACCGTGAACAATTTGTAATACGCCTTTTGGTGCGCCGGCTTCTATAAATAGTTCAGCTAAACGCATGGGAGTGAGCGGGTCTTGCTCAGAGGGTTTTAAAATAAAGGTGTTACCACACACAATAGCTAGCGGAAACATCCAAAGCGGAATCATCGCCGGAAAGTTAAACGGCGTAATGCCTGCACATACGCCTAGGGGCTGCATGTAAGAATAGGTATCTATTTTACGGGCAACGTTTTCCATTGTTTCGCCCATCATTAATGACGGTGCGTTAGCTGCTTGTTCTACTACTTCAATACCGCGCCATACATCGCCTTTTGCATCTTCAAACGTTTTACCTAGTTCGTGGCAAATAATGGTTGCAAGCTCATCGTGGTGCTCTTTTAATAGCGCTGCGTATTTCATCATAATGCGGGCACGCTCGGTAATGGGTACGTCTTTCCACGTTTTAAACGTTTCTGAGGCCGAGGCAATGGTTGCATCCATTTCTGAATCGGTAGTGCATGGAACTTGTGCAAGTACTTCTTGGTTTGCTGGGTTAATTACATCAATAAACTCGTTTGAAGCCGATTGAACAAATTCGCCATTTATAAGTAGTGGAACTTGGTGCATGGATAAATCCTGTTGTTAGTGTGTTCTTTTAAAAAAATGGCACCGTTTTGTTATTAGTATGAGTACGGTGCATTTTAGTTGCTGTTATTTAATTAACTACTTTGTTAGTAAGCCTCTACAGCCATGGCTACGGCTTCGCCGCCACCAATACATAAAGACGCAATTCCTTTTTTAAGGCCACGGTTTTTAAGTGCGTGAATAAGCGTGACTAAAATTCGCGCACCGCTGGCACCAATTGGGTGTCCAAGTGCACACGCGCCACCATTTACGTTTACTTTGCTCTCATCAAGCTTTAACTCGTTAATAGCAAGCATAGTTACCATGGCAAAGGCTTCGTTAATTTCCCAAAGGTCAACATCAGCAGTAGTCCAACCTGCTTTTTCAAGCACGTTGTTCATAGCGCCTACAGGTGCTAGTGTAAATTCGCTTGGTTTTTGAGAGTGCGTACTGTGCGCTACAATTTTACAAAGCGGTGTTAAGCCTTGCGCTTTTGCTTTTGATTCGCTCATTAATATAAGCGCTGCGCCACCATCAGAAATTGACGATGAATTAGCCGCAGTAATGGTGCCGTCTTTTTTAAAGGCCGCACGAAGGCTTGGTATTTTTTCAGGGCGTGCATTACCCGGCTGCTCGTCAACAGAAACAGTAACATCGCCCTTACGGGTTTTTATGGTGTGCGGGGCAATTTCGTTCTCAAAGCTGCCATTTTCAATTGCAGTATTAGCCTTACTTAACGAGCCCAGTGCAAAAGCATCCATTTGCTCACGGCCAATGCCATATTCATCGGCGGTATCTTGTGCAAAACAGCCCATTGCTTTGTTATCGTAGGCATCTTCTAGGCCGTCGCTCATCATGTGATCTTTAATTTCACCGTGACCCATACGCATGCCGCCACGCGCTTTAGGGATAAAATACGGTGCGTTACTCATGCTTTCCATACCGCCTGCAATAGCGCAGTTTATAGAGCCTGCTTTTATTAAATCGTGTGCAAGCATGGCGGCTTTTAAACCAGAGCCACACACTTTATTTATGGTTGTAGCACCCGTGCCCAGAGCAAGGCCTGCTTTTAACATGGCTTGGCGAGCTGGCGCTTGGCCAAGGCCCGCTGGCAATACACAGCCCATAATTACTTCATCTATTGCATCATTAGCTAAACCAGTTTGTGCAAGGGCACTTGCAATGGCAGTAGCGCCAAGCTCGGTAGATTGTGCATCGGTTAATGCGCCCATAAAGCCACCCATTGGCGTACGCTTTGCAGCTACAATTACCACTGATTCTAAAGTCATAATTAACTCCGTTGTATTTTTATGCAAATAGTTGTTAGAATATTTGCTCTATTAATTTGGTATTCATTTATTATTTAATACCCATACACAATACTAACGTTTACGCTAACGTCAACTAAAAACAGCTTATTTTTTAGTTTTAAAAGTGTAAGGTTTATTTTCCAATAGCGAAGATAAGTTACAAGAAAAAAAATAACCGATTGAATACTAATAACTTAATTTAACATTTCACCCTATCACTCCATTATAAACTGTTTCATAACATATCAAGCTTTACCTTTACGTAAACTTCACTTATATTGGAGTTATTCGAATGAGGTAAACACAACTATGAAACCAGATAATCAAACAAACTTTGCAAGCTCTGCTAAAGCACCAAGCAGTAACGATCAAACTTTTAGCATTAGTGATTTAGCTAAAGAGTTTGACATTACTACCCGCTCGATTCGTTTTTACGAAGACCAAGGTTTAATTACCCCCGAGCGCAATGGCCAAACCCGTATTTATTCAAAACGCGACAAAGTTCGCTTAAAACTTATTTTACGTGGCAAACGCCTAGGTTTTACGCTGGCCGAAACAGGCCGTTTGTTTGAACTGTACGACGCTGACAAATCAAGCGCTAAACAGCTGGTTACTATGCTCGATTTAATTGCAGAAAAAAAAGCTGACCTTTCTCAGCAAATGGACGACATAAAAGTTGTGCTTATGGAATTAGTTACAGCGGAGCGTCGCTGTAGAGACACGCTTAATAAAATAGACGAGTAGCCTATTTTAAAAATAAAAACACACTGATAACACACAAACAGGAATGAATCATGAGCACTATTTCACTTTATAAAGAGATGAACTTTGGCCTAGGCGAAACCGCCGATATGATCCGCGATCACGTCAATAGCTTTGCGAGCCAAGAAATAGCACCGCTTGCAGAACAAACCGATATGGAAAACGCGTTTCCTAATCAGCTTTGGCCACAAATGGGCGAAATGGGTGTACTGGGCATGACCGTTCCTGAAGAATTTGGCGGAGCTGGCTTAGGGTATTTAGAGCATGTAATCGCCATGGAAGAAATTAGCCGTGCGAGTGCTTCAATTGGCTTAAGCTATGGTGCACATTCTAACTTGTGTGTAAACCAAATTAACCGTAACGGTAACCAAGCACAAAAAGAAAAATACCTACCTAAACTGATCAGCGGCGAACACATTGGTGCCCTTGCCATGAGTGAACCTAATGCAGGCTCTGACGTGGTGTCGATGAAACTAAAAGCCGAGAAAAAAGGCGATAAGTACATTTTAAATGGCAATAAAATGTGGATCACCAACGGCCCCGACGCACACACGTTTGTTATTTACGCAAAAACAGATTTAGAAGCCGGCGCTAAAGGCATCACCGCATTTATTGTAGAAAAAGGGTTTGCTGGTTTTTCTACTGCGCAAAAGCTCGACAAGCTTGGTATGCGTGGCTCAAACACCTGTGAACTGGTGTTTGAAAACTACGAAGTACCCGAAGAAAACATTTTAGGTAACCTAAACGAAGGCGTTAAGGTACTTATGAGCGGCCTTGATTACGAACGTGTAGTACTTGCTGCAGGTCCGCTTGGTATTATGCAAGCCTGTATGGATATAGTTGTACCTTATATTCATGAGCGTAAGCAGTTTGACACCCCTATTGGCCAATTTCAGTTAATTCAAGGCAAAGTAGCTGACATGTATACGCAAATGAACGCAGCACGCTCATACGTTTATACCGTTGCAAAAGCCTGCGACCGCGGCGAAACCACCCGTAAAGATGCCGCCGGCGCTATTTTATACGCTGCTGAACTTGCCACTAAAATGGCCCTTGATGCCATTCAAATATTAGGTGGTAACGGCTACATAAATGAATACGCTACCGGTCGCTTACTCCGTGATGCCAAGTTATACGAAATTGGCGCAGGTACATCAGAAATACGCCGTATGCTTATTGGTCGCGAACTATTCACTGAAAGCCGCTAAGGATTAAATTATGACGATATTAAAATCGAGCGTTAATCCTCACGATCCTATTTTTGTACAAAATCATAAAAACATGGCGGCTTTAGTTGACGATTTACACAGTAAAGTTGCAACAATTAGTTTAGGCGGTGGAGCTGCACTCAAAGAGCGCCACGAAGGCCGAGGTAAATTATTTGTACGCGACCGCATCAGCACTTTATTAGATGAAGGCTCACCGTTTTTAGAAATCTCGCAATTTGCAGCCTATGGTGTGTACGAGCAAGAAATTGCCTGTGCAGGTGTAGTTGCCGGTATTGGCCGTGTTAAAGGGATTGAATGCATGATCATTGCAAACGATGCCACAGTAAAAGGCGGTACGTATTTTCCGCTAACTGTTAAAAAACACTTACGCGCACAAGATATAGCCGAGCGCTGCCACTTACCCTGTATTTACTTGGTAGACTCTGGCGGTGCTAACCTGCCTGAGCAAGACGATGTATTTCCCGATAAATTACATTTTGGCCGAATTTTTTACAACCAAGCCAGAATGTCGGGTAAAGGCATTCCTCAAATTGCTGTGGTAATGGGTTTATGTACTGCTGGTGGTGCCTACGTACCCGCTATGGCTGATGAAAGCATAATTGTAAAAGAGCAAGGCACAATATTTTTAGCCGGCCCGCCGCTTGTAAAAGCTGCCACAGGTGAAGTTGTCAGCGCCGAAGAATTAGGCGGCGCAGATGTGCACTGTAAAACATCAGGGGTGGCCGATCACTATGCAGAAAATGACGAGCACGCGCTTTCTATCGCTCGCCAATGTATTGAGCGTATTAATTATACGCGCCCTACAGCCCCTCTTTTAGAGGATGTTAAACCACCAAGGTACGATATAAACGAGCTTTACGGCATTGTAGGTACCGATCTTAAAAAACCATTTGATGTGCGTGAAGTTATTGCCCGTACGGTTGATGATTCATCGTTTGATGAATTTAAACGCTACTTTGGTGAAACACTAGTAACGGGCTTTGCCAGTATTTATGGTAACCCTGTAGGCATAGTGGCTAATAACGGCATTTTATTTAGTGAGTCGGCGCAAAAAGGCGCGCATTTTATTCAACTATGTGCACAGCGCAATATTCCTTTAGTGTTTTTACAAAATATTACCGGCTTTATGGTAGGTAAAAAATACGAATCCGAAGGCATAGCAAAACACGGCGCTAAAATGGTGATGGCAGTATCGTGCGCCGATGTACCTAAATTTACAGTATTAATTGGTGGCTCTTACGGCGCAGGTAACTACGGTATGTGTGGCCGTGCATTTGAACCTACCATGATGTGGATGTGGCCTAATGCCCGTATTTCTGTAATGGGTGGCGAGCAAGCCGCCGGTGTAATGGCACAAGTAAAGCAAGACGGCTTAGCGCGCAAAGGTCATAGCATGAGCGAGCAAGAAGTTAACGATTTTAAAAAGCCAATTATTGACCAATACGAAGAGCAAGGCCACCCGTATTATGCAAGCGCGCGCTTGTGGGACGACGGCATTATTGACCCTGCAGATACCCGTAATGTATTAGGCCTTGCTTTAAGTGCAGCTAAAAATGCACCACAGCAAGACTCTAAGTTTGGCGTATTTAGAATGTAACCGGAGCGCAAAATGTCAGTAACACTACAAATAACAAAATCTAATGTGGCTGTACTTGTTTTAAGCCGAGTTGAAAAGCGTAATGCTTTTAACAGTGAAGTAATACATGAGCTAATTCAGTGCATAGAGCATGCAAATACGCTCGATATTCGCGCTTTGGTTTTAAAAACTGAGGGTAAACATTTTTCAGCAGGCGCCGACTTAGCCTGGATGAAATCTATGGCTGATAACAATTACGCCGATAACCTTGCTGATTCAATGCAGCTTGCTAAATTAATGCAGGTATTAGCGACCTCTCCTCACCCTACTGTATGTGCTGTGCAAGGCGCGGCATTTGGTGGCGCGTTGGGCTTAATTGCCTGTTGCGATATTACTCTGAGTAAAGACGATGCCCAATTTTGCTTAAGCGAAGTAAAACTAGGCCTTATTCCTGCGGTAATTAGTCCGTATGTAATTAAAGCCATTGGTGAGCGCGCGGCACGGCGCTACTTTTTAACTGCCGAGGTGTTTGATGCCCACACAGCAAAGCAACTTGGTTTGGTTCATCAGGTTACCGGTAATTTAGACTGTGCGCTTGATAACCTTCTGCAAACATTAATCGACAATGGCCCTGTCGCTGTAAAAGCCGCTAAATCGTTGATTAATGATGTAGCAAATAAGCCTATTAATGATGAACTTATTGAGCTTACGGCCGAACGTATTGCAAACATTCGGGTATCTGACGAAGGCCAAGAAGGACTCAGTGCCTTTTTTGATAAACGCCCTCCCGCTTGGCAACTGTAGGATTAACTATGAACACACACACATTAAAAAAGATACTCATTGCCAACCGCGGTGAAATTGCGTGCCGAATAATGCGCACAGCAAAACAGATGGGCCTAATAACGGTGGCCGTTTATTCTGATGCCGATAAACACGCACAACATGTAAAAATGGCGGATGAGGCCTACCATGTTGGCCCAGCGCCAAGCAAAGATTCATACCTTGTAACAGATAAAATTATACATATTGCGAAAACAAGCGGGGCCGATTGTATCCACCCTGGCTATGGTTTTTTATCTGAAAACAGCGAGTTTGCTAAAGCCTGTGAAGCCAACAATATTGCGTTTATTGGCCCATTGGCTAGCAGCATAGAAGCCATGGGTTCTAAAACTCGCGCTAAAGAAATTATGGCCGCTGCCAATGTACCATTAGTGCCAGGTTACTATGGTGATAATCAAGACCCTACTTTTTTACAATCTGAGGCTGAAAAAATTGGCTACCCCGTGCTAATTAAAGCGGCCTTTGGCGGCGGCGGTAAAGGTATGCGTGTTGTTGAGCAAGCTAAAGATTTTATAAGTGCACTAGAGGGCGCACAGCGTGAAGCAATAGCTGGTTTTGGTAACGACTTAGTACTGCTTGAGCGCTATGTTAACCAGCCTCGCCACGTAGAAGTACAGGTATTTGCCGATAACCACGGTAATTGTGTGTATTTAGGGGATCGTGATTGCTCATTACAGCGCCGTCATCAAAAAGTAATTGAAGAAGCCCCAGCGCCTGGTTTAAGTGATGCACTGCGCAAAGAAATGGGCGAAGCTGCAGTACGCTGTGCCCTTGCAATAAACTACCGCGGTGCAGGTACGGTTGAGTTTTTACTGTGTGGCGATGAGTTCTTTTTTATGGAAATGAACACGCGTCTGCAAGTAGAGCACCCAGTAACAGAAATGGTCACCGGCGTAGATTTAGTTAATTGGCAAATTAATATTGCCGCTGGGCAAACTCTGCCGTTAACGCAATCTGACATACAACTACAAGGTCACAGCTTTGAAGCGCGAATTTACGCAGAAGATCCAAGTAACGAGTTTATTCCTTGCTCTGGCGTAATCGAATCATTAAATACACCGCTTAACAACGAGTTTGTACGTATAGATACTGGCATTGCACAAGGTGATGAAATAAGCCCGTATTACGACCCGATGATTGCAAAACTTATTGTGCATGATGATGATCGCGAGCAAGCATTAGGGCGTTTACGCCAAGCACTTGAGCAATTTCACTTAGCGGGTTTTAGCACGAACATTGGCTTTTTACATAATTTAGCAAGCCACCCTAGGTTTGCTGAAGGTGCGCCAAGTACTCACTTTATTGCCGAGCAAGGCGATGCATTGGTAAGTGTTGATAGCGCCGCGCTTGAAAAAGCACAACTCATTGCAGCTTTTGCCTACCTTGAAACGCTTAGCGCTAAAAACGAAGCTGTTCAAAGTGCAAGCCCGTGGCAGCAATTAAGTGGTTTTACGCTTAACGCCCCACAAAAAGTAGATGTTCCATTTAAAGACTTAACCATCAGTGGTGTTAAAACTAAAACGGGTTATGTTGTAACGCATAATGAAAAGTCGTTCGATATAGCAGGCTCTGTAAACCAAAACGTATGTAATGTGTTTATTGATGGGGAAAAATTTACCGCCCATGTTAGCCACTTTGATAGCAGTATTAGCGTGATGTTTGCTTCGCTACAAATTAAGCTTGCTTTAAACACTAAACATTACATTAGTAGCCATGAAAACGACGCCCTGCCCCTTGCGGCGCCACTTAATGGTACTGTGGTTAAGCATTTAGTTGATGTAGGCAGCACCATCACCAAAGGCGATGCTGTAGTGATTATTGAAGCCATGAAAATGGAATATACACTCAATGCACCGCACGATGGTATTTTACAAAGCTACTGCTTTGATGAAGGTGAATTAGTTTCGCACGGCGCTTTATTAGCAATTGTAGAAGACACCACGGCGCAGGAGGCATCGTAATGGCGGCCTTCCCCAGCGAAGTTAAAATTGTTGAAGTAGGTGCGCGTGATGGCCTACAAAACGAAAAATCGGTTACTGCATCTGATAAAATTTCATTAATAAATGCACTTAGTGATGCTGGCTTAAAAAATATCGAAGCCGGCGCCTTTGTATCGCCTAAGTGGGTGCCACAAATGGCCGATTCAGCCGAAGTAATAACGGCGCTTAATTTACCCAATGCAAATTTAAGTGCGCTTACACCCAACTTAAAAGGTGCCCAAGCGGCCCATGCCGTTGGCATAAAAGAATTTGCCATATTTACCGCCGCAAGCGAATCGTTTTGCCAAAAAAATATAAATTGCAGTATTGAACAAAGTATTGAGCGCTTTAGCGAGGTTATGGCCTTTGCAAAAGCCAATAACATACGTGTACGCGGTTATGTGAGTTGCGTGCTCGGTTGCCCTTATGAGGGGGAAATAGACCCGCATAAAGTACTTAGCGTTTCGCAAAAGCTTTTAGATTTAGGCTGCTACGAAATAAGCCTTGGCGATACCATAGGTGTTGGCACTGCAAACAAAGTTACTACGCTTTTAACACTTTTACTTGATCATATTGAAAAATCGAAACTGGCGGTGCATTTTCATGACACGTACGGGCAAGCGCTCACAAATATTTACGCAGCGTTAAGCTTAGGTATAGCAACGGTTGATGCAGCTGTTGCTGGCCTTGGCGGCTGCCCTTATGCCAAGGGCGCGTCAGGAAATGTTGCCACCGAAGATGTGGTTTACTTACTCAACGGGCTTGGCATCGAGCATGGAATTGATTTACAAAGGTTAAGTAGCGCTGGTTGGAAAATTACGCAAGCACTTGGCAAAACGCCTGTAAGCAAAGTTTCAATTGCATTAGGCAACACACAAAAATAATAGCTTAACTCGCCAATTGGCAGTTAATACAATGAGGAGAGACTCATGGCCGGTTTTGATAAAGTGGTTTCTAGTTACGAAGCTGCAATGGCAGGTTTAAAAGATGGCGATACCATAATTGCTGGCGGTTTTGGCTTATGTGGTATCCCAGAGGGCTTAATTAAACAAATTAAGCAAATGAATACCAAAGAGCTAACCGTGGTTTCTAACAATTGCGGTGTGGATGACTTTGGATTAGGAATTTTACTAAAAGATAAACAAATTAAAAAAGTAATCGCCTCATATGTAGGTGAAAATGCCTTGTTTGAGCAGCAATTATTAAATGGTGAAATAGATGTAGAGCTTACCCCGCAAGGTACACTTGCAGAAAAAATGCGCGCCGGTGGTGCCGGTATCCCTGCATTTTATACTGCAACAGGTTACGGTACGCCTGTTGCTGAGGGTAAAGATGTTAAAGAGTTTAACGGCCGCCCTTATATTTTAGAAGAGTCCATCACGGGTGAATTTGCTATTGTAAAAGCATGGAAAGCAGACCGATATGGTAATTTAGTATTTAGGCACACTGCCATGAACTTTAACCCTATGGCGGCAACAGCAGGTAAAATTACCGTTGCTGAAGTAGAAGAAATTGTAGAGCCAGGCGAACTAGAACCAAGTCAAATTCATACCCCTGGTATTTTTGTAAACCGCGTTATTAAAGGTAACTTTGAAAAACGCATTGAACGTGTAACAACACGAGATTAAGCAGGAGCAGACGTTATGGCATTATCACGTGAACAAGTTGCAATGCGTGTTGCACAAGAACTACAAGACGGTTACTACGTTAATTTAGGCATAGGAATTCCGACACTCGTCGCAAACTTTGTACCAGAAGGTATAGAAGTTATGTTACAGTCCGAAAATGGGCTTTTAGGGATGGGACCATATCCCACTGAAGCCGAACTAGACGCCGATATGATAAACGCGGGTAAAGAAACCGTGACAGCTGCAACAGGCGCAGCCATATTTAATAGTGCAGATAGTTTTGCCATGATACGGGGTGGTCATGTAGACTTAACAGTTCTGGGTGCATTTGAAGTTGACCAAAGTGGCAACATTGCCTCGTGGATGATCCCAAAAAAGCTAATTAAAGGTATGGGCGGCGCAATGGATTTAGTTGCAGGCGCAAAGAATATTATTGTTACTATGACCCATGCCAGTAAACATGGTGAGTCAAAACTGCTTGAGAAATGCGCTTTACCGCTAACAGGCGTTAACTGCGTAAAAAAAATAGTAACGGATTTAGCCGTACTTGAAGTTAAAGACGGCGCTTTTCATTTACTTGAGCGCGCACCAGGCGTATCGGTAGATGAAATTATTAGTAAAACAGCAGGTAAATTACTTGTTGACGGTGAAGTGCCAGAAATGGTTTTTTAACGCTTCACCATGTACCGACCTCATTCCCAGTGCCAATGGCGCTGAGTTACCCAAAATCCCTCGTTAGAGGGATTTTTTTTGCCCACAATAAATTTTTTCACTTTTAATACAGTTGTAGTAAATATTATCTATAATACAAATAACTTTAAATGTAAGCGCTTAAATTATTTGCACTATTTTGTAGATAGTCTGCACCTTTTTTGTGAACTAGCGCTATATTTAAAATTAAACTATTGATATTATTAATTTAAATTATTGGTTCGATTATTGCCTAATAAAGGCGTCTTTAATTAATTAAACGATTTTTGGAAAACATGCAAACTCCTATTCGAGGCCTCCGCTCTTTTTGCTTTGCAGCAAAAAGCTTAAGTTTTAAACATGCAGCTAAAGAGCTGTACCTTACCCCCTCTGCGGTAAGCCATCAGATTAAACAGCTTGAAGAACAGCTTGGTATAGAGCTTTTTCAGCGACAAACTCGTTCCATTAGCTTAACCGCTGCAGGTAAAAACTTTTTTGATGCTATTTCACCCATTATTTATACACTTGAAAACACCATCAACGAATTTAGTCAGTTACAGCAAAATACTAATATAACCATTACGCTGCCTGAGTTTTTTGCCAGTGAACTACTCATGCCTAAGCTTAGTGAGTGGACCTCAGAGCATCCAAATATAAACCTGCAAATG
The DNA here is from genome assembly GCF_001401805.1 of Pseudoalteromonas sp. P1-25. GTDB lineage: Bacteria > Pseudomonadota > Gammaproteobacteria > Enterobacterales > Alteromonadaceae > Pseudoalteromonas. The sequence goes on from NZ_LKDW01000023.1 coordinate 28,423, forward strand.
GATACGCTTAAAACCCGTAAAGAGCTAACCCGACACAGCGATTTATCGATTGTTTTATCATCTAGTAAGCCTACAGAAGGCCTGACAACAGAGTTATTTAATCTTGAATATATCCCTGCGTGTAACGAAGCACTGTTAAAACAGTGGAAAGACGATCATTGCCAAGCATTAAATCAAGTCCCCCTAATTCTGCATAAAGCAAGACCATGGGCATGGCACCAATGGGCTGAAAAAGCGGGCATAGATGACTTTTCTCCTACACAAATTATCCAAATTGATAGTATGTTTGGGGTCGCTCGCGCTGCCCAGCAAGGTATAGGTATTTCACTTATACCGCTACCTATCAGCCAAAGCTGGTTTGATGAAAAATGGCTTTATAAATTGTTTCAGCAGCCCCTTACAACTAAAGATAAATACTACTTAGTGCAGCACGAAGCTAATACGCCCAACCCAGCACTGGATTTATTTGCTAAGTGGGTGGTATCTACATTTAGCAACATTCAAAGTTAGTGTTGAAATAATATACGCCATGGTATTTTTGTTTGGTTACTCCCCTACTTTTAGTGTGCAGCACTTAGCATGTCCTAAGGCTGCACACAGTAAACTGTAGTCCTTCATTATTATTTACGCTTACCCATAGCGTTTAATCATTTATTATTAATTATATTTTTTTATTTAAACTCTTACTTTTTACTGCAAGCGAGTCATTGAAAATTAACTTATTAAAAATCAATAATATAGAGAGAAGACTTAGACTAAAGTCTATAGCTTAATTTTTTTCACTTATTGGTTTTATTTTTATCGTTTGTCTGACAAATACGATTATTTTAAAGTTAACCCATCAAAAGCAAACAGCTAAACATGTTTACTAATTAGATAGTATTTACTGTTTTGCACCAAATAAATGCAACCTTTTTAGATGTGATAGCTCTAATAAGGTAAGAAAAGAATCTTATATTGTGTGTGTAAGATGTTGTCAGTGTGAAAAAGCAGTTCAAGTTAGGTGGTGATTTGGTTTGAACTGTTTTTTATTCCACCAGCAACACGCAGCAATAACTAAATTAGCTACTGAGTAGCAAACCGAATCTTATATTGTGTGTGTAAGATGTTGTCAGTGTGAAAAGGCAGTTCAAGTTAGGTGGTGACTTGGTTTGAACTGTTTTTTATTCCACCAGCAGCACGCAGCAATAACTAAATTAGCTACTGTGTAGCAAACCGAATCTTATATTGTGTGTGTAAGATGTTGTCAGTGTGAAAAGCGGTTCATGTGAGGTGGTGACCTTATATGGGCCGTTTTTATTTTATAAGCACTATTTTTTGCCCCTGCCCTTGTACGTTAATACGCTTAATTAAATGATCTATTTTGAGGCTAAGAACCATATTAATAGCTGAGTAAAAATTCGCTATTCAATTGTTTTAAATGCGCGTTTTAAACATACACAGCCACACATCACCCCCATCAAATGATTTACTATTATTGCGGATTAGAATCATTCAATTATAAAGTTATGCTTTTGTTTGAGCTGTTTAATGGTATTTTCATTCTCTTTTAAAAATACATTAAACTTTCTAATAAGATGTGGGTGCTTAATGCTCGATAGCATAAACGCTTGATGATCAACTGGCAGTTGATGCTGAAAAAACACAGGTACAGGGGTATCGAAAAACTCCTCAATATTATACTTAAGTACATCGTGTGAAATATATATACAATCAACTCGCTCTTTATGCAGCAAGTAAATCATCTCGATAACATTATCGTTTTCGATTACTTTTAAGTTAGGCATTGAAGTTAATTTATTAAGCCCTTGTAATGTAAAACCACGCACTTTTGCAAGTGATTTGCAATCTTCAAGTTTAATATTGTCTTTTAAACTTGCTATACCTGTATGTGTAACTAATGAAGGCACAGAATAATTAATGCTTTGCTGGTGCTGACGTTTGTAGCTTACTTGCCAATTAGGGTTATCTGGATACTTAAAATCAACATGGTGATGCTCTATAAACTCTTTATATAGGCGAGGAATTGGTAAAGTATAAAACTCAAACTTGATATTTTGCTGTTTTGCAAATAACTCCAGCAGCTCTTTGCTAAAACCAAAATAATCACGTTTGTAAGTACCACTACCATCGTAATAAGGCAGATATTCTATATTTTCTACGCCTATTACATATTTTTCATTTGGCTGTGCTTGGGTTGGGCTTATTGCTATAAGCCCATACACAAGTGCTAAAGTGTTAATCAGTTTGATAGTTTAACGTCACTTTTATTGGTTGATACCTAAACTTATATAACATAATCGCAGTTAATTAAAGTTTATATTTATTTAAAGAAGAGCGAACGAATCGCCCTTAAAATTAGCTTTTGTCGCGGGGTTTAAATTCCAACACTGTGGCATTAATGCAATACCTATCCGTACCTCTAGGCCCTTCACCTATAAATAAATGGCCTAAATGAATACCTGAACTTTTAGATTTAAGCTCAATTCGTGTCATACCCCAGCTTGTATCCTTGTGTTTAGTCACACTATTTTTTACTGGATGCTTAAACGACAGCCAACCTGTGCCCGAATTAAATCTATCTCGAGTATCAAACAAGGGTTCACCACTTAACTTATCTACAAATACGCCATCGGGGGTATTTTTAAATTCCTTATACTCTTTGCAATACGGTCTGTCTGTGCGCTCATGAAATGCCACCTCGTATGCATCACTATCACCTAACTTAAATGCACCCAGCGCTTTATAAAATTCAGCGGGAGACGCGTAGCCTTGATGTGCATACACCTCCTTACCATTTTCTAAAAATAAAATTGTAGGGGTTGCCCACGTTGCCGATTTTATAGTTAACCCCTTGAGCTCATCTGCATGGCGAAAGGTTAAAGGGATTGAGCCTTTATAATCATTTGCTACTAATTTTTTAAATTTTTCGCAGTAAGGGCAATACTCCCGTGAATCTAGTACCACAATGTGCTTGCCGCTTAGTAAAAAGTTATTGTCTGCATCTGCTTTTTTAGTTTTATTAAAAACCACACCTGTGGCGTGATCTGGGCAATAGCCATTAGGGTTCTTCTGTAGATAATTTTGATGGTACTCCTCAGCAGATACAAACCCCTCAAGCGGTTTTATTACTGTTTTTATTTGGCCATAACCTGCTTCTGTTAATAACGGCTGATACTCGGCTTTAACTTGCTCTGCAAGCTGTGCTTGCTCTTTTGTGGTGGTAAGAATAATTGATCGGTACTGCGTGCCAATATCATTACCTTGGCGGTTCAATTGAGTAGGATCATGGCTTTCAAAGTAATTTTGTATCAATGCTTTAGAAGAAATCACATTGCTGTTGTACATAACTTGCACTACTTCAGCGTAGTTATTTTCGTCAAAACGACGAGATTGGTCGGTAATATTTTTATAGGTTGCTTTAAAACCGTGTCCATCAGCATAACCCGACTCTGCATCTATAACCCCCTCTAGTGCTTCGTAACGTTTTTCGGCTCCCCAAAAACACCCTGAGCCTAACACTATGGTTTTTATGTGCATGGTGGCCGCTACGTTGCTGTGCTCTATTTTTTCTGTTGATAGGGCAAAACAGCCGGCGCTAAAGGTAATAGCAGCGCCCAATAAATAAACTGTTCGAGAAAATGTCATAAATACCTCTTAATACCTGCGTGTTTTAATTAAGACCTAACCAACCATGTTTTTATTTCAGCAAATAAATACGTACTAAATTTGTATTCAGTTTGAGTCTACATTTTATTTTCGCCGGTTTTCTTATGGCTAGGTACTGATTAAATTGACAAAACTATGTTAGCTTTGCTTCACGTTGTATAAAAAGATTAAATTATGACTGCATTATCACAGGTATTTACTTTAACAAATAACAGTTTGCTATTAGATGCCACACAGCATAAACAAAACAATGTGTTAGACACTCAAAAAAAAATTTGGGCGCTCACTAAGCAGCTAAAGCAAAGTAACGAATTTATCGATTTAGTCCCAGGCATGAACTCTTTAACGCTTTATTTAAAATCGGCTCATAATTTAGAAAAATGGAAGAACGCTCTCCCAGATTTATGGGACAAAGTTCACGCATCAACATTTACAGGCACTCATCATAAAATACACACTACTTATGAAGGAGAAGATTTAGATTTTGTTGCCAAACAAACTAACTTAACACCCCAACAAATTATTCAAATACACAGTCAAACCACTTACCACGTTTTATTTTTAGGGTTTCAGCCCGGTTTTGCCTACCTTCATGGATTAGACTCGCGCTTGCATATCCCACGCAGAGATACGCCGCGTACTAAAGTCCCTACAGGTGCGGTTGCTTTAGGTTCAGATCAAACCGCCATTTACCCTGCAGAAACACCTGGCGGTTGGCATATTATTGGCCACACTAATACGCCTCTGTTTGATAGCACACACGCAGAACCTTGCTTACTCAAACCCGGCGATACGCTATCGTTTGTTTCAATAAACACAGTGCAAGGAGCATAACGTGATAAAAGTTCTTAAACCCGGCGTACAACTTACAATTCAAGATAGCGGACGCTACGGTTATCGACATTTAGGTGTTAGCCAAGCGGGTTGTTTAGACCCTTACGCACAAATAATTGCTAATAAATTAGTGGGTAACAAAGATAATGAAGCTGTGCTTGAGGTGACATTAGGCCTGTGCGAGTTACAGTTTGAAACCGATACAGTTATCGCATTACAAGGCGCTGATTTAAACGCTGCGCTTGATGAAACACCCTTGTACCCAGGTTGGAGTTACCAAGTAAGAGCGAAACAAACTTTAAGCTTTGATACGGGTCGCGCTGGTTTGCGTGCCTATGTAGCCGTACAAGGTGGCATTGATGTTAAAGATGTGATGGGCTCAAAATCAACCGATTTAAACGCGCTCTTTGGTGGTTTAGCAGGTAAAGCGCTGAGTGAGGGCGATATTATCCCGATAAAAACATCGCCCGTGCCAATAACGCGCTTTAAACAGCGCGGTGCTATTACCCCGCCTAAATTGAAAGTGATTCGGGTTCATGCAAGTCCGCACGCACAGCTATTAGGTGATACGCTTCTTAAACAGTTTTTTTCTACATCGTTTAAAGTCAGCCATAACAGTAACAGAATGGGACTTAGACTAACAAACGAAAGCCCCTTAACGCATAGTCATTCACTGCCCTCATTGGGCACAGGCCCAGGCTCGATTCAATTACCGCCCAGTGGCGAGCCTATTGTATTACTTAACGATGCTCAAACAACCGGTGGCTACCCATTACTTGGTACGGTAATAGAGGCTGATTTACATCAATTTGCCCAATTTAGACCCGGTGACTCTATTGAATTTAAGCAGGTAAGCCATGAGCAAGCTAAATTGGCAAAACAAAAGCTTGAAGGTCACTTACACCAGCTCAGCTTGGCGCTTAAATACAGTTAATTATAAAGTGGGCAATTAAGCCTCTATTTGGCGGCTATTTAAAATAGCTAACTGCGCTTTGCTTAGAGGCAATAATAAGCTGAGTTTAGGTAGTTAATAACTTTAAACACAAAAAATATACAGTAAGACAATTAAGTTTTACTTTAAATTTCGCACACATTTGGTGCGTTTGTGTGAAGTTCATTTTTTAAAACCATGCGCTAACTGCCTTACTAACGCCACTTTTTATAATAAATTTGGTTTAAATATAAACGCACCTTCGCACAAAGCACCAACATGGTGCGCAAGCATTGCGCTTGGTGCATAAATTATTCTTAATTAATTGCAAAAGCAGTGTGACTTGAGTAATTATTTCTGATAAAACAAGGTTTCGCAGTACAGCAACGTTGCTTTGCTGCACACATAATAGGAATGAGGAGTTACTATGTGTTCAATTTTTGGTGTATTAGATATTAAATCTAACGCCACTCAGTTGCGTACCCAAGCAATTGAAATGTCAAAGTTACTAAGGCACCGCGGCCCAGATTGGTCTGGTGTATATTCATCTGAAAAAGCGATTTTAGTGCATGAACGCCTAGCCATTGTAGGTGTTTCAAGCGGCGCACAACCATTATATAACCCTGAAAAAACAAATATATTAGCGGTTAACGGCGAAATTTATAATCATAAAGAGCTGGCAGCAGAGTTAGAAGTTGATTTTGAATTTCAGACTCAATCAGACTGTGAAGTTATTTTAGCGTTATACAAACAAAAAGGGCCTGAGTTTTTAGATGACCTAAATGGTATTTTTGCATTTTGTTTATACGATGAAGAAAACGATGCGTACTTAATTGGCCGAGATCACATTGGTATTATTCCACTTTATACTGGCCACGATGAGCATGGTAATTTTTATGTTGCTTCTGAGCTTAAAGCGCTCTCGCCAATTTGTAAGCATATTGAAGAGTTTCCTCCAGGTCATTACCTGTATAGCAAAGATGGAGAGCTTAAGCCTTATTACAAACGTGATTGGGAAACTTTCGACGCAGTTAAAGATAACAGTGCACAAGCGCAAGACGTAAAAGAAGCGTTAGAGGGCGCTGTAAAACGCCAGCTAATGTGTGATGTCCCTTATGGCGTATTGCTATCAGGTGGTTTAGACTCGTCGGTAATTTCGGCTATTACGCAACGTTTTGCTGCTAAACGTATTGAAGATAACGATGAAAGTGACGCATGGTGGCCTAAGCTACATTCATTTTCTGTAGGCCTTGAGGGGTCACCCGATTTAGCCGCTGCGCAAAAAGTTGCGGATATGATTGGCACAGTGCATCACCCTATTCACTTTACCATTCAAGAAGGTATTGATGCGCTTCGTGAGGTTATTTACCACATTGAAACATACGATGTAACCACCATACGTGCTTCAACGCCAATGTACCTAATGGCGCGCCAAATTAAAGCTATGGGTATTAAAATGGTGTTATCGGGCGAAGGCGCTGATGAACTATTTGGTGGCTATTTATACTTCCATAAAGCACCAAACGCACAAGAATTCCATGAAGAGCTAAACCGTAAAGTGTCAAAGCTGCATATGTTTGACTGTTTACGTGCTAATAAGTCAATGGCTGCATGGGGCGTAGAAGCACGTGTACCGTTTCTTGATAAAGAGTTTGTTGATGTGGCTATGCGTATCAACCCTGAAGCTAAAATGTGTAAAGATGGCAAAATTGAAAAGCACATTTTACGTGAAGGTTTCGATGGCTACCTGCCTGAAGAAGTACTGTGGCGCCAAAAAGAGCAATTCTCTGACGGTGTTGGCTACAGCTGGATAGACACGTTAAAAGAGTTTGTAAACGAGCAAGTAAGCGACCAAGAGCTTGCTAATGCTAAGTTTAAATACCCAATTAATACGCCAGATTCAAAAGAAGCGTATTACTATCGCTCTATTTTTGAATCACACTTCCCTGGTGATGCATCAGCTAAATGTGTGCCACATGGTAAGTCGGTTGCGTGTTCAACCCCTGAAGCACTTGCATGGGATGCATCATTTCAAAATAATGCTGACCCATCAGGCCGTGCTGCAGGCGTCCACAACGACGCGTATGCAAGCAAAGGCTAAACGCACCTTTTTATCGCAATGTAGGCTCAAGCAGCCTATGTTGCGGTATATAAAACATCTCTATTCAGTTCCTGTATTTTCTAGTTCACGTTTTAACTTAGCTGGTTCACGTGCGTTAATTGTTATTTATAAACAAGGGTTAAGTACGCGCGTAATGCAAAATATTGCCGCAAATTCGCAGCACCCTGCGACCGTTTTTTTAAATGAAAGCGAAATTTCTCGCCATGTATGTAACATTCGCTGGTTTAACCAAACATCAGAAATTAAGCGCTGTGGCCATGGCACCCTTGCTGCTGCAAACTGTTTATTAGCCCACTTTAGCTTTTGCCCTTTATACTTTATTTCGAACGATAAAGAGCGGTTTAAAATGAAGCGTGATAAAGGCCGTGTGCAACTTCAGCTAGCGGCTATTAATTTAAAAAAGGTTGATGAGGAAAATAGCCTTAAAGGTGTATTTTCACATTCTATAAAAGCAACTTACTCAACAGCTCATAAGAGCGGTTATACCGTTGTACTGTTTAAACATATAGTTGATTTAAAGCAATTAGAGGTTGATTTTACGCGCCTAGCAAATATGCATAACAATGCGGTAATTGCATTGCAAATACATAGTATTGATAAAAACAATGCCTGCGCGCATTTTAGGTATTTTGCGCCGCAATTTGGGGTAAATGAAGATTCGGCTACAGGCTCCGCTGTGTCGGTTATAGCGCCACTTATTTTTAGACTACATGGTTTAAATGAAGCAACTCTTATTCAGCAGTCATCAAAAGGTGCGCTGCTAAACTATACGTTTAACAGCAACCAGGTCGTTGTAAGTTAAGCGGTTACATTGGCCTTAGTAGGCAAAGTGCAAAATAGCTTTTCTCGTCCTGCCATGTTTGTTCAAGCGATAAATTAGCTTGGGCAGCAAGGTTTTTAAACGCCTCAAGCGTATATTTGTGCGAGTTCTCAGTGTGAATGCTCTCTCCCGCTACAAAGTCTATTTGCTTATCGTTAATAACCACACTTTGATTACACCTGCTCACTAAATGCATTTCAATGCGGCTATGCACTTCGTTAAATCGCGATTCGTGTTTAAAATTATCTAAAATAAACGTGCCATTTAATTCGTTATTTATACGCTGTAGTAAGTTTTTATTAAAGGCGGCGGTAATGCCGGCTTTATCATCGTAGGCATCTAGTAACACTTGTCGCTCTTTTACTAAATCAATTCCTATTAATACGTAACCATCAACGCCGCACAAACGGTAAAAATTATTCATGATTTCTATGGCTTTTACTGGCGCAAAGTTACCTAGTGTAGAACCTGGAAAATAAACTAAATTTGTTTGGCTATCTAAAGCAGTGTCTTTTGTTAGCTGTTTAACCATTTGGCTATGGGTAAAATCACCTAATAGTGGCGTAATGGCCAGCTCCGGGAATAACGGCGATAAATGCGCTAACGAGTAATTAAGCATTTCTGATGATATTTCAAAGGGGACAAAGGTTTTTACGTTGCTCATATGGGCAAGTAAATACGCGACCTTTTTACCTGAGCCACAGCCTGGCTCAATAATTGATAGGTTTTCTGGCAATATATTAGCGATGGCTTTTGAGTGATTCTCTAGGATGGCAAGTTCAGTACGGGTAACATAGTACTCTTGCAAAGAGGTTATTTGCTCGAATAATGCCGCCCCTTTATCATCGTAAAAATACTTACACGGCAACGACTTTTGCTGTTGAGCAAGTCCATGTAATACATCATTTAAAAAGTCTAGATCGGTTATTGATTGCTGATTAATTGCTGTTACTTGGCTCATAGTAAGTCCTTTGCTAGTCTAATGCCGCTGCACATCCACGCTTGGTGTGGATAAAAAAAGTTACGGTAGGTCGGCCTTAAATGGTTTTTTGGGGTAAACACACACCCGCCACGTAAAACCATTTGGTTATTCATAAATTTACCATTGTACTCCCCTGCATCTCCGCTAAAGGGTTTAAAGCCTGGGTAAGGTAAATAAGCGCTATTAGTCCACTGCCAGCATGTATCACTTAATTGTGAGACGGTATCTGGCTGTTTACATACAGTTGGCGTGAGCAAATTGTTTTGCGGTTGTTTAAGTACTTGTTGCTGGGCTACATACTCCCATTCAAATTCAGTAGGTAGACGCGCACTCACAAAATTAGCGTAAGCTGCCGCTTCAAAATAATTTATATGACTCACTGGCGCATCTAAATTTAAGGGCTGCAATCCGTAAAGGGTAAATTCAAACCACTGCCCCTCAATACACTGCCAGTATAAAGGGTGACTAATTTGCTGAGCGTTTACATTAGCCCAGCCATCACTTAACCAAAATGAGGGAGTTTTATACCCCCCCGCCTCTATAAATTCTAAATACTCTCTATTTGTCACTAGTCGGTTTGCAAACCTAAACGGATGAATAAGAGCTTGATGTTGAGGTTGCTCGTTATCGTACGAAAAGCCATTTTTGGCATCAGCCCCTATATTGGTTAGGCTTTGGCTAAATTCGGTATATTTTAAAGTGCCTAACGAATAACTCCCCTCGATTAGGTTACTCGGGGCTTGGCGGTAGACAGGAAAACTAGGATTAACCGAAAAATTATATTTAATATCCATCAGCATGAGCTCTTGATGTTGTTGCTCATGATTCAGCCCAAGTTCTATTATATTACACAGTGTTTGGTCAGTGCCTGATTGAAGTAGCTCATTGACGGCATTATCAACATAGGCTCTGTAGCGCATCACCACCTCTAAACTTGGGCGAGATAAACATCCTCTATTCGCACGCTTAAATTGCTCACCTATGCCATTATAGTAGGAGTTAAACAATACCTTAAATTGTTCATCAAAGAGTGTGTAGTTAGGAAGGTACTTTGCAAGTAAAAATGTTTCAAAAAACCAGGTGGTGTGTGCTAAATGCCATTTTATAGGACTTACATCATCCATTGCTTGTAATTGGCAGTCTTCTGCACTTAAATCTTTTATAAGTGTAAGGCTATGTTGGCGAACTAGCTGGAATTGTGCCTGTGTTTTCTGAGAGCTGTGCACTTCGTTCGCTTGCGTGTTTAGCATATTTAAGTTCGTCCCTTTTCACTCTTTTGTGATTAAAATATAGCCTACCTCAGATTTTACCTTTATGCATGTTACATAATGATTAAACTGGTAATAAACCCGTTCATATTGAAGGGAAATTCATTTACTAATAAACGAATTTTATGTGGTAGCATTAATTTTAGTTTAATAACAAACTAATTTTTAACACTCACTGAATTAACAATAGCTTATATTTCTATCTATAAATAGCATTTAGCACTAAGTAATCAGTGATTTATAACCAAATAGTTTTACATTTACGATTTAACTCATACACTATTAAGGGTATGATCTATGATTAAATTAATTAGTTCTCAAATAAGTTTTATTGTAAATATTGCAACTTACTTTAGAGGTAATTAACTTAGTATTACGCCGGAGCTCTCTGGCTTGTTAGGACAACATAAGAGGTATTCATGAGCGAAAATCATGACAAGTATAGTATTGATAATACGGACTACACCGTAGGTCAAGATAACGTACAAAAATGGGGGTTTGATATACATAATCCTGTTTTTGGTATTAGTGCCGGTTTGATTGTCATCTTTTTAGTCGCCATTCTTGTTACTGATGCGCAAACAGCAAAATCAACACTTGATGGTATTAAACTCGATATAATAAATAACTTTGATGCGTTTTTTATGTGGGCAGCAAACTTCTTTGTTATTTTTTGCTTGGCGCTGATTGTATCGCCATACGGTAATGTCCGTTTAGGTGGAGAAGGAGCCAAACCAACGCACTCGCGTATGTCATGGCTTGCAATGTTATTTGCTGCAGGTATGGGTATTGGGTTAATGTTTTGGGGTGTTGCAGAGCCAGTTGCTTACTTTACAGGCTGGTACGAGACCCCGCTAAATGTAACCGCTAATACACCAGAAGCTGCAAAAGTAGCGATGGGAGCTACTATGTTTCACTGGGGGCTTCATCCATGGGCTATTTATGCTGTTGTAGCACTCTCCCTTGCGTTTTTTACTTATAATAAAGGTCTTCCTTTATCAATCCGCTCAATTTTTTATCCACTATTAGGCGACAAAGCGTGGGGATGGCCTGGTCATATTATTGATATTCTTGCTGTGCTTGCTACTTTGTTTGGCCTTGCAACCTCTTTAGGTTTGGGGGCACAACAAGCTTCTGCAGGTATTAATCATGTATTTGGTACCGATGGCGGTGTAGGCGCACAATTATTGGTTATTATTGGCGTTACCTTACTGGCTATTATTTCAGTTGTGCGCGGTATAGATGGCGGCGTAAAAGTACTTAGTAATATAAATATGCTTATCGCATTTGCCTTACTTTTGTTTGTTGGTTTAGTTGGCTTTGCAGTGGCAATTGGTAATGTACCAAACACGGTAATGGGCTACATCGAAAATATTATCCCACTGAGCAACCCACATGGCCGTGAAGACGAAACATGGATGCACGGGTGGACAGTTTTTTACTGGGCATGGTGGATTTCGTGGTCACCGTTTGTAGGTATGTTTATTGCGCGTGTTTCTCGTGGTCGTACAATTAGAGAGTTTTTAATCGCTGTATTATTAATTCCTACTGCGGTTACTATTTTATGGATGTCTATTTACGGCGGTATAGCCATCGACCAAGTTGTGCAAGGTGTAGGCAGCTTAGGCGTAAACGGTTTAACCGATGTACCTATGGCAATGTTCCAAATGCTAGACGAATTGCCAATGTCGAGCGTGCTTTCGTTCCTTGCTGTGGTTTTAGTATTAGTGTTTTTCATTACCTCTTCTGACTCGGGTTCATTAGTTATCGACTCTATCACAGCAGGCGGTAAAGTAGATGCACCTGTACCACAACGCATCTTTTGGGCTACGGTTGAGGGCTCTATTGCCGCTGCACTTTTATGGATTGGCGGTACAGAAGCAATTCAAGCGTTGCAAGCGGGGGCTGTTTCAACGGGCCTTCCGTTTACTTTAGTGTTACTACTCATGTGTGTAAGCCTATTGTTAGGGCTACGTACTGAGCCTCGTGCTGCTAAGTAGTTAGCTTTAATAACATAACTATAAAAAACGCCGCATTATTTGCGGCGTTTTTATTGACTAAAATAAACGTTGTTTAATAAATTTAAAAATAGATTTAGCTTAGTAACTCAGCCAATGGTGTGTCATCACGGAAATGATATTGCACCTGTGCAATCAGCAACTCTGCTGTGGCTAATGCATCAGTTAGCGCATTGTGATTATGATAAGCAGGCAAAGAGTAGCGACTTCGACAGTCAGTTAGCCTCAGTGAACCTACTTTTTGATTAAACAACCGCCCTATTAACCCTTGTCGGGCGCGCAATGCTCGTTGCTCAAGTTCCATAGTGTCGACTAACGCAAACTGGATCCCTTCGTTAATTCGCGCAAGTAACGCATTATTTAGAAAGTGCCGCTCTATCGCTGCATAATGTACGACCACGACTTTACCACTAAGTGCATTAAGTAGCGGTCTTAGCCGAGAGGTTAAATCAGGGGCATCATCTACCTCTGAGTGAGTAATACCATGAATAACAATCGACTCCTCACTTAAGCTTTTACGCGGTTGTACCACCCAATGTTTAGCATCTGTGCAATACACTCTTTGCAATGTAAAAGGGACTAAGCCAATACTAACTATATCGTCTACCTCACTATTTAGACCGGTTGTCTCAAAGTCAAGAGCCACAAACGAAATGTCTTTTATTGGCGTGTGCGTATCACCATAAGCGTGCTGATAAAACGCTTTTAAATGCTCATTTTTAGCGTTTTTAGCCAACGTTTTATAATGGGCCTGCCAGTCAAAATACGATTTTTTAGCCATTCGTTACTTAACACCCGCATTGGCTGAGTAGCTAAACTTTAAGTAGCTTTGTGCTTTTTCGAGTATGGCAAATGCTTCTTTTAAATTACGTTGCTCAAACGGAGAAAGCAAATGCGGGTCTATGTCGTTATCGGGCTCTTCTTCTTGCTCTATTTGCCATGCTTGATGGCGTATTCGCATCATGGCAATGTATTCTAACGCGTCACGTAAATCTTGCGCTTTACCCTCAGGTAACAGGCGTGACTCTATAATATCTTCAAGGCGTTCAAATGAATTTTGCTTACGAGAGCCTATCGCTAGTGCATGCACTCTTATTACATCAGAAAGCGGCGCGGTGCCTCGTCGCTTTAAGTTCATTGAGCGCTTATGCTGGCCGTTATGCTCCAGCACAAAGCCTTTAAAAAACCCAAGTGGCGGTGTGCGGTTTCGGGCATTAGCAGCCATATTCGCTATAAATACGCGGTTTTGTTTACTTTGTTTGGCAATAAAAATTTTTAGCTCATCGGCCCACTTTGTTTTACCCCACACCCCATCTAAATCAAAAAATATAGAGCTGTTAAGCAGTGCTTGTGGTTTGGGTAAGGCTATCCATTGTGAGAATTGATCAAACCATTGCGAGCGTGTTTTGCGCCACTTTTTAAACGAGGCCATAATCTCGCCACTGCAATAGGTATAACCACATTGCGCTAAGCCATCGCACACAAAATCAGAAATATTTTGAAAGTACTCGTTATGTTTTGCATCATCATAATTGTCATCTAAAATAAGCGCGTTATCTTGATCTGTTACAATAAGCTGCTCATCTCGCGCCATAGAGCCTAACGCTATAAAACAGTAAGGTACTGGCGGCGGACCATACTTTTCTTCAGCTAATACCAATAAGCGCTGTTTAAAAGTACGCCCTATTACGGCCATTGCCGTACCAATCATATGCGAATTAGCATCTTCATTTACCATACGCACAAATACACTCGGTAATTGGCGAGCATAATGTGCCAAATCTTCAATCGTTTGCTGCGCTAAAATACCGCGTACTAAAAGTAAGCTACTTTGCGACTCGTACCTTAAAATATCGGATAATGAAATAACCCCAATGGGACGGCGTTTTTGCACAACAGGTAAGTGGTGCAAGTTATCACGCAGCATAGCAAGCACGGCTTCAAATACATACGCATTTGAATCAAGTAGTACAAGGTTCGTCGACATAATTTTATCTGCGGTAACGTCAAGGCCTAGCCCTTGTGCTACCACTTTTGTGCGTATATCGCGGTCGGTGATAATACCGACAATTTGCCCATCGTCCTCTTCAGGATCGTCACTAATGGGTTTGTCTAAATCGGTAACTAAAACAGAAGATACCGCTTCTTCTGTCATTACTTTAGCAACATCTTGAATGGTTGTTTGAGTACTTAGCGTTACTACATCCCGGTGAATGAGTGATTTAACCTTGGCGGTTGTTAAGTCGTTACTGTCGGCTTGTTCAACTAACGCTTGGCGAAGACGTACATTGCCATCAGCTTCAAAATAATCAGCAAAACTATCAAACTCATCGCAATAACGATTAAACAATTCAAAGTTAATACAATAAACCAGCGTATCTTCCAATGCTTTAGCAGGAAAACGTACTTTACGGTTCATCAATAGGCCCATTTGGCCAAAAATCCCCCCTACATCTAAACGATTATAGAGCTCGTTATTACGACGATATATTTCCACAGAGCCACTGCGAACAATAAATAAATCAGCGATATCTTGGCCCAGCGTTAATATATCAGTTTGCGAGCGGTAGTAAGCAACCTCAACTTGTTGCGCAAGCTCGTTTAACGCGTTTGTGGGTAAGTCATCAAATGGCGGGTGCTGCGCTAGAAATTGCGCAATTTCAACTTGTTCGGCTTGCATTGAGGATTCCTTGTGGCCAGACAAAAGGCATGAATATGCTTAAGAAGCTATCTTAACAAACAAGGTCTGCCAATCAACCCATAAGCATGCCCAGCACATTATAATTTAAGAACATGGCTGGGCATGGCTTTAAGGTTAGTCTATTTTTTCAAGCTCTTGTGCGAGTTGCTTAGATTCATCCCCTCTTGGTGTGGTAAAACGTGCTAAGCCTAAGTAAATTACAGGAGTAAGATAAAGCGTAAACAATACCGCCAATGCTAAGCCGCCAAACACCACCCAGCCTATGGCATTTCGGGCCTCAGCCCCTGCGCCTGTAGAGAGAATTAACGGCAACGCACCAAGCAGTGTCGATATAAGGGTCATTGTAATTGGACGCAAACGCACCATTGAAGCTTGCTCGACAGCTTTTCTGACCGTTAAGCCTTGATCGCGTAACTGATCTGCAAATTCAACAAGCAAAATCGCATTTTTAGCGATTAAGCCTATCAGCATCACTAAACCTATTTGAGAGTAAATGTTTAACGACGTACCGGTTAAATAAAGCGCTAATATGGCCGAGGTAATACCAAAGGGAACAGTTATCATTACCACAATGGCACTATTTACATTTTCAAATTGCGCGGCCAACACTAAAAATACGATTAAAAAAGCAAGTACATAGGTTATGAGTACTTCGCTGGATGTTTCTTCATACGTTAGCGCTTCACCTTTAAACGCAAGAGCAATACCTGGCTCTAACGATTGTTCAGACACGGTTTTTATTTGCTCTACTAAAGCAGCTATGGTTAACGACTCTGGCAGTTCCATACTGAGCTCTATTGAACGACGCTGAGCATGTCGCTCAAGTTCTGCAGCCACGCCTTCTTCAGAAATATACGCCACACTACTTAACGGAACTAAACTGCCATTACCCGCTCTGATGTATAAATTTGCCAAATCACTTGGACTGTTTATGGTTTGGTTTTGCGCTTGTAGCATAATTGGCACAGACTGATCGCCAATGTTTAAATCTTCTACGTCGTCGCCATTTATTGCTGCGCGCAAGGTAATGGCAATGTCGTTTAGTGCTACTCCTAGCTCTTGTGCACGTCGTCTGTCTATATTTACACGAAGTTGTGGCTGCGATGGTTGATACGAAATACGCACAGGTGCCACCTCAGGAACAGCTTTTTCTAAGGCCGCAGAAAACTGCTGTGCCGCTTTAAATATTTGCAAATAATCTTGACCAAGTAACGCTATTTCAATGCCTCCCCCTTGGCCGCGTAAATTTAAACTATTTGCACCACCTGGGTATGCCGGTGCTCCTGGAATATCGCCAAGCGGTTGTCGTATTTTGTTAATAATTTCTTGTTGGCTAAAATGGCGCTCATCCCAATGCTTTAAAGGTACAGTGATGAACACAATATTAGGGTCCCATTGGCCTACTACAGTATAAATAGACTCGATTTCGCCACTATCGACAAACGGAAGTAAAATGTCTTCCATTTTTATCGCTTGCCTATCCATAAAGTTAAGCCCTACACCATCTGGGCCTCGTGCAAATATACGAATTTTACCTCGGTCTTCTGTGGGCAAAAGCTCACTATCTAAACTGGCGTACAATGCCCCAGAGCCCGCGGCAACCAATAAACACGCCGAAAACGTAAGCCATGCGTGGTTAAGCACCTTGTGAATTGATTTTGTATAAATTGCGCCAAGCCAGTCACCTAACTTTGCAAACGGGTGAAAGCCCCCCTGCTTTAACTTTAATTTAGAGGTAAGCGCAGGCACTAATGAAAGTGCAACAAAGCTTGATATAATCACGGCGCCTGCAAGAACACCGCCAAACTCTCTAAATAAGCGACCCGCCGTAGAGGGCAAAAATGCAATGGGTATAAATACAGCAGCCAGTACTGCGGTGGTTGCCACAACAGCAAAAAACACCTCTCGGGTCCCTATTACGGCAGCTGCTCGACGTCCTAAGCCAAGCCCTCGCTGGCGCTGAATATTTTCACTTACTACTATGGCATCATCAACAATTAGGCCAGTGGCTAATACAAGCGCCAACAAGGTTAAAATATTTATTGAAAAACCCAGTGCCCATATAAGCGCTAACGAACCAATTAAAGCAACAGGAATAGCAAAAGCAGGTACTAAAGTAGCACGCCAAGAACCAATAAATACCCATAAAGTGATTACCACTAACAGTACAGTGAGTAACAAAGAGTAAATTACTTCATCGACTGAGCTTCTTATAAATTGTGCATCATCAGAGGTAAGCGTAAATTCCATTTCAGGAAAGCGCGTTTGCATATTTTTTATAAGCTTGAGGACTTCATCTGATATTTCAATTGTATTTGATTGTGCTTGGCGAATAATTTCCATACCAATAACAGGTTTACCGTTTAGCCTTACCATAGAGCGCGGATCGGCAGGCCCAAAATAAACGGCTGAAATATCGCTAATACGGGTGTCGCCTTGAATTATTATATCGCCCACTTGCTCAGGGGTGATTGATGTAGCATCAGCACGGACAATAATTTGCTGATCGTTTGCCTTTAAACTCCCTGCAGGTACATCAAATGGAGCTTGGCTGAGCACTTGTGCTACATCGGGCACAGTTAAATTAAAGCTACTTAGTTTTAGTGGGTCTATGCGTACTCTTAATACTCGTTCTCTATCACCGTTTAAGCGTACATCTGCGACACCCTGAATGGTTAAAAATTGTGGCGCTAAGTCAACATTTACGCGCTCTGTAAGTGCTTCGAGCGATAAACTTTCACTGGATACAGTTAGCGATACAACCGCTTCGGCGTCGTTGTCGGCTTTAATAATAGACACACGCTCTACTTCCTCTGGAAGGTCACGCTCTACACGTGCAACAGACTCACGCGTCTCATTTGCAGCGTCATCTAAGTTTATCCCTGGTCTAAATTCGACCACTATACGTGCATTTCCTTCTTCACTTTGTGCACGTATTGATTTAACGCCACTTACACGTGCCACTGCGCCTTCTAATTTACTGGTTACTTCGGTATCAACGGTCTCAGGCGAGCCACCAGGAAACGGGGCCGAAACCGTAATACGTGGTCTATCCACATCAGGAAGCTCTCTTACTTCAACTCCCGCTATAGCCGCAATACCTGCAATAATAATTAATAAGTTAAGCACCACAATAAGGACTGGGCGGCGAATCGCCATCGAGGGTAAATCGTGCATCATAGGTTGCTGTTTCATACCTACTCCTGCGTATCTTGTGCAGATAAATTAAAGCTTAGTTCTTGGCCTGCACGTAAGCGTTGTACCCCTTCAACTACTAAAATATCGCCTTTAGTTAACGGCCCAGAAACCAATAATCGCCCCGCCAAACGCTGCTCTATTTTTACATCAACACGGGTTGCTTTTTTATCTACACTAGTCCATACGTATGGACCAGTTGCCCCCCACAGTAATGCAGCCTCAGGAATTGCAGCAAAACGCTCGCCTAGCACTTCAATATGTACCCTAAAGCTCATGCCGGGTAAAAATCGTTGTTTTTCATTATTTAGCTTTGCTTTAACGCGTAAAGTACGGGTTTGTGGGTCTACGCGTGAGTCTAAATAGGCGATATCAGCGTTAATGGCAGTCCCTGATTGCCAAGGAAATACCGTTAAGCTGCTTTTATTACGCAACATAGTAATGGCCGACTCAGGCGCATTAAAATTTATATAAAGGCTTGTTGTATCATCGATTGTAGCAATAGCGGTTTGCTCGGTTATTCTATCGCCTACCTCTACATCTGTAAGCCCCATAATGCCATCTATCGGCGCAATTACTTTTCTGTCTTCAAGCTCAGTTTGCGCTTGTACTAACGTTACTTTGGCAAGCTCTACAACGGTTTTAGCATCATCAACATCGCTTTTGGGTACAGCCCCTTTGGCCTGACTTTTTTCTAATCGTTTTAATATTCGCCGGGTGTCGGCAAGTCTAATTTTAGCCTCATCAAGCGCAGCTTTTTGCCTACGAGAATCAAGTTCTAGTAAAATATCACCTTTATTTACTTTATCACCTGGCTTAAAAAAAACGCCTGTTACTCTATCGCCTACTGCCGGATACATGACAACCGAATGTATTGCCTCTGTATTTCCAACTGCTTGAACCTGTTGTTTGGCGTTTTCTAATGTGATTTTTTGCACTACAACGTTTGCGCTCATTGCAGGGGTACAGATAAATATCAATGTACTGAGCACACCGATTATAAAATTATGCGATTTCAACACAACACCTTAATTAATTATTATTCCCATTACCTTACGAAGTCTAACACCTCATTGATCAATAAGTAGAATAGAGAGATAAATTAGCGAAACTATAAGATGAAATTAAATTGGTAATACCAATTTGATTTTTAAAAGGCCCCAAAAGGCTGATCATTTATACAAATACAGGCAGGATTAAACTAAAAAGTGGCTATTTAAATAAAAAAGCCCAGTATAAACTGGGCTATGCAAATAATAAGGAGTTAGAGATTATTTACCACGCTGCGCATCTTTTTGAGCTTTTTTAGCTTCTTTACGTTGTTGTAAAACCGCTTGCGCTTCATTACCAATATGCCCTTCACCACGAGCTTGTGCTAATTCTATTTGCTTTTGACGCTCAGCAAAACGAGCACGCTGCTCATCGGTTACATTGTCAATACAGTGATGGCACGAAACACCTTCCATGTATTCTGGCTTTTGCTTTTCTTCTTCTGTAATCGGCATACGACAGGCATGGCATTGATCGTAAGAGCCTTTTTGTAAATCATGATTTACTGCTACACGATTATCAAAAACAAAGCACTCACCTTCCCACATTGTTTCTTCTTTTGGCACTTCTTCTAGGTATTTTAAAATACCGCCTTCAAGGTGGTAAACTTCATCAAACCCTTGCTCTTTCATGTAAGCCGTTGATTTTTCGCAGCGAATACCGCCGGTACAAAACATGGCTACTTTTTTGTGTTTTTCTGGGTCTAAATTTTCTTTAGCCCACTGAGGGAATTCACGGAAAGTTTTGGTATTAGGATCGACTGCATTTTGAAAAGTACCAATTTCAATTTCGTAATCGTTACGTGTATCAATTAAAATTACATCAGGGTCAGATATTAATGCATTCCACTCTTTAGGTTTAACATAGCTACCCACTACTTTAAGTGGATCAATCCCTTCAACGCCCATAGTAACAATTTCGTTTTTTAGTTTTACTTTAGTACGGTAAAACGGGCATTCGTCATCGTATGATTCTTTAGTTACTATGTCTTTTAGGTTTTCTTGTGTATCTAACCACGCCAGTAAGTTATCTATTCCTTCGCGCTTAGCCGATACAGTACCGTTGATACCTTCAGCAGCAAGCAATAGAGTACCGCGTACTTCGTTTGCTTCCATTACTTCTAAAAGGGGTTTACGTAGTGCTTCAAAATTTGGCAAACCTACAAATTTGTACATTGCACACACTACAAAGTGCTCGTTTGTCACATTATCTTTATGAACAGCAGTCATTTTACTTCCTATTTTGCTTTGATAGCCTTAAGTGGCGTTTACCGAATCGTAAATCCGGCGCATATGGGGCGCGTATTTTACGCTTTTTATAATTAATTGCAAAAAATAGCGCGTTAGAATGGTTTTTACTGTCGGCATAACCCTTGTGTAAGCTATAATGCGGCCATTAATTTAAGTTGCACATTGGAGAACACGACTTTGCACTTTACTGATCTTGGGATTGATACTCGCCTTGAAACACAATTAGCACATCAAGGGATCACCCAGCCCACAGATATTCAAGCACATGCAGTGCCTACCGCACTTGCAGGGCATGACATTTTTGCTCAGTCTAAAACTGGGTCGGGCAAAACATTAGCGTTTTTATTACCTGCTGTTCAGCGAGTTATGAAACAAAAAGCGCTCAGTAAACGCGATCCACGTGTCCTCATCGTTGCACCAACCCGTGAGCTTGCAACGCAAGTATTTACTCAATTACGTTTATTAATTGCGGGCACAAACATTAAAGCTGTAAAAATACTCGGTGGCGAGAACTTTAACGATCAGATTAAAGCGCTTCGTAACGACCCGCACTTTGTTGTGGCAACCCCAGGGCGTTTGGCCGATCACATTACAAAACGCTCATTACAATTAAGCGGGTTAGAGTTATTAATTTTTGATGAAGCTGACCGTATTTTAGACTTAGGTTTTACTGAGCAACTTAAGATGATTAACGAGCAAGCGAATCACCGCTTGCGCCAAACATTACTTTTTTCAGCGACTTTAGATCACGCTCAAGTCGATGCCTTATCGCGTAATTTATTAAAAAAACCAAAGCAAATTACTTTGAGCGCCGCAAACGAGCAACACAGTGATATTAAACAAACACTCTATTTAGCCGATCACCTTGATCATAAAGAAGCGTTACTTGAGCATTTTTTAAAGCAGGACAATGTTGGCCAATGTATTATTTTTACAGCAACCCGTGCTGATACCGGCCGTTTGAGTGAAGCATTAAATGCAAAAGGTTTTAAATCGGTGGCTTTAGCTGGCGATTTAACACAGAGCAAACGCCTTGAGATCATGGACTCGTTTAGCCGTGAAAACTTTAAAATTTTGATCACCACTGACGTCGCTTCACGTGGACTCGATTTATTAAGTGTAACGCATGTAATCAACTTTGATTTACCAAAACACGCTGAAGAGTATGTACACCGTATAGGTCGTACAGGCCGTGCGGGATTTAAAGGTAATGCACTATCGCTAGTAGGTCCTAAAGACTGGGCAAGTTACTTAGCAATTAAGTCGTTTTTGAACGACGAACTGGTTTTTGCAAGCGTTGATGGCCTTAAAGCTAAATTTAAAGGTATAAAACAGAAAAAGCCTGCAACAGCCGCTGTAAAAACTAAAAAAGTTGCACAGGTCAAAAAGCCGCAAGTTAAACGCAAGGCAAAACCTAAAAAACCAGCTGCACCTATAAAAGCCCCATTGAACATTGATGGCAATTCACCAATGCGCCGTAAAAAAAAGCCTGAGCAGGAATAATTATGAGTTACCTAGGAACAACACAAACCTTATTTGTTAAAGAAGTGAGCAATGAAGGTGCTTACCTTGATGGCCACGATTTAGGGGAAGTGTTTTTACCCAAGCATGAAATTAAAGATGAACTCGAAGCTGGAGATAGCATAAGCGTTTTCATTTTTTTAGATAACGCAAACTTACCTACAGCAACAGTAAAAAAACCTCACGCCCAAGTTGGTGAATATGCATTACTTCGTGTTAAAGAAATAAATAGCATTGGTGCTTTTTTAGATTGGGGGCTCGAAAAAGATGTTTTAGCGCCTTTTAACGAGCAAAAGCCACGTATGCAAGAAGGTCATTCCTATTTAGTTCGCTTGTACTTGGATAACGCGAGCCAACGTATTTGCGCATCAAGTAACTTTAATCGCTTTTTATCAAAAGATGAGCCTCAATACACTCACCTTCAAGAAGTTGATTTAATTGTGGCTGGTAAAACCGATATTGGCTACAAAGTGCTTATTGAAGAGTCTCACTTTGGTGTTGTTTTTTACAACATGGTGTTTAAAAACTTATTTGTAGGGCAAAAGCTTAAAGGCTTTATTCAAAAAGTACGTGAAGACGGAAAAATAGACGTCATCCTTGAAAAGCCAGGCATGGGTAAAGTAAGTGAGCTTGGTGATAAAATAATGGAAAAACTTAAAAACGAAGGCGGCATACTAGCCATTGGTGATAAATCTGATCCTGAGCTTATCAAAAAAGTATTTTCAACCAGTAAAGCTAACTACAAAAAAGCCATTGGTGGTTTATTTAAGCAAGGCTTGATTGATATAGAAGCAAAATCTATTCGCTTAAAATAGGCGTACACTTTTTATAAGCGCTAACATTATGTTAGCGCTTTTAATTAAAAACGTTTTAAATAGTTTAATTAAATGATTGTTGATAGGTGATAAAACGTTTTGATGAATAAAACGTGAGTTAGCCATTATCACTAACGGCACTTATATTGCCCTACTCTTTGCCTTCACGTTGTAGTGAGTGAAATTTATGAAACAAAGCTAACACTGGATTTTCTCCCCCCAAAATAAGTAGGGAATTGCTAATAGGCATTAGCCCATAATACGCTTATACGGTAACGTACATTCAGTATATTGCTTTGAATAATCAAGTATTTCAGCTTTGGTTTCTAAGCTGAGCGGTGCTAACCTAAATACTTTATTTTCACATTCACTTTGTTTGCTATCGTGATTCGAAATACATTCCGAGGTAGTCACGTTTTGCCGCGTTAAGCGCTCTTCATTTTTATAGCATAAGTGGTGTGCATAGCCATGCATGGTTTGTTTAAACTCAAATAAATCTACGGGGTAATTCGCGACGAGATCAGTAATCGCCGCAACACCATCATATGCTTTACTCGAAAAAACATATTTATTAACTGAAAAAACCGCAACAACGATTAATATAGATCCAAAAATTAACTTCAAAATAAACCCCTTACTGCATTCTTAGTACTAATGTAGCATAAAAATGTATTCATAAAAGGGGTTTAGCACTAAATAATTGCTTTTTGTTAATTTAAATTAGCGAGCTGTTAACATCATTCAAAGTTTGCACTGGATTTGATGATTGTGTGATTGGTCTACCAATCACTAAGTAATCGCTACCGGCTTCAATAGCTTGCTTAGGTGTCATAATCCGCTTTTGGTCGCCTAAATCACTTCCCGCAGGGCGAATGCCTGGGGTAATTAACTTAAATTCGCTACCAAAGTGTTCTTTTAACACTTTAGCTTCTTGAGCTGAGCATACCACCCCATCAAGCCCTGCTTCTTTTGTTAATTGTGCTAAATGGATAACTTGTTCTTGCGCTGATTTTTCAACGCCCAATCGCTTTAACTCAGTTTCATCCATGCTGGTTAGCACTGTTACTGCAATTAATAAAGGTGCTTTATCGCCAAACTTTTCAAGTGCCAGCTTTGCTTTATTCATCATTTCAAAACCACCTGATGCATGAACGTTTACCATCCAAACGCCCATATTAGCCGCTGCGGTAACCGCTTTTGCCACTGTGTTAGGGATATCATGAAATTTTAAATCTAAAAATACGTCAAAGCCTAAATCAATTAACTGTTTAACGAATGCAGGCCCGAAATAAGTAAACATTTCTTTGCCTACTTTTAATCGACACGACTCTGGTGAGAGTTTTTTTACAAAATTAAGAGCCGCCTCTTGTGAATCGTAATCTAGGGCAATAAGAACTTTTTTTGTATCTTCTAAAGACATAACTATCCTAATGAATGGCAGTAAAGTTATAAATAGTTGGGGGTTATTAAAATCCGTCTAGGCCTCTACTTGGTACAATGGTTTCCCAATGTTTACAAGATGGGCAGTTCCAATAAATGGTGTGGCTTGTAAAACCACAATGTTGGCATTGAAAGTCTGGTTTTGTAGATATATATGACGTAACTAGCTTATCAATTTCATCAAGTACCTCTTTGGTATTTGGATTTTTATCAGCCATTAGCTGTAATAAAAAGCTAAAACCTCTAATTGTTGGCTGACGTTTTAAGCTGTCAGTTAAAAACTCAAATGCCTGTCTGGTATTTCCCTGCTCTAACAATGCTTGGCAATGTTTTATTTTTATTAGTACCCCACCTTTGTCGAGCAAGTCACATAATAAATCATGAAATTGATGCGTTAAATTTAAGTGCTTATAACTATGTGCAAGCTGGTCAATAAACAAAGGCGCAAACAATGTAAATTGGCAGACTAATTCACGCCAATAATAAATAGCTTTTACGTAGTCTTCGCTTGTGTAAGCCGATAACCCCAATTCGTATAAAGGGCGAACCGCTTTGTAATTTAAACTAATGGCTTTGCTCATTAATTGCGGCTTATTTTCGCTTAGGGCCGCCTCGCTATAAAAATTAGCAATGGCTTTAAAATGCTGCTCTTTAACAAATAACTCACCGTGTGCTTCGAACATATTAATGCCCTTTTCCCACTCTCGAGTTTGCGAATAAAGAGCAATAATAGGGTCAAGCGCTTGTTCATGCCCAGCTTTAACAAGCCACACTAAATGTTCTTCTGCACCGTCTAATAAGCCGGCCATAATATAATCTTCGGCTAGTTCTAAACGGCTAGTGGCAGCTTGTTGCTCATTTAAACTTGGGTGTTTTAAAAGGAGTTCATGGATTTTTATTGCGCGGTCAAGCTCACCTCTTCGGCGAAACATGGTAGCAAGGGTTGAATAGTGGTCGACAGAATCAGCAGCAACCTCTAATAGATTGATTAGATGCTCTAAGCCCTGATCTTCTTCTCTGTCTAGTAAAAACTTTAAGCCTTTACTGTATTCAGAAGTAATTTGACGGTTGAGTTGATGAGCTTGGTTTTTTGCACTATTTTTGCCCATAATCCAGCCGTAACCGGCAGCAACAGGCAGTAGTAAAAACAAAAGCTCAATCATGATTAGGTGTCTTTATTAGCAATAAGCTTACTATTATTTTTTTCTGGCGCTAATTGTTTTTTTAAGCGGTAGTTTTGCCACTTTAATTTAGAAAACAATTTAAAGCTAATAAAACACCCTATTGTTACACCCAGTATAAAGCAGATACTTATTATTACAGCGAGTGGTAAGGTATTACTGGCAATAATGTAATTTATTTGTACCAATTGTGGATTTTGAGAACCCAATAAAAATGCGCAAAATAGGCATAGTACAACCAGAATAATTTTTAATACCTTAAACAAGTAACTACTCCAACTGGTTAACTAGGCAATACTCTCATTTACGCGATCGCGTAATTCTTTGCCTGGTTTAAAATGAGGTACATGCTTACCATCAAGCTCTACTGTATCGCCAGTCTTAGGATTACGACCTGTGCGAGGAGCGCGGTAATGCAAAGAGAAACTACCAAAACCTCTGATCTCAATACGATCTGAAGTAGATAATGAGCCGGCCATTTGTTCAAGAATTTCTTTTACTGCATTTTCAACATCTTTCACTGGAACGTGTGCGTGCTGTTCGGCAAGTGTTTCTATCAGTTCTGACTTAGTCATAGCGTTTCCTTAAAGAGAATAGTGGAAGGGCAAAACTGCCCTTCCAATTAAAAACTAATTAGTAATTAGTCTTTTTGTGCATTTGCGAAAGCAGCTGCCATTGCGTTTTCAAACACTGGCTCTTCTTTCTTAAGCTTCTCTAGTACTTCTTTCTCTTCTGCTTCGAAAAGAGCTTTAACAGATAAGCTTAAAGTGCGGTTCTTACGATCAACGCCAACGTATTTAGCTTCGATTTCGTCGC
Source organism: Pseudoalteromonas sp. P1-25 (assembly GCF_001401805.1). Taxonomy (GTDB): domain Bacteria; phylum Pseudomonadota; class Gammaproteobacteria; order Enterobacterales; family Alteromonadaceae; genus Pseudoalteromonas. The sequence continues at coordinate 55,036 of NZ_LKDW01000023.1, forward strand.
CTACAGAAACAACAGTCGTTGCATCTTCAACGCGCTCTTGAGCGATATCAGCTACACGGATGTAACCTTCAACGCCTTCGATAAGCTCTACAGTTGCGCCTTTCGCATCAACTTCAGTCACTTTACCTTTAACAATAGCACCTTTTTTGTTTGCATCAAGGTAGTTATTGAACGGGTCAGCTTCGATTTGCTTAACACCTAGAGAGATACGCTCACGCTCTGGGTCAACTTGCAGAACGATAGCAGTGATTTCGTCGCCTTTCTTGAATTCACGTACAGCTTCTTCGCCTGGCGTGTTCCAAGAAATGTCTGAAAGGTGTACAAGACCATCAATACCACCGTCAAGACCGATAAAGATACCGAAGTCAGTGATTGATTTGATCTTACCAGTAACTTGGTCGCCTTTGTTTTGTAGACGAGCAAATTCCTGCCAAGGATTAGCAATACATTGCTTAAGACCAAGAGAAATACGACGACGCTCTTCGTCGATTTCAAGAACCATAACTTCAACAGTGTCACCTAGTGAAACAACTTTTGAAGGGTGGATGTTCTTGTTAGTCCAATCCATTTCAGAAACGTGAACTAGACCTTCAACGCCTTCTTCGATTTCTACGAAGCAACCGTAATCAGTAAGGTTAGTTACACGACCAGAAAGCTTAGAACCTTCTGGGTAGCGACCAGCGATAGCTGCCCATGGATCTTCGCCAAGCTGTTTAAGGCCTAGAGATACACGAGTTTTATCTTTGTCGAATTTAAGAACTTTAACTGCGATTTCGTCGCCAACATTAACGATTTCTGAAGGGTGCTTAACACGCTTCCACGCCATATCAGTGATGTGTAGTAGACCATCAACACCACCAAGGTCAACGAATGCACCGTAGTCAGTAAGGTTCTTAACGATACCTTTAACTTCTTGACCTTCAACAAGGTTAGCAAGAAGCTCTTCACGCTCTTGTGAGTTTTCAGATTCGATAACTGCACGACGTGAAACAACAACGTTGTTACGTTTTTGGTCAAGCTTGATTACTTTAAATTCAAGCTCTTTGCCTTCAAGGTGAGTTGTGTCACGTACTGGACGAACATCAACAAGTGAACCAGGTAGGAAAGCACGGATTGAATCAACTTCAACTGTGAAACCGCCTTTAACTTTACCGTTGATAACACCAGTAACAGTCTCTTGCTCTTCACATGCTTTCTCAAGACGGATCCACGCTTCGTGACGCTTCGCTTTCTCACGAGAAAGGATAGTTTCACCGAAACCGTCTTCGATTGCATCTAGTGCAACATCTACTTCGTCGCCTACAGCAACTTCTAGTTCACCAGCAGCATTTTTGAACTGCTCTGCAGGGATAGCACTTTCTGATTTAAGACCAGCATCTACAAGTACAATGTTATTCTCGATTGAGATTACTGTACCTTTAACAATAGAGCCTTGCTCTGCTTCAAAACCCTTTAAGCTTTCTTCAAATAACTGCGCAAAATTTTCTGACATACGAATATACGTCTCATATATTAATACCAATAAGCAACCATGCTGCATGGGGTTGTTAAAATAGCACTGGCGTCCTGCTGGTGCATAAAATGTGTTTAGCTTCGCTTGGGAAGCTTACCTTCTGAAATAGCAATATCTACTAAAGTTATAACTTTATCAAACACTTGCTGAGCATTAAGCTCGCTTGTGTCTATTTCAATTGCATCATCAGCAGGAACAAGCGGTGCAACCGCACGATTCATATCGCGCTCATCACGAGCTTGAATGTCCTGTAATAGACCACTTAGTGTAACATCAAGACCACGCTCATTCAACTCAACATAACGTCTGCGCGCGCGTTCTTGTGCACTGGCGGTTAAATATATTTTTAATGGAGCGTCTTGAAAAACCACGGTGCCCATATCTCGGCCATCAGCAATTAAGCCCCGCTCGGTTTTAAACGCTCGCTGGCGTCGAAGTAACGCTTCACGTACACGGGGTAATGCAGCCACTTTTGAAGCAGCAGCCCCAACCTCTTCATTACGAATTGTCGAGGTTACATCTTCGCCTTCTAAAATAACTTTTCCAGCATTAGTTTGGCTATCAACCAAAAACTGCACATCTAAGTTTGCAGCAAGCGGGACAAGCGCTTCTTCGTTGTCTAATGCTATTTGGTGATGAAGTGCGGCAAGGGATAATACACGGTAAATTGCGCCGCTATCCAATACATCCCACCCCAATTTGTCGGCTAACAAGCGACAAACAGTTCCTTTACCTGAACCACTTGGGCCATCAACGGTGATTACGGGCATTAATAACGCCTGCATTTAGAACCTCCTGCAATGCACACCTAAATAAAACCGCGATATTATACGTCACTTCTACAAATAGATCCGCTTTAGTGTGTAACTTTTTATAATTATTTATAAAAGCTCTACTCACTCACTGATGCTAAAACCTTGAAAAAGGTTGGAAAAGTTTTGTATGTGCACTTAGGGTCGTTGATAGTAATAGGCTTTCCGCCTACGGCTACCATCGCAAAACACATTGCAATACGGTGATCATCATACGTATCAATAGCAACATCATTAAACGAATTTGGCGGTGTAATTTCGATAAAGTCATCGCCTTCTATAACCTCTGCTCCCACTTTACGAAGTTCAGTAGCCATTGCATATAAACGATCAGTTTCTTTTACACGCCAATTATATATATTACGAATAGCGGTAGGCCCCTTGGCAAATAACGCAACAGTGGCAAGTGTCATTGCAGCATCGGGGATCGCATTAGCGTCAATATCTACGCCTTTTAATTCACCTTTACGCACAACTAGGCGTTCGTCATACCAATCAATCTGGGCGCCAACTTGTTCCATCACTTTTGCAAAACCAATATCACCCTGTACTGATTTAGCGCCAACCCCTTTAATTTCAATTTCGCCACCGGCAATAGCCGCTGCCGCAACAAAGTAAGACGCTGATGATGCGTCACCTTCAACCATAATACGCTCGAGTGATTGGTATTGTTGGCCGCCTTTCACTTTAAATGTTGTGTAATTGCTGTGCTGAACGGTCACCCCAAAACGTGCCATTACATCTAATGTAATATCAATGTATGGCTTAGAGACCAAAGTACCCTTAATAGAAATTTGCGTATCACCACTAAATAAAGGGGCAGCCATTAGCAATGCAGTTAAAAATTGGCTAGAAATACTGCCATCAATTTCAACAGTACCGCCTTTAATTTGCCCACCAATTATTTTTAGTGGTGGGTAGTCTTTATGCTTTGTGTAGGTAATATCGCCGCCAAGTGCTTGTAGCGCATCAACTAGGTGGCCTATTGGGCGCTCTTCCATGCGCGGCTCACCTATTAGCTCATATTCGCCAGATACAGCAGCAAGTACCGCGGTTAAAGGACGATACGCAGTACCTGCATTTCCTAAAAATAAAGGTTCACTTGGTGTTTTAAATATACCGCCAACCCCTTCAACAGTTGCCACAGTGCGGTCATCATTAAGCGTTACGTTAACACCTAGTAGATTTAATGCACCCAACATATGGCGAATATCATCACTATCTAGCAGGTTTTCTACAACGGTAGTCCCTTGAGCCAGCGCTGCTAACAATAAAATACGGTTTGATAGGCTTTTAGACCCTGGTAAGGTAACGCTGCCATTTACACGAGAAATAGGCTCTAAACGAAGTTGTTCCATTAGCTGTGCTCCTTTGCAAATGCCGCCATAAAGTCAACTAAGGCTTGAACACCTTCAAGTGGCATTGCGTTATAAATACTTGCACGCATACCCCCTACTATTCTGTGTCCTTCAAGTGCAAGTAAGCCAGCCTCTTTAGATTGCATTACAAACTTTTCGTTTAAGCTTTCATCATTTAGCCAAAAGGGTATATTCATGCGAGATCGGCAGTGCGCGGCTACTTTATTGGTATAAAAAGGCGATTCATCAATAAAATCATAAAGCAGCTTAGCTTTAGCAATATTGTGTGCTTCCATTGCCTTAACGCCACCGTTTTGCTCTAACCATTCAAATACTTCGGCTGCTAAATACCATGCAAAGGTAGGCGGTGTATTAAACATGCTGCCTTGTTTTGCTTCAAGTGCGTAATCTAAAATACCTGGTTTAGCCAAACCTTCACGCTCAAGTAATGTTTTGCGCACAATAACGATAGCTATACCTGATGGACCTATATTTTTTTGTGCACCGGCATAAATTAAATCAAACTTGTTTACGTCAATTTCACGCGACAAAATTGTTGACGACATATCAGCAATAATTGGCGCCGTTGGGTGACTAGGCACATCAAAAATTTCTAATCCGTCTACCGTTTCATTTGGGCAGTAGTGAATATAAGATGCATCTTCAGGTAAGTCCCACTGTGCCACTTCTTTTATAGAAAACAGCCCGTTAGCGTCATTTCTGACATTGATTGAGTGAGTTTGAGTAAATTTATTAGCTTCGTCAGTCGCACTTTTAGACCACACGCCGTTCTCGCAATAAACCGCCGCTTTACCATGCTGATGCAAATTTAATGGCACAGCGCTAAATTGACCGCGGCCCCCACCATGCATAAACAACACTTCAAAATCATCGCTAATATTCATTAAACGACGAAGGCTGGCTTCGCATTTTGCAGTAAGCGCTAAAAAATCTTTACTGCGATGGCTTATTTCCATCACAGATACGCCTAAATCTTGCCAGTCTAAAAATTCTTTTTGTGCTTTTTGCATAACAGCTTGCGGAAGCATAGCTGGCCCCGCACAAAAATTATATTTACTCATTACCTTTGCCTCATTCCAGTAATTTAAACCTCTTTGATAAACAAAAAAGGATTATTAATTTTTTTCAACATGATTAAAAAAAGCGGCCTTAGCCGCTTTTTCAATTTCAGTTATTCAGAAGGTGGATTATCATCCGTTGCTTCTTCATTTACTGTATCAACCGTTTCAACGTCTTCAATATCAACTAAGTCACTGTCTGTAACTTCAATCTCTTCGATACGTTGTAAACCAACTACTTGCTCTTCGTCAATAGTTCTGATCAAAATAACGCCTTGGGTGTTACGTCCAACCGTCGATACTTCGTTAACGCGGGTACGTACTAGCGTACCACGATTAGAAATAATCATTATTTCATCGTTGTCGTCAACTTGTACAGCGCCAACTACTGCGCCATTACGCTCACTCACCTTAATAGATACAACACCTTGTGTTGCACGGCTCTTCGATGGGTAATCTTCAAGTTGAGTACGTTTACCGTAACCATTTTCAGTCACAGTTAAAATAGCACCGTCAGACTTAGGCACAATTAATGACACTACGCGTTGGTCGTCGGCCATCTTAATACCACGAACACCGGTAGCAGTACGACCCATAGGGCGAACACCTTTGAAACGAACCTCAGGGTTGCCTTCTTCATCAAGTACCGGATTGCCGTTTTCATCAACTACAGTAGACTCTTCGGCTTCTTTAAAGCGTACCACTTTACCAGCATCAGTAAACAACATAATTTCATTGCTACCATCGGTAATATCAACCCCAATTAGGCTATCGCCTTCGTTAAGGTTTACAGCAATAATACCGCTTGCGCGTTGGCGGCTGTATGCCGTTAGTGGTGTTTTCTTCACGGTACCAAATGCAGTTGCCATAAAGATGTACTTATCTTCTTCGTACTCGCGTACAGGTAGAATAGCAGTAATACGCTCATCATCTTCAAGTGGCAGTAAGTTAACAATTGGCTTACCGCGTGCGGCGCGACTTGCCAGTGGTAACTGGTATACTTTAAGCCAGTACAAACGACCCGCAGTAGAGAAACATAAAATGGTATCGTGGGTATTCGCAACTAAAAGACGTTCAATGAAATCTTCATCTTTCATCTTCGTTGCTGACTTACCTTTACCACCACGGCGCTGCGCCTCATAATCAGACAATGCCTGATACTTAACGTAACCTTCGTGCGACAAGGTCACAACAACATCTTCTTCGTTGATTAAATCTTCAAGGCTAATGTCGTGCGCGGCAGCGTTAATTTCTGTACGGCGCTCATCACCATACTGCTCTTTAATTTCAACTAACTCATCACGAATAACTTCCATTAGACGCTCAGGGCTGCTTAAAATGTGAAGTAACTCAGCAATTAAATCTAACAGCGATTGGTACTCTGCTAAGATTTTTTCATGCTCAAGGCCGGTTAGTTTGTGTAAACGTAAATCAAGAATCGCTTGCGCTTGTTGCTCAGAAATATAGTACTGACCATCTCGAATACCAAGCTCACTTGCTAGCCAATCTGGACGTGCTACGTTGTCTTCCCCTGCTTTTTCAAGCATAGCTTTTACATTACCCAAATCCCATGGACGTGCCGTCAAGGCCAATTTAGCCTCAGCTGGGGTTGGTGATTTACGAATAAGCTCAATAATAGGGTCAATGTTGGCAAGCGCAATTGCTAAACCTTCAAGGGTATGAGCACGGTCACGGGCTTTACGTAAATCAAATACGGTACGGCGTGTAACCACTTCACGGCGGTGAATAACAAACTCTTCAAGCATTTCTTTTAGGTTGAAACACTTAGGTTGGTTATTAATTAATGCAACCATATTCATACCAAACACAGTTTGTAACTGAGTTTGTGCATATAGGTTGTTTAGAATAACTTCACCAACATCGCCACGCTTAATCTCAATAACGATACGCATACCGTCTTTATCTGATTCATCACGTAGTGCGCTAATGCCTTCAATTTTTTTATCTTTAACAAGCTCAGCAATCTTTTCAATTAAGCGGGCTTTATTAACCTGATAAGGGATTTCGTGCACGATAATAGTTTCGCGGCCTGTTTTTTCATCGGTTTCGATGTCGGCACGTGCTCGCATGTACACTTTACCACGGCCTGTTAAGTAGGCATCTTCAATGCCTTTTTTACCATTAATAATGGCAGCCGTTGGGAAGTCAGGACCTGGAATGTAATCCATTAATTCATGAATCGTTAAATCAGGATTTTGAATAAGCGCTAAACAGCCATTCACCACTTCAGTTAGGTTATGTGGAGGAATATTTGTAGCCATACCTACCGCAATACCCGATGAACCGTTTACCAGTAAGTTAGGCACTTTGGTCGGTAAAACGTCAGGAATTTGTTCGGTACCGTCGTAGTTTGGAACGAAATCAACCGTTTCTTTTTCAAGATCGGCTAATAACTCATGCGACATTTTTGCCATACGTACTTCTGTATAACGCATTGCCGCTGCTGAATCACCATCAACCGAACCGAAGTTACCTTGGCCATCTACAAGCATATAACGTAGTGAGAATGGCTGTGCCATACGCACGATGGTGTCATAAACTGCACTGTCGCCGTGTGGGTGGTATTTACCAATTACATCACCGACCACACGGGCCGATTTTTTGTAAGGCTTATTCCAGTCATTACTAAGCTCGTTCATTGCAAACAAAACGCGGCGGTGAACAGGTTTTAAACCATCACGTACGTCTGGTAATGCACGTCCTACGATTACACTCATTGCATAATCTAGGTAGGAGTTTTTTAACTCGTCTTCAATATTGACTGGCAGAATTTCATTGGCGAGATCAGTCATTTGATATCACATTCCTTCAGTATCAGCTCTTTGCAACCCGGTATTGGGTGCCAAGAGTATTTGTTATTATTTCTAAGCGACCATGCTATCACAATTAATTTTAATTTACAGGCGCAAAACTTTGCGATTTATCAATTTAGGCCTATATAATGGCCTCAGATTGACGAGGAAGTATTTTATGACCGAACATCAAAATGTAGATAACGCAGAAATAGCAAAATTTGAAGCCATTGCTGAGCGATGGTGGGACCAAGACGGAGAGTTTAAACCTCTTCACGAAATTAACCCATTACGATTAGACTTTGTAGCTAACAAAAGCCAAGGTTTATTTGAAAAAGAAACACTCGATGTAGGTTGTGGTGGCGGTATACTTAGTGAAAGCATGGCGCGCATGGGGGCAAACGTAACCGGTATAGACATGGGCCAAGAGCCACTCACCGTAGCCAAACTACACAGCCTAGAAACGGGTGTAAATGTTGACTATATAAAAGTACCTGCAGAGGAGTTTGCAAACCAGTACCCTGCTCGCTTTGATGTAATAACTTGCATGGAAATGCTTGAGCACGTCCCTGATCCTGCCTCTATAATTCGTGCAGTAGCAAAGCTTGCCAAGCCCGGCGCTGATGTATTTTTCTCAACTCTTAATAAAACGCCTAAAGCATACTTGTTTGCTATTGTAGGTGCTGAAAAGCTATTGAAAATGGTGCCCGAAGGCACACACGACCACAACAAATTTATCAAACCTGCACAACTAATTGCATGGGCTGAGCAAGCAGGCTTAAAAGTACGCGCCAGTGCAGGTCTTAGCTATAACCCGCTTTCTAAGCAATATTCATTAAATACAGATGTAAGTGTTAATTATATACTTCACTTTGAGAAGTTAGCGTAATGGCTAGCTCTTCTACTCCAGTAACTCCTTTTGAGTACGATGCTTTTTTATTTGATTTAGATGGCACTTTACTTGATACAGCTGATGATTTAGGTGCAGCATTGAATGCTGTGCTTAAAAGTGAAGGTGTTGCACAAGTTACACCTGAGGCGTACCGAAAAGCTGCTTCTAATGGTGCAGGTGCATTACTTGAGCTCGGCTTTAAAGAACAATGGGCCACGCAACCTCAAGCACAGCGGATAAAACAGCTAGTGAGTTACTATAGCCAAAACCTAGCTAATCACACACGTTGCTTTGAAGGTATAGAATCATTACTCATAGCCCTTGAGAACCAAGCTATAAAATGGGGGATAATGACCAATAAACCTGGGTTTTTAACCGACCCTTTAGTGGCAGCTATCCCCGCATTAAAAAATGCACATGTGGTGATCAGTGGCGATACACTTACCGAAGCAAAACCGTCTCCTTTACCCTTATTACACTGTACAAAACTGATGAACGTTGATCCTAAGCGTTGTTTATATGTAGGTGATGCACAACGTGATATACAAGCGGGTAAAGCTGCAGGTATGCATACCGCTACAGCGCTTTGGGGCTATATACCAAGTATTGAGGAGGCGTTGCGCTGGGAAGCCGACTTTAATTGGCGCAGCCCTATTGATGCTTTTAACCATATATAGTGCCATTAGCTCTATTAAACACTATATATTGTGATTGTGTTAGTTTTTATGCAAAGCTTGATGATAAAAAAAGCAGTCAAAATTTATTTTCAAAATGCGTAAATTTAGCAGAACATTAGTTTACTTTTTAAACGCCTGAACCAAGTAATTGATTACGGGTAAGTATCTACTAACACAATTATTTTATCCTAGACTTATCCACAAATAGGGGCAATTATGTCCCTTGCAAATCAGAACAGGCAGGATTAAAGTTTTATTAACGCTTTGATGGAATTGATATTTCAACTAAGTGGAGGGGCTGATATCACACTCAAAATCGAAATATGATATCAGCAAAGACACTTGCTAAAATTTTAGAAAAGCGCCTAAGTGTGGAAATTTGAGCGTAACTTATTCTTATATTATCGGCAAGTGACTAACTTCAGATTTAGGACAATTAAAATTGAAATTCAGTTTGTCTATAGAAATCTCAGAGAGTGCAATAATAAGTATTTTTAAAATTCTTACACTCAGCAGCATGCTTTTTGCTTAAATTTAAATGGGCTATTTTTTAGCCCATTTCTATTTCTTAGCTTTAATTATGCTTTTTATTTTGAAAACTATTAGATCACTTACTAAAAACGATTCTCTTAACTAGCCCACAAAAACCATATATAGTGCCACTGGCGTTATTAAACACTATATATTGTGATTGAGTTAGTTTTTATGCAAAGCTTGATGATAAAAAAAGCAGTCAAAATTTATTTTCAAAATGCGCAAATTTAGCTGATCATTAGTTGATTTTTACCTATTTCAACTTAAATGATTGTTCAAAGGTGAGTGACTACTAACACAATTGCTTTATCCCAAAGTTATCCACAAATAGGGGCAATTATGTCCCTTGCAAATCAACTCAGACCACACTATCTTGTGATCTCTAAATTGAACAACACCAGATATTGTGGCCAAATGTTATTCAATTAAATTCGCCCATACGGTGAAACTTATAATAAATGAATACGTACCTTGCTTTAGCGAGGTATAGAACATTGGTCAAAATACTCAATTCCCAAGGAATACAGGCAAAGCTATGAACCAACAGTTATCTGTAAGCAAGCGTGACGGGCGTAAAGAGCCGCTAGATCTTGATAAGATCCATCGCGTTATTGAATGGGCCGCCGAAGGTTTAAACAACGTATCGGTTTCACAGGTTGAATTAAAGTCGCACATTCAATTTTACGACGGTATTCGTACAAAAGACATTCACGAAACCATCATTAAAGCAGCAGCCGATCAAATTTCAAAAGAGTCGCCTGACTACCAGTACTTAGCTGCCCGCTTAGCTGTATTCCACTTACGTAAAAAAGCGTATGGCCAGTTTGAGCCTCCACGTTTATTTGACCATGTTACAAAAATGGTTGAAGACAAACGCTACGATGCTCACTTACTTGTTGATTACACAGAGCAAGAGCTTGACGAGCTAGATGCGTATCTTGATCATTCGCGCGATCTTAACTTTAGCTACGCAGCCGTAAAGCAACTTGAAGGTAAATACCTGGTACAAAACCGCGTAACAGGTGAAATTTACGAAAGTGCTCAGTTTTTATATATTTTAGTGGCTGCGAGTTTATTTTCTGACTACCCGCGCGAGACACGTATTGATTACATCAAGCGTTTTTACGATGCTGTATCAACGTTTAAAATCTCTTTACCTACACCCATTATGTCGGGTGTACGTACCCCTACTCGCCAATTTAGCTCATGTGTACTTATTGAATGTGGCGATAGCCTTGATTCAATCAATGCTACATCATCTGCGATTGTTAAATACGTATCACAACGTGCGGGTATTGGTATTAACGCCGGCCGTATTCGTGCGTTAGGTAGCCATATTCGTAACGGTGAAGCGTACCACACTGGTTGTATTCCTTTTTATAAGCACTTTCAAACAGCTGTTAAAAGCTGCTCGCAAGGTGGCGTTCGTGGCGGTGCAGCAACCTTATTCTATCCGCTTTGGCATTTAGAAGTAGAAAACCTGCTTGTACTTAAAAATAACCGTGGTGTTGATGATAACCGTGTTCGTCACTTAGATTACGGCGTACAGTTTAATAAACTAATGTATTCTCGTTTGATTAAAGACGATTATATCACGTTATTTAGCCCATCAGACGTACCAGGTCTTTACGATGCATTCTTTGAAGACCAAGATGAATTTGACGCACTATATATAAAATACGAGCAAGACGAGTCTATTCGTAAAAAGCGTATCAAAGCGATTGAGCTATTCTCAATGTTTGCGCAAGAGCGAGCTAGTACAGGTCGTATTTATTTACAAAACGTGGATCACTGTAACACTCACAGCCCGTTTATTTCTAAAGTTGCGCCAATTCGCCAATCTAACTTATGTTTAGAAATTGCATTGCCAACTAAGCCGTTAAATAACGTAAACGACGAAGAAGGCGAAATTGCCCTTTGTACGCTATCTGCATTTAACTTAGGTGCTATTGAATCGCTTGATGAACTGGAAGAGCTTGCGGAACTGGCAGTACGTGCACTTGATAATCTACTTGATTTCCAAGACTACCCAGTACCGGCTGCACGTAATGCCACAATGGGCCGCCGCACATTAGGAATAGGTGTAATTAACTACGCTTACTACTTAGCTAAAAATGGTAAACGCTACTCAGATGGCAGTGCTAATGCACTGACTCATAAAACGTTTGAAGCAATTCAATATTACTTAATGAAAGCATCAAACGAGCTTGCTAAAGAGCGTGGCGCGTGTCCTAAGTTTAACGAAACAACGTACTCTCAAGGTATTATGCCAACGGATACATACAAACGTGACTTAGATAAAATTTGTGATGAGCCACTGCACTTAGATTGGGACTCATTACGTGCCAGCATTAAAGAGCACGGCATGCGTAACTCAACACTTAGCGCATTAATGCCTTCAGAAACATCGTCGCAAATCTCTAACGCGACTAACGGTATTGAGCCACCACGTGGTCACATTAGCGTTAAAGCAAGTAAAGACGGTATTTTAAAACAAGTAGTGCCAGAGTACGAACGCTTAAAAGATAACTACGAGCTGCTGTGGGATATTCCATCAAACGATGGTTACTTACAGTTAGTGGGCATAATGCAAAAGTTTATTGACCAAACTATTTCGGCCAATACAAATTATGATCCAAGTAAGTACGAAGGCGGTAAAGTACCTATGAAAGTCTTATTAAAAGACTTACTGGGTGCCTACAAATTGGGTGTTAAAACACTTTATTACCATAACACCCGCGATGGTGCATCAGATGCACAAGACGATACGCCAGAAGTCGAAGATGACGATTGTGCAGGCGGCGCGTGTAAAATTTAATAGATAAACTTAAAGCGGGCTCTTTGCCCGCTTTGTCCTGATAGTTTTAGTGATAGTTTTTGAGTGATAGACATGTCTTATACTACTTTTAGTCGTAACCATAATGATCAAATGCAAGAGCCAATGTTTTTTGGCCAAACCGTTAACGTTTCGCGTTACGATCAACAAAAATACCCTATTTTTGAAAAATTGATTGAAAAGCAACTTTCGTTTTTTTGGCGTCCAGAAGAAGTAGACGTAAGTAAAGACCGTTTAGATTTTCAAGCGTTACCTGAGCACGAAAAGCACATATTTTTAAGTAACTTAAAATACCAAACGCTGCTTGATAGTGTACAAGGCCGCTCACCAAATGTTGCCCTACTTCCTATTGTGTCTATTCCTGAACTAGAAACATGGATAGAAACCTGGGCATTTAGTGAAACTATTCACAGCCGCTCTTATACCCACATTATTCGTAACGTAACACAGTCACCAGAACTAATTTTTGATGACATTGTAAGTAACGAAAAAATCAGCGAACGTGCTGATGCGGTAACCACCTACTACGACGATTTAATTAATGGCGTGTCGCTTTATAATCTGTATGGGGAAGGCAAGCACGACATTAACGGTCAAACCGTTGTGATTAGCTTATTTGATCTTAAAAAGAAACTTTACCTTGCGATGATGTCGGTAAATATTCTTGAAGCTATTCGTTTTTATGTTAGTTTTGCCTGCTCATTTGCCTTTGCAGAACGTGAATTAATGGAAGGTAACGCTAAAATCATCAAGCTAATCGCTCGTGATGAAGCGCTACACCTTTCGGGTACACAGCATATTTTGAACATTATGCAAGATGGTAAAGACGACCCTGAAATGGCGATTGTCGCTGCGCAGTGCCGTGAAGAAGCCATTAAAATGTTTGTAGAAGCAGCAGAGCAAGAAAAAGAATGGGCAGAATACTTGTTCAAAGATGGCTCAATGATTGGCTTAAATAAACACATCTTGTGTCAATATGTTGAATACATCACTAATGCACGTATGACAGCAATTGGCTTGCCTGCGCAGTTTGAAAACAACAGCAACCCTATTCCATGGATCAACTCTTGGCTTGTGTCTGACAACGTGCAAGTTGCGCCGCAAGAAGCTGAAATTAGCTCATACCTTGTAGGTCAAATCGACTCTCAAGTAGATGCCTCAGAATTTGGTGACTTTGATTTATAATGAGTGACAAACCCACTGCAAGTATAACGCTTGCAGATAACAGCCAGTGTATTGAATTTAGCACTGGCTGCCCTTCTGTTTTACATTGCTTAGAAAACCAAAAAATAGACGTAGCCTATCAGTGCCGCGAAGGCTATTGCGGCGCGTGCAGAGCCACGTTAGTCTCTGGCCAAGTGCAATATAACGAAGAACCTTTAGCGTTTGTACGTGAGGGAGAAATACTGCTGTGCTGCTGTAAACCCAATGGCAATATAAGCATAAACTTAAAATAAAGTTATACCAATGCGCATAATTAAGTATTATTGCAAATGAGTATTACTGCGTCTTATGAATCTGCTTTGGTTCGAACCGATAGTGCCCTGTGATTTTATAATCAAAGAGCATATCGGTTTTTTCAGGACCACGCCCAATATTATGTACAATTAAAGGATTGCCGGTTTGTATAGAGTACTCATTAACGACCATGCCAATATGAGGAAGATTCCCGGGTAACATCCAAGTTATTATATCACCCGCTTTGTAGTCATTAGGAGCACCAGATATTGCTAAATTTAAACCGTGTCTTTTAAAGTAAATTTGTAAATTAGGCACTCTTCGGTGGTCGATATTTTTATCCGGTTTAGTCAGCCCCCAGATTCGTTTAGAGGGGTAAAGCGCAAAGTTATTTTTTATATCTTCATGTACTAATTTTTGTAAATCTACACCTAACTTTCTGTAGCTTCTGATAATAACATCAGTACATACCCCAATGTTACTTGGCACATCTCCCCCTGGGTATGTAATTGAATAATATGCACCATTATAAATAACCGAGTGAGTTGTTCTTTCAATTAAAGCAGCGCTTATATCTTCGGTAAAAGTGTTTGCACCACAGGTTGAGGATATAACCGACAATAAATATAGATAATAGCGAATCATATAAAATCCTTTTAAAGCTGTTTAGCTACAGGGTATTTGCAACATGCCTTGGGATGTTAATTCCCTCGCCCGCATGGGTAAAATGTGCATCGAGTTCATAAGCCATCAACTCAAGTGGTGCATTGTGATAACCAAGCTGCTGAATCTCACTCAAGTAACGCTGCATAAATGCTATTGAGCCAAGCTCACCCCACTGTGCTACGTGAACTAATTCATGAAAATGTACACGAAGATTATCTTGCATGTGCGGCAGAACATAATAGGTGTTTTTATAGGTTATGCCTGCAGCGTCCATGTCAATAAAATCGCTCACCCCCATAGAATGTAATTCATCAAAGTCTGGCTTTGGGATTTTATCAACCACAACATAAAAAGAGTTACTCAAAAAATCTAAAGGGTAAAAGTCACTAAATTCATTCTTAAATTGACTGCAGCATACCCTTTGTGATGTGTAATAAGTGTTAGTTTTATCAATCCATTGTTCTATTTTTTTCAGCACATCCTTACTCCAACATTCACTGATGACTACAAGTTTAAGTTTTAATCTTCTTCAATAAGTGACTCAAGCAGCTCGTGTATTTCTGCTTTGAGTTCTTTATCTTCAATTTTATTAGCACTTACCTTGGCACTTTTAAGGCTATTAATCGCCTCATCTTTTTTACCTAGCTCTATTTGTAAAGTGGCCATTGAATAAGCTATCGATGCCATATGATCTTTATTATTTATTGCAATCGACTTTTCTAGCGCTTTCTCGTATGTAGTGAGAGCGTCTTCAAGCTCTTCGGTAAAGTCAGCTAAGGTTTCCCACTGTACAGGGTGATCTTTTGAGGTATTCTCGTTTTCTTCACAAATCGTTTTAAGCCTAGAAAATAATAATTCAAATCTTTTGCGGTCGTTTCTATTTGCAGCCTCCATCAACTGTTCTGCTAAATCATGTACTGCTTTATATACTTTGGTGTTCATCATCAAGAACTATCCTCAACTAACCGCTAAACTAACTATTTAATTTAGCAAAAATACTATTTATAGGCGTCCTGATCTTATAAGAACGGCTAATTATCTAGGTGTAATGATACATTAATAATAGATAACCGGTTGTAATTAAAAGTGTGGTTTTAAAATTATATATAAAAAGTAGCCCACGTTAGTTACAGTGATACACTGAGAAACTTATAAATTCCTAATATACTGGCTAAAAATGAAAGAGTGCAACCAATGTGGCAAATGTTGTATTAAATACGGGGGTGGTGATTTAAGCGCAACTGTACAAGAAATTGAAATGTGGGCACTGTTTAACCCAGAGATTTATCAATATGTTAAAGATGATGAAATTTGGTTCGATCCACATACGCAATTAAGGCTTATCGTTTGCCCCTTTTTAGAAATAGCGCCTAAAAAAGCGCCCTCCCATAAAACAATGTATACCTGTAGCATTTACCTGGATAGACCAGAAGATTGCCGCCAATACCCCAGCTTGGTTTCTGAGATGATACGTGATGAATGCGAAATGATAGAGCCTAAGGATATAAATAACCAGCCTAAAGCGCTGCGTAAACTCAATATAATTATGCTCGATAGCCGCTCTTAAAACAGCTTATCTTATTCGCGTGTTTATTCATCGAAAAAAATTAAGCTATAGTATAACATTGTTGATATGTCAAATACGCAGTGTTATATTATATCACAACATAGTAACCGCGAACCTTTAAGATAATGACAAAGTTAACATTAATTTCTTCTGCAGTTTTTTCTGTTTTATGTTCTCATTCAGCACTTGCTGCTACCGTTACCGGTAAAATAACAGATGATAAAAACCGACCTATTGAAAATGCAGCTGTGCACGTACATGGTAAAGACCAAGGTGTAAAAACCAACGCACAGGGCGAATTTTCTATTGATGTAGACTCTCAAAGCCAATTACATGTAAGTAAAGACAACTTTATAGACTCGCGTATTGCCGTAAATGAAAACTCAAACAATGTGACGGTTTCACTTACCCCTACCTCGGTAGAAACCGTTGTTGTATATGCCTCTGCACTGCATAAAAACAGCCTAGAGATGATTTCTCCTGTTAGCGTTTTATCAGGTGATGAGCTTAAAAACAAATCAAAACCTACCCTTGGTGAAACGCTAAAAGGCTTACCAGGTGTAAATGCCAGTTACTTTGGCCCGGTATCGTCAAGCCCTATTATCCGTGGTTTAGATGGCCCTCGCGTTAAGATTACCCAAAACGGTTTAGATGCTAGCGATGCATCGCGTATTGGTCCAGACCATGCAACTTCAAGCGACAGCTTAGCGGCTGAACAAATTGAAGTATTGCGCGGACCAAGCACCCTACTTTATGGCTCAGGTGCAATTGGTGGTGTAGTAAATGTAGTTGATAACCGTATACCAACGAGCAATCTAGATGATTTATCCGGCGCTGCTGAATACAGCCATGACACGGTATCTAATTCAAATACGGTGGCTGCAAAACTAGAAACAGGCAATGATGGATTTAACTTTCATTTTGATGGTACCAAACGCAGTGGTGATGACTATGAAACACCGACCTTTAGTATTACAGATGAAGATGGTGACGTTGAAACAGCAAACACTGTAGAAAACACCTTTATAGATAGTGATACATTCAATGTGGGTACTAGTTATGTGGGCGATCATTTAACGGTTGGCTTTTCTTACGGTAGCATTGACACCGATTACGGTATCCCTGGGCATGAGCATCATGACCATGACCATGAAGGTGAAACCGAAGAAGAACACGACGATCACGCAGAGGAAGAAGAAGAGTCTGTTTATGCTCATCTTGAGCAAGATCGTTGGCAAGGCCTGATTAGTTATGCGCTGGATAATAACTGGGTTGAGAATATTAACCTTCGTGTTGGCTACACTGATTACTCACACAGTGAAATTGAAGACGGTGAAATTGGCACTACCTTTAAAAACGAAACAACCGAAGCGCGCTTAAACGTAGAGCATAAATTAGCTCAATGGCACGGTATGATTGGCTATCATTATAGCGAGTCTGATTACGACGCCATTGGTGAAGAGGCCTTTACTCCTGCAAGTGTTACCACTACTCATGCACTCTATCTACTAGAAGAGCGTGAATTTGGAGATGTAACTGTAGAGCTTGGTGCACGTATTGAAGACTATGAGATTACAAGCACAATTACAGAAACAGAGCACGACCACAGCCATGATGAAGAAGAGGAAGATCATGATGAAGGGGAAGAAGAAAGTATTGCATACAGCGAAAGCTTTACTAATGTAAGCGCCTCAGTCGGCGCCATTTGGCAATACACACCTGGGCAAAGTGTAGCGCTTAGCTTATCTCACTCTGAGCGTGCTCCTCTTTCTGCTGAACTTTTATCTAATGGTTTACACATTGCTACAGGTACTTATGAAGTAGGCCTTGGCTATCATATTGAAGATAACGAGGTACACTTTGAGCCAGAAGACATTAAGCAAGAAAAATCGACTAACCTTGATTTAAGCTTTAGACGCTTTAGCGGTGATTTTGGCTACACAGTAAACTTTTTCTATAACGATATTAAAAACTTTTATTACCAACAAAATACAGGCTTAGTTTACGACGAAGAAGATGGGTTAGAATCAGCGATTGGTGCACACGATGATGCGGTTGCTGTTTATCAATTTGCCAGTAAAGATGCTGAGCTATATGGTATTGAGTTTGACGTGCACTACCAAATAGACCCAAGTACGATGATTAAAGTTTTTGGTGATTCAACTCGCGCTAAGCTTAAAGATGATGCGGGGAATTTACCACGCATTCCTGCTAATAAATTAGGCTCTGAATTACAATACAACGTAGGCGATTTACAACTAACGCTCACCGGTACGCACTACTTTGAGCAAAACGATATAAGCGCCTTCGAGACCAAAACAGATGGCTACACAATTGTTGATGCACAAGCTAATTATCAATTAAGTTTAGGCGCTATTGATACGCAGCTGTACTTAAATGTAGATAACATTACCGACGAACTTGGCTTTGTTCATAGCTCGTTTATAAAAGATAAAGCCCCACTACCAGGCAGAAACTTCCGCTTTGGTATTAGAGGTTACTTTTAATAAAGCTTTAGCATTTATTTAGTTAGTTTTAAAACCGCATTTTATATGCGGTTTTTTTATGCCACTTCATTTAATTAACTAGGTTATTTAATTGATGTTTATAAAGCAGTAAGCGTGAGACGTGGATTTAATACCATCGCAGTACTAAATAAATTTAAGTATTAAATGGTGCGCTATTGAGGTTAAAAAGTTCACATATAAAGTAACCCAACAGCGTATTGTTGCCTAGCTAACAACACGGTTATCTGCCCTCACCATAGCCTACTTCTTCAAACTGTTTGGACTACACTAGTAAAGGCCTGAGAATTGGTATTAAACTACGTATTACAAAAAAGCCGCGGTCTAAGACCACGGCTTTTTAAATACTGACTTAATTACTAAATTAAGAAAGGATTTCGTGTAGCTCAACGTCAAATATAAGCGTTGAGAAAGGTGCAATTGCAGCACCTGCGCCACGTTCACCATAAGCAAGCTCATGAGGAACGTAGATACGCCATTTAGTGCCTACAGGCATCATTTGTAATGCTTCTGTCCAACCTTTGATTACGCCACCCACTGGGAATTCAGCAGGTTGACCGCGCTCGTAAGAGCTATCAAAAACAGTTCCGTTAATTAGTGTACCGTGGTAGTCAACACGTACTGTAGACTCAGCTGTTGGCTTTTCGCCTTCACCTGTTGCTAGTACTTC
Organism: Pseudoalteromonas sp. P1-25; assembly: GCF_001401805.1. GTDB lineage: Bacteria > Pseudomonadota > Gammaproteobacteria > Enterobacterales > Alteromonadaceae > Pseudoalteromonas. The sequence goes on from NZ_LKDW01000023.1 coordinate 74,436, forward strand.
GTATTGTAAACCAGACTCTGTAACAGTGATTTCAGGACGCTTAGCGTTTTCTTCTAAGAATGCGATACCTTCAGCAGAAAGTACTTTTGCTTCTTCTTCACGACGCGCTTGGATCTCTTCGTTAATTTTTTCAAATGCAGCTTGGATCTCAGGGATCTCAACTTGAAAAGCGCTACCAGCGTACGCATCTTTCATGCCTTCAAATACTGAATTTAGGTTTAAGCCTTCAAAAGGGTTAGACTTAAGTTGCTCACCCATTTGTAAGCCAATACCGTAACTTGCTTTTTCAGCATCTGTAGTAAAATTATCTGACATAATGTGTTTTTCACGTTTTGTTAGTTAAAAGACGCGTACATGCTAACATAAAATAAAACCGGTTTGGGGCTAGTTTTTACTGTGTTTCACCTTAATTTTACCAACTATGTAGCTAAAAAGGGGTAAAGTGAATAAAAATCCAACAAGCAGTGGCCATGCTATTAAACCGCCACTGCCAAACAACACTAGCGGCACTAATACTAAACCTACTAAAGCAATAAAAGCGGCGCCAATTATAGGCCAATGCGTATCGTATTTAGTAATAAGGTGCGCAGTTAAAACATTAAAGCCAATACCATATGCAAAGGCAGTGATAAGCGTTGCGTCTGGTTGCGCATCTGCTGCCATTTTTATTAATAAATTAATCGCGCTTTGATAACAGTAACCAAATACAATCCACAGTAATACATGCTTTACTAAGCGTTGCGATGTAGTAAGGTTTGCTTCTTTTGACATTTATTAAACTCCACAAAGCAAAAAACCGCCCATAAGGCGGTTTTTTTAAATAATGGTGGAGAGATAGGGATTTGAACCCTAGATAGGCTACAAACCTATGCCGGTTTTCAAGACCGGTGCATTCGACCACTCTGCCATCTCT
>NZ_LKDW01000024.1 GCF_001401805.1 Pseudoalteromonas sp. P1-25
TGTGCTGAAATCGGGTTGCCTGCCACATCGGATACGCTGGCTGTGGCAGTGAGTGTGCCATCGTTTAATGCGCTTGCATCAATCGGATCGGTAACATACTCGCCGTTTTGCACAAGTGCCGTGGATTCAACTTGGTTTGTGCCATCACTGATGATCACTGTCACGGTTTGACCGTCTTCCACATCGCTCACCGTGCCACGTACAACCATGGCGGCGCTTTCACCATTGCCATTAATCACGCCGTCGGCTGTTTTATCAATGCTGGTTGTAATTTCTGCTAACTTATCTATTTCGACTATATCTATTGCAATAGCTTCATTACCAGCGAGGTCAGACACCTCAGCATTGGCAACAATATCACCATCGTTTAAAGAACTTGCATCAATAGGAGCTGTAACATATTCACCATTTTCAACAATTGCTTGTACTACTATGTCTGGATTTACACCGTCTCTTAAGCTAATTGTGACAACTTGACCATCTTCAATGCCAATTACAGTACCACGCACTACAATTTCTTGGTTTTCGTTACTGCCATTAATAACCGAATCAGCCGTTTTATCAATGCTAGTTGTTATTGCTGCCGTTGTGTCTATCTCAACATTATCTTGTGCACTAACAGGGTTACCTGCTGCATCAGTAACCTCTGCAGTAGCGACCATCGTACCATCATTTAGGCCAGTTGCGTCCATTGGTCCAGTAACATATTGACCATTTTGAACTACTGCTTGAGTAATTACAGGAGGATTAATGCCATCGCTCAAAGTTACAGTAACTATTTGGCCATCTTCCACATCTTCTACAGTACCGCGTACAACCACACCTGCATTTTCTGCTGAATTTACGTTGTCTCGAAGATCATCGTCTTGTCCGTTAATGACTCCATCATCTGTTTTATCTATTGACGCGGTGATTATTGCGCTATTATCTAATTCAAAAGTATCTTCAGCTGTGGCGGTATTGCCTGGCGTATCTAACACAGTTGCTGTGGCAGTAATTTCACCATCTTCTAATGATGAAATATCGACGCCTGACAGCTCATAGTTTCCATTTTCAACAATTGCAGTAACAACGACTTCATTGCCTACTGAATCTGTAAATACGATGGTAACTTCTTGGCCATCCTCTACACCATTTACTAAGCCACTGAGCGAAATGTCGGTATTTTCAGAGCTGCCATTTATAATGCCGTCTTCGGTTTTATCGATACTAAGGGTTAACGTGCTTTGTGTGTCTTTTGCAAAAGTAACCTCTTGAGTTGCCTCATTCCCAGCGGCATCAAAAATGCTAATTTGTGCTGAAATTGCGCCATCTGCTAACGATTCAATATCACCACTGATTTGCCAATTGCCATCAGCATCAACCTCTGTTGTTACAACTACTTGCTGATTATTACTATCTGTAAAAGTAACAGTAACTAATTGGCCTGCCTCAATATCTGTAACCGAGCCGCTGAGTTGTACATTATTTTGCTCAGCGCTATTAATAACCCCGTCAACATCTTGTGCTACTAAGCTTGCAGCAACAGAGCTATCATATTGGGCTTCATCAGAAGCACTCGCGGGATTTCCTGAAATATCTTGAGCAGTTGCATTTGCGCTAATAGTGCCATCATTTAGCGATGAAATATCAACGCCGGTTATTTCATAACTCCCATTAACTACAATTGCCGTTAACGTAATTGGGGGGTTAACACCATCACTCAATACAACAGTTACAGCTTGGCCATCTTCAATACCGGTTACTAAACCTCGTACCGTCACGTTACTCTGTTCTTCGCTGTTTATAACACCATCTTGTGTTGAGTCTATCTCAACAGTGAGCTGTGCGGTTTTATCATGTAAAATAACTTGAGAAGAGTTACTCTCATTGCCTAATAAGTCTTGTGCTTGCGCTGTTGCTGTGATCTCCCCATCACTTAACGAAGAAATATCAACTGCTAGTTGATACTGGCCATTTTCAACAATAGCCTCAACAGTCACTTCATTACCATCAACATCTGTTAAAGTAACTGACACTATCTGACCGTCTTCAATACCTTCAACTGTTCCGCTGACCAGTACTATGTTCTCTGAGTTATTAATTACGCCGTCTTCGGTTTCATTTACTTCAATTGTTATTATTGCAGTTGTATCTTTAGAGAAAGACTTTTGTGTTTGAGTATCATTACCCGCTATATCAATAGTGCTAACTTGGATAGTGTAATTTCCATCGGCTAAGTCAGCAAAAGGTTCTGGGCCGACACTCCACTGGCCATTAGTAACCGTAGCCTCATACGTTGCAATGGGGTTACCTTGCGAATCAAAAATGGTTACTGTTACCAGCTGTCCATCTTGCACATCTACCACTTCGCCCTCGAAATCAATGGGCTGATTAGTGTTTAGGCCATCTTCAAAATCAATAAAAATATCTGCTTGAGTATCTTTAATTTTTGTCTCGCTAGCAGCGTCATCTTCATCTCCGCCAACTAACGACACTGTCGCAGTAACTTCACCGTCATTTAATGCTGTGATATCGATATTAGTAACAGACCACAAACCATCCTGAACTTCAGTTGTGACTATAATTTCGTTGCCGTCTGAGTCACTTAAAATTATTTGTACTATCGACCCATCTGGTACATTTTCAACAGTGCCGGAAAACTCCAAAGCCACAGCGTCATATTTATTAATAAAAATACCATCGCCACCGAGTTGCCCTACATTGAAAACAGGATCAGGTGTAAATTCAAGAAAGTCAGGATCTTCTACCTCAGCATCAGCAACGGGTGTGGTTTCGTAGCCAGATTCAGGAACTAGCTCTTGCCCTTGGCGGGCAATAAGTTGATAAGCCACTTGTGCGTCATTGGCATCATTTGATGATAAAGAAGTAACACTACTTGTATTACTTCGGGCATCAAATGTACTATTTTGACTTAAATCGGATACAAGCTGCGAAATAATATCCTGTGGGACCACAAGCTGTTCATTCGCTTCAGAGAAAACAAGCTTATTTTCTTCAAGTGCAATATCACTGCTGTTTAATACGGGTAGATCGGCAAATTGCTCTGGTACAGAGTCTACCTTGACCCAATCTCCATTATCCATAACAACCCATACATCACTTAGTAGTTCGACAATAACAACAGCTTTACTTATATTTTCCAAAGTGAATATCCTAAATAGTTAATGAGAGTAAACAGCGGCTTAGCTAAAAATAGATCTAATTATTATAAAATCCAGTAATTAAAACAAAATATTAACATTAATCAATACATTTTTACTGGCTTAATTATTGACAGATTAAAATAATAATACTTAATCATAATTAAATATCAATATTAATAATACAAAATAACTAGCAAAATATAATTACTGTACTAATACAACGTATGAAAGGACGAGTTGGATTCAATAAAGTTTATTTATTTGTAAATCTATAAATTAGCATTTCGACGGGGAATAAATTAACATCCCTAAAGGTAGTTTCATTTCCAAATTAGTCAAGAAAATGCAAAATGCACGTTTTATTCCCTTTCGAAAACAAGATATTGTTGATATGTGTAGTGATGAGTTGGCCAACGGCTCAGAGCAAACATCGTTTAAACAATTTTGTGATTTATTAGCAAGCCTTATCCATTACGATTATCACGCAACACTTGAGTCGCTTAAAAATAACTACGCCCCTTTTGATCCTAATAGTGACACGCGATCTTTAGCGCCGGTTTCACATGTTCAAAAAGCGCAGTGCCAACGTGATTTTGCAAAAGATTTTGCAAAGGTTTTAAACGCCGCTAACTTTGAAGTGATCACTAATCAAGATTTACAAGATGCATTAAACGAAGAGTCACTATTTAAAGTGCGCCTTGAGGTAGAGTTTGACGACTTTGAAGAAGTGGTTTTTTATCGCCGTGGCGAGTCGCAACTCACTGAAACCATAACCAGCTTTTGGGGCCTTCGTAAAAAAAAGCTGCATTTTACTAATTACGACCGCGTGGCGGTGTTCATTCGTTTTAAAGATAAAGCCCACTTTGAAGCTAAAAATAAAATACCTTTAGGGTTTGAACCAAGTTCGACCATAGTAAAGCTGTTTCAAAATGTACCAAAAGCCGACCTTGAAATGCTATTCCCTAATAGCGAAGTACGTATGCGCCCTATTGATAAAGTGATTATTGGCTCATCGGCTTTAATTGGCGGTGCCGTGGTTTTAATTACTAAGCTAGGCGCATCCATTTTATTGTTATTTGCGTTGATTGCTTATTGGGGTGGTTTTAGAAATGAGGCCGTAGAAATGACCCAGCAGCACTTTATTACCTTTGCTATTGGTATGGGGGTATTTGGCAGCTTTATTTTTAAAGAGTGGAGTAAATTTAAAAATCGTAAAATTAAATTTATGAAAGCGCTTAGCGATAACCTTTACTTTAAAAACCTCGATAATAACGCCGGTGTTTTTCATACCCTTATAGACGCCGCTGAAGAAGAAGACATAAAAGAAGCCCTGCTTGCTTATACGTTTTTACTTAAATCTACAAATGGCCTAAGCGCACAAATGCTTGATGAGCAAATAGAGGCGTGGTTTAAAACAAAGTATAAATGCGAACTCGACTTTGAAATTAGCGATGCACTTGCAAAATTGGAGCGTATGCATTTAGTCACGTGCAGTAATGAGGTGTATAACGCAATCAGTTTAGAGCAAGCAAAAACCGTTTTGGATAAGCGCTGGGATAATCTTTTTCAATATAATTAACCTGCATGGTTTACTTAACAACAAAAAAGCAGCTGAAGTTTCAGCTGCTTTTTACGTTATGAACTAAACAGCTTGATGCCTAGTAAACTTTGCATGCACTAACTTATAAAGTGCAGGCAATATTAATAGCGTAAGTAAAGTTGATGAAATAATACCGCCCACCACTACCGTTGCCAATGGCCTTTGTAGCTCAGCGCCAGTGCCAGTATTTAGCGCCATAGGAATAAACCCTAAACTTGCCACTAAAGCGGTCATAAGTACTGGGCGCAGGCGCGAAAGTGCACCTGTTTGTATCGCATCTATTAAACTAAGGCCGTCGGCTCTTAACTGTTTAATAAACGACAGCATAACCACACCATTTAATACTGCTACACCGCTTAGCGCAATAAAGCCAACGCCTGCCGATATTGACAGCGGCATGTCGCGTAACAATAACGCAAGCACGCCACCTGTCAGAGCAAGTGGTACGCCGCTAAATATTATTAACGAATCACGCAGTGAATTAAACGCGCTATAAAGCAAGCCAAATATAAGCAATAGAGTAACCGGCACCACTAGCGATAAACGCTTACTTGCCGATTCTAACTGCTCAAACGTGCCGCCATATTCAATCCAATAACCACTTGGTAAATTAAGTTCTGAATTTAAAGCTGTTTGTGCATCGCTTACAAAGCTTGCTAAATCACGCCCTTCTACGTTTGCAGTGACTACAACGTTACGCTTACCGCTTTCACGATTTACTTGATTAGGCCCTTTATCAATACTAATTGTTGCTACTTCGCCAAGCGGAACAAACGCAAGGTCGGGATTAGCACTTTTTGGCACAGCCACAGGCAAACGAGCCAGCTGTGTTACATCGCTAGACCAACGCTCATCTAAACGCACTAATAACGAAAAACGTTTATCACCTTCGTAAATAAGCCCAGTTTGTACACCGCCTACTGCAGCACTTACACTTTGCTGTATATCGGTTACGGTTAAGCCTAACAGCGCCATATGGTCGCGAAGCGGCGTAACCGAAAGCGTAGGCAAGCCTTCCATTTGCTCAAGGCGTACATCAGTTGCACCCGTAATGCTTCGCACAAGCGTTGTAGCTTTTTCCCCGTACTGTTTTAATGTTGATAAGTCATCACCATAAATACGTACTGCTACATCGGCCCGCACGCCTGCTATTAGCTCGTTAAAGCGCATTTCTATTGGTTGCGTAAACTCATAGTTATTACCAGGCACTTCATTTACTAAATGGCGAATTTGCTTAACCAGTTCTTCTTTAGGTAAAGCAGGATTAGGCCATTGTTCGCGTGGCTTTAACATTAAGAATGTATCGGCAACGTTAGGTGGCATAGGATCGTTTGCGACATCGGGCGTACCAATTTTTGAAAATACCTTTTCAACTTCAGGTATGTCTAAAATGGCTTGCTCTAACTCTTTTTGCATTTTTACCGATTGCTCAATGCCGGTGCCGGTAATGCGCAGTGCATGCATAGCAATATCGCCCTCATCAAGCTGTGGTAAAAATTCAGCACCCATATTTTTCACTTTAAAGCCAAGTGTAATTACAAGCACAGCAGCAATGCTTAGCATTACCCACGGTAACTTAAGCGATAAGCCAAGTAACGGTTTATAGCCTTTTTTAATACCGCGCATAACCGTATTTTCGCTCTCACTCACTTTACCGCGTACAAATACCGCAATAGCGGCAGGTACAAAGGTTACTGCAAAAATAAGTGCGCCAACTAATGCTGCAACCACTGTAAACGCCATTGGCTGAAACATTTTGCCCTCAACACCACTTAATGCAAATAGCGGTAAATACACCAGCATAATAATTAAAATGCCAAATACTGCTGGACTGAACACTTCTTTAGTGGCGGCGGTTACCACACTTAAACGCTCATTTAATGTAAGTAGCCTGCCATGTTTGTGCTGCGCAAGGCCAAGTTGCCTTAAACAGTTTTCAACCACAATTACAGCACCATCAACAATTAAACCAAAGTCGATTGCGCCTAAACTCATTAAATTACCCGACACGCGATTGCCAACCATACCGGTAATGGCAAATAACATACTAAGCGGAATAACCATTGCCGTAATAAGCGCACCGGTTACGTTACCCAGTAATAGCAGTAAAATAACAATGACTAACACTGCGCCTTCAAACAAATTGGTTTTTACGGTTTCGATGGTTTTATCTACAAGGCTTGTACGGTCATATACAGGCTCAACCACTACACCTGCTGGTAAGCTAAATTGTACATCTTTGAGTTTATTGGCCATGGCTTTTGCCACTACACGACTGTTTTCGCCAATAAGCATCATAGCGGTGCCAAGTACAGTTTCTTGGCCATTATAAGTGGCAGCCCCTGTTCTAAGCTCTTTGCCTAAACGCACGCTAGCAACATCCTTTATGCGTACAGGCGCATCATCACGCTTTGCAACCACGGTGTTGGCTATGTCATCAATGGTTTTTAATTGTCCTGGCGAGCGTACTAAGTATTGCCCATCAAAACGCTCAATAAACCCTGCGCCTTGGTTACTATTATTTAATTTAAGTGCTGTAATTACATCGCTAAGCGTAAGCTTATAAGCCAGTAGCTTTTCAGGTATTGGCGCTACTTGGTATTGGCGTTCAAAGCCGCCTTGGCTGTTTATTTCGGTAACACCTTTTACTTTTAAAAGCTGCGGGCGAATAATCCAATCTTGCAAAGTACGTAAATCTTCTGCGTTAAATGGCGTGCCATCGTCTTTGAGCGCACCTTTATTTGCATGCACAGAATAAGTAAAAATTTCCCCAAGGCCGCTCGCAATTGGCCCTAAGTTTGGCTCAATATTGGCAGGCAAGTCTGAGCGAATACTTTGAATGCGCTCTGATATTTGCTGGCGCGCCCAGTAAATATCGGTACCTTCGTTAAAAATAACAGTTACTTGCGAAAGCCCATAACGCGAAATCGAGCGGGTGTAATCAAGCTTGGGTATACCTGCCATTGCGGTTTCAATTAAATAGGTTATACGCTGCTCTGCTTCAAGCGGGGTAAACCCGGGTGCTTTAGTGTTAATTTGCACTTGCACATTAGTTATATCAGGTACGGCATCCACCGCTAAATTTTGGGTGTTATATACGCCAAAGGCTGCAAATAAAAGCGTGAGCGCAAGCACCATCATGCGGCGTTTAACCGCAAACGAAACTATCCAGTTAATCATGCTGCCTCCTAATGTGAATGGCTTGCGCCGCTTTTTAATATATCGGCTTTAATTACATAACTGTTTTGCGTTACATACTCACTGTTTGACGACAGCCCCTCAAGTACCTCTACCCACTCGCTGTTTTTAGCACCAAGTTTTACAGGGCGTACTTCAAACACATTGCCGCTTTTAATAAACACACTCGGTTTACCGTTAAACTCTTGCACAGCAGTAGCCTTTACTCGCACTGCAGCATTTACATTTGCGATACTAACGTCGCTATTTACGTGCATGCCTGGGCGCCAATGGCCGTCAGGATTTTTAAGCGCAATACGCGCACGTGCAATATGTCCGCCCGTCATCATAGGCGCGATAAAAAACACCTCACCTTCTGCGTGTAAATGATGATGTAGGTCGTATACTTTGGCGCTTTGTCCTATGGCAAGTTTTTCAATATTTTCAGGAAACGCGGACAGCTCAACCCATACCGTTTCAAGATTGACTATTTGCATTAACGCGCTACTAGCAAGCTCACCACGCTTTAAATATTGCTCGGTAACAACGCCTGTCATTGGGCTTTTTATGATGTAATTTTGCAGTGTTTCACGGTTGGTAATGCTTGCGAGTTTATCGCCTTTTTTAACGTGTTGACCAATGCTTACAAATATATCGTTAACTAAACCTATGTAAGGCGCCATTACTTCAACGCTGCCTTGCGCAGTGGGTGCTATAACACCAAATAAAGTATCGGTTAGTTCAACGCTACCCGCTTTTGCAATCTCAGTTTTAATACCAGCACGTTCAATTGCTGCCTCGCTTAGGGTTGTACGCCCCTCTTCTTGCTCATAGTGGTAGTTAATTTTTTGCCCTTTATAACTTGCCATTACATCAAGCTTAAACGAGTGCGGCTCATTCACGCTTACGGTACTGACCAAATAGTCATCTTCGGCTTTAAAGCGAATAAGCTGTGGTTTTTCACTTAAACGCTGTACGTTTATGGTTACGTCCAACTGATTTATATCCACAGCATCTTCGTTATCATACCCGTATACTCGTAGCTCGGTATTACCAGCAAACTGAGTTAATTTAAGCTCTAAATCAAGCACGTTATTGGTGAGTAAAAACCCGCCATGAGGGCCTTTTACTTGGTGTTCATCTTCATGGCCTTCTTCATGACCTTCTGCGTGATGATTAGCCGACGCCATAGCCGTGCTACTTAATAATGGGAATGCAAAAAATTGCGTAACTAATAATGCGATAAGTGTTTTGTTCATGATTGATGAGTCTCAATTAAAGATTGGCCAGTTAAGCGCTCAAGAGTAAGTAGTACTTGATATAGTTCGCTATGGGTGTTGATAAGAGCGCGTTTAGAATCAAATAAAGCTTGCTGCGCGTCTAGCAATTGCAATACCGAGATTTGCCCTTGTTGATAGCTCTTTAAGCTTTGTTCTATAAGCTTTTGCGCTTGAGGAATAACGTGCTGCGCTAAAAGTTGTGCCTGCTCAGTTTTACCTTGGTAGTACGCATACAGCGTGCGTATTTGTTGGCGCAACTGTATACGCAATTGCCCTTGTTGCTCATTAAGTAAGGTAAGTTGATGCTGCGCCGCCTCAATATTACCACTGTTAGAATTGCTTAATTGCAGCGGCATTGAAAACGAAAACACAAACGAGCTGGCGTCAGCTTGCTGGTTATAACGCACACCGCCGCCTAGCGTTAAATCACTTTGACCCGTAGATTTTTGCAGTGCCAAGTTGGCAGTTTGTTGCACATATTGTTGTTGTAGCAATGCAAACTCAGGGGCACTATTAACCGCATCAAGCAGTGCTTGCTCGCTTTTAAGAGGGGCAATGAAACTTAAATCACCTGCATAATAATCGCTATATACCTGTTTTTGCCAAAGCTCATTAAGCGCTAAACGGGCACGCTCAAATTCACTTTTTAACATGAGCATATTTAGATCTACTTGGCTTAATGCATAGCGCATACGAGTTACATCAGCACTTGAGGCAGCACCTGCTTTAGCACGCTTTTCAATTGCGTTAAGCGCCTGCTCAACAGTGTGTTTACGCTCACTGTTTAACGTAATTAACGCCTGAAATTTTAGTACTTGGTAATAACGCTCAGCGGTGGTGGCTAAAAGTGCTAACCGAGTGTTTTTATACTCAATTGTTTGCGCTTTTATATTAGCTGTTGCGTAATTTACGCGCTGTTGGCGTTTATCACCCAGCTCTATTAATTGGCTTAGCGCCAATGTGTATTGCGCCCCTTTAATGCCACTATAAGCCTGAGTGCCCATAATATTTTCAGCTTCAAAGCTTACAACGGGATTAGGCTTAAGTGCAGCTTGGTCTTTTAAAGCGCTTAAGATTTTTTGATGATAAGGATAGCGCTTAAGCACTGCATTTTGCTGCTCGGTATTTATTAGCGCTTGCTTAAGCGTTAATACGTTTTGAGGCTCTTTTTTTGCCAAAGCGCTCTGTGTGGATAATGCGCACAGTAGCGCCACCAGCATTAGTGGTTTTTTATTCATATAGCATGTCCGTTTTTTAACAAACAGAGTTGGCTTAATCACTGCACTTGTATTAAAAACATGCGCGATCAAGCAACCTAAATATGCACACAACTAGCCTAACAGCACTTATGCGCAGGCAGTTATTTACAAAGTATTTAAAATTAGAAACTAGCTATAAGAATTAGGTGGCGGAACATCTGGTGGGTAATTTAAACCATTGTAACAAGCATTGTTTGTGGCTTGGCTTTGCTCAGGGCTTATTGAATGGTTTATCGTACTGTAGTAGCCACAGTGGCAATGCTGATGGGCATGAATTTCAGTAGGTGATTGCGCATCATCGTCATTGGTATCGCTATGAGCGTGAATATGCGTGGCATGATCTACTTCTTCTTGTAAATGATACGCAGCAGCGTCACAGCTAATAAAGCTATGCACAAGCACTAAAAGTATCACAACTAAAAAGTAGTTTGAGCGCATTACCTACCTAAAACTATAAAATGCAATTTAAGAAAGCGCACAATACATTAAATTTATTCAAATGTAGAGAGCCGCTCACGTTATTTTCTAAATTCGCTTGGTGATACACCCACTGATTTTTTAAACCGTTTAGAAAAATTAAATATATTAGGATACCCCACATAAGCGGCAATATGAGCAACTGGCCAGCGGGTATTTAGTAGTAAGCTTTTAGCTCGTTTAATACGTAAATAAATTAGCTGCTGCATTGGGCTTTTGCCATATTGTGCTTGGCATAACCTATGTAAATGCGGCGCTGAGTAATGCACGTGTTCGCACATAGCCTCTATTGTCCAATCAAACTGTAAGCGTTCTTCTATCTCTAAAAACAAGCTGGTTAACCTGTTTTGCCCGCCTATTTGCGCTTCGCTTTGCAGCGTAGTGTTTAAATAATGGCTTAAAATAGGCATAACGCCTTCACGTAAAGTAGCGCTTTTCTCACTGTATAAAAGCTCCATAGCTAAATGCAATGACTCTAATTTTTGTTCATAAAGTACAAGCGCCTCAGTCAAATTTAAGTGCTTCCAACGATGAGTATTTGCAAGGTTTAACCAAATAACATCCCAATGCGGAGCATCAATTTTCACTTCAAAGCCTTGCTTAGCAGGTAACACAATCAGCGTATTTTCTGTCAACGTATATTTGTTATGTTCTGTTGTAAGCTTTCCTTGGCCTGACAATGTATAAAACAGGGTGTGCTCTAAAGGCGATGAGCGCGCAACACAATATCGCCCCGATAAATTAGAACACCCTGCTAGTGTTATGTGCAGATCTGGGGCTTGAGCGAGCGCCGCTACATCAATAAACCGCTCTGTACACTCGGGGCCAATATCAAGTACATCTACAATGGTGTTGCGCATAATTTAAATGATAGTTTTGGATAAATACAAGAGAGCTTTAAGCATAACCTCAATGCATTATTTTAGCTATATTTAAGCCACTACAATTGCCACACATGCAATAGGACACAAATGAACTCACTTCAGCACATAATTAACCGCCGCGATTGGGAAAATCCAATTTCGGTGCAAGTTAATCAAGTAAAAGCGCACAGCCCTCTTAATGGTTTTAAAACGGTTGAGCATGCCCTTACAAACACGCAATCACAAAAGCAAAGTTTAAACGGTCAGTGGGATTTTAAATTATTTGATAAACCCGAAGCGGTTGATGAGTCATTGCTAAGTGAAACACTCGCCAACAGCTGGCAACGTATTCCAGTGCCTTCTAACTGGCAAGTACACGGCTTTGATAAACCTATTTATTGTAATGTTAAATACCCCTTTGCCGTAAACCCGCCATTTGTACCAAGCGATAACCCAACAGGTTGCTACCGCACTGAGTTTACTATTACGGAAGATCAATTAGCGCAGCGTAATCATATTATTTTTGAAGGCGTAAACTCGGCGTTTCACCTATGGTGTAATGGCCAATGGGTGGGCTACTCGCAAGATAGCCGCTTACCCAGTGAATTTGATTTAAGCGATTTACTAGTTGCAGGCACTAACCGCATTGCGGTTATGGTAATTCGTTGGAGCGATGGCAGTTACCTAGAAGATCAAGACATGTGGTGGCTAAGCGGTATATTCCGCGATGTTAATTTACTTACTAAACCCCAGCACCAAATACGCGATGTATTTATAACTCCCGATTTAGACGCCTGTTATCGCGATGCAACACTACATATAAAAACGGCAATAGGTGCGCCAAATAACTACCAAGTAGCCGTACAGGTTTTTGATGGTGAACAAGCACTGTGTGAGCCGCAAATCCAAAGCACTAACAATAAACGTGTTGATGAAAAAGGCGGCTGGAGCGATGTTGTATTTCAAACAATTGATATACAAAACCCTAAAAAATGGACCGCTGAAACCCCTTATTTATACCGCTGTGTTGTAAGCCTGTTAGATGAACAAGGCAACACCGTAGAGGCTGAAGCCTACAACATTGGCTTTAGAAAAGTAGAAATGCTGAACGGGCAGCTTTGCTTAAACGGCAAACCGCTGCTTATTCGCGGTGTTAATCGCCATGAACACCACCCTGAAAACGGCCACACAGTTAGCACCGCCAACATGATTGAAGATATTAAGCTGATGAAGCAAAATAACTTTAATGCTGTACGTACTGCTCACTACCCTAACCACCCGCGTTTTTACGAGCTGTGTGACGAACTAGGTTTATACGTAGTAGACGAAGCAAACATAGAAACCCATGGCATGTTTCCTATGGGTAGGCTTGCCAGCGATCCGCAATGGGCTGGTGCATTTATGTCGCGCTATACACAAATGGTTGAGCGCGATAAAAACCACGCCTCTATTATTATTTGGTCATTGGGTAACGAATGCGGGCACGGCGCAAATCACGATGCTATGTATGGCTGGTCAAAAAGCTTTGACCCGTCGCGCCCAGTGCAATACGAAGGTGGCGGCGCAAATACCACCGCAACCGATATTATCTGCCCCATGTATGCCCGTGTAGATACGCATGTTGCCGATGACGCCGTACCTAAATACTCTATTAAAAAGTGGTTAAGCCTTCCAGGTGAAACGCGCCCACTCATTTTATGTGAGTACGCCCATGCAATGGGTAACAGCCTAGGTAGCTTTGACGATTACTGGCAAGCATTTAGAGAGTACCCGCGTTTGCAAGGTGGCTTTATTTGGGATTGGGTAGACCAAGGTTTATCTAAAACCGATGAAAACGGAGAGCATTACTGGGCCTACGGCGGCGATTTTGGTGATGAACAAAACGACCGCCAATTTTGTATTAACGGCTTATTATTTCCAGATCGCACGCCGCATCCAAGCTTGTTTGAAGCTAAATACAGCCAGCAGCATTTACAATTTACGCTGCGTGAGCAAGCTAAAAACCAATACAGCATTGATGTATTTAGCGATTATGTATTTAGACACACAGATAACGAAAAGCTGGTTTGGCAGTTAATAGAAAATGGGCGATGTATAGAGCAAGGCGAGCAAGTTATTAATATTGCTCCACAAAGCACGCAAACAATCACTGTTAATACAAAAACGGTGTTTAAAGCCGGTGCGCAATATCACCTTAATTTAGATGTAGCATTGATTAACGACTCAAGCTTTGCAAGTGCCGAGCATGTATTAAACACCGAGCAATTTAAGCTTATAAATAGCCAAAGTTTAAACGCTGATACATTTAAGCCCACTTTTGTAGCCTCAGCACATGGTGCTCTAAATATTAGCGAAACTAACACACAGCTTAGTATTGAAGGCGATAGCTTTAAACTAGTGTTTAATAGTCAAACAGGCCTTATTGAGCAATGGCTACACAATAAAACCCCAGTTATTAAAAGCCCATTAGTTGATAATTTTTACCGCGCAGCGCTTGATAACGACATAGGCGTAAGCGAAGTAGACAACTTAGACCCTAACGCATGGGAAGCGCGCTGGCTAAGAGCGGGTCTTGGCCAGTGGCAGCGTACATGTCACTTGTTTGAAGTTGTGCAATCAAAAGTAGATATACGTATTACCTGTGTATTTAGTTATGGATTTAATGGCGCAGTACAAGCAAAAACTACATGGCTTTATACGCTTAATAATACAGGTGCAATTAACTTAAATGTTGATGTGCAACTAAACGATGCTTTGCCGCCCATGCCGCGTATAGGGTTAAGCACAACGCTTAATAAACAAAGCGATACTCTAGTAGATTGGCTTGGTTTAGGCCCATTTGAAAACTACCCAGATCGCAAAGCAGCTGCGCGTTTAGGTTATTACAGCTTATGCTTAAATGAGCTACATACACCGTATATATTCCCAACCGATAACGGCGTACGTAGTGATTGCCAATTACTAAGCGTTAATAATTTAACCGTAACTGGTGCGTTTTTATTTGCGGCCAGTGAGTACTCACAAAATATGTTATCGCAAGCAAAGCACACTAATGAGCTAGTAGCTGATGATTGCTTACATATCCATATTGATCATCAACATATGGGTGTTGGCGGCGATGATTCGTGGAGCCCTAGTACCCATAAAGAATATTTACTTGAGCAAAAGCAGTACAACTACTCTTTAACTTTTTTGACTAAATAATATAGCCCTCAACTCAAACAAAAATAGCGGCTAAATTAGCCGCTATTTTTTAACTATAAATTCCTAGAGCTATTTATCAGCTAGCTTTTTAGCAATAACACTATCAACCGAAAAGCTACCAGCCCCTTGTACAGCAAGCGCAGCAGTTACAACTAATAAAGTAAGTGCGTATTCGTAACCATTGTTAGCCATAAATAAACCATTGTTAATGTGTACACTAAATATAGCAATCAACATTGTAAACGCCGTAACTATGGCTGCTGGGCGTGTTAATAAACCAAGTGCTAATGCAATACCGCCAAAAAATTCAGCGCTGCCTGCCATTAAAGCCAACCAGTATCCAGGCTCTAAGCCAATACTTGCCATCCACTGCCCTGTGCCTTCAAGGCCGTAACCGCCAAACCAAGCAAATAATTTTTGCGCGCCGTGCGCTGCTAAAATTAAACCCACTGGTACACGTAAAATAAGTGCTGCTGCGCCTGCTTTAGAGTTTAATATTTTTTGTAGTAGTGTCATGCGTTTTATCCTGTGTAAATTTATAAGGTGTTAGTTTTGCTAACCGATGAACACAGTTTACTATCATCATTTAAAAACATTAATATCGATATTATTGGTTAATTATAAACACTACGTTTAAAGTTGAGTTGTTGAGCGTGTTATTTTGTACATAGAGCACTTACACATGTAAGAGTGATTTTAATCGCGCACTTTTAAACCTTATTAAACAGTAAACTAATAGCTAAATAGTGCGGCTCTGCTAGTATAAAAAAGTAGTAAAAAATTGGATCCGCTTATGAGCTATGAAAGTAATAGATTGACTTTTTTCCCACCTAAAAATAAAGAAGCGTTCTTTTTTATTTTTATTCTTTTGCTCGCATTATTTATTACTTTTGATTCTCATGCTGCCGATGTATGCAAAATAAAGCACTTAAATTCATCCACGCCGGCCTCTGTGCTAAAGGTAAATACTCCTTCTGAACTGACAGCTCAGCGCGGTGTTAATCAATACCAAATTAATTGCTCACTTGAAAACGCTGGCGTACTCAGTTTTTTGCGCCCAGGACTTGATAGCTTTACTTGGCGGCAAAAAAATACGATAAAAGCGCCATTAAAATCAGGCCAAGTCGCCTATTTAATGGACTCAGGTACCTTTACAGCCACAATAACATTAGAGTCAAAGCTTAATTACACACCGCGATTTAAATGGCAACACACCCATACTTATTTTGAAAAAACGCAGCAACATTCGCTGATTATGGGATCATTTTATGGGCTATGCATAACGCTTATTTTTTATGTATTAATAATGGGGCACAGGCTTAACGAAAGTGTATTTAAGCTCTACAGCATTTATATTTTTTGTATTGGTAGCTTTATTTTATTACAAGAAGGGCAACTGTATTTATTTGTAACACAGCATGTATCTGGCGTTATTTTTAATTTATATCTGCTCAGTATTGGTTTAACTGTGCTAAGTGCCACATGGTTTATGCTCGCTTTGCTAGAAACAAACAAACGCTGGCCTAGATTAACTAAGTTACTCAAAGCATTAGCCTGTGCTGTCATGCTAAGTGCAGTACTTAAAATGCTATTTACAAACCTGTTTTTTTGGACAATAGCAGGGTATGTGATGTCTTATTGTTCACTCTTTATTGTGGCTGTTATTTTTACACTGGCAGCTATGCAAGCTCTCAAGGGGGTACGTGAAGCAACACTCGTTTTTGTAGCGCTTAGCCTTGTGTTAGTCAGTATGATCTTTAGGGTGCTGCTTATTAACCAAAGCCCGTTTATGCAGCGTTATGGGTTTGTGTTAGCATTTGCGGTTGAATCATTTTTGTTAGCCGTTGCGGTATCAAGGCGTATTAGCCGAATGCGAATCGCACAAAAGCGCGCCGAGACCGAAGCCGACTACGACCCTCTTTGTAGTATTTTAAACCGCAGAGGCTGGGCTAAAAAATCATCTTCGCTTATAGATTTACACACTAAAAAAGGCGGTGTATTGTGCTTAATGTATATAGATTTAGATGACTTTAAACAAATAAATGACACCTACGGCCACGCCGTAGGTGACGATGCTTTATGCAAAGTCGCCACTTGCTTAAAAAGTAGTGTTCGCAGCAACGATGCTGTAGGGCGTTTAGGCGGTGATGAATTTGTAGTGCTAGCGCACTTTTATAAAAATGCGCAGGTAAGCCCTAAAACTCATCATTTAAAAACCACCTTAAATAGGCTCACAATAAATCACAACAACGACCCTATTGCCATTAAAGCCAGCGTGGGAACCACCGTATTTAGTGAACCGCCCTACTCTATTGATGAAATTTTAAAAGCGGGCGACACTGCCATGTACCATGAAAAGTTACAACGAAAAGTTAAGCCACTCACATTAGTAGATGGCTAATTTTAAGCAATATAGCTTATTACTATTAAACCGTAACCGGCTTTGCAAATTGTTTACGGTTTACATAGTGGCTCATAATAATGGTAAACAACGTTGAGCACACTGCAGCCGCAGCGTATACCTGCCAAATCACAAATTCAAACTTAAGCGCCAGTGCAATTACAGCAAAAAATACGCAGCCGCCTAACGAGCCAATAATGCCACCGTTAAGCACCTTATACGCTGAGTATTTTTTATTACTAGCATGCGCAATACTGCCCATTACCGCTAATATCACCGGGAAGGTAGATAGCAAGCCACTCCACATAGCGCCTATATTTGCTGATAAAAACGTAACTAAAACAATAAAGCAACTGACCAATAGCATTTTTACAGGCAGCTCCCAGGCCGCGATAAAAGGTTTAGCATCGGGCGCAAACTTTAACTTACTTGAGGCCAGCGCAAGCACCCATAATGTTCCTAGCGAAAGCAGCGATGCAAAGGCAATACTCACCGGGAATAACAAGGTAAATGCACTAAAAGTACACCACAGTATTAATGCAGCAAACAGCGCTTTAACGACCCCATATTTTGCAAGCATGGCGGCATAACAAAAACAAAATAAGCCAATACCGCTCATGCCATACAGCGACGCAACAGCTGAATTACTCGCAAATAGCTTACCTTGCTCAAGCGCAATGAAATAACTAATAGGGCCTGATGTGATAGGTAACCCAGGAATAATACCACTTACAAAGCTGCCAAAGCGTTTTTGGGCATAGTGAATAAAAAATAAAAGTATCGGCGCAAAGGTGAGTTTTAACAGCAACATAAACAACCATAAAGTATGAGAGTTGCGTGTTAGTCTACGTTTTAAAGTCCGTACTGTAGAGTGAATAAATATCACTCATACGGTGTAATTATTTTCACCTATAGGTACAAAAAAGGCCACTACAAAAGTGGCCTTTTTTTAAATAAATATTGCTTATGCTTTTTTAAATAAAACCTCAGGGTTTACCATGGTTTTCATTTCAAGCACGTTGCCGTTTGGATCTTCGATAAAAAAGGTTTCTTGTTCAAACTCATCACCAACAAAACGACGATAAGGTTTGTCTAGGTATTCAAGCCCCGCATCTTCTATACGTTTTTTTAAACCGTTAAATTCGTCTTCTGATAAGTGAATACCAAAATGCGGTACCGCCACAGCCCCCATATCTACATCATGGCGCACAGTGGGTAGGCGCTCTTCGCTTTGGTGTAATGTGAGCTCATTACCCCAAAAGTCTATGTCTACCCAGCGCCCTTCTTCGCTGTTCCCTGTTTTACAGCCAAGCACATCACAGTAAAACGTTTTAGCCACTTTTAGATCGCCCGCGGGTATAGCCAAGTGCAAACAGTTAGACATAAATTACCTTTAATCTTTTAAATTTGTATATTAATAACCTCTATTATACATAAAATATAATTTATGAAACATTAACAGCCAAAAGTAAGCATAGTTAATACCACCAAAGCTTAAAAAATAGTCTTAATAACAATTAACGCTAGCCCCCACATTTTATTTATTAGAGATAGTTAGAAAGCGTAAAAGGATTAGTTTAAAATGTGCCACTATGATTAAATTCTTATTTTTAAAGTTTATAACTTTCTTTTTAGGCTTTGTTGCCTGCTTTGCCATGCACACTACTTTTGCTCTGCCTTTAGTTATTTCGGCGGCGCTAACGGGGCTTATTGGCTCGTTTATTCCTTTTCCTAAACAATTTAAAAACCACCCTTATGCGGCTATTTACGCAGGTAGCTTTGCCGGCATGTGTTCTACGCATTTGATTACAAGCTATTGGGAAATAGCCATAATTTCAGTTATTGGCGCCAGTTTATATGTGCTTACAATAAATATGTTTACCGGATTTGGCGGTAAGCTTGGCAGTGTTGCCTTTGCAAGCGTGGCTTTATTTATGTTGGCTAAAGGAGTGGTTTTATGAATTTAGAATACCCATTTATAGCCTTATTAGGTGCATTTTTAACGTTTTACTTAGCCAAACATAATCGTTTTGACGGCATACGAGCCTCGGCGTCGCTTTCTATTATTGCTTATTTACTATTAACTGCTTTAAACCTAAACCCCGACTTATACTCAGTCGTATTTTTTGGCGGCACATTTATAGGCATGAGTGCCCCACATAGGTTTGGTATTTATACCGTTACCAGCTCATCTATTTTATTTTCGTTTTTATTTGAATACCTAGTCCCAAAGCTTGATGGTTATGGCGGTGCGCTAGGGGTAAGTGCGTTTTTATCTATTTGTATTTGCCATATGTTTATTTTACTCGGCGCGCCAAGAAGTAAAAAGCCACTTGGCTAAATCACTCGTTTTTAACTTTAACACTACTGGTTGGGTAGCCAAATAGCACTTTGCATTTAGCTTTTAACCCTTTCGCCGTATAGGTACTTTTTAATAAATGAGCCCACTGATGAAACGTTATTATTAGTGGGTTATTGCTATTTAACTGCCCTACGATACCGTATTTACAGGGCTGATTTTTGTCTTCTTCTACAAATGTGCCAAATAATTTATCCCAAATAATAAGCACACCGGCAAAGTTTTTATCAAGGTAGTGCTTATTAATTGCATGATGAACCCTGTGGTGCGATGGCGTATTAAATACGCTTTCAAACCAGCCTAACTTGCCTACGATTTGCGTATGCACAAAAAATTGATACGCCAAATTAAGGGCCACTACGCTAAATACGGTTAAAGGGTCAAAGCCGAGCAGTATCATAGGCATCCAAAATACCCACATGCCGGCTACTGGGTACATTATGCTTTGTCTAAACGCAGTGGTAAAATTCATTTTAGTGGAGCTGTGGTGCACCACATGGGCCGCCCACAACCAATGAATATGGTGCGATGCACGATGAAACCAATAGTACAAAAAATCTTGCAGCAAAAATGCAAAAGCAACACTTAATATACTTAGCTTTATATCAAATAAGCGGTATTCGTAAAGCATATAAAAAAATGGCATAAGTAGCAGCAATGCTATTGCATCCGCGCCTTGGTGCAGCAAGGCTAAAACAGTGTTTGCTAGGCTATCTTTTATATTGTAATAGCGCTTAAATTTTACAAATTCAAAGCACACAAATACTAAAAACACAGGGCTTAGGGCAAGTAAAATAATTTCTGAGTTCATACTTTGCCCGCCATAAAGTAATGCTGCAATTTATTTAATGCCTGGGTTATATCTTTACTAATTAGGTGTTTTAGCAAAGCATTTGGCAGCCACCATGGCGCTTTACAGCGTATACAATAAGTAAGCTCGGTAGTGCTGCTTTTAGCGCCTGCATTAGCAACTAAATAAATATCACCTTGATGGTGTGCCACAGGCTTATCACCGATTATTTGATAGCAAATATGGCTGGGGTTAGCCATTATTATACGCTCATTAAACGTGGCATTTGCCATTTTTACTTGCCTAATGGCGCCTTTACCGCCTTTTAGCTCACCACTATTTTGTGTTTGTATTAGCTCAAACTTGGCATTAAAAAAACGATCTAACTGCTGATGATCCAACAAGGTGGTTATTATTTGCAAAGGTTCTGCATTAAGCGTTTGTTTTATTGATATAAAGATCATTGGTTACAGCGAAGATAATTACTCATGTAACTAGCATATAAAAATTGAACATGGCAAGCTTGCTCATACACGACCATTTTTTAGCTTTAGACGACAAATGCATACACTGGCTGATCATTACTTTTCGAGCATTTTAGATTACTTGCAAACCCAAGGTATTGATTCTAGTACAGCTCTTAATGCTATCGAGTTTACTGAATTTAGTCGCAAGCGTAGTCAGCAACTAGCACCGCGTATTAGCTTACAAAGTTACAACGCGCTGCTTGAGTACGGCCAAAAAGCGCTAAACGATCCGCTGTTTGGTTTTACTTTAGGTATGCACATTCGCCCCGCTGATTACGGTATATTGGGCTATTTAATTGAATCGAGCGATACGCTAAGTAGCGCTATAAAGGCACTGTTAAATTACGACAGCTTAGTGGCAGATATTGGTAAAGCGCAGTTTTTGCAAACTGCAGACACCGCCACGGTTCGCTGGCATGCTCATCCTCATTGTAATGAACAAGTTGTACTACGAAACATGACCGCTTGGGTAAGCGTTATTCGCCAGCTAATAAACGCATCGCTTTGCCCAAGCAGTATCAGCTTTATACATAATTGGCCTAAAAAGCACACACATCAGTTAGAGACGTGGTTTAAGTGCCCTATTACAAGCGGTACAGCACATAATCAAATCAGCTTTCCCAGTCGTTATTTAGACCTTGCCTTTAAAACCGACAACGCCATTGTAAATGCTACATTTAGGCAGCTTTCACAGCAGCAGTTATCACACTTTAAAAGCCATCAAAGTCTTGTAGAAAAAGTTAAACAGTTACTTTCTACTAAAACAACGCTACAAAATTGCCAGCTTATGAGTGTTGCAAGCGCATTAAACGTAACACCACGCACGCTACAACGCCATTTAAAAAAACAACATGTAACCTTTGCGCAATTACTAGAACAAGAAAGAAAAAACCGCTCCCACACGTTAATTGGCACGCTCCCACTTAGCGAACTCGCTAACCTGTTAGGCTTTAAAGATCAAAGCTCGTTTAATCGCGCCTTTTTACGTTGGCACCATTGCACACCCACACAGTTTATAAAAAGTAAATAATCGGCATAGCCACTCACATTAAATAAACATTAATGGTATACCTTTTAATCAACACTCTTTAAACTAGAGCACATAATAATAAAAATGTGGGTTATATTTGTGCGTGTTGTTATGAGTATTTGTATGTTTATGCTTTATAGCGTTATGTGCAACGCACAGACCATTACCTTTATCGCAGAAGACCTGCCGCCTTATCATTTTATAAATGAAAATAACCAACCTGACGGCGCATTAATCGATTTAGCCAAAGCCACCATTAAACACACAAAGCTATCCGCCAAGTTTGAAATAATCCCGATGGCGCGTATTTTTACAATGCTTAAAAACAACCCAAATGCAATAGCGTTGTCTCTTTTAAAAACCCCTATTAGGGCAAGCCAATACACCTGGTTAGGTGAATCATACTTTGCCGATGCTTATTTAGTTAGTTTAAAAAACCGTACCGACGAAGTTACCCACCTCAACCACGCAAAATTTTACCAAGTAGCCACCATACGTGGCTATTCTAGTGCTAACTATTTAAAAAATGCCGGTTTTGTAGAAGGTGAAAACCTAGTTCTTGTAAGCTACTATCAACAACTATGGCAAATGCTTTATAAAAAACGCATCGATTTTGTATTAACCAACACACTTACGTTAAATAACGAGCTAAAGCACTCAGGCCTTAATCCGAGTTTAATAACTAAACGCATCCATTTAACTGACTACCCTTCAAAATTACATTTTAGTGCCAACAAAGCGCTAGATAAACACACTGCACGCGCTATTAGCCATGCACTTAACACGCTAAAAGAAAACGGTGAATATCAGGCTATTTTAACCAAGTGGCAACTACCGCTTCCAGCAGCTGCCAACAAATTGTAACAAACAGGGTCTACAATTTTAGCAACGCAAACACTGCTATTTGGCTATGCGATTAATTAAAACACCTCAAGGCATAAAACTCAGTTACCAAGACGAAGGCGCTAAAAAAGCCCCCACAATCATACTTATTATGGGTTTAGGCGCACAAATGACCGTGTGGCCTGACTCGCTTTACTACACCTTAGTAAAAAAAGGGTTTAGGGTTATACGCTTTGATAACCGCGACACAGGCCTTTCTACCCATTTAGAGCATCACTCTAGCCCGAGTTTATTTAAATCGTGGTTAAGTAAACGCCTGCCCATACGCACGCAAACGCCCTATTTACTTGATGATATGGCAAACGATGTATTAGCGCTTATGGCGGCGCTTAAAATTAAAAAAGCGCATTTTGTAGGTGCTTCTATGGGTGGTATGATTGCTCAACTCATTGCGGCTCAGCATAAAAAAAAGGTGCTAAGTTTAACCACGATTATGTCAAGCTCAAGCTTACCCCGCCTTAGCGCTAAAAGCATTGGCGTATTTATAAAGCTTGCCAAATTAAAGCCCAAAACATCCAGCCTTGATGAGGCAATAAACTACAACATAAAACTTAATCAACTTATTGGCAGCCCCGCCTACCCTCAATCAGAAGACGCACTTCGTCAACATGCAACACAAATTGTAGAACGCGCGCATAATCCAAATGGCTACAAACGCCAACTGATTGCTATGGCTGCGAGTAAAGATAGACAACATTTAATTCGTAAAATTAAAACACCCACTTTAGTAATTCATGGCAGCGATGATGTAGTGATACCCGTAAGTGCAGGCAAAAAAACGGCAAGCCTTATAAAAAAAGCCAAGTTAAGAGTAGTCCCGGGGATGGGTCATAACTTTGCGCCAGAACTCATGCCGCTTATGACAAAGTGGATAGTTAAGCATGTAAAAAAAGCGCAGCGCAAACACCTAAATAAAAAACGTAAAAAACAAAATCAACAAAAAACCACATTGGTATAACCAAAAGAGCACTATAAAAATTACATAAATACAAAATTGGTAATGTTGATATTTTAAATTGGTATGTTAGATTAAAGTTAAGCGACGTTAATATCGTTCATTTTAAAATCATCACACAGAGACAACAATGAAAAATCTAACATCTACTTTTAAACTCACAGCACTGGCTGCTGTTACCCCTTTGTTATTTATGGGCTGTGCCAGTACTACTACACCTGTTGATAGTAATGTCGCAGTACCTGCGTCAAAATTTGATTTATCACAATGGAAAATTAACGTTCCTGTCGATCTTAATAACGATGGAAAAATAGATACAATCGACGTTGAAGAGATTCAAACCTACGCACACCCTGATTTTTTCTACCTTGATGATCAGGGCTATATGGTATTTACCTCGCCAAATAAAGCGCTTACCAGCGCTAACTCAACCAATACCCGCAGTGAGTTAAGACAAATGATCCGCGGCACAAATACCAAAATAAAAACTAAAAATTCAAAAAATAACTTTGCCTTAGCTGTACACCCGCTATCGGAGCGTTTTGGCTCGGTAGGCGGAAAAATGGAAGCCACCCTAAAGGTGGATCATGTTGCACTGCGCGCTAACGATCCTAATAAAAAAGCTGCGTATTCTGTAGTTGTAGGGCAAATTCACGCAGGTAAAGATCAAGCCTTAATCGACACAAAACTAGGTTTTGGCTGGGGTAACGAACCGCTTAAAATTTATTATAAAAAATGGCCAGGGCATAAAACCGGATCTGTTTTTTGGAACTACGAGCGTAACCTACCAAAAAAAGATCCTAACCGTACCGACATTACATACCCTGTTTGGGGTAACACGTGGGAAAACCCAAACGATCCCGGTGCGGCAGGCATAGCGCTTGGCGAAGACTTTAGCTACACAGTAAACGTACATAAAAACGTGATGTACTTAACCTTTAGCGCACAAGGCAAAAAAGACGTTAACTACGCAATTAACTTGGGCAATAACGTAGATGCCTATGGCAAAGTAGATGAAAAAGATCACCCTAATGGCTATGCTGCCGATTGGCATTACTTTAAAGCGGGTGCTTATAACCAATGTAGCACCAAAAGTGCTAAAGGTATTTGGTACCCAGGTTGTTTAGGCACTGGCGATTGGGCCACCGACAAACAAAATGGTGATTATGCCCAAGTGAGCTTTAAAAAATTAGTATTAAGCCCGTCAACTAAGCCGTAAGGGTTGTTGTCGTTAAGTAGTTTTTAAGTGATGTAAACAGTGGCGATGGTAAATTATTAATATCGCACCAACGCCACTGCATACATTTATTTGGCTCGTTTAGCACAGGCTCGCCGCCTTCGTAATCGGCTTTTACGTATAAAGTAATGTAGTGTTTATTGTCAGCACTAAAAATATCGTTAGTAAAATCAAGCTTAGTAATTTTACTCACATTTAGCCCTGTTTCTTCAAATACCTCGCGTATTGCGCATTGCTCAACACTTTCGCCAAACTCTAAATGCCCGCCAGGCGTTGCCCATGTATTTGCACCATGTGCACCTATTCGCTCACCTAATAAAATAGTGTTTTGGCGCATAATAATAACCGCCACGCCTACTCGTACTGTGTTACTCATAAATTATTTTCACTTATTTTAATTGCTCGCCATGCTGAGCTACACGCTTTGTATTGTCAATTTTGTATTTTTAACCCCAAATTGTTGATTAACTTTTAGCCGACCATAGTCGAATACCTATCGGTTAAAAAAAAGCCTACATTTTGTAAGGTCTCTCAAACACATTTAGTATTAGGAGCCCATGATGTTAGGCCCATATAAACAACAATACGAAAGCTTTAAACAAAACCCAGCACAATTTTGGCTTGAACAAGCAAAGCGCCTACCTTGGTATAAAAAGCCTGAACACGCCTACACACAAGACACTGACGACCTTTACCATTGGTTTGATGATGGCCAACTAAACACCTGTTTTTTAGCGCTCGACCAACACGTTATTGCCGGCTTTGGCGAGCAAACCGCGCTTATTTACGACTCCCCCGTTACCAACACGCAGCAAAAGTATAGCTACTACCAGCTACAGCAAGAGGTAGCTAAATTTGCCGGTGTAATGCAATCGTTAGGCGTTAGTAAAGGCGACCGTGTTGTTATTTATATGCCCATGATCCCCCAAGCTGTAATTGGCATGCTGGCCTGCGCCCGATTAGGTGCTATACATTCTGTGGTATTTGGCGGCTTTGCAGCACATGAACTTGCCATACGCATTGACGATGCAAAGCCTAAACTCATACTAAGCGCTTCGTGCGGTGTAGAGATAGATAGCGTAATAGAATATAAACCGCTGATTGATCACGCCATAGCTCTTGCCAATCATAAAATAGATCACTGCGTTATTTACCAACGCGAACAAGTAGCTGCCACGCTTATCCCCTCAAGGGATATTAACTGGGATGAAGCAATGCAAACAGCCACTGCAGTGGAGCCAGTGCCTGTAAGTGGCAGTGATCCACTTTATATTTTATATACATCAGGCACCACAGGTACGCCCAAAGGCGTAGTGCGCGAAAACGGCGGCCATGGCGTTGCTATGCACTACAGCATGGAAACCGTTTACGGTATGCAGCCCGGCGACGTGTTTTGGGCTGCCTCAGACATAGGCTGGGTAGTTGGGCATTCATACATAGTGTATGCCCCGCTAATTTATCGCTGTACAACAATATTATACGAAGGCAAACCAGTTCGCACACCTGATGCCAGTGCATTTTGGCGTGTAGTAGAGCAGTACCAAGTAAATGCATTATTTACAGCGCCCACCGCCTTTAGAGCCATTAAAAAAGAAGACCCAAATGCAGAGGGCTTTAAACAATACAACACCCGTAGTTTAAAGCGCATATTTTTAGCAGGCGAGCGGCTCGACCCGCCAACGTATAGCTGGCTTAAAGAAAAAACAAAGCTGCCCATACTCGATCATTGGTGGCAAACAGAAACTGGCTGGGCTATAGCCTGTAACCCCGTAGGCATAGAAGAATTAGTAACAAAACCAGGTAGCTCAACCGTGCCAACCCCTGGGTTTGATGTGCAAATATTGAATATGCAAGGCAAGCAATGCGCACCAAACGAGCAAGGCGTGGTGGCTATAAAATTGCCGCTGCCGCCAGGTTGCTTACCCACCATTTGGCAAAACACAGCGCGCTTTAAAACCGGTTATTTAACTCAGTACCCGGGGTATTATCTTTCCGGCGATGGTGGTTACATAGATGATGATGGTTACCTATTTATAATGGGCCGCACAGACGATGTTATAAACGTAGCAGGCCATAGGCTTTCAACTGGCGAAATGGAAGAAATAGTCGCATCCCACCCTGCCGTTGCAGAGTGCGCGGTGTTTGGGGTTACCGATACACTAAAAGGCCAATTACCGATGGCCATGATCGTACTTAAAAACGACTTTACCGGCTCCCCTACCGATGTAGAGCAAGCGCTTGTGCAAACAGTACGCAACCAAATAGGCGCTATAGCGTGCCTTAAAACGATAGTAAGCGTAGAGCGATTACCAAAAACTCGTTCAGGTAAAATACTACGCAAAAATTTACGTCAATTGGTCGATGGCGACGAACTACAAATTCCTTCAACCATAGACGATGCCGGTATTTTTGAAGAAATAAACCAGCAACTCATCCTGCGTTAAATCCAACCTAACAAAGCCATTTTATATTTATATAAAGTGGCTTTTACTGAAATTTATTCCTTACTTGTACTTTCTTACTTAATACTAAGAACATTAAACAGGATTGTGCATGCTTCGCTTAATACAAACACTACTTGCCACCAGCCTACTACTTACAGGTTTTATGGCACAAAGTTACGAAATTGAAGATTTAGGCGATGGCCTCCACCGCTTTATTGACGACAGACACCGCTCGGTATTTTTAATCACTCCACAAGGCGCAATAGTTACCGACCCACTTAATAAAAAAGCCGCCACTTGGTTAAAGGAGCAAATTAAAACCCGCTTTAACGTACCCGTTAAATACGTTGTATACAGCCATAATCACAGCGACCATATTTACGGTGCAGAGGTATTTAAAAGCCCGCACACTACCTTTGTAGCACACAAACTTACTGCGCAAGATATTAAAAACACGCAAATAAAAACGGTTATGCCTAACCTTACTTTTGATGACGAGCTAATACTTACCCTTGGCGGCTCAACCTTAAAACTTAACTACCACGGCCCTAACGATGGCCGAGGCTCAGTGAGTATGCTGTTCGAAAAACAAAAAACATTATTTGTAGTCGACTGGATTGTTATTGGCAGAATGCCATGGCAAAAACTATGGAGCTACGATATTCAAGGTATGATTAATTCAACCCAAGCGGTTTTAAATTACGACTTTAATACCTTTGTGGGCGGCCATGCCGATATGGGTAATAAAGCCGATGTAGTACGTTATTTAAGCTATATAGAGCAGCTTTACAGCCAAGTAACCGCTGCAGCGCTCGCGGGGCAAAGCCTAGAACAAATAAAACAAAACGTTAAGCTCGATGAATTTTCAGATTTAAAGCAATACCAAGCCTGGCTGCCACTTAATATTGAAGGCGTATACGAGCGCCTTATGGAAGAGTCAGGCATGGGCTGGCGCAGCGATTTATAAATTGTATGCGTATGCATGCGTTGCTTAAATACAAGTGCATACGTATTCACATTGAATTAACAACGCAAGCTTGTGATAGTGCACTTTTTGTATGCTAAGGCGCCACCATGAAATTAGTTGCTTTACTGTTAAGCTTATCAATATTTGTAGTGCATACCAGCTATGCAAACACGGCCAATGTGCAAGTAAGCAAAGGCCACATTGAGGTAATCGACAATATAGAATCACAGTTTGTAAAAAACCGCTTTTTAAATGTTTGGCTACCGCCAGGTTACAACAAAAACACCACTTACGACGTACTCTACATGCACGATGGCCGCATGCTATTTGATGCTAACAGCACATGGAACAAGCAAGAATGGCGCGTAGATGAAGTAGCCGGCACACTAATAGAGCAAGGTAAAGTACGCCCATTTATTGTGGTCGGCATTCCAAACGCCGTAGAAAACCGCCACAGCGAATACTACCCACAAAAACCGTTTGAGGCCCTAAGCAAGCAAAAGCAAAACGCCCTTTACCAGTTAGAAAAATACCCAGGCCAT
This sequence comes from Pseudoalteromonas sp. P1-25, assembly GCF_001401805.1. GTDB lineage: Bacteria > Pseudomonadota > Gammaproteobacteria > Enterobacterales > Alteromonadaceae > Pseudoalteromonas. The sequence continues at coordinate 29,162 of NZ_LKDW01000024.1, forward strand.
AAATTATTTGCCTCTAAGGTTTACTCAGATAACTACTCACGCTTTTTAGTTAAAGAAGTTATTCCTTACATTGAGTCTAACTACAACGTAAACAAAGGCGCGCAGCACCGCTATATTGGTGGCTCTAGCATGGGCGGGCTTATATCGTGGTATACACTACTTAATTACCCTCACGAATTTGCCGGCGCTATTTGTATGTCGACCCACTGGCCAGGTATTTTTAGCCACGACGACGAAGTATTTGCACAATTTAAAAATTACATTGCCAACAACATCGCAAAGCTAAGTAACCACAAAGTGTATTTTGATTACGGCGACAGCACCTTAGATGCCATGTATCCTAAGCTACAAGGGCAAATTGATGATTTATTTATGGCGCAACAATACCCAGCAAAACTTTGGCAAAGCCAGTACTTCCCAGGGGAAGATCACACCGAAAATGCATGGGCAAAACGCCTACATATTCCCCTTGAGTTTATGTTTAGAAAAACCAAACAAGCTTCAGCCGAGTAATCATTTACAGGTATTATCCTATCAGTAATCACAAAAAAGCGGCTTAACGTTCATTGCGTTAAGCCGCTTTTTTAATACACTTTTAAACCGTTTAAAAACGTAGGTCGGATAAGCGCAGCGTCATCCGACAACTAACGGCGTTTTATAACTAATTATGGTTTAATACTTTAAAGCTCAATAGGCTTACCAAGCATTCATAGGAACTTCTAAAGGAACTTGGCTACCATCCTCATTTTCTAAAACTAACTGTAAGATATCTCCTGACTCCTTGCGCATTAATTTTTTTGCTTTACTGGCAGGGCAGCCCGGAATTTTACAGCCTTCTATAGAAATAATTTTTTGCCCTGCAATAATCCCTGCTTTTTCAGCGGGAGAACTAGGCTTTACTTCTTCAATAATAAATGACATTACTTTTGGGCTAAAAAAGCCATCCGCCCCAACGTTCCCTACAACTCCAAGCTTCACTTCTTCTGCTGCCAAGGCATTAAAAGAAATAATTGATATTAAAATAATTATAATTTTGAACATAAAATAAACACTCCCTGTTAGCCAACACTAAATATGTTGGTATCGTTTTTTGTATTGTTTGCTAAATATATGACTATTAATCATTCTCTGGGTCGCCGCGTTTATTATATCGCTCTTTGAATGACTCATAGTCTTCGCTTTCAAGTAATAAAACATTTTGTAAAGTATAACTAGCTGCACCGTATATAAAATTAGCTGAAACAGAAACACTTTCCCCTATTTCAAAATCAGAACGATTAAACCCGCTAATTTCAGACTTGTTTATAGCAGCACACAACGAAGCTAACTTCTTTGGACCACTATTAATATTTATGCATAACTCTGATATTAGTTGACCTTGCTGATCAACTTCGGGATACATTAGTATTATCCAGCTATCGTCCAAATTTTCACTATTTCCATCAACTAGTCGATGAATGTGTAATTTTTTTGCTTCATCTGAGCTCAGTACATTTTCAGAAATAATAAGCGATGTGTTTTCAGCACTACATACCCAAAATGGGCAAAGTAATATAAAAACTAAAAGTATCTGCATACATTTCCTAAAATAAAACATTCAATAATCGCAACTAGTTTGTACTGGATTGCCCTGATTGCTATAGAGCAATTTCCCATACCGAGTTTTACACTCTACTATCGCATACTATTTAATCAAATGTTTAATTTCACATAAAAAACCGCGCTAACCCTTTATAAAAAAGCTTTAGCGCGGTTATCAATACTTGAAACCTAATTAACCAAGTAACTAGCTAAAATCGACCACCACTTCATAGCGCCCTGGCATGTCGTTTACATCGTAAACCCAACCGTGGCGTTTAATTATTTTTTCACTTAATTGCAAGCCTAGTCCGTACCCTATGCTGGCGGGTTTTACTGAAGGCTCGCTCGCTTTAGGGGCATCGTCCTGCTTACTACAATTAACAATAGTGATTTTACTGCCTTGCTGCGTAATGTGTACTTGGCCCGCTTGTGTATGCTGATAAGCATTACGAATTAAGTTAGTCAGTACAATGTGACACGCAGTAGCATCGGTTGTAATTAAGCGCTCTTGCTGGGTGTTTAAAACCACCTCAACGTGCTTAGCATTAAGCAGGTAATTAAGCTCATTACTTAGGGTCGTTATTTTATCACTCAGATTTACAGGCTCAGGGCTACTTTGCTGATCTTCGTTGCGGCTTAGCCATAATAGCGTATCGGTTAAATCGCTCATGGTTAAACCAGCGCGCTCTATACGCTTAAGTGTAAGCTGCTGTTTATCGCTCAACGGGGCTTTTTCGCTTAAACGGTTGAGTAGCTCTACGTTGCTGCGAATAACCGAAATTGGCGTACGCAGCTCGTGACTAGCATAGCTTAAAAAGCGCTGTTCGCGCTCTACGCTTTCGTGCGCCGAAAGCAAGCTACTGCGTATTAATGTGGCTAAAACATTAAGCTCATGGTAAGTAAAATCAGGCGGGGTTTGCTGTAAATTAGCTTGATTTAACGATTTAGCCCACCCTCGTAAGGACTCCACGGGCTTGGCTATTTTTTTCATTACCATAAACAAAAAAAACGCAAATAACACAATAGCTGCCAAGCCCGTTACAACAATCCATAGCATGCGCTGTTCGGGATCTATATTGGCAATGACCGTGGGGCGGTCTTTTTCGAGCATAATACGCGATACATAACGTGGCTCGCCCAATTCATTTGGATAATACACAACAAAAAAAAGATTCTCAGGCAATGTAAACATCGACGACTGATCTTTTCTTTTGTGCAGTAAGCCTATTTCTGTAGGCTTTGAAAAACGCTGTTTAATTATGCTTGGCATATCTTCCCAGCGGCTTGCAACAGTAAAACCTATTATGTCTTTTGGCTCCCCTGCTTTTACCTGCGTTGTTTGCGTAAGCTTTAGCATTATCCCGTTTAAGCCTTTATCAAGGCCATCAACAAAGTAATTTACACTTAAAAATGAATAGCCGATGGCCATAGCAGAGCTAAGCACCACCATACTGGCAAAAAAGTAAATTCTTAGGCTTGGCCTTATTTTCATTGCGGTTGCTCTTGGGTTGGTTTTATTGCAAAGCCAACACTTGGAATGGTTTCAAGCTTTACTTGTTTAGATGCCCCTTCTAACTGCTTACGCAAATGGTAAATATGCACTTTTAAGCTATTACTATCAGGCTGTTCTTCGCCCCAAACAGCTTGCATAATAGCGCTGCGTGTAACAGGCTGCGGCGCTTCGCGTACTAGGGTCTCTAACAATTTAAAGGCGATAGGCGATAACTTTAGTGTTTGCCCCTCCACCTCGGCACTGCGCTTTGCTAAATCTAAATTTAAATTAGCTAAGGTGAGGCGTTTTACCTCACCGCTTTTACGCTTTGCCAATACTTGTACACGCGCTACCAGCTCTTTCATGGCAAAAGGTTTTACTAGGTAGTCGTCGCTACCAGCATCGAAGCCTTCTAGTTTATTATCGAGGCTATCGCGAGCAGTGAGCATTAATACCGGCGTATCTTTACCTTGTTCGCGCAATGTCCTACACATTGTTAAGCCGTCCATTTTGGGCATGTTTACATCTAAAATAATCATTTGATAGTGGTTAATTTGCAGTAAATTTAAGCCCATAACGCCGTTGCTTGCGTGGTCACACTCAATGTCTTCTATATCGAGATAATCAACAATTGTTGTTGCCAGGTCTATGTCGTCTTCAACCAGTAGTACGTTTATCATTAAGAGGTTGCTCCTTGAGTGCGTTTTCCACTTAAAAAGTCTATCACATTGGCAATTAAGCGCTTAATCTCAACTTGAATCATTAGCAAGGCCGGAATAAGTATTAACGTAATAACCGTAGCAAACAAAATACCATAGCCAAGTGATGCCGCAGCAGGGATTAAAAACTGCGCCTGCATTGAGGTTTCGCCCAATAATGGCACTAAGCCCGCATAGGTTGTAATAGAGGTAAGCATTACTGCACGTAAACGGCTTGTACATGACTCTATAATGGCATCGTGGGTGTTCATGCCCTCATCTTTTACAAGCTCGTTAAAGCGCGAAACAAGTAATAAGCTGTCGTTTACGACTACCCCGCTTAGCGCCAAAATACCATTTAACGAGAGTATACTTATGGTTAAGTCGTTCCACCAGTGGCCTAAAATAGCCCCTACAACACCAAATGGAATCGCCACCATAATCAACATAGGTTGAATGTAAGATTTAAGCGGAATAGCAAGCAATACGTATATAACTAATAACGCTGCTATAAACATAGTGCCCATTGAGCCTGTAGTTTCATCTTGCTCTTCGGCTTCGCCGGCAAAGTGAATACTTAAGTTAGGGAACTGCTTAGTAAGCTCAGGAACTAAATCGCGACTTAAATTATCAACCAGCTCATTAGAGGCCACTACGTTTTTGTCAACTTGCGCACTTAAGTAAATTGCACGTAGGCCATCAATGCGGGTTATTTCATCTTGTTGATATTCGCTGCTTATATTTGCTACGTTAACCAAAGGCACTACGGTGCCATCGGGTAATCTAATACGCGACTGCATTATATCAGCCGGTGTTTTACGGGCATTTTCAGGGTAGCGTACACGTACTTTTACTTCGTCTTTATCGCGTTGGTAGCGCTGTACAATTGCACCACCGAAAGCTTGTAAAACTTGCTCTGATAGGCTCGCCGTATCCATACCTAAAGCGCGCCCTTGTGCGCTTAAGGTAAATTTAAGCTGTGGCTGACCTGGGTTTAAATTATCGTCTATGCCATTAACGCCAGCGGTGTTTTGTAAGCGCTCTTTAAATAATGCGCCTGCAGCCATTACGGTTTCATCATCCCACGCTTTTAGCTCTACTTTAAAGTTATCAACCATTTTACGTGTGGCTAATACTTGTAGTTTTTTACTGCCCTCTGGCATGCCAGCAAGGCGTTGCCACTCTTGTGCAAATTCATTTGCTGTAAAGGCACCTTCGTTCAGTAATTCAACCGTAACGGTACCACTTGTATCGCTACTACTCACAAGTTGTAAGCTGGTTATTTCGCTATCTTGCGAATCAAACTTATCCATTAAGTTTTGCTCAGCTTGAATTGCAGCCTGCTCAAGCGCTAACAAGTTTTTATTAGTTTGCCCATACGCCGCATCGTTTTGCATAACAAGCTCAGCGCTGACGGTATCGCCGGCAATGCTTGGGAAAAACCCCACTTTCACTGCGCCTGTCATTGGCATACCAATAACCAGGATAAAAAAGGCTATAAAAGCAGCAACTACCGCATACCTAAAACGTAGCGAGTATTCAATAACGCGGCGATACACATTTTCGCTAAACCAATTTAGGCCGCTGTCGGCACCGTGCTGCACCTTAGACCACAAGCCGCTTATGCCCGATTTTAACTGACGCTTAGTGCTAATATGGGCTAAATGCGACGGTAAAATAAGTTTTGATTCAACAACCGAAAGCAGTAAACAAATAGTCACTACGGTTGCAAACTGGGCGTAAATTTTACCTAGGTTGCCTGATACATTCGAAAGTGCCACAAACGCAGCCACCGTGGTCAATACGCCAAAGATGGTGGGCACCGCCACCTTCATGGTGCCTAAAATTGTGTTATTGAGGGTATCGCCATGCTTTTTACGGGTGGTATAAATACTCTCCCCTACCACCACTGCATCGTCGACCACTATGCCTAGTGCCATAATAAAACCAAAGGTGGTCATTTCATTTATGGTCAGCGCGGTGTAACTGTCGGTCATAAAGTACAGCGTGCCAAAAAATACAAATGGTAAGCCGCCTGCTACCCATAGCGCAACGCGTACGTTTAAAAATATCGCTAAAATTACAAACACCATAATAATACCGGTTACGGCGTTTTTAGTAAGTAGCGATAGGCGCTCGGTGATCATGGTGCTTTTATCTTGCCAGCTCTCAAGCTCTACATTTTGTGGTAATAAACCGCGCTCATGCCACGTATCAATTACACTTTGAGCTTGCTCAACAATCATGGTTATATCGCTGTTTTCATCCATTAAAATTTCAATGCCTACAGCATTTTTTTGATTGTAACGGCTTAACGAGTTGGTATCTTCTGCGAAGGTGTCGGTAACGGTTGCTACATCACCTAATTTAATTTGTGTGCCTGATTGCGTTGTTAGTAACACAATATCAGCAAAGTCGCGCTGCCAATAAGCTTGGTCAGCGGCTTTTAAACGTATAATTTTATTGCTATCGCGTAAGCTAGTCGAAAGCGGGCTCGATGATTCGTTATTAATTACTTCACTTACGTCGCTAATGGTTAAGCCGTAGGCTTGTAATTTACCTTCGTCGATTTCTACCGACATCATAGGGTCAAGCACGCCTGATTGCTCTACATCGCTAATGCCTGATTTAGCTAATAAATCAGCTTTTAATTGCTCACCAAGGCTTTGCAATGTATGGCGATCGGCATCACCAAATAATTGTATGGATAATGCGTGATCTTGCCTGCGGGCTTTGTCGATCACCGGCTCTTCGGCATCTGCCGGAAAGTTGTTTATGGCATCTACTTGGTTTTTAACGTCGGTGAGTAGCTCATCAAGCGAGTAGTCGGTTTTTTTCTCTATGCTTACATGGCTGCCGCTGGCATCTGATGTAGAGGTAATACGCTTAATACCCGGTACGGTTTCAAGGGCTTCTTCTATTTTCAGCGCAATGCCTTCCTCTGCTTGCAGGGCGTCACCACTGTCGTAAACCACCGATACAGAAATAGTATCCGGCTCAAGACTTGGAAACGCCTCTTTACGCAAGGTAGAGAGGGAGATTATACCCATTACTATTACACTAATGAGTAATAAATTGGCGGCCACTGAGTTATTAGCAAACCAGCTAATAATGCCGTTCAAAGGGTTAGTGTTATTAGGTAATTGCGGTGCTTGATGCGGGCTCATTATGGCATCTCCTCAACAACGGGGTTTACTAACATTTCGTTTAGGTAGCTCACTAACGGGCGTGCAACTACGCGTAAATTGGTATGCCCTTCAATAGGAGAGATATAAACGTAATCACCGCGCTCAAATAGTTTTTGCGCTTTAGCACTTACTAACGTATTTTGCTCATTTACGTACCAAATTAAACCATCTTGCGATACGGCTGATGCAGGCAATTTAATTACGTTATTAAGTGTTTTACCCGCAATTTGCACCGCTAAAAAAGTACCAGGTAACAACGGTTTTGCTTGCTCAAAAGGTTTATCTAGTGCAACCACTACAGTACGCTGACGCGAGCTGTCATCAAGGTGTTGCTCAAAGCGAGCTATATAACCTTGCCACTGATTTTGTGTTGTTACATCACTTAAAATAACCTCACCCGACTTATCGCTTGCTAAGTTTTGCCACTGACTTAATGAAAGCGGCACGCTAATTTCTACTTTGTCGGTGCTATTTAATGTAGCCAGTGTATCGCCAATGCTTACATATGTACCTAGGTCTATATCGCGCGATAAAATAACAGCATCAAACGGCGCACTTATATGGGTGTTTTTTTCATCACGCTGTGCGGTTTGTAATGCGTATTGCGCATTATCGGCCGTAGCTTGTGCAGCTTCTAGCTGAAGCGTTCTAAATACTAAGGGTGAGCTAGGCGCTTGGGTAACGCCCGAGCGCTGCCATTCACGTTTTGCTTGGTTTCCTAAGTCTTGCTCCTCTTGCAGTGCAAGCTTGGCATCTGCCAATGTGGCTTTAGCGCTCGCGACTGCTTGTAAGTATTCGGTGTTATCTATTTGTGCAAGCACTTGGCCTTTTTTAACGACATTACCTGTGGCAAATTGCTCACTCATATCCGTTATTTCGCCTTTAACTTGTGCTTTTAAGCTAAGTGCCCAATGTGCTTTAGCCTCACCGTGGCCACTAACATAGGCTTGGTATGTACTTGGCACAGCATTTATAACAGATACATTGGGTGCCACAGATTTAGCCGGCTCTGGCTTTGGACCATTTGCTTGCTGCGCCATTTTTTGGCCGTTATATGAAATAGCAAGCCCTATGCAAACAATGGCAACTAGGGTTACAACAACAGGTACTGGCGAAATTTTCATGACGATGCTCCAAGGCCCAAAGCAAGGCCTAAATCTATACGGTTAGTTAAAAGGGTGTAATTTATTTGGCTAAGCTGAGCTTGTAGGTCGTACACCTGCTGCTGCACAGTGAGTAGGTCTAAAATATCAACCAAACCTTGCTGGTATTTGCTTTGGTAGTTGCTATAGCTACGCTTAGCACTGGCAAGTGCGTTACTGATTTGAAGCTGCTGCTGTGTTAATGATTGCTCTTGCCCTAGTGCGTTTTCTACTTCGTTTACAGCGCTTAATAAGGTGTCTTGGTATTCCCAAAACGCTTGTTCGGCATTTAGTTTTGCAATATCAACTTGTGCACGCAATGCGCCACCTTGAAACAACGGCGCACTTAAACTGCCTAGTAAGTTCCATACTGGGCTGGTTAATAACGCTTTGCTGGGTGTGGTTGCTAAATCACTAAGTGATGCCGAAAGCGTAATGCTAGGGAGTAAATCTTTATAAGCTACATCCACTAAATAACGCTTAGATTGAATATTATAATAAGCACTTTGTAAGTCGGGGCGACGCGCTAAATCTTGCTCTGGTAATGCACTTAGCGGCTCCATAACCTCAGGTAAAACAGCGCTAGATGGTAAGTTTTCAAGTTTATCAACGCCCACTAATAATACTAAAGCGCGTTTTGCTTGCGCTATTTGCTCTTGGTAATCGGCAATAGTGGCTCTAGTTGAGGCGGTATTTGTACGCGCGGTATCAAGGGCTTCTAAATCACCTAAACCGTATTGGTAACGCTCAACAATACTTTGCTCGTTATTTTCTAAAACCGTTAAACGCTGCTGCTCTATGTTGAGTAAATCTTGCTGCAAAATAATATTTAAATACGTGCGTATCACGCTGGCTACTAAGGTGTCTTTAGCGCTTTGGTAAGTGGCCTGATTACTAGCTATGGTCATGTCTTGCGCGGCAACGTTATCAGCAATTTTTTGCCATACGTCGGCTTCCCAGCTAACCCCTAGCGATGAGCTGTACTGTGTGCCGGTTGTTTCGTTGCGCTGAGCGTCAAAGTCGGCATTGATGCTAAACCATTGGCTTGCTGCGGTTACATCACGCTGTGCATAAGCAAGTTTTAGCGCCACATGCACTTGATTAAACGACGGGTTATTTGCAATGGCTTGCTCAATAAGGGAATCAAGCCCCGCTATATTCACTAAATCGGTAATATAACTTACCTTGATTGCATCTTCTTGAGTGTATTGCCAATTTGTATGCTGCTTTAGAGACTGCTCGGTGCTATTACCTGTATAACTTGGCTGGCTACTACACGCAGCAAGCGTGCAGCTAAATGCAAGCAATAAAACTGTTGAACGCTTTTTAAAATAAACCATTTAACTGTGCCTAATTTACATCATTGCACACAGTTTATTAGGCCAAGGGTTAAGAGTGGGTTAAAAGGGGTTAACTACTTTAGATAAATTAATATTTGCCACGTTCTGTCAATTTACGTAGGCTTCGGCAAAAATCCTTATACACATCTCACATGCTAAAATTAATTTTTACTCTTTTTTTAATACTTCCTACTTTATTACAGGCTAAAGTCACCTTAAACGATAAAACGCTTATTTATAGTGGTCAAATCAACCAACAAAATAACAATACGGCAGCTGAGTTGTTAAAAAACAATCCCACTATTCATACTTTTACTATTACCAGCGGTGGCGGAAATATTGATTTAGGGATGGATTTAGCTGAGCTAATTTTGGCGCATAAATTAACCGTAAATATAAAGCAGTTTTGTTTTTCGTCGTGTGCTAATTATGTATTACTTGCTGGGCACCCAACTATAATAGAGCCCGGTGCAATTATTGGATGGCATGGTGATGCAGCTTCAGCAAAGTGGTTAGATAGTGATATTGATGCCATGGTAAAGCAATTAAAAGAGCCTCAAAAAAGCCAAAAATGGAAAGAATTACGTGCTCATTACGATGAGGTCATTAATAAAGCAAGCCTGCGCGAAAAAGCTCTCTACAACAAATTAAACGTAAATCACGACTTACTCACTGTTGGGTTAAAACCCAATTTACGCAGTGCTGCCATAAAGCAACGTGCTCGTGGTTGGACGTACTCACCTAAAGTGCTTAACTATTTTGGAATTAGCAATATTAGCTATAATAATTGGCAACCTCGTTCAGTTAAAAATTTTCCGCTTCTTATCATTAGCGACTTAAACTAATAACTATTCCTCTCTTACTAACCTCCTATTTTACTCATAATAAAGCCCTGTTAATAACAGGGTTTTGCTTTTTAGGAACATTTTAAACCACCAGCTAATATTACCTATTTATAATACAAATGGAGATTAAACTTTTAAATCTAATTGATATGCATTATCATTCGCAACATCATTAACTTTCTATATTAACAATAATGAACAAGCTAATTAAGTTTACCCCAATACTATGCGCCCTTGCTTTAGCTGGCTGTGGAGGCGGCTCTGGCAATACAGCCCCGCAGTTTGCACAACCTAATTTAAGCTTGAGCAGTAAACGAAGACACTTCATTTACTGCTCAAGTAACAGCCACCGACGACGATGCTCTTAGCTACACACTGGCTAATGCTCCTAGTAACGGCACTATAGCAGTAGAAGCAAATGGTGAATTTACATATACGCCTTTTAGTAATTACTATGGCGAAGATAGCGCAACTATTAGCGCAAGCGATGGCAGCTTAACCGCAAATGTTGTGGTACGTTTTAGCGTAGAAAATGTTAATGATGCGCCGCAGCTACTAACCACTAATGTGTTTGTTACCTCTTCAACCACTACGCAAGGGATTATTACTACGCAAGATTTAGATGGTGACACCGTAACTATTAGCTTAATTACACCACCGAGTAATGGCGTAATGAGCATAAATAGCACCACAGGTGAATTTACCTATGAAGCACAAACGCTAAGCAGCATTGATGAGCAATTTGAAATTAGTTACACCGATGGCCTAATTAGCGAGCCGTTAACTGCAATTATTTCGTTAAGCCCTTCTTATGTAACTAACGAAGACAAACTTAATTATTACTACAGCTCTAGCCTATCTCACTTAAAACAAGCTGATGAGCTAAGCGCCAATATTGCTGATGAACTGTCTCGTTACGATATATACGCAACACAAGCTGCCGCCTATGCGCGTGCAGGATTTTTAGATACTGCTAACGACTATTTAGCACTAATAAACGAGCAAACAGCACGTTCTTCGGCACTAAAAGATGTAGCGCAAGCACTTGATGAAATAGGCCAAACAGAACAAGCAAACGATTACCGCGACCAAGCGGTGGCGGCCTACAACCAATACTTAGCTGATAAAGGCTTCGATAATATTGCCTCATCAGACGCATCAGCGCTTTACTCTTTAGTAAAAAGCTATCTAGGCGCCGATCAAGTCTCACAAGCAAGTAATTTGTTAAACACAATTTCGTTATACGCTGAGCAAGTACGCGAAGACGAGTACACATCAAGCTATGGCTACTTTTTAAATGGCGTACGCTTATCAATAGATGATGCCCTACAAAGCTATGCACAAAGCTTAGATGAAAGCGATTTAACACAAGCTAAATTACTTGCCAATAACTACGCGCAACTTGCGGTAAAAGCGGGTTACAGACTGGTACGTAGCGGCGAATACGAAGGCCAACCATACGAGCAATACAAAACGTTGCACGGGGCATGGGCTGCGCAATATCTTTATAGAGCTGGCGAATTTGAAGCGGCAAAAGATTACACTAACCAAGTACTTGCTATGTATGGCTCTACTGGTTTTGATAGTAATTATGCCTATTCTGCATCGCCATATAGCGCCGCTACTTTAGATAACTACACCTACCCGATTCAATTTTTAGCAGGCTTAATTGAAGGCTTATACCAAAGCGACGAAAACCCAGCAATAACGCTGTCAGACAGCGAAACCGATATAAACAACGCGCAAGAGCAAGTATATGGCTTTAATATAGCTAACCGCCTACTTGCTGGTGAAGATATAACGAGTGCCGCTGCACAAGCTCGCAGCTTTTTTACTGAAAATGGCGATTACAACGAATTTTTTAGAGCACTTACCGAACTTGATAACGTCCCAGGCACAGGCCTAATTTTAAGTGAAGCCGGCAGAAACGACTTAGCACAGCAAATATTTACCTATGCGGGCGACTTTTTAGCCTCTGATGAATACATTAGCAAAGAGTCATCAACCACGTTTTTAACCGGTTCAAAGGGCTGTAAATTGTTAGTTGATTTAACTGCGCAGGTCGGTGGCGATACAGCAAATGCCGCTAATAAATGCTTAAGCATGCTTAATACGCTTAATGATGGCGATATACGCACGCTAAGTAATAACTCATCAATTACAGCGCATAACCAAGTAATAGTATCGCTTATTAAAGGCGGCTTATCGGAGCAAGTAGCTGGTGTACACAATCAACTACTTAGCTACATTGCACTAGATGAAGATACCGAAGACAGATTTGAAGCCCGCTTAGAAACTTTAGGTTACTTAGTTAATGCAAACCAAACATCACTGGCAAGTACCACTTTAAATGATGCGATTACTGAAATAACCCCTGAGCTAAATGCATTAACAAGCGATCAGCTAGAAACTATTTTAGCCGCTGTTAAAGCCGAAGTAATTGGCTTAGAAGAAGCTCAAACAGGTGAATTTGAACGTTATTCTATGCTTTCAAGTATGGGTTCAAACGCAGCGAACATTAGCGACTTTTCAGCAAATTATAGTAATGCAAAAACACAAGCTAGCACGCTTTTAAATGCGCTTGAGCCTCTTATTTTGGGCTTTGCCGATACAATTATTGCCGACAATATGGAAGACTTAGTTAACAGTTTTACGTTAATTAACGATATTAGCAAAGCACAAAGCTTAATTAGTAACGGGGTTAATGGCGAGGCCGACCAGCTTGAGCTTTACATAGGCATGACCAACTTAGTCGCCTCTCGCGATGACTTTAGAGGCATAGCGATAGCAAGCGTAGATACCGACCACGACGGCCTACCTAACTTCTTTTTACCTAACGCCAGCGATGAAGACATAGCCTTAGCTGGGTTAATTGCCGACCAAGACGCCGATAACGATGGCGTAATTGATAGCGAAGACACTACCCCACTAGGTATTTAACTAAGAGCCGTAATAAATGCAGACACCGACTACCCTCGCGTGTCTGCTTTTGCTTTCTCAGGGTGTATACGCCGCAGAGCAGCAACAGCAGACCGAGCCAAAACCACAGCCATGTAACGAACTTAAAGATGAGCAAAAAGAGCGCTGTGAAGCACTTGAGCACATTGAAGTAAAAGGCCAGTACATAGGCATTGAAGTACCCGAAGTTATTGGGCGTTCTTACTTAAATCGTGATTTTATAAACGCCACACCTAAAGGCAATGGCGATATAAATGAGCTAATTGCATTGCTCCCTGGTGTACAGCTAAGTAACGAAGCCTACTCTATTGGTAGCTTAGCTGAGATCAGCGCGCCGGAAATATCAATCTCAGGGGCGCAACCTTGGCAAACAGGGTTTTCGTTAGATGGGTTAAATTACAATAACCGCATAGACCCAGCCAGTAGCAGCCGATTAAGCTCTTCATCAGACGATGTATCGGGTGGCGTGCAAAGTATGAACGTAAACTCCGATGTAGTTGAATCTATTACTGTTTACGACCATAACATTCCGGCTGAATTTGGTGGTTTTTCGGGTGGTATTGTTGATAGTAAAACCAAAAGCGTATTTGCAAACGACAGTTTTAGTTTTGGCGTGCGGGGGAATCAAAGTAGCTGGGGGAGTTATCATTTTATAGAGGCCGATCAAGATAGTTCACAGCAAAATGTTGACCAAAGTACGCTTGAAGAGCCTAAATACGAAAAAATTAGCTATAACCTGCGTGCTAATAAACAAATAAATAAGCGCCATGGCGTAATGATGAGTGTTAGTTACTTAACCAGCGACATCAGCGATTTATCGCTAGGGGAAGTAAAAACGCAAAGCAGAACAAACATAAATGCGATTGTGAAGTATGGCTACCGAAATGGCTGGGTAGATGCATTAGATTTAACACTAATGTACTCCCCCTACGAAGTTGATAATTTTATTACGGATGCCAAAGACAGTGACTTTCATTTAGAAGGCGGGGCTATTGGCGCCGTTGCGGCATTAACCGAGCATTTTGACTTTGCATCGTGGCACAGTAATCTTAATTTTAGTATGAGTGACAGCAGCCGAGAAGGCCCTGCGCACTTTTATAGCTGGCTACAAGCCAAAGGGAAAGATTGGGGGCAATACGCCGACCAAGGTGATGCACAAACACGTTATTCTCGCCAAGGGGGATACGGCGCGCTTGATAATACCCAATACACCACCAGCTGGAAAAACACTCTTGATTTTAAAACGCTGGAGTTTGCTGGCACTGAGCACCGTATAAAAGCCGGTATTGAACTTATTCGCCAAGAAGTAGAACGCGAACGCATACAAAATAGCTACAGCTACGATTCGCCTATTATTTGGTCTAGCGCTAGCACACCTCTTAATTGCAGTGGTTATACGCTTGATTGCCAAGCGCTGCAAACCACTATTTCTATTGACGAACTTGCAGCGCAACTTGGTGGCGAAATTGATTTTAATAATCAAGCGCACATTAGCGCTTATACAAATAATGTAACCGCAACAGCACAGTATTTTAATGGCCGTTTAGTTACCCCTGCAGAGTATATAAATGTAACACTTAATCGTGCCTCATTTTATGCTACCGATAGCATCACACTAGGTCAGCTAAGCCTCAATTTAGGTATGCGCTACGAATATGATGACTTTTTAGCAAATCATAATATTGCACCACGTATATCGCTGGGTTACGATGTTTTTAACAACAACCGCACTATTATTAGCGCAGGCGTTAATCGCTATTACGATTCAGCTATTATTGGTTATAAAGTCAAAGAACAACAGCGTTTTTCATACCGAGAATACCGCCCAATTGAAAACGGTTACCTTCAAGGGTGGTTGCCTTCTAACTATACTGGGGCGTTTAAATACCGCTTTGATGATGTAAACACCCCGTACGATGATGAACTCGCGCTAGGTATTGCCCATTCATTTGAAAAAGCGGGCAATGTATCGCTCAGATATGTAAAACGTAAAAAGCATCAGCAATTCTCTCAAGTTACCGATGAAGAAGCTGCTAGCGATGGTTATAAATATATCCGTATGACCAACGAAGGCGATGGCAGCTCAGAGCGTTATTCTATTTCGTGGAGCGCACAATTTGGTAGCCATTCATTATGGGCTAACGCCTCCTACGCTGAAAACAAAGTCTCTAACGACGACTACAATGCCACGGCTGAAAACACCCCTCTTGATGAACTTGTTTACTACGTAAATGCAAGTGGCAGCAGCGAGCTTGTAACACTTGGGCAGCTTGAGCAAATTCGTACAAACTTTGGCACTCCGATAACCGGTGCACTAGGTTGGAATGTTGATTGGAGCAATTCATTAAGCACAGGCCTTAACGTAACCTTTAGTGATAGCTACACCAGCGCAGTGAGTACCGGCGCAAGCGAAAGCATAAGCCTTGAACAAAGCTGTGCAAATTGCCCTGTAGAGTCAACACTTGTTGATGTATACGAAGAACAAGAAGTTCGTGCCAGAACCATGCTAGGCCTAAGCCTACGCTATAGCCACAACCTGACAAAAACCCAGTCAGTTGAAATAAGAGCAGATATTTCTAACTTATTAAATGCACGTACTTACACAGTAAACGAAGGTGCATCGGGTATTGAGCCTGGGCGTATGTTTTGGCTAGGAGTTAGCTATAACTATGATTAGGTTATTAAGCATTTTTGTATTGTGCTCATTTAGCTTAAATGCCAAATCAACAAGTAGTAACGATTTACGCTCACTGTATAGCAAAGGCCAAGCACATTGGCCTGCTATACAAACCAGTGATGGCAGACGTGTAGAGCCCATGTCGCTTTTACCTGTAGCCTCGCCTAAACCTGAACACGTTGCGTTAGGCGATAAGCTTTTTCATGATGTGCAGCTCTCGCGTAATAATACCGTTAGTTGTGCCACCTGCCATGAACGCGATAAAGGCTTTCATGATGGCCGCACAACCGCCATAGGCATTGACGATCAAGTTGGTACGCGTAATACCCCCGCTATTTTTGGTATAGATCAATGGCAAAGTTTTTTTTGGGATGGTCGCGCCAGCACCGCAGAGCAACAAGCACTAATGCCCATAGCAAACCCTATTGAAATGGACTTAGACCCAAAGATAGCTTTAGCGCGAGTAAATAAAGACAAAAGCTACCATGCATTTAACAAAAGCGCTTTTAATAGCAGCACGTTAACCACAGAGCAAATGGCAAAAGCCTTAGTTGCATTTGAGCGAACATTAGCCGCGCCAAGTAGCCGCTATAAAACGTTTTTAACGCAGCTTAATAAAAACCCACAACACGCAATTAATAGCTTGAGTGATAGTGAACTAAATGGTCTGCACCTTTTCAGAACGAAAGCCAAATGCATGACCTGCCATAATGGCCCGCTGCTCAGCGACAACCAATTCCATGGTACGGGGCTGCATTATTATGGCCGCCGTTTTGAAGATAAAGGCCGCTATGATGCCACCCAAAACCCTGAGCATATAGGCCAATTTAGAACGCCGTCGCTTTTAGGTTTAATGCAAACATTTCCGTGGATGCATAACGGCTTATTTGATGATTTAGCCGGTATTGTCGCCTTATACAACCATGGTGGAGTAAGACCGCGACCACGAAAAAGCCAACTAAACGACCCACACTTCCCCAAAACCACCGACCTGCTTATAAAGCTTAATTTAACTAAGCAAGAACAAGCCGATCTCGTGGCATTTTTACGTATATTATAAGCGCTGATTTACTCACTTAAAGTGCGCGTGAGTAGCTTAGCGATATGAAATCAAGGCCAGGGTTGGGCTTTTTAATACCTGCGTTTGAATAATGAAAATACTTGAGCGACACGCTGTGTTGCTCAGCCTCACCAAATTTCATGGCAATGCCTAGGCGGTCTTCAAATTGATAATGGGTGCTTATGTTTTTACCCGCAAATTTAGTGTCGTCTAATAGGCTTAAGCCAATACCAAACTCGGCAAAAACCCGGTTTCCAGCAATACTGCCAATAGGATAAAAAATTACAGGCGAGAGCGATAAACCTAAATTAGCGTCGTAGCGTTTTGGGTCATCGTATTCAAAAAAGTTGGCATTGGCTTCTAGGTAAATCTCTAGCTCTTCAAAGCCTTCTATTTGGTAATCTAAGGCATATTGATAAGCCACCTTAACCCCTCGCACGTCTCCTTCACCTTGTATGTAGCTCATCGAAAAGTAATTTTGTGCAGCCGTTGCAGCGCCTGCGTATAGCGTTATAGCTATTAAAAACAATTTATAAAGTTTCATGTTATTCACCTCAAGCAGCTCTTTTTTATTGCAATTGCTTGACCTAAACACAGCAAATTCGGCTGCTATAGATAAAGCAATGATTCAATGAGGTGCATAGTAATTGCATTTAACTATTTTGATAATTGCAATTTAAGTGGAATAACTTTCTTCAATATATTGATAATTAAACAGTGATTGAGCGCTCACCAACATGCGTTGTTAACCGCTTATATTGCTGCTTAAATAGCTGCCAACCCACAATACCCGACAAGGTATTGCCGCATGCCATACCGATAAATAACCCTGTTAAACCGTAAAAATACGAGCCTAACCAAAGTAGCGGTAGGTAACACAAAAATAGTCGCAATATGGAGATAAATAAGGCCGTTGTTGGAAACCCCAGCGCGTTACATACCGATACTGTGATCATACACACACCTAAAGCTGCATAACTCAGGGGCACAAAAACAAAGTAATCTGTCAGGTTAGCAACAATTTCACTATTATTGCTAAGCACATGTGCAAGTGGATTAGCTATGCCTAGCATAATAACTGCTAATAAAATTTGTATGCCAATTACAAAGCCGCACGCAAGTTTTACTACGCTTAATATTTGCCTAAGCTCCCCCCGCCCTTTTAAATTTCCAACAATAGGCGGCAGTGCCATGGTAAGCGCTAAAATTAAAATAATCGCAATATATTCAATACGGTTTGCAAGCCCCCACGCAGCTACAGCAAACCCACCATATGCGGCAATAAGTGCAGTTACTATCATGGCTGAAATAGGCGGAATAAACTGTGAAAGTAAGGCCGGTGCCATCATTTTTGCAATGGCTTTTATTGCCTGCTCGGTACGATTTTTTAAAACGCCAAAAGTTAGCAGTTCTCGTTTAATAAGCGTGCAAAACACCACGATTAAGCCTATTGCAAAAGCAACACAGCTTGCCCATGCAGCACCCGCTAAACCCATATCAAAAGTAAACATAAACAATGGATCGAGCGCTATATTTAACACGCTGGTTAGCACCATAATTCGCCCTGGTAATAAGGTTTCGTTATGAGCGCGGCAAATGCTGTAACCAAAATAAAGAAGCGCGCCAAGCCAGCAGCTTATTAGCCAAGGTAGCCAGTAAAGCTCGGTTAAATTAAATAAAGAAGGCGTTGCACCCAGCGCTAAAATAATATACTGCTGAAAAAGCCACAGCGCCAAGCACAATAGCGTGACTATTGCGGTGCCAATAACCACAATTAAGCTACCTAGGTAGCGTGCGTAGTTAACTTTATTTTCTCCAAGTGCTGTGGAAATAGTTGCAGTTGCCGCAATACCTAAGCCTACTTGTACTCCCACAATTACCTGAAAAATAGCAATACTAAAGGCAACTACAGCGAGCGGCTCAGCGCCTAGCTTAGCAATAAAAATACTATCAACCAGCTGGCTCCCCATAATAGAAAACAAGCCAACTAACATAGGCCAAGTTTGCTTAAATAAATGCTTTAATAGTAATGATGTATTACGGTTCATAAGGCAGGCTCACTCTAAACTTAAAAATTTAAACGAGAAAAATACCGAAAAAAAAGGCGCTTATAGTAAGCGCCACAGGAAAAGTCACAATGAATAAGCCACTAGTATATTTACACAACTAACCATTGATAATATAGTTGTTTAAATAATCAGTTTATTGAAAAATTTGATAATGAATATTGCCCATTTAAACCTGTTTGTCAGAATCGCAACCACGCACAATATTAGCTTAGCTGGCAAGGAGTTAGGTTTGTCGGCTGCAGTTTCTAGTGCACAAATAAATAAGCTTGAAGAAACGCTCGGCGTTAAACTTATTCATCGTACAACCCGAAAAGTATCGCTAACCGAAGAAGGCCAAGCTTTTTTACCCCATGCCGAGGAAGTCCTTGCCAATGTAGAAATGGCGCGCGCCTCGGTAGGAATTGGCAGCGTAACGCCACAAGGAAAATTGCGCATTACCGCCCCTGCTTCGTTCGGGCGTATGCATATTATTCCTGCATTGGCTGGATTTATTGAGCAATACCCCGACCTCACTATTGATTTACGTTTAAGTGATAGCATCATTGATATGGTCGGCGGCGGGTTTGATATAGCAATACGTGACGCTGCTCTTAATGATTCAACCCTTATAGCCCGAAAAATCGCTCGCGATAAACGCTTAATTTGCGCATCGCCCAATTACCTTGCAAAACACGGCACCCCAACAACACCGCAAGATTTAAAAAATCATACCTGTGTTAATTTACATGGTTTAACGACATGGTCGTTTATTACACCCGAGGGCACACAAAACATTAAAACCAATAATGTATTACAAGCTGACAACGGTGAAGCAGTGCGCGACGCGTGCGTGCAAGGCTTAGGTATTACGTTAATGTCGAGCTGGTGTGCCTATAAAAAACTACAAAGTGGTGAGCTGGTACAAATTTTACAAGACTACCCACTTGCATCCGACACCGCTATTTGGAGCGTTTATCCAAGCTCACGCTTATTAGCACCAAAAGTTAGGGCTTTTATAGACTACTTTAGTGGCTACTTTGGTGACGAACCCTACTGGGAAAAAATATAATTATTTAATTAAAAATAAAAACGCACACCTGTGCGTTTTTTTATGCCTAAACTTTACATATAAAATGTTTATTAGGTTAAATATTAGGCTAATAAAGCAGTGGCTCACATGTGTAGTCAGATGAGCTATTTAATGGTGTGATTTTATTGAATTACTTAACAAGCACTCTCAATAGTGCTGACCAAAAGCCAACTGAGCAGCTTAAACATATCAATAACTATGAAACTTACATTTTATTTGCACAATTTATTGTCATACTAAAACCAAGGTAAATAAATGGTTTTGGGGTAAGTATGAGAGCAATTAAACGAAGTCGTTTCAAAGTACTTGGTGTTAACACTAAAAAGGGCACACTCGCCCTGAGCATATTAAGTGCCATGCTACTTTTATCGGCATGTGACGAACACGCTCAAAACGATAATACAGCAGTTACCTCTCATAAAAAAACGCTCAAAAACACGCTTATTAATACCGATGCATTTAATATTAAAGCCATGGTAAAACTACCACAAACTGTTGAATGTACGCTTGAAAACGGCTCGCAAACCCAATGTACTCAAGTGGTTTTAAAATATCAGCCCGACAACATTGAAGTAGGTCCTTTTTGCCCAGAAACACTCGACGACGTTGGCGGAATTTGGGATTGGGATGGCACCGATGCAGGCCTATACAGATTAGATAAAGCGTTTTTAACCATGCTTAACGAGCAAGGTTTTACCTTTTACGATGAAGACGGCAACGTGCATATTGTTGATAACGCGACCATTCGCCCAACAGTTGATCATGCATGTATTAATGTATCGGTAGATAAAAGCGTAGAAATTACCGCCCTTTTACCACTGCACCCTGTTATGTCTGAGCAATCAACAGCGTTGGGCACAGTATCTAAGGTGGGTATAGCGCTTGCGGGTGTGCCTATTTTTTCGGATGCGCCAAGTGTGCAACATACTGGGCATTTACCCGCGCTTGATACGTGCGCAGGCCATATCGATCCGGGTGGTTGGTACCACTACCACGGCACCGCCAGTGATATAGACAGCGTATATAAACACGAACATGTAAACGCCAACTGTAATAATTTAACGCAAAAGCCAAGCGCCCTATTTGGTTATGCCTTTGATGGTTACCCGATTTACGGAAGCCAAGAAATTGATGGCACAACCCCCGCCGAGCTTGATAGCTGTAATGGCCACATAGGCCCTACGGGTGAAAGCGGAACAGTTACTTATCACTATCATGCCAGTAATACGTTCCCTAATTTACCTAAGTGCTTAAAAGGCGTGGTTGCACAAAACAACTTTGCGACCACAGCACAAGCGGGCGTAGGCGCTAAGCCACCTGAAGGCACTAGAACAACGCGCCATGAACCACCTGGTGGCGGTGGTCCTAAAGCCGGAATCTCACCACCTGGGTTTGGTGAGGCAGCTAAAAAGCTAGGCGTTAGCGAAAAGGCGCTTATGCAAGCAATGCAAAATGCTGGTGGCCCTAATGCCGATTTAACGATTGTAGCAAAAACACTTAACGTGACACCGGCGCAATTAAAAGCGGCCTTACCCGAAAAACCAAAACGCTAAATAATAGACTTACCAAAATATTTAACCATGTTGATATTTAAGTTTATTCTCTTTAGTCAGAGGTTTTGAGTAAAAACAAGGTGAATTTACGCGTCAATAGCTGGCCTACTGCAAGTAAATTCAACACAGTTAGCGCTGAAAATAGCTGCTCGAGATAAATTTATTATCCAAAGTTCAGGTTAAATACAACTTACAGCAAGTGTTAAAAGCACTTGCCGTAACAATTAGTTACGCTGCTTAAAGCCTTATAAAAGTGCCTAAAATCGTCAAAAATGTGAGAAAGCGTTGGCTTGTGTCAAGAACAGTAAACGTTAGTAAAAAGCTGTAAACACAGCCGTGTTATCGGTTACATGTCAGTTACCATTCAGTTTAAAGCGCTAGTATTGAACCCAGTTATGTAACAACATACACGAGGCACTAGTATGAAACTGACTCAATTACTCCCTGCTCTACTTGCCATAAGTGCAGTATCTGGCGCTGCATATGCAGCACCCAATGAGCGAGAAAACGCAAAAAGTTTTAATAATGAGCGCGCAAAACGCATCGAATACAAACGAGATGAGCGCCGCGATGACAAAAAACAGCGTATAGAATATAAAAAAAACGACCATAAAGAGCGCAAGCAAGCCAAACGAGAGCACCGCAAAGAGCAAAAGCGCAAAGTTGCCCATTACAAACAACAGCAACGCACTCGTAATTATTTTAAACATAACCGACACAAGGTAGTAACCTACAGACCTGGGCATTATTTTAATCATTTACCGCGTAACAGTGCATCAATCAGATTTAATGGCATTACGTTTACATTAAGTGATGGTATTTATTATCGTAAAGCAAAAAGAGGCTACCACGTAGTTAAGCCACCAAGAGGTTTAAGAATCCGCTCACTACCAAGGCATTATTCGCACTTTAAGCGTCACAATACCACTTACTACACCTACCAAAATGTATATTATGTAGCAGATAATAATGGTTACAGAGTGGTTGATGAGCCTAAAATAGTGGTTAACCAAGCTATAAAGGTAGGCAGTGCTAAAAATTATGAGTTAGGCCAAACCTACGACATCCTCCCTATTTCAGCAGAGGCTGTCACGATTAACGAGCAACAATATTTTAAGTACCAAGATATTTATTTTTTACCGCAAATAAACGGTGACGAAATAAAATATTTAGCGATAAATTTAGGGTAATAATATTATTCAAACGAAGGGCAAGTTGCGCTAAGCATCTTGCTCTTTTGACATTAAGTTGGCCATTCGTTGGTTAATTTCTTGCTCGCTTAAATCTTCTTTGTGGGTGCCTATGGTCCAAACATGCCCGAATGGGTCTTGTAGTGTGCCGGCTCTATCACCATAAAACTGGTCATGTACTGGGCGTACTTCTGTAGCGCCAAGTTCAATTGCCTTTTTGAATACGCTATCTACATCCTCTACATAAAGCATTAAACTTACCGGCGTTCCACCAAGTTTTTGTGGGCTTTTAAAAGACTCATCAGGACATGAGTCCGAAATCATAATGTGCGAGTCACCAATAATAATTTCAGCATGGGCTATACCGCCCTCTGGCAGCGGCATTTGCATAACAAGTTGTGCATCAAATGCATCGCAATAAAAGCATATGGCTTGCTGCGCGCCTTCTATAATTAAATACGGAGTTACTGAACTAAACCCTTTTGGAATTGCTGAAACAGTCATTACGCTCTCCATTAGTTTTGGGGGTATATATTCAGCCTATAGGCTAAAAACAATTATTTCAACGTGGCACCCACTTAAGTCACTTTATCCAAACTAGCTAATTTAAGTTCTATAACTATACTGGCTGTAATATATACCTTACTACTTTTAAATAATTAGGACTTTTATAATGGTAGCTAAAATTAGCTTAGCGCTTAAAAAGTATAAAGTTCTGAAATGCTTATTTTTAAGCTGGTGTGTTTTATTGGCTCACCAAAGTGCGGCAAAAGTTGTAATTGGCATTGTAGGTAAAACAAAAAATGACACCTTTTATCAGCAAGCATTCAAAGGCTGTTTACACTTTGGTCGTGAGCATCCTGAAATCGAGTGCAAGTACGATGGACCAAAAGATTTTCAAGATATTCGCAGCCAAACTATGGCAATAAATAGATTAATTGACCAAGGAATTGATGGTTTAATCGTAGCAACAACCGACTCTCAGCACTTGGTCACTCACTCATTAATGGCGCTTAAAAGTAAAAATATTCCCGTTATAACGTTTGATTCAGACCTGTTAGAAAAACACCAACAGTACCGCCTAACCTATGTAGGGAGTAATAACTTCGACTTTGGAGTTGCCCTGGGCGAGCAAGTAAAAAAACTTACCAATAAAGCAAATAATACGATATGCATACAGTCGGGACATCACACCACTCCTAATTTAAACAAGCGTATTGCTGGGGTTAGGTATGCACTGTCTGAGCAAGCCAAAACAAAGCTAACAGGTAAAAATGGCTGGCGCGAAGATAGTCGTTGCCCAATGTTTAGTTTGGGTAAACGTGAAAAGTCACTAGAGCAGTTGATGAGTTTATTAAATACGGACAACCCGCCCATTTTTCTAGCTGTAGCGGGGTTTGCACAGTTTAACCCACACTATGTTAATGCGCTTGGTCCATACAAACAAATGATTGAAAATAAAGATATTATAATCGTCTCAGCCGATACTGAAGAAATACAACTCAATGTATTAAGTAGAGGGTTGTCCTCCGCTAACATAGGGCAAAATCCATTTGAAATGGGCCGCTTGAGCACCAAATTAATGCACGACTACATTTTATACAATAAAAAGCCCACACAGTCCCACTATTATACTGACTTTCATTACTGCACAAAAAATAACGCTTCAACGTGCACAATAAACTATTAAAAGCGATAAGTAATTATCAGCGAGTATTAACTTGCTTTTTAACAACGGCGAATTTCTTATAATTAACTAATAGCAAGCTATTTGGCTAATACTAAACACCACGTTGTCAAAACAATAAGGGTGATAGAGTTTTGTAATAAACCTATTGTATACCACTAAAAAGCCCATACAACACTCTCTTTTCATAAAAAAAACCACACTTTTTACAAAGTGTGGTTTTTCTTTTCTACAAACACTTGTTTGTTAACGCTGCCAAAATCTCAAATTGCGTAATGTTTCAATAAAGGTATTTGCGGAGTGCGTGTTTAAATCTATCCAACCATCATCAACCTTACCATCATCAAGCCCTGCGGCTTCAAACAATGCCATAGCATCTTGTGTATAGCCTATATACTTCATATGCGCGAATGCATCGCTTACAAAGTCCTTAGCCTCAGGAATACCGGCAAGCTTCTTAGCGCCTTCTTGCGTTGCAAGTACCATCACCGCATCGTAAAGCACCGAAGGACCGCCATTAATTACTTGATCAGCTGCTACATGCTTACCTTTACTACAACATGCTCCACCCACTTGTGCGGCCACAATTTCGTAGTTAGCGCCTTCAGCGTCTAAGGCATTTATAACTGAGTTGAAAATATCGGCATCAAAACCATCGCTTACTAAAATACCTAATTTACGACCTTTAAAGGTATTAGGCGCATTTTTTAAAATACTAAGTGCATCCGACACAGGTAAATCGTTACGCGTTGGCATAGCCGCTTCTGCAGGCTCTGGCATGTCTTGCAGGCGTAGACCCTTAGCCACTTCTTGCGCTAATGTTTTGTCTACATTTAATAAATGCGAAACCACTCGCTCACGAATTGGCACATGCTCTACTTTTGAAAGCTCAAATACAAACGCATATTGAATGTGCGCTTGCTCTACTTCTGTTTGGCTTAAGTAAAATTGGCGAGCTTGACTGTAGTGATCGCTAAATGTTTCTGAGCGATAACGCAGCTTATCTCCACCGCTTACTTCTGGCTCGCTTGAGCTTTTAAAGCCATGCACTGGGCATTCGCGTGGGTTATGTTCATCGCCGCTCCACGAGTTTGGCTCGTAGTTAACACGCCCTTTAGGGTTATGCATTGCCATATGACCATCTTGTTGAAAATGGCGCATCGGACATTTAGGCGCATTAACCGGAATATGCGTAAAGTTAGGGCCGCCTAAGCGCTTGGTTTGCGTATCTAAATACGAAAAATTACGTCCTTGCAGTAATGGGTCGGGTGTAAAATCAAGCCCCGGCACAATGTTTTGTGTACAAAATGCAACTTGCTCTGTTTCGGCAAAAAAGTTGTCGACTACGCGGTCAAGTACCATGCGCCCAACAATTTTTACGGGCACTTGCTCTTCCGGTATAAGTTTAGTGGAATCAAAAACATCAAATTCAAATTCATCTGCAAATTGTTGGTCAAACACCTGTACGCCTAGCTCCCACTCTGGGAAGTCGCCTTTACCAATAGACTCCCACATGTCTCTGCGATGAAAGTCAGGGTCGGCGCCATTCAGTTTAAGTGCTTCATTCCACACAACTGACTGCATACCGGCTTTTGGTTTCCAATGAAACTTAACAAATTTCTCATCCCCTTTGGCATTAATAAATTTAAAGGTATGAACACCAAAGCCTTCCATAAAGCGTAAAGATCGCGGTATAGCTCTATCTGACATGGCCCACATGAGCATATGTACCGACTCGGGCGATAAACTTACAAAGTCCCAAAAGTTATCGTGCGCGGTTTGTGCTTGCGGAAAGCCACGGTCTGGTTCAGCCTTAGCAGAGTGAATTAAATCGGGAAACTTCATCGCATCCTGAATAAAAAATACAGGTATGTTGTTACCCACTAAATCCCAGTTTCCTTCTTGGGTGTAAAATTTAACAGCAAAGCCGCGAACATCACGTGCTAAATCGGGAGACCCTTTATTTCCTGCCACAGTTGAGAATCGTGCAAACACTGGAGTTTTTTCACCTTTGCGCTGAAAAATATCTGCACAGGTTAAATCTTCAAGCGTGTCGTAAGTTTCAAAATATCCGTGTGCGCCGTACCCTCTTGCGTGGACCACACGCTCAGGAATGCGTTCGTGATCAAAGTGAAATAATTTTTCACGCATTACGTGATCTTCCAGAAGCCCTGGGCCGCGCTTGCCCGCACGCAATGAATTTTGGTCGTCGCTTACAGGGCAGCCCTGCGCGGTGGTCATGGTAGGGTGTTCATCCGACGCCTTTTGATGCAACTCGCCGCCATGCCCTTTATTGCCTGCGTATTTAAATGATTCAGCCATGTTTAGTCCTTCATACAATTTGATTTAATGGGTCAATAGTTTTTATAAGCTTTAAAACTAAAAGCGACCTTGCAAATGCAATATCAAGACCAGCCTACTAACCTAGTAAAAAAGGAGGGTAAAGGTAACAAAGTCGTATTTTGGCTAATTTATAAAAGTAAAATTTACACAAGCATGTAACTTTTTCAGACAAAAAAAGAGCACTTAAAAGTGCTCTTTTTAAAAAGGATTTATATTAGTCTTTATTCTCGTTAACTAAAATAACTTTACGATGCGGGAATGGAATTTCGATATTGTTATCATCAAGGGCTTTTTTAATCAGCTCGGGCACTGTGTATAAAATTTCAAAGTAGTGCTCACCTTTACAAAACGGCCTTACTAAAAAGTCTACCGAGCTATTGTTAAGTGTTTCTACTTCAACAAAAGGGGCTGGGTCTTTTAAAATATGTGGGTGAGCCTCAAGCACACTATCAATAACCTTGCGAACAGCATCGGTGTTTTCATCATATGCCACACCAAAATGCATATCTACGCCGCGAATAGGATGGTGCGAATGATTAATAATCTGCGCTCCCCAAATTTGGCTATTGGGGATAATCACTTGCTGATTATCGAACGTTTGCAAAATAGTGGTAAACATATCAACCTCGGTAACTTTACCAAAGCGCCCTGCAGCTTCTATAAAGTCGTTTACTTTATAAGGTCTGAATATAAGTAACATCACACCGGCAGCCAAGTTAGACATAGCACCTTGCAGTGCTAACCCTATAGCTAAGCCTGCTGCACCTAATAGTGCAATAATTGAAGCTGTTTGCACACCAAAGCGGTTTAACACGGCAATAAATACAAACGCTAAAATAACATAGCGCGCCATGCTACCTAAAAACCTAAATAGTGTGTCATCAAAATGAGTGTATTTATGGCATAAACTTACAATCATATTACGCACTTTGCCTGCAAGCCATAAACCTATTAGTAATATAACGATTGCCATTAAAATATTTGTTGCCCACATTATTGCTGCGGGCAAATACTGATTTACATCAATATTATGTATTATCTCGTCCATTTTATTATTCCTGTTAGACTGGTTGTAATTAAAAAAGCTTACCAGCACCACTTATTAACTTTTTATTAACCAAATTGCAAATTTATACCTACTTACTAAATTAGCCTTTCATTTATCTCACCAATAGCAGCTGTCAAAACCAAATTAGTATATAAATTGACCGAAAATATTTTTTGTTGCGTATATGTTGTTCAATTTGTAAATAAAGCCAATGTGTTCTAAACCTTTAAGAGACACCTTGTTAAGGAGCGTTGTTATGCCAACAACAAATACGATTAATAAACACTCTGAATTTGCCCGCTGCATTGAATGCAATAAGGTAAACACATTTGCAGCTTTTCACTGGCTCGCACTGGCGTTTAAAGACATGACCCGTGCGCCCATATTGAGCCTAATTTACGGGGTTATATTTACCCTAATTCCTGTAGCTATTATTTACTCGGCAATGTTTACAGGGACTTATTTAGTGATACTGCCCGCAACCGTGGCATTTGCATTAATAGGCCCTGCCTTTGCCGCAGGTCTTTACGATGTAGCATGGGAGCTTGAGAAAGGGCATAAACCCACATTAAGCCACTCTATTAAGTCGATGTTTAGAAACCCGGTAGGTGAATGGGGTTTTGCAATAATGCTAATGGTGATCATGATAGCTTGGATGCGATTAGCCGCGCTTGTGCATGCTTTATATCCTAGCCATGCCAACCCCACCTTTGAAGAATTATCAGCGTTTTTAACGCTAGGCAGTTTAATAGGTGGTGTATTGCTTGTAACTGTGTTTTCGCTTTCTGCTTTTGCTCCGCAAATAATGATGGAGCGCCGAGTAGATATTATGACCGCAGTGATCAGCTCTATGAACGCTGTTAAAACTAACTTTGCCGCTATGGTGGTGTGGTCTATTTGTATATTTTTACTCGTAGCCATCGGCTTTGCTACCGGCGCCGCGGGCTTTATTGTAATTATGCCTTTGCTAAGCTATGCCAGCTGGCATGCTTACATCGCAGTAATAAAAACCAAAAAACCTCGTGGTTACGAGTAATACCAATCCGTATAATTACGTGATCTATTTTGAGGATGGAAAAACGTGTTGATAGGAAGGCAAAAAATTCGCTATTTAGTTGTTCTAAATGAGAGTTTTTTAACGCAGATAGCGACACTTTTAGCCCCTAAAAATGATTAAGTTTTATTGCGGGTTGGTATAAAACCAACCATTTATAGTTCCAACCACACTGACAAAAATAGCGCCAAAAGGCGCTATTTTTTTATCAGCCTAGCAAAGCATGCTTTGCTTAAAATACCCAAATGGCATGTAAAAAGGGCTGGTTTTCTATGTCAGCCGTACCAAGCTTGTTGTACCAATAACGCCATTCAGCTCCCACCATTAATTGCTTAGCATCTAAATTAAAGTTTTGCCCAACATCCCAATACACTGCAGGCTGCGCAAGTAGCCATTCATTAACTTTTTTGTCTAACTCATCATTACGCCCTGAGATGTATTCAACATGGCCGGTAAAGTAAAATGCTTGGCTACCTAACGTGAAAGGAGCACCCCAAGCAAGGTCTATAAAAATACTGTTATCTTGTTTAGCTAACTGATCTTTTTGAACGCCACCATTGGCATCAATATAGCCTGCAAAAGTGGTTGTTAAAAAATCAAAGCCTGGCGCATCCCAGCTGAGCTTTATGCCTGGGGTGTATTTCATTAATCCCTCTTCACCGGCATTTATACCAAATACTAAACCTGTGTCTTTTATTGGTCCGTATTTTAAAGAAGTCTCTAAGGCTTTAGATAAGCTAAGTGTTGTGTACCACTCGCCATAAATACCCGTATCTTGAAAACCATCACTAAGGCTGTCGTTTAAAAAGTCGATAAAAAAATAGTTATCACCCAAGTCATGCTCTGAGGCATGCTCTATGGTGTAGGTGCGTGTAAATGACGACTCCCCAGTAAAAGGATTTAAGGCATCGCCAAAGTTTGTGTGAAGCTGTGTGATGCTCCAATTTTCTGCTAGAGCTGAGTGAGACAAAAGCAGTATAGATATTGTAAACAGTGCTTTAAAAAAATTCATTATTTATTTACATAACCCCAATTAAAATGCGGCAGGAGTATATCAGTGAGCATTCACCAACTAAAGAGATTAAATAAGTATAAAGAATGATTTTTTAAATCTAGGCAGTTATATGCAGCAATCGAAGAGCTGTACATGCTTTGTATGAATATAAAGTGTGAGTGCTAATTTAACGTAGGTACACAATTGGCTCCTTTTAGGTATAACTGCTTAGTTTATAAATTATGTCTAACTTAAATATTGAAACGCGTGCGCCCTAAAACTAACTTTTAAAGCTCATGTAATGCGGGCCTAAATTAACTACTAAGTACGCAAAATAGTTGCACTACACCGATTATGCCTTTCTAAACGCCGTCTAATTTAAACGCGTACCACACGCATTCCGACTTTATTGCTAGTATGCAGAATTTACAAAAATCAGTGCATAAAATTCATAATCTCCGCCCTTCCTTTTGTTCCCCCCACACTAGGAATTAAAATAAATCATTAATTATCAATGGCTTATACAATCAAGTCTAATAGGCATAGGCTTTGCTTCATGTATTGCAAGTTAAATAGTAGCAATGGCTACATACAACACATTACATAACGGGAGACATTATGAGTAACTCACAACACCCAATTGAATTTACAGCCCCAGGTATGGATAACGAAACAGCAAAAAAAACAATTGAAACACTCGATAATCGACTTGTATCTCTTTTAGATTTACAACTTACTTTAAAGCATATTCATTGGAATGTAGTGGGCCCTAGTTTTATTGGCGTTCATGAAATGTTAGACCCGCAGGTGGATGCTATTCGCGAAATGACCGACACCATCGCAGAGCGTATTGCTACATTAGGCGGTACGCCACAAGGTACACCTAAGTCAATTGTAGATCGCCGCACGTGGGATGAATATTCATTAGGTAAAGCCTTTGTTATTGAACATTTGGGCGCATTAGACAAAGTATACAGTGGCGTAAACGCCGATCATCGTAATGCCATTAGCACGCTGTCTGAATTAGACCCTGTATCTGAAGACATGATCACCAGCCAGCTTGGCGATTTGGAGCAATTTCAATGGTTTGTGCGTGCTCACATTGAATCGTCTGCTGGTAAACTAAATCATTAATTGATTACCTACTTTGCCATACAAGGAATGTTAATAAGTGTTAAGGGACTAATAATCATACAAGGATACGTTACATAAGTTGGTACAGGATGAAGTGCAAACTACAAGGACCCGTTACTTATTACATAAAGGATGCAGTAAATGCACCAAGGACGATTAAAGCTTGCTAACGGATTTGGTAAATCTACAAGGATTGTTAAAATACAAACGCCTAGTATAAGCATGCTAAGCGTTTGTATTTTTTACCGCTTTAAAGCTTAAAACTATCCCAAGGACCAGTAATAGCCAACGTTTTAGATGGCATGTATACATTTAAAAATAAGGTTTGCCCGTCAGGTGAAAAACACGCCCCAGCAAGCTCTGTTTGCGTATGCAATTTAGCAAAGTTATACACCTCTCCTTTAGGTGTTACCCCGCGTATATGGTTATTCACCGTATCAGTATATTGATCCTCACATACAATTAAATGCCCATTAGGCGCTACCGTTAAATTATCACCAAAGTTGTATAACGACTCGTTTGTACTTTCTACAAATAGTTGTATTTTGCCAGGTTCATTTTGCTCTAACTCAGTACCTTCGTTTTTTGATGGTGTGTACTTCATTACCTGACCTAACTGCTTTTTGCCCCCATTAGTACAGCAAAAATAAAGCTCATTTTTACCCCAATGTATCCCCTCTCCCCGTGCAAATAAGGCTGCGCCTTTTTTATAACCTTGCTTGCGTAAGTCATCATTTGGGCTTTTAGGGTCTGTAAGTGTTATCCATTCAACCAAAAGGTCGCTGTGAAGTGGCATGGCCGGAGAATCCCAATTTCGGCTATCAAACTGAGGCTGGTTTTTAATTACCATAGCTTGCAATGTGCCGCCTTTATTTAACTTATCGCGATGATGAGGAATAAACCGATAAAACAAACTATCGCCTCTATCTTCAGTTAAATAAACAATACCGGTTTGTGGGTCTATTGCTGCGGCTTCATGGTTAAATCGGCCCATATCATATAATGGCTCTGGCTTAATTAAGCCTTTGGCACTAGCTGGAACTTCAAAAATGTAACCATGATATTGTGACAAACCATCGCTTTTATCCATAACGGTTTCTTCGCACGTTAGCCAACTACCCCATGGTGTTACACCGCCTGAGCAGTTTCGTATTGTGCCACATAGCGATAAATATTCTTGCTCGCGTTTTTGCTCTTTTAAATTATAAATTATATGACTAGTGCCCCCAGGCAAAGCTACACCATTTTCAAGCGAATCATAGGCTAAGGGGCTTTTGTGATTACAAATTAAATCAGACGCTGTATCAATGTGTTTAGGCTGTAATTCATGATTACGGATAAGGGCTACGCGTTCGTTATCTAATGCAATACAGCCCATGCCATCAGCCCGATCGGGCACATCTAAACCATCATCCATTTTATCGCCAAGCTTAGATATAACCTGATAACTAAAGCCTTTAGGTAAATCTAATAAGGCCTGAGGATCGGCTATTAATGGACCATAAGCGGGCAGCTTAGTTGTTACTTCAGGTAAAGCAACATTACCCATTGCGCTGCGCGATAAGCCAATAAACGCAAGCGAGCCTGCACTTAATAAAAACTCTCTTCTAGAGACCATTATTTTATTCCCGTGTTTTTTATTAAATCTATAGTAAAGGAAATAACCCACTAAAAGTGCGGCGCTTTGCTAAATTCATTAAAATGTAATAATGTAACATTCCATCCGTACCAGATATCAGTTAATTCAACTTTAAATAATTGCCCTCACTGTTTAATAGTAGGATAGTAAGTTACTCAAATAACAACGGCTTAATTAGGAGTATCATGATCAAAGTATTACTAGCAACCAGCTTAATTGCCTCTTCATTCGCAGCTTTAAGTAATCCACTCACCGTTGAAGAACAACGCATCAGCAAAGCACAAACTGCAATGCCCGCCGTGTTAAACGCCTTTGATAAAGAAGTAACCAGCTTTGAGCAGCAGTTCAAAGCGCTCAATAACTTTAAAGAGGCCAAGCAGCTCATAAAAACCTATAGTTTTGAGCTGTGGGAAAGCGCTAAGCAATGCATTATTAAAACTAAAAACTACGACGATAGAGCACTTTACTGGGCGCGCCTGCTTTCAAGTAAAATAATACGTACAACCGCCGCAAAATTTGAGCTATCTGACGCGCAAATAAATACGCTGCTAAAAATGCTTGAAGAAGGCAGCCGAGGCCGCACCGATTTAGCTTTTTCATCAGGCAGTGATAAAAAGATTGTTCTAACCGGGTTTGACCCTTTTTTACTCGACAAAAATATCAACCAAAGTAACCCATCTGGGGTAGCCGCGTTGTTACTCGACGGCCAAGTTATTGATTACAATGGCGTTAGCGCCGAAATTAACACGGTTATGGTACCAGTACGCTACAAAGACTTTGACCAAGGCATAATAGAGTCTCTGCTTGCCCCCTACTATGCACTAAATAACGTTGACATGGTTGTAACGGTTAGCATGGGCAGAACCGAGTTTGATTTAGAGCACTTTCCGGGTAAACGCCGCAGTGTCACCGCGCCAGATAACGCTAATATTGTCTACGGCGGTACGCAAACAAGCCCTGTTATTCCTAAGCTAAATGGACGCCCCCTACCTGGTAATGAGTTTGTAAAATTTAGCCTACCTGTAAGCGCTATGCAAAAAGCCAAAGGCCCGTATAAAGTAATCGACAACCGCGAAGTCACTACACTTAATAAAACCTTTAAAGCGGGATCGTATGGCGTACTTAAGAACAGTGTTGCGGTAAATGGCGGCGGGGGTGGCTATTTATCTAACGAAATATCGTATCGCAGCATACGCCTACGTGACGAGCTTAATTCAAGCATACCTACCGGACATATCCATACTCCGCGTATACAACAGTTTGAACCAGAAACAGAAGCTAAAATAGTAGAACAGATTCAATCAATGCTAGAGCATAGCTTAGTAGCACTGTAGCAAAATTAAGGAATTAATACGCATAAAAAAGGGCAAAAATTGCCCTTTTTTACTTTTAAGCGTTAGCTCTTTGGGTAATTAGATGGGAAAAAAGCACGTTTGGCTTCTTCATCAAATTCTTTTTTAAAGGCGACATCGGTGCCAATTTTGCGTGCACGCGCAACCGCTGGTCGGCTATCAATGCTTTCAAACCAACGCTTTAAATTAGGGTATGGTGCAAGGGCTTCTTCACCAAGTACTACAGGGGCTTTATCAATCCAACCCCAAGCAGATACATCAGCAATAGTGTATTCATCACCCACTATAAAGTCGCGACCTTTAAGGTGTGTATCAAGCACTTCGTAATGGCGCTGCGCCTCACGCAAGTAGCG
Organism: Pseudoalteromonas sp. P1-25; assembly: GCF_001401805.1. Classification (GTDB taxonomy): domain Bacteria; phylum Pseudomonadota; class Gammaproteobacteria; order Enterobacterales; family Alteromonadaceae; genus Pseudoalteromonas. The sequence continues at coordinate 63,628 of NZ_LKDW01000024.1, forward strand.
GTTTACTGCGTAATCAAGCCCTTCTGGCGCCATGTGTCTAAAATGAACACTTTGCCCTGAGTATGGGCCTAAACCCGATGCAATAAACATTAACCATGAAAGCATTTCGGCGCGATTCTCTGGCTTACCTGCTAACTTGCCGTGTTTTTCACTTAGGTACATTAATATAGCGTTCGAGTCAAACACACGGGTTTCACCATCAACAATGGCAGGTGCTTTTGCATTAGGATTAATGGCTTTAAACTCAGGTGTATGTTGCTCACCTTTTAAAGTATCAAGTGGTACAAGTTCAAACGGTAGGCCTGTTTCTTCTAAAAACAAAGCAACCTTCATTGGGTTAGGTGTATGGTGAAAATAAAATTTGATCATAAAACGCTCCTAAAAGTAGTAGCTACAATTAAAGCATAACTTGAGCAGTCGTTCAATTTATCTATTACCTTGACGGATTAATATATAGCTCACTTAAATAGCTATCAGTCCTAACTTCATATTTTTTAATTCAATAGTTAAAAGGTGAAGCAAGGTTGTAAGGGTTACACTTATTTCCCGGTTGATATATTGCTCTTAAATTAATAATAACATTGCGTTTACATGAATTATTGTTTATAAAGTCGCTTGGAATGGATTCTTGAACTTAAACTGGTTTTTCTTGTGCAAGCTCCTTTCTAGATTACTTCTGCATTTATTTAAACGGATATAAAAAACTTATGCGCATAAGCAATAAACACATTAAAACAATTATAATCTCTGCACTTACTGCATCTACTCTATCAGGCTGTGCAACTACATCATCAAAAGTAGTTGAAACACCAACGGTAGCAAGCTACAACACAACCTATTCTGGCACAAAAAGTAAATTAGTCGTAGGCCAATTTGTAAATCGCTCTAGCTTTCAAAACGGCATATTTTCTTCAGGACAAGACCGTTTAGGTAGCCAAGCCAAAACGACATTAATGAGCCATTTACAACAAACAAATCGCTTTAGCGTTTTAGATCGCGACAACATGGCTGCCCTTGCAGAAGAAGCAAAGTTAACAGGTACAAAACAAGTTCTTAGTGGTGCAAAGTTTGTAGTAACAGGCGATGTAACAGAGTTCGGTCGAAAAGCCATTGGCGATCGCCAACTATTTGGTTTATTAGGCAAAGGTAAATCGCAAATTGCCTATGCAAAAGTAACCTTAAATGTTGTTGATGTAACAACTTCAGAAGTAATTTACTCTGTTCAGGGCGCTGGCGAATACAGCTTATCGGAACGCGAAGTTATTGGCTTTGGTAGTACAGCTTCATACGATGCAACTTTAAATGGAAAAGTGCTCGATTTAGCGATTCGTGAAGTCGTTAATAAGCTTGTTACTGGTTTAGAATCAGGCCAATGGGGTGATAAATAATGAAAAAACTGTTATCTCTAATTATGGTTTGTGCAGCTCTAACAGGCTGTAATTCGACTAAAGAGCCAATTTATTACTATGGCGATTATAGCACTGCAGTTTATGCCTACTTAAAAGCAGATGAAGTGTCAGCTGAAGAACAAATTAGCATGCTTGAACAAATCATCAGCGAAGCCGCTGGTAAAAACAAACCTGTTGCGCCTGGCCTACATGCTCACTTGGGCATGCTTTATTTCGAAACAGGCAACCCCACTTTAGGTACAACTCACTTTGAAACAGAAAAAACACTTTTCCCTGAGTCTGTTCAATATATAGATTTCCTTCTAAAATCGGCGAAAGGTGCTTAATATGTTCAACTTTAAAACACTTACAACAATAGCGTTATTAGCACTACTTACTGGGTGTGTGTCGGCTCCACCAGCACACGACTACACAGCATTTAAACAAGCAGATCCGCATTCAGTAATTATTTTACCGCCATTAAATAATACACCTGAAGTTATAGCGCCTTACAGTGTTATGACACAAATGGTAGCCCCTATTGCTGAGTCTGGTTTTTACGTTTTTCCGGTAGCACTAGTTGAACAAACCTTCAAGGGCAATGGCCTTACGGTCGCAAGTGATGTACACCAAGTACCTGTAAAAAAACTACATGATATTTTTGGTGCTGACACTGCCCTTTATATTACCATTGAAGAATATGGTACTAGCTATGTTGTAATTTCTAGCGAAACCGCTGTAACTGTATCAGCTTCATTAGTTGATTTACGAAGTGGCGAGCAATTATGGCAAGGCAAAGCTAGAGCATCTTCGGCAGAGCAGCAAAATAATAGCGGCGGTGGGCTAGTCGGTATGCTTGTTGTGGCAGCTATTAATCAAATAGCAGAAACTGTGACTGATAAGGGATTTGAAATAGCCGCTATTACTTCAAGCCGCTTACTTTCTTCAGATGCTTACAACGGCTTATTATACGGACCTCGCTCACCTAATTATGGCCAACCAGCGCCGAGTGAAAAGAAAAAGTAACTAAAATAGCTATAAAAATTAAACTTAAAAGGCCGAACAACCTAGTGTCGTTGGGCCTTTTTTAATATATTTTTTCAAGCCCGCTCTCTTTTACATGCTCAATCAGCTCAGGAAAAAACGCTAAAAATACTGTTTCTAACTCATGGTAGTTTTGCGTTATATCATCAGCAGTACCAGCAAAGTTATTAGTAAAACGAATACGTTTGGCTATGTTATCGAGCGCAAGCCCTACCCCTTCTATCGTTTCGTACTCTTTAAACCAATCGTTTGTAATCATGCTGGTTACAACATGCTGCATGCGCGGTGGCATAACCGCTATGCGATCATTTAAAAGTGCGTAGCTGCTGTGTTTAAAATCATTTAAAGGGAGTTTGTTAAAGTGTTGCCAATGCCTAATTAAAAAATGATCAAACAGCACGTCAATCGCTACGCCTGCAAAGCGTTTTCGCTCGGGCGAAAAGTACTGTTTAGCGGATTTTACTAAATAGTGTGAGTCGGTAAACTTATCAACTAAGTAGTGATTTTCTAGTGCGTGTATAACGCTACTTGGCAGGTGCTGTGCATACCTGCGGCCGCCAAAGTCACCTAATAAATTGCCAAAGTGCGAATCGGCTGTAGGTTGTGCAAAATAAAGGTGAGCTAAATAATTCAACGCTATCCCAATGGGCTAAAACAAACTTAATTTAGCCAAATAGTAACGCACATTTAAGTGAAACTCACACGAGTGTTTAGCGCATCCCCTGTTTATTTACCTAACACTTTAGTTTGAAAATCATACAAAAACTCTGTAAAGCCGTCGCACTCAATTCAGCATAAAATATTTAAAATAGAATTATCAATCACTTAAAATTTAAAAGTTGCTGGAATATATATTGCTACCTAGCGTATTTAGCACTCAAACATGTATAGCTCTTTTTATTAGCGGGCAGTTTAAAGGAGCATAAAACACAGGTTAAATCAGTTATGGATATAGCTATATTTTTTAAGTCGTTACTATTACTAGCCTTTTTTTTAACGCTAGGTAATTTAATTAAGTACACATTTTTAAGGGGATTAATTGTGCCCTCCTCGTTAATTGCCGGCGTGTTGGCTCTTTTATTAGGGCCACAATTACTCGGTGAGCATATTAATTTGTCACTCCAAGGGACTAATTTATGGATAGATGAAAAGGTCACAAATATATGGAAGGAGTTACCTGGGTATTTAATTGTGGTGGTGTTTGCAGGTTTATTTTTAGGTAAAAAAATACCTACAATTAAGCAATCGCTAAATCAAAGCCTACCCAATTTAAGCTTTGGCTACAGCATTGCCATAGGCCAATATGTGGTCGGAATGATAACAGCATTATTAATACTAGCCCCTTTATTTGATACCAACGAAATTGCCGGTGCGCTTATTGCTGTGGGGTTTCAAGGCGGACATGGCACCGTAGCTGGCCTGCAATCCACTTTTGAGAGTATCGATTTTGCAAAAGGTATGGACTTGGGGCTAGGTATAGCAACAATAGGCCTTATAAGCGCCATCGTGTTAGGGACTATTATGTCTAATCGCACCGATGATGGCGACCAAGAGCTTGAAATTAGCCACGACGAAAAAGTAGAAGTAAAAGACCGCCCGTTTGGTCTGCACTTTGCTATTTTAGGCACTGTTGTTATTGTTGCTTGGCTTTTACTTAGCGGCTTACAAGTAGCCGAAAAAAGGCTTTTTGCCGATTCATCTGTAAAAATACTTGAGTACATGCCTTTATTCCCCATTGCCATGATGGTGGGTTTAGTGGTGCAAATAGCGCTTAATAAATCAGGCATGGGTAACTTAATTAGTCACTATCAAATAAACCTGCTTTCTAACCTCTCCCTCGATTTACTGATAATTGCCGCACTGGGGGCACTTAACTTATCGGTGCTTGCTAAATATTGGCAAAGTATTTTAATTTTAGGTGCGGTGGGGGTTGCTTATAGCGCAGCTATTTACTTTTTCTTTGGTGGGTGGTTTTTCCCTAAAGATTGGAAAGTGAGAGGGATTGGCGAGCTTGGGCAATCTATGGGCACCACGGCGGTTGGACTGTTAATGCTAAAACAGGCTACCTCGAACCCTAGTGAGCATATTCGCCCCTTTAGTTACAAACAACCGCTTTATGAGCCTGTGGTTGGCGGCGGTATTGTTACTGCGCTCGCACTTCCTGCCATTGCTAATTTTGGGCCGTGGGCATTTACTATTATTATGGCGTTTATATTAGCGTGTGTAGTAGGTGGTTTTGCCTTTTATAAACGCCGTAAGCACAAAAGCGAGTAGCCCAATTACGCTATAAAAAAGCCGCTACAAAAGTTGTAGCGGCTTTTTAAACGTTGGTTTTTTACTTTTACAAGTAACTAATTACTCGCCTTAACCCAGTTTCCATTATCATTTTTACTGTAGCTATTTTTAACAGCAGACCACGCCACTTTATGCGCTGTGGTTTCGCGATCGTCATCGTTTTTTCTATCGCTTGGGTCCTTATAGGTATCCCACGCGCTATTAAACGCCTCTTGGTATATCTCTTGGGCGTGTTTAGGTAAATTACTTTTTACCGACTCCGGTAACTCATTTGTATTTTGATAAGGCATAATAACCTCCGTATTACTTAATTACGCCGCACGCAACACGTTTACCGCCGCCACCCAGTTTCTTGGGTTCGTCGGCATAATTGTCGCCCCCTTTGTGGATCATCACTGCGTGTTGTTTAAGCTGCTCAAGCTTGAGCCTTGGGGCTAAAACAGGCGATGTAGCTTCGCCATCCTTATTTACATATAACGCAGGTAAATCGCCTAAGTGGCCATTACTCCACGGTTCATCGTGGTGTTTAGTACTGTTAGGATCAAAGTGCCCACCAGCAGCACCGGCAGGTACAACTTTACCGTCTTTTTGCTTTGGCTCGCAGCTAGCATATTGATGAACATGAAAGCCATGCTGCCCAGGCGTTAACCCCTTAAGCGCAGGGGTAAATACCACCCCATGCTCATTTTCTGTCAATGTAACGGTGCCAAGTAGCTCACCTTGCCCCGACTTACTTACTGCATGCATATCAACATCTACATTCGCCAATGCGCTATTTTGTAGCATTGCAGCGGTAAAAAATATGGCGCAAGCGGGTTTAAAAATTCGTGTTACGCTTTTACTACCAGATGAATTAAACAGTAAACTATTCATTGTAATCTCCTCGTAAAGTATCAGGTTTATAAATTACCGTGATTGCTTAGCTGTTAGGTTCAATCTTTATACCAAGCTCGCTATGGATGCATAATTTACCTACATAATACTTAACTCGCTGAATCATAATAAAATAATCAGCTATGGGAAATTATCAACTCGCCACTTTTAATCATACTGCGCAATTTTGCCAAAACGCTGTACAAAAACTGATGCATATTTACAAATAAAATGACAACTTTACAGGCCTAGCAGGCAACCCACGCTTTCCTAAATACCTTTGCGGTGGCTTAAAAAACAACTTAACCGCTAAGAAGCTAATTAGTTAACTTTACGCTAAGCCAGTAGCACAGCGCGTTTAATCAAATTACCCCCTCATACACAAACTAAAATAAACCATGCTCGCCACGCCCATTGCGCTGTCGGTATGCTAATTGCTCCACATACTAGTGTCATTAAACGGGTTATAGATGACCCTATCGTTATTAAACAATGGAGGGAATTATGAGTAACAAGCAACTAATTAAAACACTAGGTATAGGCCTAGCCGCTGCATCAGCTGGCATGTTGACCAGAAAAAGTTTACAAAAGTCGTGGGAAAAAGTAACCAATGAGCCAGCCCCAAAAGACAAGCCGAGTGAAAAAACTGATCTTAAAGAAGCCGTTACATGGGCTGTGGTGTCGGGCGTGGGTGCAGGCTTAGCAAGAATGGCCGTAAATTACGCGCTAGATAAACGAAAGCACAAATAACCCACCTAATAAGTGTAACTTTTCTAAAGCCCCTTATAGGGGTTTTTTAACGCTATAAATAAAGTGTGTCTAAAGACATTTAAAAATGAATAAAAAAAGGTGAAACTACGTTTCACCTTTCTGGCAATTCCTTTAACCATTATGCAGTAGAGACGTTGCTTGCCCCTGCATTGTTAAGAATTTCTTCAATTGCGTTTTTGTTATCGCTATCGTACTTAACGCCGATTAAAATAGAGCCCTTTTCAATCGCATCTTCATAATATTTAATTTCGTGCTCAGGGATAAATGCACCAATAGCAGCACCTAACGTGCCACCTACAGCAGCACCAGCGCCGCCCGCTGCAAAAGCAGCCACTAATGGACCAGCTACGAGCAAGCCTGCTCCACCTGTTGCCACGGTACCTACAGCAGTAAACCCGCCTACAAGAGCGGCAATAATACCACCTGAGGCAGCTCCTACAATGCCGCCCTCAGCCGCTTTAGTTCCCTCATCTAAAGCAAAATCTTCCTTTGCGTATGAGTCGTTGGCTACAATGCTTATATCAGCTTCATTAATACCTAATGCTTCTAACCTATAAATAGCCAGTGTTGCTTGCGATGCACTTTCAAATAACCCAGTAATAACCTTGCTCATAATAACTCCTTTATTTATTTAAAATAATACAGCTATTACTAAGCAAAACTTAAGCCACCAAAACAATAGATAAAAATCAATAACTTAAGTCAAACCCCATTCGCACACTCTTGTAAATAACGTAAATATTGCTAACTGTTGTAAAAAACTCCTACCTCATACATAAGGGTATTAACGCTTAGCAGCTCTCTATAACGTGTTAATAAACTCAATTACTGAGACCACGTAATTTCGGCTAATTGATTAGTAGCCGTTTGATGAATAATTAAGCCGTTATTGCCCATACGCATATGCCTAATTAAGCCAGAGTAAACCCCTTCTTTACTGGGAATTTGCCAGCTTTGCATGGTTTGAGTTTTTAAATCAAACCTAACTAGTGTTTCGGGGCGTTTAGCCGATTCATTAAACCAAATAGCATTATCGGCATACTCAATGGCATACGGGTGGCTGTTTGCGCCGCTGGGGTTATCCCACTGCGTTATTTTACCGTTTTTGGGGTTATAGCGGCCAAGTTTACCCATACCAGAGTTTACATAAAACACCATATCATCAGGCGTAATAGCAAGGCGCCTAGTATGTGTTTTAGCACCTGGGAGTTTTATTTCGCTAAGCTCCATGGTGTTTTTATCAACTCTAACCAGACAGTTACTGCCATTACACGACACCCACGGCGTCCCGTTTGAATCAAGCTTTATACCATAGGGCCGTGAGCCTTTAGTGGGTAAAGTAGCCAGTTTAATATCGCCACTTTTTGGGTCTAACTTGCCAACCATGTTGCTGTGCTGCAGGGTAAACCAAAAAATACCTGCGTTATCAAACACGCCAGTATGCGGGTCTCGGGCGTTTTTATCAGGCATTTTATACACTTTAAATTTTTCGGTCGTTAAATCTAAATACCCAACCGTGCCATTTTTATTGCCTAAAAACCAAGGGGTTTGATTTTTATCAAGCGACACACTGTGCGCATACGTACCACTTGGCAAAGTGTACTCTTTCATTTCACCGGTTTTAGGGTTTAACCTGCCTAAAATATTGCCCCACTGGCCAACCCACCAAATAAGCCCGTTTTCACCTTGCACAGGATCGCGAGCGCGCTGCCCAAGCGTAGGCACTTGCCAGTATTTAAAGCTAAGTTTTAAATCGCCTTTAACCACCGTTGACTCGCGCTTAGTGTTAACAGGGTAATGCTTTGCCAAATACGTGCTTATATCTTTACTAAGGGCCGTGCCTTCCCCTGTATCAATCATATAACTTGTGAGTGTTTGCCAATCCGCTTGGCTATAACCCGCACTGCGCTCTAGGTTATTTAAACTATGGCAACTGGCACAAAGCTGCTCAACTAATACCCCTGGCTCATTACTCAATACAGGCAGCGGGGCAGCTAAAGCCCCTAGCGTAGCCATTGCCACAACGTGTTTATTAAATAAAAATCGATTTTTACGCATAACGCCCTCCCTTGTTTTTAATATTAAAGCATAGGGCGAAAGTGTTTACTATGTGAGCACTTTTAGCTTTTAGCTTTTAGCTTTTAGCTTTTAGCTTTTAGCTTTTAGCTTTTAGCTTTTAGCTTTTAGCTTTTAGCTTTTAGCTTTT